>NZ_MIAM01000014.1:0-69379 GCF_001830555.1 Sphingopyxis sp. RIFCSPHIGHO2_12_FULL_65_19 | reverse complement strand
ACCGATCGCAGCGAGCGGACCTTGATTCACAAGGGGCCGGCCGAACAGGCGGAACTGCGCGTCTACTGGCCGGCGCGCGACGACAGCGACCTTGGCGAAGCGATGCGGCTAAACCTGCTGGCGCGCGTGATGCAGTTGAAACTGACCGAGGAACTGCGCGAACGGCTCGGCGAAAGCTACAGCCCCGGCGCGGCGGCAAGCCTGTCGGACGAATTTCCGGGTTACGGCCATCTGTTCGCCGCGAGCAATGTCGATTTCAAGGATCTCGCGACAACGCGCGCGGCGATTTTCGCCACCGCAAAGGAATTGCGCGATAAGCCTGTCGATGCCGACCTGGTCGATCGCGCGCGCAAGCCGCTGGTCGAGGCGATGGTGAAGTCGCGGCGCGAAAACAGCTATTGGCTGAACTATGTCGCCGAGGCGGCGAGCCACCCCGATCGGCTCGACCGCAGCCGCAAGGGCATCGACGAGGTCGAAGCCGCAACCCCCGCCGAATTGCAGGCGCTCGCGAAACGCTATCTGGTCGACGACAAGGCGCTGGTGATCAAGGCGGTGAGCGACAAGGCGGGGATATAGAACCGGCGGCCGCTTTCGACCATTTGCGGACCTATGACCGCGTGCTAGATTGTCGAAAGTATGAGCACGCGTTGGGAGGCTGAATGCTGGAAGTAATCATGGCCCTCATTGTCCCTCAAGGCCACCGGGATGAACCGAGAGGACCGCTTTTCGTTTTTTTGGCGCTGTGTTTTTGCTTTGCCATTGTCGTCGGATTGTATCTCTTGGGCCGCTAAGCATAAGCCTCGCTCACGTCCGCTTTCCACCCCAAAGCCGCCATCGCCAGGGTGATGCTAAACCCGTCCCGGCGTGCGCGCCCGGATGAAATTTTCGAGCGCAATGAACAGCATCTCGCGCGCATCGCTGCCGAGCATTTCGGCGGTCAGCCAGTCGAACTGGACGCGATCGCGGCGCGAGGCGGCGCCGACGATCGCGGCGAGCAGCGCCTCGTCGAAGCTGACGCGCGGGCAACAGGGCGGGGCGACGGCAAAGGGTTCGGGCCAGACATGGCCGATCGCCTCGACCACCAGCCGGTAACGCCGCGCCGCGAGTATATTGCCCCAGCGCCGCTCGAGTTCGGGCATCGGGTCGCGTTCGCCGCGGCGGCAGAGGATGCAATAGCGAAGCGCAAGGACGGCTTGTGCTGATTCGACCGAAAGGTCGCGGACCAGCGGCTGCTCGGTCAACTGGCGGATCAGCGCGCTGCTTTGCATGAGGTCATTTCTCCCGGCCCTAGGGTCCCTCCGTCCTCGTCTTTGCGAAAAAGATGCCGGCCGCTTTTGATGCAGCTTGAAGTTGCAGCGGCCGGCAGGAGGGGACTGCTCCACCTTGCTATTGAGAATTAATCGCAAATACAAGCGAAAAAAGAGGCGCTCGAAAGCACCTCTCTTCTCAACGGCTTAGGGCGTGGACAGGCTCTGGTTCGTCGAATCGCGATCAGTCGTCCCCGACGGGACGCGACTGGAGCTGGATATAATTTTCGATCCCCATGCGCTCGATCATCTCGAACTGCTTTTCCAGTTCGTCGACATGATGTTCTTCGCTTTCCAGGATATCGGCGAACAGGTCGCGGCTGACATAATCGCGCACGCTTTCGCAATGCGCGATCGCGTCCTTGAGCAGCGGTATCGCCTCTTCCTCGACCGCGAGGTCGGCACGCAGGATTTCTTCGACCGTCTCACCCACGCGCAGGCGCCCGAGCAGCTGGAAATTGGGCAAGCCGCCGAGAAAAAGGACGCGGTCGGCCAGCTTGTCGGCGTGCTTCATCTCGTCGATCGACTCTTCGCGTTCAAACGCGGCGAGGCGCGCGACGCCCCAATTGTCGAGCATGCGATAATGCAGCCAATATTGGTTGATCGCGGTAAGCTCGTTCTTGAGCGCCTCGTTCAGGAAGTCGATGACTTTTTCGTCGCCCTTCATGGTGTCAGTCCTGTCATTTTTTCTTGGAATGGAGTGGACGCATTATAGGCGCCCGGACCCCATCAGGCCAAGGTCAAAAATGGCGGAAAACCAAGAAAAATCAGGCGGTCGCGGCGACGTCGCTGATGATATTGCGAGCGAATGACAGGCACTGTCCGCACTTGGGTTTGCGACCCAGTTGCGCATAGGCTGCCTTGGCACACCGCAATTGGCCGCTCCGCGCGACATCGCGCAGCTGGCTTTCCTTTATTGCGTTGCAGACACAGACGACCATGTGCGAATCCTTCTCAACAATGGTGATCTAGGGATAGTGCGAGAGATTCGCAACAGGAAAGATGCGACTAGTTCGCAATCCGAACAGCCGTATTTTTCGCCGTGGCGACCCTTGCCCGCAAAGTGATTCGCGGGCATAGGCGCGCCCATCTTCCCGCAATCCTTTTGCAAAGGCCCGTCCGCATGAAAGTGAATGTCTATGTGACGCTCAAGCCGGGGGTCCTCGACCCGCAGGGCAAAGCGATCCATCATGCGCTCGAAGGGCTGGGCTTTGGCGGCGTTGCGGACGTGCGCGCCGGACGCTTTATCGAACTCGACGTCGCCGACGGCACCAGCGATGCCGACCTTGACGCGATGTGCGCGAAGCTGCTCGCCAACACGGTGATCGAAAACTACCGCATCGAACGTCCGTAAGGGGAACCGACGCCATGAAGACCGCCGTCATCGTCTTTCCGGGTTCCAATTGCGACCGCGACATGGCGGTCGCGCTCGAAACGGTGACCGGCCGCGCCCCCGCGATGGTGTGGCACCGCGAGACCGATCTGCCCGATGGCATCGACTTCATCGCGCTCCCTGGCGGCTTCTCCTATGGTGACTACCTTCGCTCGGGCGCGATGGCGGCGCGGTCGCCGATCCTGCGCGCGGTCTCCGATGCCGCGGGCCGCGGCGTTCCCGTGCTCGGCGTGTGCAACGGCTTCCAGGTGCTGACCGAGGCGCAGCTGCTGCCCGGTGCGCTGATGCGCAATGCGGGGCTCAACTTCGTGTGCCGCAGCGTGCCGCTGACGGTCGAGAACAGCCAGTCGCTGTTCACCGCAAGCTATAATGCGGGCGAGCAGATCGATATTCCGGTCGCGCACCATGACGGCAATTATTTCGCCGACTCCGAAACGCTCGACCGGATCGAAGGTGAAGGACGCGTCGCGTTCCGATATGCCGACGCGGTCAACGGGTCGGCGCGCGATATTGCGGGCGTGCTCAATGATGCGGGCAATGTGCTCGGCATGATGCCGCACCCCGAACGCGCGATCGACCGCGCGCACGGCGGAACCGACGGGCTACGCCTGTTCGAGGCGGCGCTCGGCGTCCTCGCCTGACGACGCTTCGGCCGCTTGTTCGGCCGCTTCGTTCGGCTTCGGCTGCATCCAGCGCCCGACGAGCATCAATATTGTCGGCCAGAACATCGTGTTCCAGATGTCGTGCCAGTGTGCCGCGTCGGGCTGGATCGTCGACTGGGCTATTTCGGCGTTCAGGTCCAGCCATTCGCCGCCGCACGCCATCGCCAGCACCGCCAGCCACGCGATCACCCACCCGCCGCGCCGCCGCCACAGGAAGCGGACGACCAGAAACAGCGTCAGTCCAAAATAGATATGCAGTGCGTCCTTATCGAGGCCCGTCGCCTCGATGACCGACACCTTGCGCGCCTCGAACAGCGAGGCAATTTCAAGCAACGTCATAAAGATCCAGTTCCCGGGGAATTTAAACCTTGGCGCCGAACGGGTTGAAGTCGGTGCCTTTGTCGAACACGTCGACGCCTTCGCGCCGCTTCAACGCCCCCACGACTATATAGGTTGCCGGCGTCAGCGCGGCTTCCCACGCCACCTTCATCGCCCAGTTCGTCGACAGGACCAGCAGCACCTGCTCGGTTTCCCAGATGCCGAGGAAGGCAATGGGGTAAAAGATCAGGCTGTCGACCCCTTGGCCAACCACGGTCGACCCGATCGTGCGCATCCACAGGAAACGGCCGCCCGTTGCCAGCTTCATCCGCGCCAGGACATAGGAATTGACGAACTCGCCGGCCCAGAAAGCGACCATCGACGCCAAGACGATGCGCCAGGCGCTGCCGAACACACTTTCATATGTTGCCTGGCACACCGCGCCGGTCCCGGCGGGTTCGCCAGCCTTTGGCGTGAGGGCGTCGGCACCGCTGCACCACCAGTCTTGCGCGGGCGGCATCGCCAGCACGATCCAGCTCATCACCGCCATGAACAACAGTGCGCCGAACCCGGCCCAGATCACGCGGCGCGCGCGCGCATAGCCATAAACTTCGGTCAGCACGTCGCCGATGACATAGCTGATTGGAAAGAACAGGATCCCGGCGCCGAAGGTGAGGCCGCCGACCATCGACAATTTCGACGCGCCGATGATGTTGCTGAGAAGCAGGACGGCGACGAACGCCGCCATGACCAGGTCATAATAGCGGAAATGCCGGATATCGGCCGCGCTGACGGGGGCTAGTTGGGATGGGGGCGCGGCGGAATCGGACATCGACCGCTGCTTAACCTGCTTTGCAGCCCGCGCAAACCGCGCTATTCGCGCCGCGACGCAAATGCGCTGCGCGCCCGTAGCTCAGCTGGATAGAGCACCCGCCTTCTAAGCGGGTGGTCGCAGGTTCGAATCCTGCCGGGCGCGCCATTTCGGAACAAAGCGTGGCACGGCACTCGTCTTTGTTTTGGCGCCTCCCGCGGTCAGCGCCTGTCGCCGGCCGTTTTTCGACCCCATAATCCTCACTTTTCCAGCAGCAACCTCGACGCGCTGTCCGCGCGGGCGGATATCATCGCGCCGATCGTCATCGTCTCCGGCTGTGCGCCGTTTGTCGCGGCACTGCACCATTGGGCGCAAGGGGTGTCTGTTGATGGCGGGATATTCCTATGGCTGCGTTCGCGTCCGCAGCCTCGCGGGCGACAGCCACGCGCGCCAAGGGAAGCGAATTCGCTCCGGCGCCATGGGCTTTCAACAGGGAGTGCAAAAAAATGAATAAGACTGTTCGCGGGCGCCTTCTGGGTGCCGGTGCTGCGTCCGTTGCCATCGCGGTGGCGCTGATTTCGGGACCGGCCGCCGCCCAGGAAATGGCGAACGACGCCGCCACCGAGGGGGAGGCGATCGTCGTGACCGGATCGCGTATCGCGCGCCACGATGTGGATGCCCCGGTGCCGCTGTCGGTGGTCAGCAACAGCGACCTGCAATATGACGCCGCGCAGAATATCCAGGACACGCTGAACGAAATGCCGCAGGTGGCGATCGGCCTGACGCGCGCCAATTCCAACTTCCTGATTTCCGGAACCGGCGTGGCGACGATCGACCTCAGAGGCCTGGGCGAGTCGCGCACGCTGGTGCTGGTCAACGGCCGCCGCATGGTCGGCGGGCTTCCCGGGGATTCGGCGGTCGACGTCAACAATATCCCGACCGATTTCGTCGAGCGGGTCGAGATCGTCACCGGCGGATCGTCGGCGGTCTATGGTTCGGATGCCGTCGCGGGCGTCGTGAACTTCATCCTGAAGGACCGTTTCGAGGGGGTTTCGATCCGCGGCCAGGCCGGCCTGACCGGCCGGGGCGATAACGCGCGCTATATGACCAGCGTCACCGCCGGCACCAGCTTTGGCGCCGACGATCGCGGCAACATTCTGGTGAATTTCACCTATGACCGCGACGACGGGCTGCTGTCGCGCAATCGCGCCCGATCGGCCCAGGATTGCGCGGGCCTGATCTGCGGCCCCGCATCCTACAGCAGCTATGCGTCGCAGGGCTGGTTCAACCTTGTCGACGCCGATGGCGTTGCCAACACCGCCTATCAGGGCGGCAGCCTGTTCACCTTTGACCGCGGCAACAATGTCGTGGCGGGCTTCCCGGCCGGTGCAGGCTACAACCGCAACAACGACCGCTATATTTCGGTGCCCGTCGAACGCTATCTGGCGTCGGCGATCGCGAATTTCGACATCGCCGACGGGGCGGAGCTGTTCGGCGAGCTGACCTATGGCCGGGTCAGTTCCAACAGCCAGATCGAGCCCTTCGCGCTGGAGTGGACCGATGTTTACACCGGCGCCGACGACCTGGGCATGTCGATCGCCAACCCCTTCATCCCCACCGATGTCGCCGCGGCGATCGCGGCGCGCAACAGCGATGCCGACCCTGACAATGACGTCGCGGCGATCCAGTTCCGGCGCCGCCAGAATGACGTTTTCGACCGCAGCAATGTCGTGCGGCGCGACACCTGGCGTGCCGTGGCGGGCCTTCGCGGCGACCTGGGTTCGCGGTTCAAATATGAAGCCAGCTATGTCTATGGCTATATGAACGATTACAACGCCAGCGAGGATATCGACAATCGTCGCTATCGCAACGCGCTGAATGCCGTCCGGGTGGGACCGGGCAATGTTCTGGGCGTCGATATCGTCTGCGCCGACGCCTCGGCGCGCGCCGAGGGTTGCATTCCGATCAACCTGTTCGGTTATGATACGGTCGATCCGCGCGCGGCCGCCTATGTCCAGGCGGTGATCCCCAAATCGCAGGAAATCACGAACCAGCAGCATGTGGCGACCGCCACGATCAGCGGCACGCCGTTCGATCTGGGCGCGGGCGACGTCGGGTTTGCGATCGGATTTGAATATCGCAAGGAAAAATCGGTCAGCGACTGGGACATACTGACCAACACCGGCGGCAATTCGGGCAACCAGACCCCCGACCTTGTCGGCAGCTATTCGGTCAAGGAAATCTATGGCGAAGTGAATGTCCCGCTGATCCGCGACAGCTTCGTCGACCATTTCGGCCTGATCGCGGCGGCACGCTTGTCGGATTATTCGACGGTGGGCAGCGTGCTGAGCTGGAACGTCGGCGCCGAGCTTGAGCCGTTCGACGGATTGCGCCTGCGCGGCGTTTATGCCGAGGCGAACCGGGCACCGAACGCGTCCGAACTGTTCGGCCAGCCGTCCGAAACCTTTGCGTCGGTGGCCGATCCCTGCAACGGCGTGACGGCATCGACGTCGAACGAATATGCGGCGGCCTGCCGCGCGGTCCCGGCGATCCAGGCCGCGATCGCGGCGAACGGCATATTTGAATATACGCTCGCCGATTTGCAGGGCATCAACGGTTTCCAGGGCGGAAACCTGGACTTGCAGGAAGAGAAGGCGCGAACCTTCACCATCGGTGCGGTCATCACGCCGGTGCAGGTGCCCAACCTGTCGCTGACGGTCGATTATTATGACATCGCCATCGACCGCGCGATCAACACGATCGATCGCACCTATTCGATCCAGCAGTGCCTGCTCACCGACCTGCCGCTGTATTGCGACAATGTCGTCCGCAATGCGAACACCGGCCGTGTCACGCGGGTCGACGGCCAGCTGATCAATGTCGCCGGATACAAGAATAGCGGCATCGACGTCGGCCTGCGCTATTGGACCGGGCTGGGCATCGCCCCCGACGATCGGTTGTCGATCACGGCGAACTATACCTACCTGATCGAAAATTCGACGCAGGCCGACCCGGTCGCGCCGGTCGAGGACGCTGCGGGCACGTTCGGACAGGCCTTTTCGCGCCATCGCTTCACTGGCCGGGCTGCCTATTCGGTCGATGATGTCACCTTCAGCTGGCAGACCAAGTTCATGAGCGGCGGCGATTATGTGCTGAACTTTACCAGCGCCAATCCCGACATCCTGGCGCTGAACAAGATCGACGATTACTGGCTGCACGACTTGCAGGTCCGGTATGAGATCGATCGGAAATACAGCTTTTACTTCGGGATCGACAATGTGTTCGACACCCAGCCGCCCTACCTGCCCGGCACGCCGTTCGGCACGCCGACGGGGCTTGAGACGGGCGACGCGTTCGACCTGTTCGGACGGGCCTTCACGGTCGGTGCCAGCCTGAGCTTCTGATACGTCACGCCGAAACGCGAAGGGGGCGGGTTCGCAAGAACCCGCCCCCTTTTTTGTCATGGGACGATCCAACGGTGGAAAGGAAGGCGGCCGCCGACGCGCCATAGCGTTGCGCGCCGAATAAGGGCCGTTCGCCCTGAACTGGTCGAAGGGCCGTTCTTTCTGTCTGACGCCGAAGGACAGGACGGTGCTTCGACCAGCTCAGCAGGAACGGCTTTGGGCAATCAAGCCGATTTGACGCTGGCCGCTCTAATCCGCCGCAGGCGGACGATATTCGGGGAGCTGGGGGCTTTTCGGCCGCTGCGGCGCAGGCTGTGTATTGGCGCGAGGGGGGAGGACGGGGCCTTCGCCACCTTCGGGCGTTCCGCGCAGCCGATGGTCGGGATTGGTGCCGAGGCGCCCGTCATATTCGGACAGCGGCGGGGCGTCCGGGCGTTCCGCGGGTTCGGCAGGGCGCGGCAGTTTCGACGGGTCGAGCGCACGCGGCTCCACCATCCGCCAATCGATCGTTTCGAGCTGTTGCTGACGCGCGCGATATTCGTCGGGCGCGTGTTCGCGCAGGAACGCCTGATAGCCTTCTTCGGCGAGCCGGACTCGCGTCGCTTCGCGCTCGGCCAACCGGATCAGTTCCTGATTGCCCGGATTTTCGTCGCGCCGCCGCATGGCGTCGGCATATTGGCGGCCCGCCTCGCGCCGGTCGCGTTCCAGCGCCTCGCGTTCCTGAATCGGATTGCGTTTCCGGCGCGGCGTTTCGTCCTGGCGCTTTTCTTCGGCGGGCTTGCGCTTTACGCCCCGGCGCGCTGGCGGTTGGTTGGGGCGGTCGCCGACCGTGATATGGACCGTGTCCTGATCGGGGATAAGGACCGGGCCGCCCAACCACCGGCGCGATCCCGCGTCTGCATTCAAATCGCGGTTCATTTCCATCAGCACGCCTTCCCAATGGGCGAGAGCGGCGGGGTCTTCATTCTGCATCGCGCGCACGAAATCGGGATCGGTGCCCAGCTGCTGCGGCGGCGTGGCTTGCCAGCGCGCGATGACCTCTGGCGCCACGGCCGAGCTGCCGGCCGGGCCCGCTTCACGCGCGCGCCGGATTTCGCGCGGGTCGATTTCGCCGCGTATGCCGCGCTCCAGATTCGTGCGCGCTTCGCGCCGGCTGTTCGCGATTTCGCGCCGCGACTCCGCCGCCGACTGGTTCGGGGTGGGAGGGGGCGTCTGCGCCACCGCGGGGAGCGGCAGGGCCAGGCTGACGAGCAGCAGGGTGCGGTAGGAAAGCGGCATGGGGTGTCCATTATATGATCGGGCGAAATGCCATGCCCGACGCCATGAACCGGGCAAGGCGGTGCGCGACGAACGCGCGAGGGCTGCGACGAACGGGCGGGCACGCCTTTGCATCCATCGTCTTCATGCAGCGATCCGGGCATTTCGTCGCGCGAGCACGCCGTTCGTCGGGTCGCCTATCCCCTTGCTGGTCGAAGGGCGGCATATCCGTAGCTGCCAATGAGCAGTCCCGCTTGCATGGCGATGTCGGGGAGCGCGGTTCCGCGCGTTCCCCGACATCATTAGGGTCAGCGCAAAGCCCCAATTGGAATGGCGATTCCCGACGACGGCAAGTCCGTCAGTCTGTGTCCCGTTTGAACGGCGCGTAGGTCGCCTCGTCATAAGCGCGGAACTTTTCCGATCCGCGCGTTTCGATCCAGCCCCCGGACAAAGCCCGCGCGGCGTCGGCGGCGTCATCGGCCAGCAGGGCATCGCGGATCGCGGCGCAGGGCACCGCCGCCGCCGCGCGGCACACGACCGGGCCGGGTGGCAAGGGCGCGGAACGCCACAGCAGGCGGAGCGTCGCGGCGCGGCCGGGCTGCGCCATTTGCATCCGGTGCCAGGGCTGTTCGGCCGATGCGGCAAGATCGGCCCGTCCGGTCAGCAAATCCTGAAGCGCGGCATCATGGGTGCCCGAATGGCGCGTTTCGGCAAAGCGGCCGGGCGAGAGGCCAAGCGTCCGCAGTTCCGCCGCCTGGACAAGCGCGCCCGACGTCGATCCGGGCAAGACTTCGCTGTATCGAATTTCGGCGGCCTTTGCGACAAGGTCGCCAAGCCCGGCGATGCCGGTATCGGCGCGGGTGAGCAGCACGCCGCGATATTTTTCCAGCATGGCAGGGGGCACGTCGAGCACGGCGACAGCGGCGACGGCCGGGCAATCGCGCATCGTCACATAGGCGCCGAGATTGGTCATCGCCACGTCGACCCGCCCGTCGCAAACCGCCTGTGACAGCGCATCCGGATTTCCGAACAATTCGATCCGCACCGGCCGTTTCGCGGCCCGTGCGACGCGATCGGCCAGCGGGACGAGCGCGGCATGGCGGTCGACACCGGGATAAAGATAGGATGCGACGACCAGCGGCGCGTCGGCGGCGGGCTGGAAGAACAGGGCGGACAGGGCAGGCAGGAAAGACAGGATCATATCGCCGCGACTTTCGGTGTCGCCGTCAGACGAACAGGGAAAAAGAGTTGCCGAAATTGTGAAGGAGGACGGGCAGAAGCACACTGCCCGTTCGCAGACGCAACCAGACCGCAAGGAATGCGGGAACGGCGGTCAGCGCCATTGTGATCGCGTCGAACGAGAATTGCCCATCCGAATATCCGAAAGCATGGGCCATCCCGAACAGCATAGAGGACAGCACGGCGCCCCAGCCCCAATCGACACCCAGAAACCGCCGTCGGCCGCGGAATGCCTGGTCGAGGGCGAACAACAGCAGGCCGCGATAGAAGAGTTCCTCTTCGATACCCGGCATGGTCAGTTGAAAAGCGGCCGTTTCCACATCCGCAGGCTCGCCGGGGAAGGCGAGCGCGATGGCAATGAAGAAGGCGCAATAAAGCGCCGCGACCGGCAGGGCGGCGCGCAGGCTTCCGGGCTCCTGCGACAGCGTCAGGCCAGCGCGGCGCCAGCCGAAGGCCGGCAAGGAAGCGACGGCAAGCGTTGCGCAAAGCGCGAGCAGCTTGCCCTGCCAGTTCCACGATCCGCCGATCAGTTCGGGAAGCAGCCCATAGGCGCGCGTAAGCAGCATGTCGTTGAGCGCCACGAGCAGGGCCGCGACCAGAAGCCAGCGCACGGAAAAGCGCTGACGATCAGCAAAGCCAACGACCAGTCCCAGCAGCAACAACACTGCCAGCGTTCCTGCCAACCCCGTCAATCCGTTCACGCTGCTGCCTTTCGTCATGGGGAGCAAAACCGGACGCGCCCTCGCCGGAATGCAACAGGTCCGGTTGCGCCGATTGGCAAGCGGATTTGCGATGAACGCGGCGATCGTTCGACGAACGGCGCCGGTCCGGTCCGTAAACCGCTGCGGCGCCCCCAAAAGCGGTTCAAGCGTCCAACAGGTCGAACCGCCTGGCGGGATTGATCCCGATCATTCGCTGCCGCAGCGGTTTCAGGTAGGTTCGCCCGACCTGCACCGTGGCGCCGGACCGCAGCAGGATCTGAATATCGCCATATCCGCGGTTGCGGACGGCGCTGATGCGATCGAGCCTGACGATCGCGGAACGGCGGACGCGAACATAACGGTCGTGCCCCAATCGGTCGTGCAGCGCGCCGAGCGTGGTGCGGAGAAGAAACGCGCGTTCGGCGTTGTGGATATGGACATAGTCGCGTTCGGATTCCGCGCGCTCGATCTCGCCGGTCCGCAGCCGCACGAACTCGCTTCCCCGCGATGCCCAAATCTCTTCGCCGTCGCGCGGATCATGTTGCGGACCCGCCGATTCGTGCAGCTCCAGCAGGCGCCGTTCATAGTCGCGCGCCTCGGCCGACATGCGCTGATGATGCACCAGGATGCGGACGCGGGCGATCGCTTGTGCCAGGCGCGCATAGGTGACGGGTTTCAGGACATAGTCGATCGCCTGCGCCTGAAAGGCCGTTATCGCATGGTGCTGGAACGCGGTCACAAAAATGACGAACGGGCGATAACCGTCCATATGGAGGAGCTTCGACGCCAGTTCGATGCCGTTTGTGCCCGGCATTTCGATATCGAGCAGGACGATGTCGGGCCGGCGCTCCGCGATGCACGACAGGGCGACGTCCGGATCGCCGATCGATCCGACCAGCCGGGTGCCGGGTATATCGCGAACGAGCAGCGCCAGTCGCGCGAGCGCCAGCGGTTCGTCGTCGATCGCGACAATATCCAGCGGCCGTTCGATGCGCCCTTTCATTGCGCGACCTCCCCCGCTGTCGCGAAACGCCGATAGGGAAGGACCAGTCGGACGCAAAAGCCGTCGTCGAGGACCTCGGTTTCGACCTGCCCGCCGCTGGCGCCGAACAAGGCGACGCGATCGCGAACATTGCCCAGGCCGACCCCGGTGCCGTCGGGGACGACGCGGACAGCGTCGGCGCCCGTGGCGACGCGCCGGTCGGTGACGGTGATGGCGAGCAGGTCGCCGACGCGTTCGACGTCGGTCTGCACATGGATGGCGCTATGCGGGATCGCGAGGCCATGTTTGACGGCATTTTCGGCCAGCGGTTGCAGGATAAGCGGCGGGGTGGTGGCGTCCCATGCATCGGGCGCGACGTTGAAGGCGAAGCGCAGCCGATCGCCGAACCGAAGCCGCTCGATCGCCAGATAGGATTCGGTGGTCGCAATTTCCTTTGCCAGGCTGACGTCGCTTTCCGCGGCGCCCGTCATGGTGGCGCGCATGAAGTCGCTGAGGCGGCAGATCATCGCATCGGCGACGCGGTTCCCGCCGGTCGCGACCAGCGCCGCGATCGAATTGAGCGCGTTGAACAGGAAATGCGGATTGAGCTGAAGGCGGAGCGCCTGTGCCTCTGCCCGGCGCCGGGCGCCCAGCGCCTCGTCATGCCGCCGGACGGCGACTTCGACCGACTGCCGGGCCTGAAGCAACGTCAG
Source organism: Sphingopyxis sp. RIFCSPHIGHO2_12_FULL_65_19 (assembly GCF_001830555.1). GTDB lineage: Bacteria > Pseudomonadota > Alphaproteobacteria > Sphingomonadales > Sphingomonadaceae > Sphingopyxis. Next base: position 56,592 of record NZ_MIAM01000014.1, on the reverse strand, counting down.
GGCCAGCAGGCAGCACAGGAAATGCAGGGTATAGACGTAAATGCCGAAGCCGAACTGGCGATGCTCGGTCGGGACATGGACCTGCCAGTCGGGAAAGAGCATCGCCGCCGCGACGCGGACCGAGGCATAGTCGACCGCGCCCTGCATCATGGCCGCGCCAAAGGCGGCGGGGACCAGCACGAGCGTGACCGGGACGCCGCCGAGGGGGAGCAGCCGCCGTCGCAGCCGGTCGAGCCGCATCGTCAGCAACGGGGCGGTGAGCATCATCGGCAAGCTGATGACGATATTGCTGACCAGGGTCGATCGTCCCCCGGCCCACATGATGAGATCTATCGCCAGATAGCTTGTGATCCAGATGGCAAAGACGAGGGGCTGCGCCGCGGCGGAGCCGCTGGCGCGCTTTGACAGAGGTGAATTCGCAAACGGCTGAATCATGGTGCCCATCGCTGTTGAATGATTGTTGGCGGTCTGGATCGCCGGCGCCGCAAAAGCCATGATGGCGACCTGATGGCCGACTGATTTTATGGCGATATATCGCGTTCAAATCATGTCTTTTTTGCTGAAATTGCGACCATTGATCGCGTGAGTGCGCCATTGGTCGCGCTGGCTATCCCGGCGTTGGTGCCCGTCGGCCAATGCGCCGGACGCCATGTGGACTCCCCCGGTCGCGTGGCGACGCCGGAGGGTGCCCCGTGTGCGCTCCGGCAACCATTCAGGTCATTGAAAAGGTCCCCACCCGTGAAACTCACCCACCCCCGCATCGCCCGTCCCCGCGTCTCCCGCGCGCTCAGCCGCACGTCGTTGCTGGCGAGCGCCGCCGGCATTTCGATCATCCTGGCGTCGGCGGCACAGGCGCAGACGGACGATGAGTTCATCTATCTGCCCGACGGCCAGACGCAGCAGGGCGATGTTGCGGTGCCGCGAGCGGATGGCCGGGTCGTGCTCGACATGAACGGCGGGCGTCTCGATCATGCGACAGGCGACGTGAACCTGGGTGCGACGGCGAACAGCCCGGCGCTCTTCACCGGCGACCTGATTATGGAGGACGGCGTCGATCAGCTGTGGCTTCGTGCGCAAGGCACGACGACCGAGACGGTGTTCGAGGGCACGGCGCAGCTCGCCGATGGCCGCACCTTTGGCGCGGTCGGGTATGAAGCGTCGGGCAATGATTCGATCCTGACACTCACCGCGCCGGGCGTGGGCGTGAACAACGAGATGGAGCAAACGCTCAACCTGGGCGGAGACGGCACGATCTATGTCGATGCGGTGGTCAATACGACCGCCGCAGAAGGCCGGTCGGCGATCGTCGTTCGGGACGTTTCGACCTCGCGCGGATTGGGCGAGGGGGGCGACGGCAAGATCGACCTGGTCATTCGCGCGAACCAGAACGGACGGGCAAACAATGGCGTAAACGAGCTTGTCGATGCGCGGGCCGCCGACAGCGTCCGGGTGGCGGGCAACGTCACGCTCAGCACCACCAGCGGAACCGCGCTGAATGCCGGCGAAGCAGAAACCTTTGTCGAGGCGGGCGCAACCGTGCAGATTCGCGAGACCTCGCTTCCCACTATCAATGGATCGGCGGCGATCCGCACGACCAGTTCGGTCGATAATCTTGGCACGATTTCCGGCATCAACACGCGCGCCGCGGGCGGCACCAACGCGAACGCGATCCATGCGACCGACGCGACGATCGTCAACCGGCGCAACGGCGGCCAGATCGGCAAGATCCAGGCGTCGGGCGATGCGATTCTGGCGCAGGGCAACACCCTGATCGTCAACGATGGAGAAATTTCCAGCCTGTTCGGAGCAGCGGTGCGGTCGCAGGGCTCAAGTCCGACCACGGTGCTGCGCAACGGCGCGCAGGGCCTGATCCGGGTCGGCAGCGCATTCGAGAGCACCGGCACCAGCACCACCGCCTATCAGGGAAGCACCGGCACGGACGTCGTCGTCAACGAAGGGACGATCGTCGGCGATATCGACCTGGGGCAGGGGAACGACATCTATCTTGCGAAGGGCAACGGCACCGTTACCGGCAGCATTCAGGGTGGCAGCGGGGACCACGACGCCTATGGCCGATCCTATTCGGCAAGCGCGAACGTTGCGCTTGCCAACAACATGCTCAACATCGACGGGCGCAGCGGGTTCGAGATGCACGGCATCGAGGCCTCTGGTACCGACACGGTCGTGACCGTCACCGCCGAAGGCGCGCTGTCGAACGGCATCCAGATGATCGGCGACGGAACGGTCGTCAACGACGCCGACATCGCGTCGGGCGCCAGCTATGGCGCCTATTTGCGGGGTATCGCGAATATCCCGGGCGGCGGCACTTTTGTGAATCGCGGCGACATTAATTCGAGCAACTATGCGCTCTTCGGTGAGGGTTTCAGCGGAACGATCCGCAACGAAGGATCGATGACCGGAAGCCTGGGCGTCAGGCTGGAAAGCGGGTCGACCGACGGCGATAGGCTGGATTTCATCAACTCGGGGCTTATTTCCGCCACGTCGCAAAATAGCTCGGCCTTTTTTGCGGCTTTCTCGTCAGAAGATCATCTTGCGCGGATCACGAACAGCGCAGGCGGGCGGATCGCACAGACAACCCCCGGCTCGAACGCCGACAGCGATTTCGGCATGACCGTGCGGTCGCTGGGCCGCGTCGAACTGGACAATGCGGGCGAGATTTCGGCCGGCAGCCGTATCGACGGCGGCGTCCGAATCGAAGCGGCATCGATCGACATCGACAACAGCGGCACGATCGACGGCAGCGGCGCAGGCGGCAGCGGCCTGACGGTCATCGCCAAAGGCAGCACATTGAGCGGCGAGCCCGAAACCGTCGCATCGGTGCGCAACAGCGGCACGATCCGCGCCAATGGCGGCGGCGCCGATATCGATGGCGGCACGGCGCTTGCTTATGGTTTCGGCGCGCAGATCGATGGCGATAATGCGATCGTCGAGCTGGAGAATGACGGGACGATCGAATCGACCGGCGCAGACTCGGTTGCCGTGTTCGTCCAAGCCAATAATCCCGATGGCGCAGGGCGCTCGTTCTTCCGCATGACCAACAGCGGCACGATCCGCGGCAGCGGCGTCGACACGGTGTTCGCGGAAAATGACATTGTCCGCCGCACCGCGATGGATATCCCCGACGCCATCAACAACTCCGACGACGAACGGGTGGTCGCGAGCGCCATCCAGACCTTTGGCACCACCGATGACATCGTCAACGAAGGCAATATCATCGGCAATGTCGACCTGGCCGATGGCGACGACCGATTTGAGAATCGCGGCACGGTCGAGGGCGATGTGCGGATGGGCGAAGGCGACGACGCCTATGTCTTCGCGCTCGGCGGAACGTTGACTGGAACGGCCTTCGGCGGCGACGGCACCGATACGCTGCTGATCGACGGCAGCGGCAGCGAAAACGGCCGGCTCGACGCTGCCAAATATCGTCAGTTCGAGCGGATCGAGGGTCTCGCGGGCGTGCCGCAGGGCACCGGCATCCTGTCGGTCGTCGGCGATTTCGATGTGGCTTCCGTCGGCCTTGCCAATATTTCGATCCAGGTCGACGCAGGTGACACGGTGCGCAGCGAAGGCCAATATACCTTCACCGGCAGCACCGGGTCCGAACGCATCACCAATAATGGCACCATCTCGGGCAGCGTCGATCTGGGCGCGGGTGACGACATTGTCGTCAATTCGGGCACGATCAGGGGCGACGTGCTGCTGGGCGCGGGCAACGACCGATATGTGGCGCGCGCGGGCAGCGTGATCGAAGGGCTGCTCGATGGCGGGGAGGGCATCGACACGTTTGAATTCCTGCTTGCCGGCGATACCGGCAACCTGCCGAGCGGGCTGAACGGATTTGAATCCTATGCGGCGCGCGGGCAGGGCACGATCAACGTCACGCTCGACCAGGACATCGACACCATCGAACTGCTCGAAGGTGCGAACCTGATCCTCAACGACGGCATGGGCACGATCCAGAATATCGTTGGCGATGACAGCAACAATGCCGTGACCGTGACCGGCACATTGGCGGGCGGCGTCAACCTTGGCGGCGGCGACGACACGCTGAACCTGACGCTGGCGGGGATATTGTCGGGCGCGCTCGACGGCGGTGCGGGCACCGACACGCTCAACCTGACACTCACCAACGCATCGACCATCAACGGCATGAACGGGTTCGAGGTCGCCAACATCTTTGGCGAAGCGCAGTTGACGCTCGGCAATCTGGGGGCGGGCCAGACGGTCAATTTCGACGGATCGGACAATGAACTGATCATCGGATCGGGCGCGGCCTTCGACGGCACGGTCAATGGCGGCGAGGGCCGCGACCTGCTTCGCATCCAGTCGGGCGCCGACGAAAACCGCACGGTTATTGCTGCGCAGATCCAGAATTTCGAGGATCTGGAATCGGAGGGGCCGGGCACGCTCGCACTGATCGGCGGCGCCTACAGCTTCCAGACCGTCGGCATCGATGGCGCACTCGAACTCGGTGCGGGCAGCAGCCTGACGTCGGCGGGGGGCGTGACCTTCGGGTCCGGCGACAACCGCTTCCTTCTCGCCAGCGGTGCGACCGTCACCGGCGGCGTCGATGGCGGCGACGGCAACGACCTGCTCCAGCTCAACCAGGGCGAAGGCACGGTGCGCGCGCTGTCGTCGGTCGGCGCGACCAATTTCGAGCGGCTTGAAAGCTCGGGCGCTGGCGAGCTGCGGTTCGACCTCGACTCGACCTTTGATTCGGTGTCGATCGACGGCGGGCTGACGACGATCGTCGCAGGCACGACGCTGACCGCGCCGGTTATTGGCGGGGCAGCGAACGACACGCTTGCGGTGCTTGGCTCGCTGGTCGGCGATGTCGACCTCGGCGCGGGCGACGATCGCCTGATCCTCGCCAGCTTTGATCCCGCCAACAGCTATGCGGGCGGCGCAGGCGTCGATACGATCGAGCTGCGCACGGCATCGACCTATGAGAACCCGTTCGCGTTCAGCGGCGACGAAATTGCCGACTTCGAGCGGCTCGCGGTCAGCGGCGGCGTGGTGTCGCTCACCGGCGATACGAGCTGGGACGGCGTGTCGATTACCGGCGGCCGCCTGATCGGTCAGGCAGGAACGACGATCACCTCGTCGTCGGCAATCCTTGTCGGGGCGGGCGCGACATTCGGGTCGGCGGGCACCGTCAATGCCGATATCGACGTGCGCGGCACGCTGTCGCCCGGCGCGTCGCCGGGCACGATGACGGTGAACGGCGATGTGACGTTCCGCACCGGATCGAACCTGCTCCTTGAACTGACGCCGACGGTCAGCGACTTGCTGAATATCTCTGGGACGATGACGATCGAACAGGGTGCGGCGGTCGATATCACCGGGGCGCTGCAAGGGTCGCCGGGCGAACTGCTCGACCTGGTCGTGGCCGAAGGCGGGATCGAGGGACGCTTTACCACGATCAACAAGTCCGCCACGATCTTCGGCTTCGTCGTCCAGAACGGCAATCGCCTGCAAATCCGCAGCGAGTTTGAAAATGACGCCGCCTATCCGTCGAACGTGCGGACCAGCATCGACTATTCAAACCAGGTGCTGCGCGGCGGCTATGGCGTGCAGGCCTATACCGACGCGCTGAACATACTGACCGACGCCGAGGGCCGCGCGAACCGGACTGCCTTTGCACAGCTCACGGGTGAAGCCTATGCCTCGGCACTCCATATCGGTGCCGATGCGGCGCTGACGCTGTCGGCCAGCACACGCCAGATGGTCGCCTTCGCGCCGAAACGCGACGGCCTGTTCCTGTTCGGGCAGGCAGCGATGGGCGACGGCAAGCTGCGCGGCAGCGCACGCACCGGCGCATCGGGCGGGCACAGCAGCACCGACGGTGTCTATGGCGGCATCGGCTATGGCTTTGGCGAAAATAGCCAGGCGGGCCTGTTCATCGGCTCGCTCGACACCCGGCAAAGCCTGGGGGCGCTGGGCGCCACGACAAAAGCGGACGGCTTTGCGGTCGGCGCCTATGCCAATGCGCGTCTTGGCGGGTTGGGGATGCACGCGATGATTGCGCGCGTCGGTTCGGATGCGACGACGCGCCGGTCGCTGCTCGCCGCGCCGTCGTCTGCCGCGGTCGGCCGTTACGACCTCGACAGCTGGGTTGCTGACCTGACCGTCGATTATGGCATGGCGCTGGGGGACATTCGTTTGGCGCCGCGCGTCGGCCTGACCTATGTCGACACCAAGCGCGACGCAGTGGCCGAAAACGGCGCGGGCGCCTTTGCCCTGTCGATCGACAAAAAGCGGATGCGCGGGCTTTATGGCGACGTGGCGTTGCAGCTGTCGTCGACGCTGGACGCGGGCGGCACGGCGTTCACGCCCTATGTCGAGATGGGCTATCGCTTCGCGCTCGACGGCATGTCGGCGAGTGCGACCGGCGGCTTCACGGGGGCACCGGGGGCAGGGATGCGCGTCGATGGCGCGCGGCTCGACCGCAGCGCGGCGAACCTTGCCGCGGGCGCGTCGATCGATCTGGCACCATCGGTGCGGGTCAATGTCGGCTATAGCCGTGACCTGGGGAACAAGGATCGCGGCACATTTTCCGGCGGCCTCTCGATCCGTTTCTGACCCTTTTCTCCGTCGCCGGGACGTCTGGTCCGACGTCCCGGCCCCTGACCCCGGTCGCGTCCAGACGCGGCCGGGGTTTCCTTTGTCCAGCCGCTCATCGCTTCGTTCCGCCGTTCGTCGCGCGCGTGCTTATGCCGCACGGCGCGACGGGGCAGGCGGGGCCATCCGGCGCGACGGCAAGGGCGTGCTGCACCGCCGTTCCCGGATCTCGGCAGTCAGAGGAGATATATATGAAACCTGCTTTTTGGGCGGTCCTGCCCGCATTTGCCCTGGTCGTCCCCGCTTCGGCGGCGACCCCCAGGGAAGAGGACAAGCCGGTCGCTGCGGCGCCCGACCAGGCCGCGGCGGTCGACCCCGCCAAGGCGTGCAAGAAAAAGAAAAAGAAGGGGCTGGGCGGCTTGCTGCGCGCGGCGCGCAGTTCCGGGTTGCTCAGTGTCGTCGCCGGCAAGGCGGGGACCGGCGGCGCGCTCGTCAATTCGGCCGCGAACACCGCGATCGACGTCGCCGATGCCACCAGTCGCATGGCGCCACCGCCGGAGCGGCCGAAATGCTGAGCCGATCCAAAGCCCTGTCGATCGTTGGCGGGGTCCTGTTTCTGGCCGGGTGCAGCTCGGCCGAGAATGACGATGCGAAGGGACGCGCGACGCCGAGCGCCAGCAGCGAACCGCTGCGCGCGGGCTTTTACCGCGTCGTCCAGACCGGCGACGTCGATCATCAGGACGCGCGGTGCATCGAGGCGGCGGATGTCGCGGCCGGGCGCTTCGCGGTGCCGGGGACGGTCGAGGACGGCTGGACGATCGACACCAACCGCATGTCGGGCGGCACGATCGAAGTGGCCGCGCGGCATCCGTCGGGCAGCCGGCTGAATATCGACGGGACGTTCGAGCGGGAATCCTTTGACGTCGAGGGCGTGATGGAGATGAAGCTGAACGGCGAGACGCACGTCATTCGCACGCGGCAGGTGGGTGCGTTCGCGTCGCCGACATGCCCCGCCGAGGCGGCCTGACGGAGCGCGGGACGTGGCGATGTTGACAAGCCGGTACGGCCTTGCCGCCGCCGTTTCGTTGGCGCTGGTGCCGGCGAGCGCGATGGCGCGCGCGTGCGACGGCCCGCTCCAGTCGGCGGCGGAAGCGGTGTCACAGCTGCCCGGCGACGTGCCGTATCAGGTGCCGGACGCCTTGCAGGCGCTCTATGACGAAGCATCGGCGCTGGTCGAAAGCGACCCCGAGCAATGCCTGGCGGTGGTGCGGCGGATGAATGCGTTGATGGCACGCCACGGCGCGGGCGGCGGCGCGGCGGCGCCCGTCGAGGTCGAGGTCGAGGTCGAGGGTGAGGCCAGCGGGGTCGACCCCGCCGCGATCCTCGCCGACCTGCACCTCGACGATGAGGAGCGGCTGCGGCGGCGGATCGAACGCGCGTCGGAGGACGAAGGCGAGCAGTTGCAGGCAGTCGGCGATTATCGCGATGCTGCGCGGCACTATGCGGGCGCGATGCGCGCCTTTGCCGTGTCGCGTCGGAGCGCCCCGACCGCACTGTCCGAGATCGAGGCCGCCGTTGCGGAGATCGACACGCTGACACGCGAATTTGAACAGATCGTCGTCGTGAATGCGCCCGACGATGTGATGCACGCCCGGCTGGAGGATGCGGTGCGCCGCGTGGTCGAGGCGCGGCGCGCGCTCGAACGCGCGTGGCAGCGTTATCACGCCCGCGAGGCGGCCAAAGCCGACGATTATATCGCGCCGCTGGGCTCGCCGGGGTTTCAGCCGGCGCCGCTGGTCGATGATTTCATCGCGCCGCTGGGCGATGCGGAAACGCGCGCGGCGCAGATCCGGCTGCGCGATGCCGAACGCGCGCTGAAACAGGTGCGCAACAGCTGGAACCCGCATGTTCACCGGACCGACTGGACGTTCCTCGACATGCGCGAGGGGTATAAGCAGGCGTATAAGGACGAATATGCGGGGTTCGCCGACGAGTTGAAGGCCTTCGACGCGACGCTCGACGCCTATATGCCGGATCGCGTCGCCGACTTCACGCGCCGCCGCGTCGAACTGTCGGAACGGCACGAGCAGCGGCTCGACGCGATTTTCAACCGCTATGCCATCCGCTGAACCGCCGAGGATTCGATGATGTCCCGTTCTTTGTTCGCCGCCGCCCTGTTGGCGGGCGTTTCCGTCGCCGTGCAGGCGCAGGCACCCGTCAAGGGCGTCGTCCAGGGACAGGCCGCCGACGAGCAGGGGCGACCGATTGCCGGTGCCGAAGTGACCGTGCGTTACCAATCGAACCCCGGCGGGGGCAGCATCAGCCGGTCGGCGCGGACCGACCGGCAGGGACGTTACCGGATCGACGTCCGCCAGCCGCCGGGCGTCTGGACCGCGCACGCAAAGGCGACGCAGACCATCGACGGATCGCGCATGACGGTCGACCTCGTCCCCGACAATCGCGCACCCTTTGCCGGCAATGCCGGTGCGGTGCGGAATTTCCGGCTGCGTTTTGTCGAGCAGACCGCCGACGATGCTTATGGCGTCGGCGGGATGCTGGTCGTCCAATCGGCCATCGGCGATTATACGCCGCTGGACGAGGTGACGGTGACGCTGCATCCGGTCGGCGGCGGCGCGCCGATCGAAAAGCGGCTGCGCAGCACCGGCGAGGGCTGGGTCGTGACCGGATTGCGCCCGGTGGCCTATCGCGTCACCGCGACGCATCGCGGGCAGCCGATGCTGGTGAGTGCCGCACTGACCCCGCAGCGCGACTATGACTGGCAAGCGTCGGTTGTCGGGCGTTTCGAGCGGACGGGGCCGGGCATTTATCAACTGCGGATCGAGGTTCGCAGCCGATGATAGCTAGCGGAGTTCGATGAGCATCAAATCGCGGTTGTCTGCTATCAACTGCGGTGTGACGACGCTGCCGTCGGGCGCGATCGCGAGAGGAAAACGCGGCGCCTGACGCAGCGGGGCCAAACGGCGGCTAACCCCGTTCCAGCCGGTGATCCACAGTTCGGCCGAGGTGCCGCTGCCGCGAATATGGACGATGCCGTCGCCGCGCGGCGCCCATCCTTCGAGTTCACTTACCGCAATGTCGACGGGGAGTGCACGGACAGCGCCCGAGGCCGGATCAAGCTCGACGATGGGGCTGGCGCTGGACCGCCGAGCGAACAGCCGCGTGCCGGCGCGCTCGACAATGGCGATGCCCCGGCTGTCGGGCACGGGCGCGCTGCGTCCCGAAGCGAGATCGAGCGACATCAGCTGCCACCCCGATCCGTTGACCGCGGTGAAGAATATCCGGCGTTGACCAGGGGCCCATATAGCGCGCCCCTTCGGTGCGCCGTCGCTGGTGAGCCGGGTCAACGCAGAGCCATCGGACCGGATCGAAAAAACGTCGGTGCGGCCGTCGACGACGCCCAGAAAGAGCGCTCGCTCGCCATCGCCCGACCAGCGCGGCGCGTAGACATAGCTTGCCTTCATATCGGTCAGGCGCACGATCCTGCCATCCGTCTGCCGCGTCCAGATCTGGTTCGTGCCATTGCGATCCGATGCGAAAAGAATCGTTCCGTCGCCGCGGACATCGGGGTCGCGGTCGGTTCCCTCGCCCATGGTGATTGGCAACGCCGATCCGCCATCGCGACCCACACGCGCGAGATTGGCCTGGATGCGTCCCGTTTCGACCGCGATTTTCCGGCTTTCGCGATCGGTCGATAGGCGGCCGAGCGGGAGCATGCCGAGCGTAACCCGCTGCGGTTCCGACCGGCGCGCGGTGTCGATCGCCCACAGACCGAAATCGCCGCCGCGGTTGCTGCTGAAAAACAGCGTGCGATCGTCGTTCGCCCAGGCAAAGCCGGCTGCTTTCCACCCGTCATCGGTCAATGTCTGTTCGCGGCCTGTCGTCGTATCCAGCATCTGGATCGAATCGCTGCCGATTGCGGCGGTTCGGCGAAAGGCGACCCAGCGGCCGCTTTGCGATACGACCGGCGCGGAATCGCCGAGCATGTCGGCGGGCGGATTGGTCAGCGGCCGCGAGCGGCCGCTCGTTGCGTCGATCGCGACGAGGTGCCGCGCTCTGGTGCCGGCGGGGCGAAAACCCACAATCAGTTCATTGGCATTGAGCCACGCAAGCCCGGCGTAGGGATCGAGGCACTTGCTGACGATCCGTTCCGCCCCGTTCGGCGGTGTCACCAGCACGATACTGCATTCGCCATCCCGCATGTCGCGAAGAAAGGCCAGGCGGTCGCCGTTTGGACTCCAGACCGGCGCCGATTCGTCGGCGTATGGCGTATTGGTGATCCGCACCGGCGTGGCGTCGCCGACACTGACATTGCGCAAATAAATGTCCCGCGTTTCCCAGAACCCCGGACCGGCGGCGTAGGCAACGGTAAGGCCATCGGGCGCCATCGCGGGGAACATCTCGACGCCGGATTCCTGCGTCAGCGGACGCACGCCGCTGGCCGACCAGCTTTTGGAACTGCCCGCGTAAAGCGTGAGCGCACCGGCAACGGCGCAGACCGCGGCGAGGGCGACCGAGGCGGCGACCTTGGCTCGGAAGGAGAAGCGCGGTCGCGCCGGTGGAACCTCAGTTATGGTGGCGGAGGTTTTGGGATTTTGGGATATGAGCAGGCGATAGCCAACGCGCGGGATCGTATCGACCGACACGCCATCTTCGTCGGCAAGCGCCTTGCGAAGCTGGCTGACGCTGCGGTTCAGTGAATCGTCGCCGACGATCCGGCCTTCCCAGCACAGTTCCAGCAGTTCTTCGCGGCTGACCACGCGCCCTTCGGCGCGATGGAGTGCGACGAGAACCTGCATCACGCGCGGTTCGAGCGTCACGACATCGTTCCCGCGGCGTATCTCCAGCGCCGCCGGAGTAACCTCCAGCGTTCGCAACCGGAACGGCGGTTCGATCGCAAGTTCGATCGGACGCGCCGGGATGGAAGACATCTCGTTCATCGCCGCCTGGACCGTGCCGAAGGACAAATCGTCCATCGCAGCTTGCGTAGCGATTCCGGCCGCCGATGAACAGGTGTCGTTGGCGGCCTCCATTCGGGTCGGCGTGCGCCGACCGGAGCCAAGCCAGTTCAAGGTGCGGGCTTCGCCGGGGGCGACGGCGAAAAAGCCGTTCCGACCGCAAGGGTGGCGTCGAAACCCTTACGGCTGCTGCCTGCCGAAATTCCGCGCGGGCGGCTTTCGCCCCGGACCCGGATCGGTCGGGGGCCGCACGTTTCCTCCGCCTCTGGCGTCTCGCGGCCGCACGCCCAGATCGCACCGCCCTCGACATGGAAGGATATGGCGAGCGTCTTGTCGGCGGGCAGAAGCTGCGACATGGCGGGGAAGGGCGGGCCGAGTGATGTCCATTCGCTCTTGCCCGCGTGGCCGTTGCCGGTCAGCGCCAGCACCGGCGCGGCCGGCCGCGCGCGCCGGGCGGCGAGCAGAAGCTCCGCCATGCCTTTTTCGCGGGCAGCCGATGTTCCCGCCCGTTCGCTGGGGTGGTCGAACGCAACCACCGCCAGGTCGCCGTGCGTGGCCTTCATCTTTCGCAAGGCTTCGACCAGGTCGAAGATCGCCTGGCTGGCGCGGCCGTCGCGGATCGTCCAGCCGGGGGAGGCCAGCAACGCCTGCCTTGCCGCCTGATCGCCGTTCGAGGCGAGATAGGCGTCGAGGGCCGGTTGTTCGGCGGGCAGAAATTCCAGCCCGACGGTCAGCGATGTGCCCGACGCCGCATAAGCACAGACAAGGTCGGCGAAGGCCGCGGGCAGTTCGGCGGTGCCATGCGCTTCGCCCATGATGACGAAGTCGGGGCGCTGGACGTCGCGCAATGTTTCGGCGCCCGGCAATGGGGTGCAGCCCGTGGTCGCGGGCGCGTCGGCCGGGGCCGCGACCATCGCCAGCACCGAAAATAGGATCGTTTTCATTCCATATCTCCAAAGGCGCGGCCGCGCCGCGTCAGTAATTCATCGTCAGCGACAGGCGGAAAGCGCGGCGGCCGGGACGGTCGAGCAATTCGGATCGTGCGGCGATCCAGCCGTCGGCATCGAACAGGTTCGTCACGCGTGCGCGCAGCGCCACCTTGACCTTGCCGATATCGAAGCCGTGGCGAAGGCCGATGTCGACGGTCGTCAGCGATGGCGTACGCAATTCGCCCCGCGAAGAGACGCGCCTGCTCGATGAATGGTTGACCTGTCCGTCGAACGACAGCCCCTCGATCGCGGCCACCGCGTAGGTGAGGCCGGTCATCGCCTGAAATTTGGGCAAACCCACCGCTTCTTTGGACCAGACGCCGGTTTCGACCGGATCGCCGCTGCGCCGGGCGTCGAGCCAGACGGCACCCGACACGATGCGCAGCCGCGGGGCCACTTCGCCGGTCAGCGACAGTTCGGCGCCGCGGTGCCGCAATTTGCCGAACAGCCCGAACACATTGTTCGCGTCGAAACCGGGGGCGGCCTTTTTGATCGCGAAAAGGGAGCCGATCAGCGTCAGCCCGTCGGTCAGGCGTCCCCGGATGCCAAGTTCCTGCTGGGTCGAAATCGCCGGTGGCAGGATGTCGTTGCGGTTGGCCGCATTGTCCGGTGCCGCCCCCGATTCCTCGAGCCCGCGCGTCGCGCTGGCGAAGACCGTCCAGTCGCGCGCGAGCGCAAAGGCGACCGACGCATCATAGAGCCACGGGCTTTGCGTTTTCGATTCGCGCGGGGTTGCCGGGGCGGTGATTGCGCGTCGATGCCACGTCTGCTGCACGCCGGCTTTCACCCGAAGCCGCCCCGCCGTCAGTTCATAGCCGACGGCGCCGCTATATTGGTCGATCGCGTCGAGCGTCGTCGGCACCGGCGGCAGGCCGGGTTCGGGCGACGGCGCAATGCCGTCGTCGAGATCGAAGGCGCCAAGGTCGACCGACACGCCGGGAGCGAAGCGGTTGCGTGTCTGGCGGCCGCGCAGTTCGGCATATAGCCGGTGCCCCTCGGCCGGACGCCAGCTGCCGCCGAGCGACGCCGACCAGGTCTGGTTGTCGCGCGGGCGGTTTGAAAAGCCGACGGCGCGGCCGACGCCCGCCCCATCGACGATAAGCTGCGTGAAGTCGGCCCGGTCGAGATCGAGGCGCGAATAGACGAGCGATCCCTTGATATCGACGCCATCGGACAGCCGGGTCGATCCGAGGACGCCAAGGTTGAGATCGGTCCCGTCGTGGTCGCTCCAGCTCGTCACATAGCGGCGGGGGTGTTTCATCTTGGGCGGCAGCACCGTGCCGGTTGCGCTGACGCCATAGAAGCCTTCGAGGTCGAAGATGTTGAGCGATGCAAAGCCGGTCAGGCTGGTGCCTTCGGCCGGACGAAATTCGGTCACCGCGCCGAAGCGATAATATTTGGGCGACAGACCCGACGAGCTTTTGCCGAGCAGCGCCTGCGCGCCGACGAGTCCGGCGATGCGGCCGTCGGCGCTGGCCTGGGCCAGCCGAAGGTCATAGGATCGACCGCCATATTCGCGGAGCATGGCTTCGGCATGGACCGCGGAGGCGTCGAAGGGCGAACGCAGCCGATATTCGACGACCCCCGAAGGCGCGGCGAAGTCGGCGTCGAGGGCATTATAGCCGACCCGCGTGACGACCCCGGACAGGATGCTGTCGACGAGACCGCCCGATTTGGCGAAATAGGCGTCGCCGATCCGATAATTGCCCGCGTCTTGCAGGTTGAACCCCCGCACCTGGGTTTCGTTGTAAAGCCCGACCTGTTCGACGCCGATGCGAATGCCGAAGGCGTCGGCGGCGCGTTCGACCGCGCGTTCGTCGGCTTCGTCCGCGGTCTGGGCGTGAACGGGGAAGGCGGCGATGGCGGCAGCCGCCATCAGCGCGCGGCCAAGCGGCCGCGGGGACAGGTTGATCATCATTTGCCTCTGGTCTGAAGTGCGAAACTGCCGCGGCGGCTATCGGATCGCAGGCAGGAGGGCGATGATGGCGGGCTGATGAAGTCCCGATATTTTGACGATCATCGGCGCCGCGCCGACGCACGCGGGCCATTTCGACCAAAACGAACAACCGGCGGATATACCCGCCGGCTAGACGGCTCCGACGCGCTGAAGGAGCAGCACGGGACCCATCGCACCCGCGCGGCGATCGACCGAGATCCGCTGATATTCGGGCGATTGCACCCACGCCCGGAAAAGATCCTCGGTATCGAATTCGATCAGGATCACTTTATGGGCGTTCCATTCGCCTTCGATGATGCGGGGATTGGGGTCGGCAACCAGAAGGCGGCCGTTGAAGGGCTTGAGCGTGGGCAGAAACGCGTCGCGATACCGATTGTACCGGGACGGAGCGGTAATCGTCATTTGGGCCAGCACATAAACGGTCATCTGTACAACTCCTGTCGCTGGTCGCCCGCCAAGTCGCGGATGCATTGCTCGCGTATCGACCACAAGGCTTCGATCGGCACCGCGATTCGCCTGTTCGCGGCCCACGCCGCAAGCGCGGCGCGGTGCAGCGCCGGCTTTTGGTCCAGCCGCTCGAGCGATAGTTCCGCAAAGCGTGAATATTCCGGCGCCCGGTCACCGCGAGGTAGCCCCGTCATGTCGAACGTCTTGCCATCAAACCCGATGACGCAATGCGCTTCGAGAATGGCCGGCAGGCCAGCCTGGGCAAGGGTTTCAGCGACGGCCGGATGGGTTTCGCCGCTCATGTCAAAGAAGCAGATCAGCAATTGTAGCGGACATTGCTGTTCGCGGCCCAGAGCGGTCAGGAACGCGTGTTTGGTCGTGCACGTCCCTCGCTGTTCGACCGGCACCAGGCGATAATCGAGTGGACGACTGTTGCGTCCGTAGGGCCAGCCTTCGACCCGGCGCGCGGCATCATGGAAATCGCCGACATCCCCCAACAGGCGCGCGAGCGGCCGAGACATGTCCAGGGAGAAATTCGGCAGCGCGCCGTGCCAGGTCGACATCAGCCGCAGGTCCCGTGACATGGTTCGCGGCTGATCTGCTTGGCCCGTTCGCGAATATCCATGAAATAGGCCAGCAGGAATGCTGGCGATACGAAACGGTGGACGGTCGAAGCAAGGCTCATGGGCCCAACAAGGCTGGCACCCTTCCCGATGCAATCGGCTGGCCGACAATCGGGCCAACGGCGCGACGAACGTTCAAATTGCGGGGCGAGGCGGCGGCAAAGGCGGCGCAGGATGGACTTGACAGGCCGCGGCGCCGGGGTAGCAGTTTCCCATGCTGGAACAGGCGCGCGGCCGCTCGGGGGCCGAACCCACGATCATCGATGTTGCGCGGGAAACGGGCGTTTCCATTCGCACCGTCTCGCGCGTGCTCAACAATTCGCCCAAGGTGAACGCCGAAACGCGCACGCGGATACAGGAAGCGATCGCGCGGCTTGGCTTCTCGCCCAGCGCGCGCGCGCGCGGGTTGGCGACCGGACGGTCCTATCTGATCGGGGTCATTCACAACGACCGCAACGCACTGGTGCTCGACACCATCCAGCGCGGCATCGTCGCCGAAGCGTCGCAGCGCGGTTATGAACTGATCGTGCATCCGACCCCGACCGGCCACGACGGATCGGTCGAGGATGTGCTCGATTTCGTGCACCGCTCGCGCGTCGACGGTGTCCTTGTCATGCCGCCCGTCTCGGGCGTCGAGGGGATGGGCGCGGCGCTGGCCGCCGCCCAGGTTCCCGCGGTCGCGCTCTCTTCGGTTCGGACGTCGGATTTCACCGCGCTTCTTGTCTCCGACGAACGCGGCGCTGCGGCGGCCGTCGCGCGCTATCTTGTCGGGCTGGGGCACCGGCGCGTCGCGCTGATCAACGGGCCGCTTGCGGTCAAATCGGCCAGCGAACGCCGCGCAGGTTTCATCGGCGCGCTGGCGGCGGCGGGCGTCGAAATGGTCGGCGAGGCGGAGGGCGATTATGATTTCGATTCGGGCTTTGCCGCGGCCGAGGTGCTGCTGGCGCTGTCGCCGCGCCCGACCGCGATCTTCGCTGCGAACGACATCATGGCGGCCGCGTTGCTGAAGGCCGCGGCGGCGCGCGGGATTGCGGTGCCGGCCGATCTGTCGGTGGTCGGTTTCGATGGCAGCATGATCGCGCGGATGCTGACCCCCGCGCTCACCACCGTCGCGCGGCCGCTCGGCGACATGGCCTTGCGCGCGACGCGGCGGTTGATCGACATCGTCGAAGGCGGCAGCGACCGCACCGACCTTGCGGCGGAACTCAGCCTTGTCGAAGGCGGTTCGACCGGGCCAGCCCCCGTCTAGGGCCCGGACCCTAGGCGGTGGGTTCCAGCGCATAGGCCGCGGGGTCGGCGAGGGCGTCATGGACTTGCTCGACCGCCGCCATAAAGCGCGGTTCGCCGGGCAAATCGCCGAAAATGTCGCGCATCGCGACGATCGCGCGCCAATCGCCACCCGCGCCCAGCAAGCGGTCGGCCAGCGGGTCGGTGATCGGCGATTTGGTCGCCGCCGCGCGCGCGATGAAATGCAGCCATGCCGCGACCGGCACCGCGAGCCGCGCAATCGGGCGATCGGCAGCGAGCGCATCGCGCACCGTGTCGAGGATGCGGTAGGGCAGCTTTTGCGACCCGTCCCACGCGATCTGCGACAGGCGATGGTCGATGGCGGGATTGCGGAAGCGGTCGAGGATCGCGCCGATATAGGCGTCAAGATCGAGCCCCGTCGGCGGGGTCAGCGACGGCGCGATATCGTCGCGCATCAACCGTTCGACAAAGCGCGCGAGCGCGGGGTCGGCCATCGCCCCGGCCACGCTTTGATGGCCGAGGCCGAGGCCGATGTAGGCGAGGGTCGAGTGCGCGCCATTGAGCAGGCGCAGCTTCGCCGCCTCGAACCCGCGCACGTCGCGCGTGAAGGTGACCCCGGCCAGTTCGAGGGCAGGGCGCTCGCCGACAAAATCATCCTCGATCACCCATTGGGTGAAACGCTCGCGCTGGATCGGCCAGGCGTCGGCGAGGCCAAGCTCGGCGGCAACGCGCGCGCGCAGCCTGTCGTCGGTGGCCGGCGTGATCGCGTCGACCATCGCATTGGGAAAGCGCGCTTCCTGTTCGATCCAGCGTGCGGTTTCGGGATCGACCGCCTGGGCAAAGGCACGCACCGCGGCACCCAGCTTGCGGCCATTGTCGGCAAGATTGTCGCAGGACAGCAAAGTGAGGCCCGGAAGGCCGCGGCGGCGACGTTCGCCCAGCCCGGCGGCGAGCCAGCCGATGATCGAACGCGGCGCGGCGCCGGGTTCGAGGTCGGCGGCGATTGCGGGATGGGCAAAGTCGAGCGTGCCGTCGCCGCCAAGGCCATAGCCTTTTTCGGTGACGGTCATCGACACGAGCTGGGTGGCGGGGTCGGCGAGGGCGGCGCGGATGGCACCCGGCTGATCGCCGGTCAGCACGCCCCCGATCGCGCCGATCACCCGATATTCGGTGTCGGCATCGAGCATGGCGAGCGTATACAACCCGTCCTGCGGGTTCAGCGCCGCCGCGGTCGAGGCCGAATTGAGGCTGACCGCGGTGATCCCCCAGCGCGGATCTTCGCCCAGCAGCGTGTCGAACGCCGCCGCCTGATGCGCGCGATGAAAGGCGCCGGGGCCGAAATGGACGACCCCTTGCGCAACCGCGCCGCGATCATAGCGGGGGCGGCCGATCGCGGCGGGAAGCCCGGCGAGCGCGGCGTTCGACAGGCGCGTCACGCGGCCTCGCGGGCCGGCACCGCCGGGTCGAGGCGATAGGCCTTGCGCACCAGGCCATTGGTCAGTTCATAAGCGAGTTCCGCCGCTTCCCAGTCGGTGAGGCGATGTTCGGCGACAAGGCGGGCGAGGAAG
This sequence comes from Sphingopyxis sp. RIFCSPHIGHO2_12_FULL_65_19, assembly GCF_001830555.1. GTDB lineage: Bacteria > Pseudomonadota > Alphaproteobacteria > Sphingomonadales > Sphingomonadaceae > Sphingopyxis. The sequence continues at coordinate 38,202 of NZ_MIAM01000014.1, read as the reverse complement.
CCGCAGTCGATCCGCCGCGCGACATCGTGGCGCGCCGGGATCGAGAAGAAGGCGCGCGTATCGTCGTTGAAGCCGACGGTGTTGTAAAATCCTGCGGTTTCGGTCGTCATCTCGCGGAACCGCCGCATTCCTTCGGGGCTGTCGTGGAACCACCAGCTCGGCCCCAGGCGCAGGCAGGGATAATGGCCCGCCAGCGGCGCAAGTTCGCGCGCATAGGTCGATTCGTCGAGCGTGAAGAGGATCACGGTCAGATCGGGTTCGTTGCCGACCAGGTCGAGCATCGGTCTCAGCGCGTTGACATAATCGGTGCGCATCGGGATGTCGGCGCCCTTGTCGCGGCCATGGCTGCGGAAAAGCTGGCGATTATGGTTGCGGCAAGATCCGGGGTGGATCTGCATCGTCATCCCGTCTTCGACGCTCATCTTTGCCATTTCGGTCAGCATCTGGGCGCGGAAAAGTTCGGCGTCGGCGGCGTCCCATGTGCCGGCCACGATGCGATCGAACAGCCGCTCGGCCTCGGCCGCGGACAGGTTCGCCGTCTGTGCCGTCGCGAAGCCATGGTCGGTCGCGGTCGCTCCGGCGGCGCGGAAATCGGCGCGACGCTTGCGGTGCGCGGCAAGATAGCCCTGCCAGCGCGTCACATCCTCGCCGGTCAGCGCGGCAAAGGCCGCCAGCGCAGGGCGAAAGGCTTCATGTTCGACGTCGATCACCGAATCGGGGCGATAGGTGGTGACGACGCGGCCCGGCCAGCCCGAATTGCGGATCGCGGCATGATGGTGGAGCGGATCGTCGGCGCCTTCGGTCGTCGCGAGAAATTCGATGCGGAAACGGTCGAACAGCGCGCGCGGGCGATAGGCAGGGGCGGCGAGCGACGCGGTGATGCGGTCGTAATAATCGTCGGCGCTGGCGGCATCGAGTAGCGTCTCGAACCCGAAGACATCGGCGAAGACATGGTCGAGCCACATGCGCGAGGGCGTGCCGCGGAACAGGTGATAATGGCTCGCGAACAGGCGCCAGGCCGCGCGCGGGTCGGTCGCCGTAACGCCGTCGATCCGGGGGACGCGCAGCGCATCGAGGTCAAGGCCCTGGCTGTAGAGCATACGATAGACATAATGGTCGGGCGCGATGAGCAGTTCGGTTGCATTGTCCCACGCCGCGTCGGTCGCGAACCATGCGGGATCGGTATGGCCGTGCGGGCTGATGATCGGCAGGTCGGCAACCTCGGCATAGAGCGCGCGCGCGATGTCGCGGGTCTTCGGGTCGGCCGGGAGCAGGCGATCGGGGTGTAGTTGAAGCATTGCCATTGGCGTCTCTCCTCGTCGCGCGGCAGCTTGGCGTTGCTAGCGCTGGCAATCGTCGAAATCGCTGTCTAGGCGCTTGTGCCAACGCTGGCAATAACGTAATCCCGCGATATGGACGATGCCGCGAACCCGGTCGGGCCACGGGCCCTGCGCGTTGCCGACGCCGATGATGTGGCGGTCGCGCTGGCGCCCTTGTCGGCGGGCGAGACGGTGATGGTGGGGCAGGACGCCGTGCGCCTCGTCGATGCGATCGGTTCGGGACACAAGTTCGCGCTGCACCCGATCGCGGCGGGCGGGCGCGTCCACCGATACCAAGCACCCATCGGCATTGCGACGCGCGCGATCGCGCGCGGCGAACATGTCCACAGCCACAATCTGAAGACCGCGCTGGGCGGCGAGCGCGAATATCGCTTCGTCGCGCCTGCCGCGGTGCGCGAGCGTTGCAAGGACGCGCCGACCTTCCAGGGTTATGTCCGCGCCGACGGCCGCGTCGCGACGCGCAACGAATTGTGGATTCTGCCGACCGTCGGCTGTGTCGGGCGGCTCGGCGAGCGGCTGGCGCGGGCGGGCGAGCGGATCGGTGCGGGGCGCATCGACGGCGTTCATGCGTTCAACCATCCCTTCGGTTGCTCGCAGCTCGGCGCGGATCTCGACGGAACCGCCGCGATCCTGGCTTCGCTGGCGCAAAATCCCAATGCCGGCGGGGTGCTGATCCTTGGCCTCGGGTGCGAATCGAACCAGCTCGACGCGCTGATCGACCGCATCCCCGCCGCCGCGCGGGGGCGGCTGCGCACGCTGCACGCGCAAGGGGAGGTCGACGAATTTGCCGCCGGGATCGCGCTGATCGAAGAGCTGATCGCGACGATGGCGGCCGACGCGCGCCGCGCGGTGCCGCTTTCGGCGCTGCGGCTCGGCGTCAAATGCGGCGGGTCGGATGCGATGAGCGGGCTGACCGCCAATCCGCTGATCGGGCGGATGGCCGATGCGGTGACCGGCGCCGGGGGCGGCGCGGTGCTGACCGAAATTCCGGAAATTTTCGGGGCCGAAGGTCTTCTCCTCGAACGCGCGGAAAGCGAGGCGGTGTTCACGCGCCTTGCCGCAATGATCAACGGCTTCAAACGCTATTTCCTCGACCATGGCGAGCCGGTGTCGGAAAATCCGAGCCCCGGCAACGTCGCGGGGGGCATCACGACGCTGGAGGAAAAGTCGCTGGGCGCGGTGCAGAAGGGCGGGCTTGCGACCGTGGCGGACGTGATTTCCTATGGCGAACGCGCCGAACGCACCGGGCTTACCATCCTCGAGGCGCCGGGCAATGACGCGGTATCGACCACCGCGCTCGCGGCCGCCGGGGTCACGCTCACATTGTTCTCGACCGGGCGGGGCACCCCGCTCGGCAGCCCCGTTCCGACGATGAAGATCGCCTCCAACGCCGCGCTCGCCGCGCACAAACCGGGTTGGATCGATTTCGACGCCGGGCGGGTGCTGGACGAAGGGATGGATGCCGCGGCGGCCGCGCTGTTGGCGCGCATCCTGGCGGTGGCGAGCGGCGAGCTGGCGCGCAACGAGGTCAATGACGAACGCGCGATCGGTATCTGGAAACGCGGCGTCACTCTTTAGGGGCCTGACCCTGCGGGCCTTGCGCAGGCGCTCGCCGCGAATTTCGTGCCGGGACTTCCCTAAAGGATTGCGCTGCGTTGCTATTCGTGCGGTGCGCCGTTTCCGGACCGGGCATATATTATATTAAGAATTTGAATTGCAGATTTATTTCATTCATTTTTTCTTATGAAGCCCGACCGCAAAGATATGGACAGGCCATCGGCCAATTTATATCAGTTACGACATATTTGTTGATTGTCGTAAGGAGGGTGAAGCGCGTGGCTATTTCGCTGAACAAAAATTCGAGCGTCAGCCTGGCAAAAGAGGCCGGGGCAGGCGGGTTGACGCGGATCGCCCTGGGCGTGGGCTGGGACATGGTCAAGCCGACCGGATTCTTCGCGAAACTGTCGGGCGGCACCGCCGACATCGACCTTGACGCATCCTGCCTTGTTTTCGATGCGGCGGGCAATGTCGTCGACACGGTGTGGTTCCAGAAACTGACCAGCGACGATGGTTCGGTCCGCCACAGCGGCGACAATCTGACCGGCGAAGGCGACGGCGATGACGAGACGATCTCGGTCGACCTGACGCGGCTGCCCGCATCGGTGGAAACGCTCGTGCTGACGGTGACCAGCTTTCGCGGCCAGACCTTTGACAAGGTCGCCAATGCGTTCGGCCGCGTGATCGACCTGTCGACCAACCGCGAACTTGCGCGTTATGACATCAGTGAAAGCGGCTCCTACACCGGACTGATCCTCGCCTCGCTGAAACGCAGCGGCGGGGAATGGGTTTACAAGGCGATCGGCGAGCGTGCCGCGGGCGTCCACGTCCAGCAACTGGTCGACCAGTCGCGGCGCCTGATCTGATCCTTCCGAACAATCGGCGTCGCTTTGCAGCGGGTGTGCCGCGAAGCCAGTGGGAAATGATGCATGCAATTGCAAAAAGGTGAAAAGCGCGGCCTGTCCGATCTCGGGATCGGCGGGCGCTGCGACGTGGCGGTGTCCTTCGGGATGGCGGGGGTCGATATCGCTGCCTTCGGGCTCGATGCCGCGCGCAAGATCGGCGATGATCGCTATGTCGTGCTGTTCTCCAACGCCCGCTCGCCCGAAGGCGCGATCAGCCTGGCGTCCGCGTCGGACAAGGCGGTGTTCACGCTCGATCTCGACGCGTTGCCCGCGACGGTCGACCGCATCGTCTTTACCGCGACGCACGACAGCCGCCCGATCGCCGAGGCGCGGCCGTTGCTGGTGTCGATCGACCAGGGCAAGGCCGAGTTCAACGTCGCCGAGCATCTGACCGACGAAAAGGCGGTGATGATGATCGAGCTTTACCGGCACAGCTCGGGCTGGAAGTGCGGCACCATTGCCGCGGGCTTTGCGGGCGGGCTGGCGAGCCTGATCGCCCATTTCGGCGGCGAGGTGGCGGATGCGCCTGCACCGGCTCCGACGCCCGCACCGGCGCCCGCACCTGCACCTGCACCTGCACCAGCGCCTTCGGCGCCGGTCAGCCTCAAGAAAATCACCCTCGAAAAATCGAGCCCGAGCGTCAGCCTCAAGAAAACAGGGGCGACGTTCGGCGAGATTGTGCTGAACCTCAACTGGAGCCAGGCCGACCAGAAGCGCGGCTTCTTTGGTGGCGGCGCGAAAAACATCGACCTCGATCTCGGCGTCCTGTTTGAACTCCAGGACGGGTACAAGGGTGTGATCCAGGCCCTTGGCCGCTCGTTCGGCGACTATGAACGCGAACCCTTCATCCAATTGTCGGGCGACGACCGGACGGGCGCCGTGTCGGCGGGCGAAACGATCCGCGTCAACGGGCGCTATTTCGACCAGATCAAACGCATCGCGGTCTTCGCGCTCATCTATGACGGGGTTCCGAACTGGACCAAGACCGACGGCGTGGTGCGGATGACAGTGCCCGGCCAGCCGGAGATCGAGGTCCGGCTTGACGAAGGGCGCGACAATTGCCGCCTTTGCGGTATAGCGCTTCTCGAAAACGAAGGTGGCAGCCTGCGGATGCAGCGGCACATGCGTTATTACCGTGACCAGAAGGAATATGCCGACGACGTCGGTATCATCCTGCGCTGGGCAGCGGGATCGAAAGATTGACGACGACAACGCCGCGCCGGGCGGCAAGACGAAAAGCGCCGCACAGGGCGGCAAGGGGACATAGGTAGATGTTGAAACATTTCGGCGGCTCACTGCTTTTTTCGGTGGTGGCGCTCGCATTGGGCGGCTGGTACGGCTGGGAACTCACCGGCACGGTCGACGGCGTGCTGGGGATCCTGTGGATCTGCATCGTGCTGTCGGTGCTGGAGGTGTCGCTGTCGTTCGACAACGCCGCGGTCAACGCATCGGTGCTCAAGGACATGGACCCGGTGTGGCAGCAACGCTTCCTCACCTGGGGTATCGCGATCGCGGTGTTCGGGATGCGTATCGTGTTCCCGCTGGTAATCGTGATGGTCGCCGCGGGTCTTGGCCCGATCGAGGCGTTCAAGCTCGCGCTGAATGAACCCACCGAATATCAGCGTATCGTCAGCGACGCGCATATCGGGCTGATGGGCTTTGGCGGCGCCTTCCTGGGCATGGTCGGCCTCAAATATTTCTTCGATTCCGACAAGGAGGTCGACTGGATCGCCGCGATCGAACGGCCGCTTGCGAAGGTCGCCGATATCGACGCGGTGGCGATCGGGCTGGTGTTGCTCGCCACCTGGGGAACCTCGACGATGCTGTCCGATGCCGACGCGCTGACCTTCATCATCGCGGCGATCGGCGGCCTGTTGACCTTCATCGTCGTCGAGATCGTCAACCATATTCTGGAACCCCCGACGCCGTCGACCGGCGACGTGGCAAAGGCCGGTTTCGGTGCATTCCTCTATCTCGAAGTGCTCGACGCCAGCTTTTCGTTCGACGGCGTCATCGGCGCCTTCGCGCTGACCAACAATTTGATCATCATCGCCATCGGCCTCGGCATCGGCGCGATGTTCGTGCGTTCGATGACGATCTTTCTGGTGCGCAAGGGCACGATGTCCGAATATCGCTACCTCGAACATGGCGCCTTCTATGCCATCCTCGCACTCGCGGTGATCATGTACATCAACACCTTCCAGCATATTCCGGAAGTGATCACCGGCCTGATCGGTGCCGTGCTGATCGGCATCGCCTTCTGGTCGTCGGTCCGCTGGAACCGGGCCAATTCGGCTGGCGAGGGCGAAGCCTCGGCTGCGGCCTGAAACAACCCCCATGTGACGGTGGCCCGGTGATCCGGGCCACTCGATCGGAATCAGAAAGGACAAATTCGATGGCAATCTCTCTCTCCAAGGGCGGCAACGTCAGCCTGTCGAAGGAATCGCCCGGTCTCGACGAAGTCATCGTCGGCCTTGGCTGGGACGTCCGCGCGACCGACGGGCAGGATTTCGACCTCGATGCATCGGCCTTCCTGTTGAAGGGCGACGGCAAGGTGCGTTCGGACGGCGATTTCTGTTTCTACAACAACAAGGATGTCGGCGGCGCCGTGATCCATCAGGGCGACAACCGCACGGGTGAAGGCGACGGCGACGACGAGCAGATCAAGATCATCCTGTCGAAGACCCCGGCCGAAGTCGAAAAGGTCGCGGTGGCGGTGACGATCCACGACGGCGAATCGCGCGGGCAGAGCTTCGGCCAGGTGTCGAACGCCTTCATCCGCATCGTCGATGCCAAGACGGGGACCGAAATCGTCCGCTACGACCTGTCGGAAGATGCATCGGTCGAAACCGCGATGATCCTGGGCGAAGTCTATCGCAACGCCGGCGAATGGAAATTCCGCGCGGTGGGACAGGGTTTCAAGGGCGGGCTCGGCCCGCTCGCGAGCAACTTTGGCGTCAACGTCGGTTGATGGATGCCCATGGCTACCGGCTGCGTGATCGCCGACGGTAGCCGCATTTTTTTCGGAAAGGGAACGGACATGGCGGTGTCATTGAGCAAGGGCGGCAATGTTTCGCTCAGCAAGGAGGCGCCGGGCCTGTCGTCGGTCACGGTCGGGCTGGGCTGGGACGTGCGGCAGACCGATGGCGCGGCGTTCGACCTCGACGCGTCGGCGTTCGTCGTCGGCAGCAATGACAAGGTGCTGAGCGACGCCCATTTCATTTTCTATAACAACAAGGCGTCGCCCGACGGCTCGGTCGTTTATGGCGGCGACAATCGCACCGGCGATGGCGCCGGTGACGACGAGACGATCAAGATCGACTTCGGCCGACTGGGCGCCGATGTGAAAAAGGTCGTCGTCGCGGTCACGATCCATGAAGGGCAGGAACGCCGCCAGAATTTCGGATCGGTTTCCAACGCCTATGCGCGCGTCTTAAACGATGCCGACGGCAAGGAACTGGCACGTTTCGACCTGTCCGAAGACGGCAGCACCAACACCTCGCTGATCTTCGTCGAACTCTATCGCGGGCCGCAGGGCGACATCAAGGTCAAGGCGATCGGCGAAGGCTGGGCGAGCGGGCTTTCGGGCCTTGCCGGCAGCCTGGGCGTCAACCTCGGTTGATGGCGCGCCGGGTGCCATGACCCTTTGGCGATGACGCAGCCGGTGCGGATCTGGTTCAATCGCGGATTTTCGCTCGCCCCGATCGCGGCGCTGATGCGAGCCGCCGACGCGTCGCTCGACGTCTATGTCAGCGTTTCGCCGATGAGCGCCCATTATCCGGGACCGACCGCGACCTGGATTGATGGCGGCGCGGACGGCGCGGACGGCGCGGCCGACGATCCCGCCGCCTATCTGGATTGGGTGCGGGACATTATCGATCGCCACGCGGTCGATATCTTCGTGCCCACCCGGCGGCGCAAGCTGATCGCGGCGACCGACCTTCCCTGCCGCGTCCACCTGCCCGCGGCGGTTCCGACGCTTGAACTGCTCGATGACAAATATGCGTTTGCGGCGGCGCTCGCGGGGGAGGATTATCACCTCCCGACCCATCTGGTGCGGGGCAGCGACGACCTTGCGGCGTTGCTCGCCGATTGGCCGGACATGGCGGACGGCGACGACGCCGCGCCGTGCGTCAAGCCGCGACAGGGGGTCAATGGCCTTGGCTTCTGGCGCCTGGCGGACGTGTCGCCGATGGCGCATCTCCAGGATTCGGAACGGCGCCGGATTCGTCCCGACCATTATCTGGCGGCACTGCGCGACCAGGAACAGCGCGGGCCGATCGACGAGATCGTCGCAATGGCCTATCTTCCCGGTCCCGAAATCTCTTTCGACATTCTCGCCGACGCGGGACAATTGTTGAAATATGCCGCGCGCACCAAGCTGGGCACCGCGCGTCAGCATATCGTCACCCGCCACCCGCTGGAGCCTGTCGTCGCCGCGATCGTCGACCGCTTCACGCTCCACGGTCTGGTCAATGCGCAGTTCCGCCGCGCCGTCGACGGCACGTGGAAACTGCTCGAAATCAACGCGCGCCCGGCCGGCGGCGTCGTGTATGCCGATCAGGTTGGCTGCGGCCTTGTCGCCGACTGGGCCGGGCTGCTCACCGGGCGGCTGTCGGCCGCGACGATCGACCGGCCCGCGATCGATACCGAAGTGGCGTTTTCGACCGTCGTCCGCCCCGTGGCAGCATGACGATGGTGGCGGCATGACGATGGTGGGGGGATGGCGATGAAGAATGCGCAGCCGGGCGAACGACTTGCCGTCGCCACCGACGCCGCCTGCACGATCCGCATCGGCGGCCGCGATGCCGACCGGATCACCGTCGTCGCCGTCTCACGCGAGGGGGCGTTCCAGCCGCTCGAACGTGGCGGCGCGCCGGGCGAATGGCGCCTCTCGACAATGGCCGACCTGGGCGACCAGGCGGAAATCCTGCTCTATATCGCCGACGACCGGACCGGCGGCTTCGTCAACGACAGCTATCCCGTCACCGTCGATTTCGGCGGCACCAGCTATGACTTTCCCAAGCCGTTCGACCAGCTGGCGGCGGTGATCATCGCCGAAGCCTATATGCGCGACGGCGGACGGCGGGTGAAGGTCGCCAACGAAGGCTATACGTTCGGGATCGAGGCTTTTGCGCGGGCGCGGAACTTTTCGGTCGATGCCATTCCGGGTCGCCAGCGCCGCGATGGAAATCGCGAACGATGGGAAGGCGGCGAGCGCGGCGAGCGCCGGACCGCGCCGCCGGGCACCCCGCTCGGTTCGGGCAGCGGCGTTCTCGTCGCGCCGGGCATCGTCGTCACCAACGCCCATGTCATCGAAGGCGGCAGCGATTTCAAGCTGGGCCGCGGCAAACAGGCGCTGACCATGCTCGCGGTCGATCCGCTGCACGACCTCGCGATCCTTCAGGGCGATGTTCAGGGCACGCCGCTGCCCCTGCGCAACAGCGCGGCGATCTGGCTGGGCGAGGCGGTGCTGGCGGCGGGTTACCCGTTGATGGACCTGCTCGGTGCCGATCTGAAGGTTTCGACGGGCAATGTGTCGGGGCTGAAGGGTTGGGAAGGCGATGTCGCCCGGTTCCAGTTCACCGCGCCGATCGGGTCGGGATCGTCGGGCGGCGCAATCCTCGACGAATATGGCAATCTCGTCGGCATCACCTCTTCGTCGCTGGCGCATGGCAACCTGCGCGATCGCGGCGCGATCAGCGAAAATGTCAATTTCGGCATCAAGGTCAGCCTGGTCCACGAAATGCTGGCGGCGTCGGGGGTCGAAGGGACGGCGGTGCCGCTATCGACCGACAACAACCGGCGCAGCCTGGTCGGCCGACTGCGCGATTCGGTTGTCAGCATAATTGTCAGCGCGTAAAAAGCGCGCCTGATCCCCCGACGTTCGCGCGCCCGTATCGATTCCCCGATTGCGGTTCGTCGCCCTCCCTAGGACATGAGTTACCCTATGCAATTTACGCGTGCGGCGCCGGCAATGACGGTAGACCTGTCGACCGGCACGCTGGACCTGTTTGTCGATGGCGACGCGGATCTCGAGGCCTTTTGCGATGTGGCGGCGCGCGCCAATCCGCGCCGCGGCTTCCTGATCGTGTCGCGCGTCCTCGGCCGCCACCTGCCCGCGCGTCCCGGCGCCATGCGCGCGGCAATGGACGGGCTTGCTGCCCGCGTGGGAAGCGACCTGCCGGGTCCGGTCGTCTTCCTTGGCATGGCCGAAACCGCGACCGCGCTGGGGCAGGGCTGTTTCGCCGCATGGCAGGCGCGGCATCCGGGCGCCGATGCCGTCTATCTGCAATCCTCGCGGCAGCGCGTGGCGGGGGCAGAGGTCGCCGCCCGGTTCGAGGAAGGGCACAGCCACGCGACGTCGCACCTTGTCCAGATCGCCGATCCGGCGATCCGCGCGCGAGTGGCGGAGGCCCGCGCGCTGGTGATCGTCGATGACGAATGTTCGACCGGCGCGACCTTCGTCGCGGCGGCGACCGCGCTGCTGGGCGCGATGCCGCGGCTCGAACGGATCGAAACCTGTTGCATCACCGACTGGAGCGACGGCAGCTATCTGGATGCGATGCCGCGCCCTGCCGCGGCGCGGGCGATCGTCAGCGGGCGGATGCGCTGGTCGGCGGCGACCGCGGCGCCGCCCGCCGAACTGGCGGCGGGCAGCAACGCACCGGGCGCCGCGCCCGATGCCGGCATGAAAAGCCGCACCGGCCTGCTGCATCCCGAACGCGCCCGGCGCGCGGCGGTCGCTGCCGCTCCCGGCGAGCGCGTGCTGGTGCTGGGCGAAGGCGAACATAGTTATGAAGCGTTGCTGGTCGCCGAGGAGATCGAGCGCCAGGGGGGCATCGCCGCGGTGCAGTGCATCACCCGCAGCCCCGCGCTGATCGGCGGCGCCATGGCGAGCAAATCGACGTTTCGCGACAGCTATGACAGCGGCGCGCCCTGTTTCCTTTACAATATGCTGGCCCACGCGCCGGACCGGGTGGTGATCGTCACCGAACGGCCTGCCGACCAGCGGGCGGAGGCGGCGGCCGCGCTGGCGGACCTCGGGTCGTCGGTGCCCGTCGATGTCGTCGCGTGCCTTTATGCCGGGGGGGAGGGCGAATGACCCCCGTCATCCTGACCGACCTCGACGACACGCTGTTCCAGACGTTGCCCAAATGCCCGCCGGGGATGGACGGACTGCGACAGATGAGCAGCCTGCTCGACGGCAGCCCCAGCGGATTTGCGACGCCGATGCAGCAGCATTTCCTGCGCTGGCTCGAAACGGGGACGGTGATCCCGGTAACCGCGCGCGGGCGCGATGTCCTTGCGCGGGTCGATATCGGGCAGGCGCCGGCGATCTGCTCGAACGGCGGCTGTATCCTTGGCGACGACGGCGCGCTCGACCGCGAATGGCACGATCGCCTGGAAACCGAAGCCCGCCGCGGGGCGCCGGTCGAGGCCGTCTATCATGCGCTTACCGACGCGCTCTGCACCGATCGTTTTCGCCACTGGGCGGTCGAGGAAAATGGCCTGACGCTTTATATCGTCGTCAAGAGCAACGCGCATGACGCGGGCGAACTGGCCGTGCTCGAACAGGAACTGGCGCCGCAGGTGCCGACCGGCTGGCGCTGTCACCGCAATGGCAACAATCTGGCCTATCTGCCGCCCTGGCTCAGCAAGCGGCACGCCGCGCGCTACCTGATCGACCATATCCGCACCGCCCGCCCCGACCAGCCGATCATCGGCATCGGCGACAGCGTGTCCGACGTCGGCTTCATGGACCTGTGCGATTTCGCGGCGGTCCCGACAGGCACCCAGCTCTGGTCGCATATCGCGCTTGGCAACGGCTGGATCGACTGATGGCGACGCCCGGCCATGCTGGCGACGGTTACCGCGACGCCGAGGGGAACTGGACCTTTTCGGGCTCCTACGATCCCGGCGATGTCATCTTCCTGCTCAACCCGGCGCGGATCGAGCCGACCGCAATCGCCGAAAAGGAACGGCTGATCCAGTCGGGCGCGCGCCATTATTCGGAGATGCTGTCGGCCGAATCGGTGCCCGATGCGCGCTACCTGCGCCTGTATGACCAGGCGCTCGCGGCGAATGCGGCACGGGTCCGGCACGATGTCGAACGGCTTGCGCGCGCGATCGGCGATCGCTCGCAGACCGCGACCAGCTGCGTCCTGATCTCGCTCGCGCGTGCCGGGACGCCGATCGGCATCCTGCTGGCGCGCGCGCTGCGCCGACGGGGGGTCGAGGCCTGGCATTATTCGGTCAGCATCCTGCGCGGCCGCGGCATCGACGACAATGCGCTGGCCTATATCGCGCGGCGACACGGCACGGCGAACGCCGTGTTCGTCGACGGGTGGACCGGCAAGGGCGCAATCCGCGGCGAACTCGACCGCGCGCTCGCATCGGGGACAAGCGGCTTCGCCCCGTTCCTGGCCGTGGTCGCCGACCCCGCGGGGCGCGCCGACCTGGCCGCGACCTTCGACGATTATGTCATCCCCGGCGGCCTGCTCAACGGCATCGTTTCGGGGCTGGTCAGCCGGTCGGTGCGAAATGACGCCCTCGTCGGCCCCGACGATTTCCACGCCTGCCTTGTCCTGTCCGACCACGCCGCAAGCGACCGCAGCCGCGCCTATATCGACGCGATCGAGGGCGCGGGCGCGTGGCAGCCGGAAACGGCGCCATGGTCCGCTGCGGCCGCGACCGAAGTCCGCGCGGCGGCGGAGGGGGCGATCGCGGCGATTGCGGCCGAATGCGGGGTTCGCGATCTCAACCGCATCAAACCGGGAATTGCAGAGGCTACGCGCGCCATCTTGCGCCGCGTTCCCGACCGCATCTATGTCCAGCGACGCGGCGATGCCGACGTCGCGCATATCGTCCTGTTGGCCGATGCCGCGGGGGTTCCCGTCATCGAAAGAAACTTGCGGAGCTATCGCGCCGTGACCATTATCAAGGATCTGGGAGGAGACCAGCAATGAACGCTGTCGAGCTGGGTGCCACCCTGTATGTGCCGGCAACAAACCCCGCCGCACGCACCATGGCCTATGGGGCGATCGACGACCTGCGGTCGATGGTCGTGTGCCTGGAGGATTCGGTTCGCGATGACCAGGTCGATGCCGCGCTCGACGATCTTGCGGCACTGCTCCGCGCGCTCGTCGCCAAATCGCCGACGCTGTCGGTCTATGTGCGGCCGCGCGATTTCCGGATGCTGACGCAATTGTTGAAGATGAAGGGCATCGACCGCATCGACGGCTTTGTGCTGCCCAAGGTGACGACCCAGTCGCTGCCCGTTTGGCTGACCGCGCTGATGCACGAGGATCATCGCATCATGCCGACGATCGAGGGCGAGGACGCGTTCGACCGGCTCGCGCTCGCCCGGCTCTGCGACCAGCTCAAACCCTATGCCGAACGCGTGTCGGCGGTGCGGATCGGCGGGAACGACATCCTCGGGCTGCTCGGCATCCGCCGTTCGCGATACCGGACCGCCTATGACGGCCCGCTGGGCAGTGTCATTCGCGACATTGCGGGCACCTTTATCCCGCACGGATTCTCGGTCGCGGCCCCGGTCTTTGAACATTTCGCCGCGCCCGACGTGCTGCGCCGCGAGGTCGAACAGGACATCGAGCATGGCCTGCTGACCAAGACCGCGATTCACCCCGACCAGATCGCGATCATCCATTCGGTCTATCGCCCCGACGTCCAGGAAATGGCCGAGGCGCGCGCGATCCTGAACCACGAGGCGCCAGCCGTGTTCGGCCGCAACGGCAGCATGTGCGAACCCGCGACGCACGCCCCCTGGGCGGGGATGGTCGTCAAGCGCGCGCAGACGCACGGCGTGGCGGGCCCCGACCAGCACACCGGCGTCAAGGTCGCATGATCGCAGGGCCGCGGCGATGAACGGACTGCAACTCGAACCCCCGGGACCGGGCGGACCGGCGCAGGATCCGGCGGGCGAGTTTGCGCTTGGCGAGGCGACCGCGGCGCGGATCAAGGCGGTCGCGCGCGAATATGCGGGCGGCTTCGTCGCGATCGAGGCGCAAAGCCCCGAATTCGACCGCATGGCGGCGCGGATTGCCCTGATCGGCGCCGAGGAGGTGCGGGCGCTGTCCGACCAGGCGCGGCTGGCGATGGCGCGTAGCGGCCGACGCGAAGGCGCGGTCGCCGCGGTCCATGCCCAGCTCGCGCGGCTGCGCGCCGTGCTCGAACGGCTCAACCCCGGCATCGGCGACGAATTGCTGAAACCGCGCAAATTTCTGGGATTGTTCCCGCGCGGCGACGCGCTCGCCAGCTATTTCGACCGTTATCGCGACAGCGAGGGCGAAATCGAAGCGGCGCTGGCAACGATGGCGACCAGCCGCGATACGCTGCTTCAGGACAATATCGCCGTGACCGCCTACCGCCGGACGGTCCGCCCGATGCTGTCCAGCCTGGCCGAAGCGATCGGCCTGTGCGCCAGCCTCGACGAACGGTTTGAACGGCTCGCGGGACAGCTTGACGCACGCGACCCCGCAAAGGCGCAGCGCCTGCGCCAGGTCGCGCTGTTCGAGGCGCGCCAGCGCCACGGCGACCTCCTGACCCAAATGGCGGTGTCGCAGCAAAGCTATGCGATGCTCGGCATCGTCCACGCCAACAACCTGGAACTGGTCAAGGGCATCGACCGCGCCTCCGCAACCACGGTGGCCGCGCTCCAGACCGCCATCGTCGCGGCGCAGACGCTCGCCAACCAGCAGATCGTGCTCGACCGTATCGGCGGTGTCACAGCCGCCGCGACGGCGCTGGGCAATCGCGCGAGCGGCGCGTCGGCGGCGGGCAATGCCCGCATCGCGCTCGACAGCGCAGAGGCGTCGCAGCAGGTCGCGGCGTTGCGGTCGGCCATTGCCGAGGTTTCCGCCTCGGTCGACGCGCTGGGCAGCCAGCAGCAGTCGGCGTTGGGGTCGCTTTAATTCTCGCTGTTCTTGGAAAGCTTGCGGCGCAAGGCTATGGAAGGGACGGCGATTTTTTGGACGAGGTGAAAGCGGCAACGGTATGAGCATGTTTCGACGGCTCGGCCGCCTTTTCGGCGGGGAGGGGGCAGCGCAGGCGAACGAGCGTGCGGCGCCGTCGCCCCCGGCTGCGCCGCAGCCCAAAGCCTTCAACTATCAGGACGACCGGATTCCCGACAGCGCGCAGGCAAAGATCGCCCATATCCTGGAATCGATCGAAGCCGTCGAAAAGGCGATGGAGCGCGAACAGGTGCCGAGCTTCAGCCGTGTCGACACCGGCCAGATGCGCGACGTCCACCTGCCCCAGCTGGTCCAGAGCTATATCGACGTGCCCGCCAGCCACCGCGGCGAGATTTTTCGCAAGACCGGAAAATCGGCGAGTTTCCTTCTCGGTGCCAGCCTCGACCGGCTGCAGGAACGAGTCGATACGATGCTGCGCGACCTGGCGCAGCACGATATCAACGCCTTCACCAACAACACGCAATTCATCAACGAACGCTATTCGGACGACGACAATCCGTTCCGGTAAGCCCCGCGCGCGATAAGGAAAGAGGCTGAGGATGACCGAATTTCGCAGACTGGAAGAAAGCGTCGAAGACGGCGGGGTGCGGATCGAAAAATATCGGTTCGTCGAAAAACGTCTGATTACCCGCGGCATCCCGACGGCCGAGGGCGGCTTTCATTATGTCGCCGAGGCGACCGACATCTTCCAGCTGTGCATCACGCTGACCGGCGGCGCCATCCTGCTCGAACCCGGCGCGCTGCAATATATGCACGGCAAGATCGAATCGACCGTGCAGCAGCACGAGGATCGCGGCTTCCTCAGCCGGGCGCTCGCCTCGGCGGGCACGGGCGAATCGGCCTTTGCGACGAAATTTTCGGGGCATGGGACGATCTGGACCGAACCGGGGCGGCGCAACTTCATCATCGGGGCGATCGACGGCGACGCGCTGCTGCTCGACGACAAGGCCTTTTACGCCTGCTCGTCGGGGATCGCCCTTACCACGCACCGTCACAACACGGTCGCGGGCGTGCTCGGCGGCAATGGCCTGGTCCAGCCCAAGATGGCGGGCGCCGGGGTCTTTGCAGTCGAGGCGCCGGTCCCGGTCGAGGAGATCGACATCGTCGAACTCGACGGCAGCAAGGAGCTGACCGTCGACGGCGATTATATGCTGATGTTCTCGGCCGACCTCAATGTGTCGATCGGCCCGCTGGTCAAGGGGCTGCGCAACGCACTGCGCAGCGGCGAGGGCTTTGTCTACAAGCTGAACGGGCGGGGGTCGGCGTGGCTGATGCCGACCGCGAAGGTCAGCTAGCCGAACGCCGATGACGAGCGACCGCCCCCGCTACAAAAGCTATGACAGCCCCGCTGGCGGCTGGGGCGCTGCGGCGGCGACCGCCAAGGTGCTGCTGGAACAGAGCGTGGTGACCAAAGGGTCGCGCGCGCTGCTGTCGATGAACCAGCCGGGCGGTTTCAAATGCCCGAGCTGTGCCTTTCCCGACGCGACCTGCACCAAGAAGCTCGAATTTTGCGAAAATGGCGCCAAGGCGCTCGCGCATGAAGCGACCAGATTTCGCGTCACGCGCGAATTTTTTGCGCGTCACAGCGTGACCGAACTGATGGCCCAGTCCGATTACTGGCTCGAAATGCAGGGCCGGTTGACCGAACCGATGCGCTACGACGCCGCGACCGACCATTATGTGCCGGTAAGCTGGGACGATGCTTTTGCGCTCATCGGCGACCATCTCCGCGCGCTCGACAGCCCGCATCAGGCCGAATTCTACACCTCGGGCCGCACCGCGAACGAGACCGCGTTCCTCTATTCGGTCTTTGTGCGCGAATATGGGACGAACAATTTTCCCGATTGTTCAAACATGTGCCACGAACCGACAAGCCGTGGGCTGCCGCATTCGATCGGGGTGGGCAAGGGCACGGTGGTCCTCGACGATTTTGACCGTGCCGAGGCAATTTTCCTGATCGGCCACAACGCCGGGACCAATGCACCGCGCATGATGACCCCGCTGGTCGAGGCGCGAAAACGCGGCGTGCCGATCGTTGCGGTCAACCCGATGCCCGAACGCGCGCTGATCAAATTCACCGAGCCGCAGGATATCGTCCAAATGGCGACCTTCGGGTCGACCGACATCAGCAGCGAATTTGTCCATATCCGGATCGGCGGCGACCTGGCGCTGCTGAAAGGCATGATGAAGATATTGTTCGAGCGCGAGGCGGCGGGCGAAAAGCTGCTCGACCATGACTTCATCGCCGAACATACGGAGGGCTTCGCGGCGCTGAAGGCCGATATCGACGCGCAGGCATGGCCCGACCTGGTCGCCGCGGCGGGGATCGAAGAGGCGCAGATCCGGCGCTGCGCCGAAATCTACATCCGCTCGAACGCGACGATCATCTGTTACGGGATGGGCGTGACCCAGCATCAGCGAGGGTCGGAGCTGGTGCAGCAGATCGCCAACCTGCTGCTGCTCAAGGGCAATTACGGCAAGCCCGGCGCGGGCATTTCGCCGATCCGCGGCCATTCCAACGTGCAAGGCGACCGCACGGTCGGGATCGACGAGAAACCGACCCCGGCCTATCTCGACCGGCTGCGCGATGTTTTCGGCTTCGATCCGCCGCGTATGCACGGCCATCATGCGGTCGAAGCGGTCGAGGCGATGGTGGCGGGCACCGCCAGGGTCTTCATCGGGCTCGGCGGCAATTTCGTCCGTGCGATTTCGGATACCGATCGCTCCTACGAAGCGATGCGCAAACTCGATCTGACCGTCGGCATCGCGACCAAGCTCAACCGCGGGCATCTGGTGCATGGGCGCGACGCGCTGATCCTGCCCGTCGTCGCACGATCCGAACGGATCGAGACCGCGGCGGGCGAACAGTTCGTCACGATCGAGGATTCGATGTCGAACGTCACCGCGTCGCGCGGTGTGCTCGAACCCGCCAGCCCGGACCTGCTGCCCGAAACCGAAATCGTCTGCCGCATGGCGATGGCGACCTTGCCGGGCAGCAAGGTCGATTGGGCCAGCTATATCGACGATTACGACCTGATCCGCGACAAGATCGCCGAGGTCTATCCGGCGCTCTATGCGGGGTTTTCGGACCGCATCAAGGCGCCGATGGGCTTTCACCTCGACATCCCGCCGCGCCGCCGCGTCTGGGCAACCCCGAACGGCAAGGCCAATTTCCTCGTGATTCCGGGGCTCGCGGTCAACGCGCCGGTCACCGATACCGACATGCTGCGCCTCGCAACGGTGCGCTCGCACGACCAGTTCAACACCACGATCTATAGTTACAACGACCGGTATCGCGGCGTGTATAACGACCGCATGATCCTGTTCATGAATGCCGAGGACATCGCCAGCCGCGGGCTGGCGGCAGGGACAAAGGTCGCGCTCGAAACGATCAGCGACGATGGCGTGCGCCGCCGCGTCGATGGTTTGACGATCATCGACTATCCGATGTCGCGCGGTTCGGTCGCGGGCTATTACCCCGAACTCAACCCGCTGTTGCCGCTCGCCCACCATGACGGGATCAGCGGTTGCCCCGCGGCAAAGTCGATTCCCGTGCGCGTCGTCGCGGTCGCGGGCTGACGCTCCGGGTGGCCGTCGGCAGGCATATCGCGCCGGTCCGTTTCCTGGTCTTCCCTGTCCTGTTCGTCGGCGCGGCCGCCGCGGCGCTGCAATGGAGCGCCGATCCGCGCGCCGCGTTCCTCATCGGTTTTGATGTCGCCGCGCTTGTCTTTCTGGCCTCGCTCGTCCCGCTGTTTCGCGCCGATGCCGACCGGATGCGCCGCCGCGCGGCGGACAATGACGCGAACCGCCTCGGCCTGCTTGCAATCACGGTGCTGCTGTCGCTCGTCATCCTGTTTGCGGTCGGCACGCTGATCGCCAGTCCGGGCCGGTTGGGCCGTCCCCACGTGATCCTGATCGTCGCGACACTCGCGCTCGCGTGGCTGTTCGCGAACAT
Organism: Sphingopyxis sp. RIFCSPHIGHO2_12_FULL_65_19; assembly: GCF_001830555.1. GTDB lineage: Bacteria > Pseudomonadota > Alphaproteobacteria > Sphingomonadales > Sphingomonadaceae > Sphingopyxis. The sequence continues at coordinate 19,451 of NZ_MIAM01000014.1, read as the reverse complement.
GGTGTTCACGCTTCACTATGCCCATCTCTATTATCTTCAGGTCGGCGGCCGCGACCTCGCCGGGATCGAGGTGCCGGGCGTCCGCGAGCCCGATTATTGGGACTTCCTCTATTTCGCCTTCACGCTGGGCATGACCTTCCAGACGTCGGACGTCACCATATCGGGCCCGCACATGCGGCGCGTCGTGCTCGGCCATTGCATGGCGGCGTTCGTCTTCAACATGGGCATTTTGGCGTTCACCGTGAACGCCATCGGCGGGTCATAACGCGGCAAGGCGCGTCAGGTCGTCGGGGCTGTTGATGTTCGGCGGCACGAAGCCGCTCGCCACCGCGCGCGCGCCGATCCGCCGCGCAAAAGCGCGGACGGCAAGGTCGCCCGCATCCTCCAGCATCGCCTTGATATCGTTCAGCACCGCGACGGGCCACAGCCCGATCACCGGCTGCGTGTCGAGAAAGGCGGGCGCGGGTTCGAGCAGCGCGCGCAGGTCGTCCGGCAGCCGCACGCAATCGACCGGCGCGGTCAGCACCCGGTCGAAACCCGTCGCCGCCGCGTGGATCAACGCCCCCGCGATGCCGCCCAGCGGTCCCATGTCGGCGTGCGGCCAGTCGGCGACGTCGCCGCGACCGACGATGATCACGGCATCGCAATGCGGGGCGAGGGCCGCCACCGCATGGTCGAGCAAGCTTTGCCCCGCCAGCATCGCCAGCGCCTTGTCCGACCCGAAACGGCTCGATCGCCCGCCGGCGAGCACCGCGCCGAGCGTCGTCATGCGATCATCCCGTGCGGATCGCTGACGACCAGCGCCGAGTCCGTCCGGGCCAGCGCGACGAGCGCCAGTCCCGCCGCGCTCGCGCGTGCGGCGGCCAGGCTGGTCGGCGCCGATAGGGTGACGAGCATCGGGCATCCCGCACGCACCGTCTTTTCGACCAGCTCGTAACTGCACCGCGCCGACAACAGGATAAAGCCGCTCGCCGGATCGGTGCCAGCGCGCGCCAGCGCCCCGATCAGCTTGTCGAGCGCATTGTGCCGCCCGACATCCTCGCGCGCGAGCAGGATGGCGCCGGCGGGCGAGCAGAAGGCGGCGGCGTGGACCGCCCCGGTCGCGCGCGCGAGCGGCTGATGGTCGCGCAGCGCCGCGAGCGCCGCCGCAATGGCCCGCCGATCGGTCGCGATCCGCGCGGTCACGGGCGGCAACGGCCGCAAAACCTCTTCGATATTCTCGATCCCGCATAGCCCGCAGCTGCTCTCGCTCACGCGCTTGCGCGCGCGTTCGAGCGCGATCGCGTTGCGCTCGGGCGGCAACCAGATGCGCAGCGCCCAGCCGCCCTCGATCGGTTGCGCATCGACGCGCCCGATCTGATCGACGGTCTCGACCAGCCCCTCGCCCAGCGCAAAGCCCACGGCATAATCCTCAAGGTCGGCGGGCGTCGCCATCATCACCGCATAGCCGATGCCGCCGACCTCGACCGACACCGGCGCCTCGATCGCGATGCTGCGCGTCAGCATCGCGTCGCCCGCTTCGGCAAGGCCGAGGCGGCGGACGGGAAGGGGGATCATCTTGTCATTCATGTCCGCACGATAGCCGATCTGTATCGGCTTGTCCCAACCCGGCCACATGGCATGCGGCCGGTGTGGGGTGGAGAGCGGGCGTTGACGATCCTCCCCATCGACTTGCGATGGGGAGGGGGACCGCCGCCGCAGGCGGTGGTGGAGGGGCCGCAACGTTGCGCCATTACCCCTCCGTCAGCCCTGCGGGCTGCCACCTCCCCATCGCAAGTCGATGGGGAGGAACTTTACGTCCGTTTCTGGTCGAAAGCTGTCGTTTCCCATGCCGAAGGGAGACAAAGCGGCAGCTCCCGCCTCACGCACCCCGCCCCAAACGCTCGCCCAGGAAATCGACGAACACCCGCACCCGCGCCGGGGTGTTCGCGCCGCCCGCGAACACGGCGTGGATCGCCTCGATGTCGCCGGGATTATAGTCCTCCAATATCGGCACCAGGGCGCCGCCTGCGATCTGGTCGGCGATGCTGAACGCGCCGACGCGCGCGATGCCGACCCCGGCGGCGGCAAGCTGGCCCAGCGTCTCGCCATTGTTCGCCTCGATATTCCCCCGCACCGACAGGGCATAGTCCCGCTCGCCATCTCGGAACGGCCATACCGGCTCGGCGCGGCGGAAATTGAAGTTCAGGCAATTATGGCCGTGCAGATCCTCGGGTATCTTGGGCGTGCCGTGCGCCGCCAGATAAGCGGGCGAAGCAACGATCACGCGGCGGCTTTCGCCAAGCTTGCGCGCGGTGAGCGAACTGTCGGCAAGCGGGCCGAAGCGGATCGCGACATCGGCCTGTCCCGCCGCGATGTCGACCAGCCGGTCGGCAAGGCTGATGTCGACGACGATGTGCGGATACAGCCGCACGAACTCGCCGATCAGCGGCACGATGGTCAGCCGCCCATGCGCCTGCGCCGCGCTGACGCGCAGCCGCCCGCGCGGCGCGCCCTGATCGGCGATCGCCTGTTCGGCATCGCCAAGGTCGGCCAGGATGCGCCGCGCCGCGCGCAGATAGGCCTCACCCTCGGCGGTCATCGTCAAGCCGCGCGTCGAGCGCAAAAGCAAGCGCACGCCCAGCCGCGCCTCGATCCGGTCGATCGTGCGGCTCACCGCCGACGGAGTCAGGCCCAGGCAGCGCCCGGCCGCCGAAAAGCTGCCCTCGGCAATCGTCGCTGCGAACACCTCCATCGACCGTGCGCGGTCGCCGCCATTGTCCATCTTTGCGTTCATTTCAAAAATCTTTCGCTTTTTGCGACGCTACTGTGTGCAGAGCTGCGCGTCCATCTATGCGTCTAGAGCATGATGACCTTTGCTATTCCCAAACCCGTTCCCCCGCGAAGGCGGGGGCCCATCACCTGCCGCTGCCATGTCGAGCCGACGGCGGTGGGAGGCGAAAGCCTTGGAGATGGCCCCCCGCCTTCGCGGGGGAACAGGGACGGGCCGGTTTGAAGTCGTCTGGCTCCGACTCGCAAATGAAAGGGCAGGATCATGGAATATCGTCAATTGGGATCATCGGGACTGCGCGTCCCGGCGCTGAGCTTTGGAACCGGCACGTTCGGCGGTCGGGGGCCGCTGTTCAGCGCGTGGGGCACGAGCGACGCCGCCGAGGCGCGGCGCCTGATCGACATCAGCCTCGATGCCGGGGTCACGCTGTTCGACACCGCCGATGTCTATTCGGACGGCGCGTCCGAAACGATCCTGGGCGAAGCCATCAAGGGGCGGCGCGACGCGGTGCTCATTTCGACCAAGACCGGCCTGCCGATGGGCGACGGTCCGCGGGACTGGGGCGCCTCGCGCAGTCGGTTGATCGGCGCGGTCGATGCCGCGCTCCGCCGCCTTGGCACCGACCATATCGACCTGCTCCAGCTTCACGCCTTCGACGCGTCGACCCCGGTCGACGAAGTGATGGACACGCTCGCCACCCTGATCGCCGCGGGCAAGCTGCGCTACGCCGGGGTCTCCAACTATCCCGGCTGGCAGCTGATGAAGGCGCAGGCTGCCGCCGACCGGCTCGGCAAACCGCGCCTTGTCGCGCACCAGGTCTATTATTCGCTGATCGGCCGCGCCTATGAAGCCGATTTGATGCCGCTTGCCGCCGATCAGGGGGTCGGGGCGCTGGTGTGGAGCCCGCTCGGCTGGGGTCGCCTGACCGGCAAGATCGGCCGCGACCGACCCGTTCCCGCGGGCAGCCGCCTTCACGAAACCGAACAATTTGCGCCGCCGGTGGCCGACGAGCTGCTCTACCGCGTGATCGACGCGCTGGACCTTGTCGCCGCCGAAACCGGCAAGACGGTGCCGCAGGTCGCGATCAACTGGCTGCTTCGGCGCCCGACCGTGTCGTCGGTGATCATCGGCGCGCGCAATGAAGAGCAGCTCAGGCAGAATCTCGGCGCCGTCGGCTGGGCGCTCACTGCGGAGCAAGTGGCGGCGCTCGACGCCGCGAGCGACGTGCTGCCGCCCTATCCGCACACGCCATACCGGCAGCAGGCGGGCTTTGCCCGGCTGAACCCGCCGCTCGTCTGATCGGAAGAACCGACATGAAAATCAACTTTCCCCTCGTGGCGCTCTCTATCGGCGCCTTCGGCATCGGCATCACCGAATTTGCACCCATGGGGTTGCTCCCCGACATGGCCGACGGGCTGGGGGTGTCGATCCCCGCCGCCGGGCTGCTGGTGTCGGCCTATGCGCTCGGGGTGATGCTCGGCGCGCCGCTGATGACGCTGACCACCGCGCGGCTGAACCGCCGCACCTTGCTGATCGGCCTGATGGCGATCTTCACGCTCGGCAATTTCCTCTCGGCGATTGCAGGCGATTATACGACGCTGATGATCGCGCGCGTCATCACCTCGCTCAACCATGGTGCCTTTTTCGGCGTCGGCTCGGTCGTGGCGGCGAGCCTCGTCGCGCCCGAAAAGCGCGCCAGCGCGGTCGCCGCGATGTTCATGGGGCTGACGCTCGCCAATGTGATCGGGGTGCCGCTCGCGCCCTGGGTCGGCGAGACGTTCGGCTGGCGCACCGCCTTCGGCATCATCGCGGTCTGGGGCCTCTTTACGATGGCCGCGCTGCGCTTCGCGCTGCCCGACCTCCCGCGTGCCGAGGGCGGCAACATGCTCGCCGAACTGGGCGTGCTGAAGCGCCGCGAAGTGCTCGTCGCGCTCGCGCTGACCGCGATCGGTTCGGCGGCGATGTTCACCGTCTTCACCTATATCGCGCCGATCCTGACCGAAGCGACAGGGGCAGGGACCTTGTTCATAACCGCGATGCTGGTGATCTATGGACTCGGCCTCACTGCCGGCAACTGGCTCGGCGGGGTGTTCGCCGATCGCTCGATCGACCGCACGCTGATCGTCTCGCTCACCGGGCTGGCGGCGATGCTCCTGTTGTTTGCGGTCACCATGTACTCGCCCGTCGCGGCGGCGGTCACGATCTTCCTGTGGGGCGTCGCGACCTTCGCCATCGTCCCGCCGCTCCAGATGCGCGTGATGGAGGCTGCGTCGGATGCGCCCAACCTTGCCTCGGCGGTCAATATCGGCGCGTTCAACCTTGGCAATGCGATTGGCGCCGCGGTCGGCGGCGGTGTGATCGGCCTCGGCCTCGGCTTTCCGGCAGTATCGATTGCGGGCGCCGTGATGGCGGTTGCGGGTCTTGTGATCGTGCTGGCAGCGCGGGCACGGAAACCTGTGGTGCTGGCGCAAGCCTGACGATTGCCATTTCGGCGGTGGGGCCTATGCAATCATCGCCATGAACGCCGAGATTCTAGCCGTCCTCCTAGGCAAGGTCCGTCCCTTCCGCGGCGACGACGAACCGAGCGCCATCGGCAAGCTGCCGGTGGCGCACGCGGTCGCGGTCGGCGCGATGGGCCTGGCCGGCGACGAACAGGCCGACCGGACCGTGCATGGCGGCATCGACAAGGCGATCCACCATTATCCCGCCGACCATTATGACTGGTGGCGCGGGTTTCTGCGCGACGCGCCCCTGCTCGATGCGCCCGGTGCGTTCGGGGAGAATATCTCGACCACCGGCCTCGACGAAAACAGCGTTTTCCTCGGCGACCGCTTTCGCCTCGGCAGCGCGCTGGTCGAGGTCACGCAGGCGCGCCAGCCGTGCTGGAAACTCGATCATCGTTTCGGGGCGAAGGGCGTGATGGCACAGGTGGTGAAGACGCGCCGGACGGGCTGGTATTACCGCGTGCTCGAACCGGGTCTGGTGAAAGCGGGCGATGCCCTGAGTCTGGTCGAGCGGCCCTATCCCGAATGGCCGCTGGCATCGCTGTTCGCCTTGCTGATCGGCGGGGAGGCGAAGGATCGCCTCGCGGACCTCAGCGCATTGCGCGACGTGCCGATACTCGCCGGAACCTGGAAAGTGAGGCGCGCCAAGCTCGCCGGACAATTGGGCGTCGATTAGGCCGCCATCGCATAACGTTTCGGCGGCATTCCGACATGACGCGTAAAGGCGGTGCTGAACGCGCTCGCCGATCCATAGCCGACGCGTTCGGCGATCTCGGCCAGCCCGCCTGCATTGCGACGAAGCAAATCCTTGGCGAGGCTCATCCGCCATCCTTGCAGATATTCCATCGGGGACACCCCGACGGTGCGCGCGAAGCGGTCGAAGAATGCCGAACGCGACAGCGCGGCCTCTTTCGCCAGTTCGGCCACGGTCCACGGATGCGCGGGCTCCTCGTGGATATGCCGGATCGCCGCCGCGAGCCGCGGATCGCTTAAGGCCCGCAGCAATCCCGGCGGCGCATCGTTCCCCTCGACCGATCGTAACGCTTCGACGATCAGCACCTCGACGAGCCGGGAGAGGATCAGGTCGCATCCCGGCCGCTCCGCGCCCGCTTCTTCGCGCACCAGTTGGACAAGCGTCGTCAGCCTTTCGGCGCCGCGCAAATGGATCAGCGCGGGAAGCTGCGACACGAGCAGGTCCGCGTCGGGCGAATCGAAGACAAAATAGCCGCCCAGCATCCGCACATCGGCGTCGCCTTCCTGCCGGCCATGACGTATGTTCTGGGCAATCCCGGCTGCGGCGTGCGGGTCGATAAACACCGGATCGGCGGGCTCGAACCCCGACATGGTGAAGCCCGGCGTCGCGGGAAGGAAGACGAAATCCCCCGCATCGAGCGTCACCGCCTCCGCACCATCGACTGCGAGCCGGCACCGCCCCTCGATCACCGTGCAAAAGCCCGGATGGCCGAAATCGCCATAACGCACCGACCAGTTCCCGGCGCCGCTGATCCCTTTTGAAAAAACGGTGCGGGGGCGGAGAAGCGCGATAAGGTCGGACAAAGGATCAGACATATCTGGACTATCAATAACTAAATATGGATTTGAAATTATAGATAGTCCGATTGCGCTTGGCTAGATGCTTTCCACCAGCTTCAAAAGGAAAGCCTCCATGAAAACGATCCTCATCACTGGCTGCTCGTCGGGATATGGCCGCGAAATCGCATGCCATTTCCACGCCAAAGGCTGGAACGTCATCGCCACGATGCGGAGCCCGCGCCGCGACCTCTTTCCCGCGTCTGATCGCCTGCGCGTCATCGCCCTCGACGTCACCGACGCCGAGAGCATCGCGCTCGCGCTCGAACTGGCGGGGCCGATCGACGTGCTCGTCAACAACGCCGGCGTCGGCCTGTTCGGCGCGCTCGAACATTCGCCTATGCCGAAAATCCGCGACGTCTATGCCACCAACACCCTCGGCACGATCGCGATGACACAGGCGGTGATCCCACAAATGCGGGCACGCGGCTCGGGCACGATCGTCAACATCACCTCGTCGGCGACGCTCGCCTCTTTCCCGCTCGCCGCCGCCTATACGGGCAGCAAGACCGCGATCCAGGGCTTCACGGGCAGCCTCGCGCACGAACTCGCGCCGCTCGGCATCGTGGTGAAGCTGGTCGAGCCCGGCTATGGCCCGACGACCGCCTTCGCGCAGAACACCGATATCCGCCTCGAGGACGTCCTGCCCGAACCTTATGGCAGCTATGCCGCACCGATCCTCGCCGCGATGGCCGAGCCCGCGCTGTTCACGACCGAGGCCGATGTCGCCAAGGCGGTGTGGCAGGCGGTGCACGACCAGACGGGACGGCCGCATTTCCCCGCGGGCGCCGACGCGATCGCGCTAGTCGCCTGAGCCGCTCGCCGCCGATCCGTGATTCAGCATGTCGCCGAAAAACGCGGCATCGGCCAGCCGCGCTTCGGCCGCGAAACGTTCGACATAGCCAGCAAGGCGTGCGGTTTCGTCGGGGGTGAAATGCAGCCCCAGCTTGCTGCGCCGCCAAAGGATGTCGTCGGTGGTGCGCGCCCATTCGTGCGTCACCATCCAACGCAATTCGGCAACGCTCAGCCCATGCGCAATCTCGCCGCCCAATGCGGCCCAGTCGGTGGCGTCCGCCAGCCAGTGCCGCGCGTCGGTGCCATAGGCCTGTGCGATGCGGTCGACCGTCGCGGCAGTTAGAAAGGGGAAGGCCAGTTTATATTCGGCCTTGAGCGCCGCGGCGCCATCGGTGGCGAAATTGCCGCCGGGCAGCGGCGCCTTCGCGGTCCAGTCCTTTCCGGTCAGCGCAGGGATGTGCCCCGCCAGCGCGTCGACCGCGGCCTCGGCAACATGGCGATAGCTGGTAATCTTTCCGCCATAGATGGTGAGCAGCGGCGCGCCTTCGGCCATGTCGAGGTCGATCCGGTATCCGCGCGTCGCGGCCTCCGGGCGCCCCGACCCGTCCTCGATCAGCGGCCGAACCCCCGAATAGGTCCACACGACGTCGGCGGGGGTGATGGGCGCACGGAAATACAGGCTCGCGCCTTCGCAAAGATAGGCGATCTCTTCGTCGCTCGCCTTCGCTTCGCTTGCCGGCCCGTCATGGTCCTGATCGGTTGTCCCGATCAGCGTGAAGTCGCGCTCATAGGGGATCGCAAAGAAGATGCGCCCGTCGGGCAATTGGAAGAAATAGGCATAATCATGCTCGAAGATCCTGCGCACGACGATATGCGATCCGCGCACCAGCCGCATCTGGTGGTCGGGCTCGGCGTCGGCGCGCTTCAAAAGGTCGAGGACCGCCGGTCCCGCCGCGTTGACGATGCTGCGGCCGGTGAAGCGATATTGATGTCCCAGTTCGTCGCGGGCGTCGACGATCCATAAACCATCCTCGCAGCGCAGCATCTCGGCGCGGGTGCGCGTGCGCACCCTGGCGCCATGGTCGGCGGCGTCGCGCGCGTTGAGCACGACCAGCCGCGCGTCGTCGACCCAGCCGTCCGAATATTCGAATCCGTGCCGATATTGCGGTTGGAGCGGTCCGCCCGCGACGTGGCGGGACAGATCGATCGAACGCGTCGCGGGCAGTTTCTTGCGCCCGCCGATATGATCGTAAAGGAACAGGCCGAGTCGCAGCAGCCAGCGCGGGCGCAGCCCCGGCCGGTGCGGCAGCACAAAGCGCAACGGCCGGATGATATGCGGCGCAATGCCCCACAATATCTCGCGCTCCTTCAGCGCCTCGCGCACCAGGCCGAATTCATAATGTTCCAGATAGCGCAGCCCGCCATGGATCAGCTTGGTCGATTTCGACGAGGTGCCTTGCGCAAGGTCGCCTGCCTCGATCAACAGCACGCGGGCGCCGCGCCCGGCGGCGTCGCGCGCGGCGCCCGCGCCATTGACGCCGCCGCCGACAATGATGACGTCATAGGGGGGAGGGGTGCCGGGCATCATGGCATTCCTATGGCAGCGTTGTCGGTTTTGCCAAGGGGCGACATCAACTGCGGCCTACGTATGCGCGTTGCATTCCCGTGGCGCATCCTCCAATTCTGATGCGTTATCCAAGGGGACGAATGTGAGCGTGAAAGTCGAAACACTGGTGCTGTTCGGCGCGACGGGCGACCTGGCGCAGCGCATGCTCTTTCCCTCGCTCTACAATCTGCATCTCGACGGGTTGCTCGCCGATGCGCTGACGATCGTCGGTTCGGGCCGGTCCAGGATGGACCGCGCGGCGTTTCGGGCGCAGGTTCGCGAGGCGCTGGTCGAACATCTGCCCGCCGACCGCATCGAGGATGCCGGCGTCGAAAGCTTCCTTGCCCGCATCGATTATTGCGCGATCGATGCCGGGGCCGGCACTGGCTACGACGAACTTGCGGCCTTGCTCGGCGACCGCATGGCGCACCCCATCGGCGTGTATCTGTCGACCCCGCCGTCGATGTTCGGCCCGATCGCACAGGGGCTGAAAGCCGCGGGCATTGCTTGCGCCGAATGCCGCATCGCGATGGAAAAGCCGATCGGCCACGACCTGGCCTCGTCGCGCGAGGTGAATGCCGAGGTGGGCGACGCTTTTGCCGAAGACCGCGTGTTCCGCATCGACCATTATCTGGGCAAGGAAACGGTCCAGAACCTGCTCGCGCTACGCTTTGCGAACATGCTGTTCGAGCCGCTGTGGAATGCCCAGGCGATCGACCATGTCCAGATCACCGTCGCCGAAACCGTCGGGCTCGAAGGCCGCGTGTCCTATTATGACGGCGTCGGCGCCCTGAAGGATATGGTCCAGAACCATATGCTGCAATTGCTCGCGATCATCGCGATGGAGCCGCCCGCAAGCGTGTCGTCGACCGCGGTGCGCGATGAAAAGGTCAAGCTTTTGCGCAGCCTGCGCAAGATGAGCGCCGACGATGTGAAGGCGCACAGCGTCAAGGGGCAATATAGCAGCGGCGCGGTGAACGGCGGCGCGGTCGCGGGTTATGCCGACGAGCTTGGCAATCCGTCGAACACCGAAACCTTCGTCGCGCTCAAGGCTTATATCGACAATTGGCGGTGGAAGGGCGTGCCCTTTTACCTGCGCACGGGCAAAAGGATGCCCGAACGCAAGTCGGAGGTGCTGATCCAGTTCAAGCCGGTGCCGCACAATATCTTCGCGCGCGTCGGTGCGGGCAAGCTCGATGCCAACAGCATGATCATCAATTTGCAGCCGGAAGAGAATATCCGGGTCAAGGTGATGGCAAAGCAGCCGGGGCTCGACCGCGAGGGGGTGAAGCTCAAAGAAGTGACGATGGACGTCTCGCTCTCGCACAGCTTTGCGGGCGAACGGCGGCGCATCGCTTACGAACGCCTGCTGCTCGATTTCATCGAGGGCGACCAGACGCTGTTCGTGCGCCGCGACGAGGTCGAGGCGCAGTGGCAGTGGATCGATTCGATCCGCGACGCCTGGGCGGCGGTCGACATGGCACCGCAGACTTACACCGCGGGAAGCTGGGGGCCGAGTTCGTCGATCGCGCTGATCGAACGCGACGGGGCGAGCTGGCATGATTAGCATTTTTGATCGTCATCCCGGCGAAGGCCGGGATCTCGACCTCGCATCCTGTCGCGCCGTTGAGACCCCGGCCTTCGCCGGGGTGACGAGGAAAATATGACCAAGCTCCACCCCACCATCGCCGCGGTCACCGACCGCATCATCGCTCGCAGCGCGCCGCGCCGCGCGGCTTACCTCGACCTGATGGACCGCCAGCGCGACGCCGGGACCAATCGCGGCAGCCTGTCGTGCGGCAATCTCGCGCACGGTTTCGCCGCGTCGGGCGAGGACAAGCCCGCGATCCGCACCGGCGGCGCGATGAATATCGGCATCGTCACCAGCTACAACGACATGCTCTCGGCGCATCAGCCCTATGGCCGCTATCCCGAGCAGATCAAACTCTTCGCGCGCGAAGTCGGCGCCACTGCGCAGGTCGCGGGCGGCGTTCCGGCGATGTGCGACGGTGTGACGCAGGGGCAGGCGGGCATGGACCTGTCGCTGTTCAGCCGCGACAATATCGCGCAGGGCACGGTCATCGCCCTCAGCCATGCGATGTTCGAGGGCGCGCTGCTGCTCGGCATTTGTGACAAGATCGTCCCCGGCCTGTTGATCGGCGCGCTCCGCTTCGGCCATCTGCCGCAAATCCTGGTCCCCGCCGGGCCGATGCCTTCGGGCCTCGCGAACAAGGAAAAACAGCGCGTCCGCCAGCTCTATGCCGAAGGCAAGGCAAGCCGCGACGAATTGCTGGAAGCCGAAGCGGCCAGCTATCACGGCGCGGGCACCTGCACCTTCTATGGCACCGCGAACTCGAACCAGATGATGATGGAGTTGATGGGGCTGCACATCCCCGGCAGCGCCTTTACCAATCCCGGCACCAAATTGCGGCAGGAACTGACGCGCGCCGCGACGCATCGGATTGCGGAGATCGGCTGGGACGGCGACGATTACCGTCCGCTGGCACGCTGCGTCGACGAAAAGGCGATCGTGAATGCCGTGATCGGGCTGCTCGCGACGGGAGGTTCGACCAACCATGCGATCCATCTGCCCGCGATCGCGCGCGCCGCGGGGATCATCATCGACTGGCAGGATTTCGATGAGCTGAGCCATGCAGTGCCTTTGCTTGCGCGCGTCTATCCGAACGGTGCGGGCGATGTGAACAATTTCCATGCCGCGGGCGGCATCGGTTATGTCGTGCGCGAACTGCTGGACGCCGGGCTGCTGCACGGCGACGTGCTCACCGTCGGCGGCGCGATGGCCGATTATGGCAATGCGCCGGTTCTTGTCGACGACGCACTCCAGTGGCAGGCGGCGCCCGCAACAAGCCGCGACGACACGATGCTGCGCCCCGTCGCCGCGCCCTTCTCGCCCGATGGCGGGATGCGGCTGCTTGCGGGCAACCTTGGCCGCGCGATCATCAAGACCAGCGCGGTGGCCGAGAATCGTTGGACGATCGAGGCCCCGGTCCGGATCTTCGACAATCAGGATGCGGTGCTGGTAGCGTTCAAGGCGGGCGAACTCGAACGCGATGTCATCGTCGTCGTTCGCTTTCAGGGACCGCGCGCCAACGGCATGCCTGAACTTCACAAGCTGACCCCGGCGCTCGGCGTGCTTCAGGACCGCGGATTCCGCGTCGCGCTGCTCACCGACGGGCGCATGTCGGGGGCGAGCGGCAAGGTGCCGGCGGTGATCCATCTCTCGCCCGAAGCCTTGCCCGGCATCGACGGGGTCAGCGGCCCGCTCGCCTTTTTGCAGGACGGCGACATCGTCCGCATCTGCGCGGTGAACGGCGAAGTTGTCGCGCTCGTCGACGAAGCGACATGGGCCGCGCGCGCCCCCGCCACCGCGCCGCCACCCGCGCTGGGCGTCGGGCGCGAACTCTTCGCCCTGTTCCGCCACCACGCCGACGAGGCCGAAAAGGGCGGATCGGCGGTATTGGCGGCGATGGAGGCCGTCATTTAATTTGTCGGTAGTTTAAGACGCAACAATAAGATCCCGGCCTTCGCTGGGATGACGATGAAAGAGAGATAGAATGTCCGACAGCGGTATCGAACAGATCATGCGTTTGGCGCCCGTCATCCCGGTGATCGTCATCGACCGCGTCGAGGATGCGGTGCCGATGGCCGAGGCGCTCGTCGCGGGCGGGCTCAAGGTGCTCGAAGTGACGATGCGCACGCCTGCCGCGCTCGACGCGATCAAGGCAATGAAGGCGGTGCCCGGTGCAGTCGTCGGTGCGGGCACCGTGCTCAACCCGCGGATGCTTCACGATGCGCTCGACGCGGGCTCCGAATTCATCGTGTCGCCTGGCCTGACCGATGATCTGGGGCAGGCGGCGGTGACCGCCGGGATTCCCTTCCTGCCGGGTGTCGCCAATGCGTCGAACATCATGGCGGGGCTCGACCTCGGGCTCGACAGCTTCAAATTTTTTCCAGCCGCGACTAGTGGCGGCATCCCGGCGCTGAAGGCGCTGGCGGGGCCGTTCGGCGGGGTCAATTTCTGCCCCACCGGCGGGATCAGCCTGGCAACCGCACCCGAATGGCTCGCCCTGGGTCCGGTGCTGTGCGTCGGGGGCAGCTGGGTCGTCCCGTCGGGGCCGGTCGATCCGGCGCGGATCGAGGGGTTGGCGAGAGAAGCGGCAGCGCTCAAACCCTGATCACAAACCCGGATCATAAGGGCCGTGTGTCCCCGCGAAGGCGGGGACCCATCTCCTGCCGGCTCAAAATAGCGCCGGCCGAAGATGGGCTCCCGCCTTCGCGGGTGCATACCGCATTTTTCACGGCAAAAAGCTGTGATCCGCCGCCATTGATAAACGCCATCTTTACTGCCACTGTGCCTAGGTAAAACGGCAATATAGCCGTTGGTGGGGAGACAGGCGTGCCGAGACCGCAGCCGCATCTGGAAGAAGTCCTCGCGTCCGAACCCGGATCGCATATCGCTGCCTTGTTCGACTTCGACGGCACGATCATCTCGGGCTATTCCGCCACCGCCATGCTGCGCGAGAAATTCCAGCGGCGCGAAATGTCGGTGGAGGAAATCGCCGAAACCGCGCAGGTCATCGCGCAGCACAGCCTTGGCACGATCGGGTTTTCGGGGCTGATGTCGGGCGCCGCCAAATTCATGAAGGGCGTCGACGAACAAAGCTTCATCGAATTTGGCGAAGAACTCTACAAAAAGCATATCGCGCGCAAGATTTACCCCGAAACGCGCGCGATCATCGAGGCGCATCAGGCCAAGGGCCACCGCGTCGCGATCATCTCGTCGGCGACGATTTACCAGATCGAACCGACCGCGCGCGACCTGGGCATCACCGATATCAAATGCTCGGCCTATGAGATTGAGGATGGGGTGTTTACCGGCGAGATCATCCGGCCGCTCTGCTTCGGCGAAGGCAAGGTGCTCGCCGCCGAGGAACTCGCCGCCGAATATGGCCTCGATCTGGATCAGAGCTTTTTCTATTCCGACAGCGACGACGACATCGAACTGCTCGAACGCGTCGGCAAGCCGCGCCCGCTCAACCCGAACATGAAGCTCAAGGGTATCGCCGACGAGCGGAACTGGCCGGTCCAGCGTTTCGCCAGCCGCGGCACGCCGTCATGGGTCGATTACACCCGCACCATTTACGCCACCGGCTCGCTCGTCGGCGCCTTTGCCGCGGGCCTGCCGATCTGGGCACTGACCCGCTCGCAGCGCGAGGCGGTCAATTTCTCGATGGGGCTGTTCGGCGATTTCGCGACCGCGATCACCGGCGTCGAGCTGGAGGTCGAGGGCGAACGGCACCTTTGGTCGTCGCGCCCCTGCGTCTTCATCTTCAACCACCAGAGCAAGGCCGATGTGATGATCCTCGCCAAGCTCATCCGCCGCGACATGGGCGGCGTGGGGAAGAAGGAGATCAAGGACATCCCCATCCTCGGCAAGCTGATGGAATGGGGCGGCACCGTGTTCGTCGACCGCGCCGACGGCAAGAGCGCGATCAAGGCGATGGAACCGCTGGTCGATGCGATCCGGGAAGAGGGCAAGTCGATCTGCATTTCGCCCGAAGGCACGCGCAGCCTGACGCCGAAGCTGGAGCCGTTCAAAAAGGGCGCGTTCCACCTCGCGATGCAGGCGGGCGTCCCGATCGTCCCGATCGTCATCCACAACGCCACCGACGTCGCACCGAAAAACGAATTTGTGATGCGCCCCGCGACGGTGCGCGTCACCGTGCTGCCGCCGGTCGACACATCGGGGTGGACACCGCGGACGGTGGGCAACCACGTCCGCGACGTCCGCAACATGTTCCTGCGCACGCTGGGACAGCCGGAGGAGAGCGTGGCGGAATCGGTGGCGAAGGAGCCTGCGCCCGATGCCGCCGCGCCCCAGGACAAGGCCGAAAAGCCGAAGCCCAAGAAGGCGGCGGCGAAGAAGCCCGCCGCGAAGAAAAAGGCGCCCGCCAAAAAGCCGTCGAGCAAATGACGATTGTCACCCGACATATAATCCCCGTTCGCATCGAGCGAAGTCGAGATGCCCATCGGCATGGCGCTAGCCATCGGGGTGTCTCGACTTCGCTCGACACGAGCGGACATATGGCGGAGAGTAACTAAGCGGTGGCCGACGGAACCGCCCGCACCCCGATCGTGACGGAGGACGCGGCCGACCGGCTCTATATCATCGACGCGCGCAACGGCGTCGAGCGACGGCTCCTGCTCGACTGGGTCCATGCCACCGCGGGCGAGACCGAGCCGCAATGGGCCAGCCTTGCGATCGCCGACGACGACCACGCCCTGCCGCTCGAAACGCTCCGCGCGCGGCTCGACGGGCAGCCGTCGCGGCAGGTGGTGCCGCTGCGCGTCGCGTGGCGAATCCCGGGCTTCGATCGCGATCGCGCGCTCAAATTCCGCCACATCATCTTCGGCGATCCGCGCCACCCCGGGCCGCTCCGCGCGCGGCTGATCCTGCTTCGCGACCGCCGCCGCGCGCAAATATTGGTGGGGGAGGCGGCAACGCTCGACGCGCTGCGGATGCGTTTCTGCCGCCAGACCGGCGGCGGCGACGGCGAGGGGACCGACAGCGCCGAATTCGCGGGCTTCGTGGCGCGACAAGCGGGGCTGGCGCTCGACGTCGCCGAACGCGGCGTTCGGGGCACGCGCTACAAGGTGCCGCGCTTCGTCGCCGATGGCCTGCGCACCAGCCCCAAATTCCGCGCCGCGCTGGCCGAACTGTCCGAAAAGACCGGCCGCCCGGTCGCGGAACTTTTCCGCGAGGCGCGCCCGTTGATGAAGGAAGTCATCGCGCGGCCTTCGGCGTTGTTCCTCGACCTGCGCGCCCGGCTCGACCGCATGATGTTCGGTGGCTATGCGCCCGCGATGGAGGTCGACGCGGCCGAACTCGCCAAGTTGCGCAATATCCTGCGCGAGCATCCGACCGCGATCCTTTTTTCGCACAAAACCTATATCGACGGCGCAACGCCCAGCCGCCTGACCTATGAAAATGACATGCTGATGCTGCACAGCTTCGGCGGGGCGAACCTCGACTTTGCCGTGATGGGCGAATTTTTCCGCCGTTCGGGAATGATCTTCATCCGCCGCAGCTTTCAGGACCAGCCGGTCTATAAGCTGGTGCTGCGCCACTATATCGCCTGGCTGCTTGCCAAACGCTTTCCTTTGAGCTGGGCGTTCGAGGGCACGCGCTCGCGCCTCGGCAAGCTGATGCCGCCCAAATATGGGCTGATGAAATATGTCCTCGACGCCGCCCATGCGACCGGCACGAAGGATGTGCATTTCGTCCCCTTCGTCACCAGTTTCGACCTGATCCGCGACGTCGAGGAATATGCCGCCGAACAGACCGGCCGCAACAAGAAGCCCGAAAGCCTGTCGTGGTTCATCGGCTATATGAAAAGCCTGAAGGAGCCCTCGGGGCGTATTCGGCTCGACATCGGCAATCCGGTCGTGATCGACGAGGCACCCGGTCCCGACGACAAGCGCGCGCTCGAAAAGATCGCCTTCGCGGTCGCGGTGGAGGCGAACCGCGTCACGCCGCTGACGGTCACCTCGGTGATGTGCCTGATCCTGCTCGGCATGGCGCCGCGCGGCGCGACTTCGGCCGAATTGCTCGGCGCGATCGGCGCGGTGACCGACTGGGCCAGGGCGCGGGGCATCCGGCTCAGCAAGGAAGTGGACAGCGGCGACGATGCCGCGCTGTCGGCGACCGTCGACACGCTCGTCGCGAGCGGGCTGCTGACGCGTTTTGAAGCGGGCAGCGAGACCATCTATTCGATCGACCCCGACAAACATCCGATGGCGAGCTATTATCGCAACATCATCGCGCATCATTTCCTCGATCGCGCGATGATCGAGCTTGCGCTGTTCGATCTGCGCGACGCCGACAGCGGCGATGCGACGGCCGCTTTCTGGGGCAAGATCGATCGCCTCCGCGACCTGTTCAAATTTGAATTTTTCTACCCGCCGCGGGGCGAGCATCTGGCAGCGATCGAGGCTGAACTGGCGCGCATCGACCCCGTCTGGGATCGCCGATTGGCAAGCGGCGACCGCGGCATCGCGCAGATGCTGCGCCGCTGCCAGCCGGTTGTCGGCCACGCGATCCTGCTGCCCTTTGCGGAAGCCTATTCGGTCGTCGCCGACCTGCTCGCGCGCGCAAAGCCGGGCGAAGCGGTCGATGACAAGGCGCTGGAGGGCGCCGCGCTGACCGAAGGCAAGCAGGCCTATCTGCTCCGCCGGATCAGCAGCGAGGCGGCGATCGGCAAATTGCTGTTCGCCAACGGCCTGTCGTTGATGCGCCACATGGGCCTTGCCGACGACGCGACCCCCGACATCCTCGCCGCGCGCCGCGCGCTGCTGATGGAACTGCGCGGGCTGGCGACTGTGATGGAAACGATGCGGCTGTCGACGGTGGCGCTGGCGGATCGTTTGGTGGAGGCGGGGGAGCGGACGTGACTTACCCCCGTTTCGTCATCGCGAGCGAAGCGAAGCAATCTCCAGCCATCGGAGTCGCGCAACCTCGAAAGCTGGAGATTGCCGCGTCGCCTTCGGCTCCTCGCCATGACGATGTCTGTAAAGGAACCTAATATGCTCAAACAGCTCAGCGCACAGGACGCCCAGTTCCTCTACACCCAGACCGCGAACAACCTGACGCACATCATGGGGGTCTATATCTACGACCCCTCGACCGCGCCGGGCGGCTTCGTGCGATTCAAGGACATCATTCGCCACGTCGAAAGTCGCGTCCACACCTCGCCGCTGTTCAAGCGCCGCCTCCACCGGCTGCCCTTCGACATGGACCATCCCTATTGGGTCGAGGACGAACATTTCGATATCGAAGCGCATATGAGCCACGCGCGCCTGCCCGAACCCGGCGACTGGCGGCAATTCTGCATCGCCGTCGCGCGCCATTTTTCCAAGCCGATGGACATGAACCGCCCGCTTTGGGACATTTATATCATCGAAGGGCTCGACCGCATCCCGGGCATCCCCAAGGGCAGTTTCGCGATGCTCCACCGCGTCCATCACGCCGCGGTCGACGGGGCTTCGGGCGCCCACGCCTTTATCGCGATGAGCGACATCGACGCCAAGGGCACCCCTGCGATTGCCGAACCGCCCCCGGTGGAGGACCTCGGCACCGCCCCGTCGAGCGCCGAGACGCTGTCGCGCGCCTGGTCGGCGTCGATGCAGTCGCCGGTGAAATTCATGAATGCGCTGATGAAGATGTCGCCCGCGATCATCTCGTCGGCGCGCCGGTCGATTGCCGAGGGCGGCATGACCGCGGGCGTCCCCGAAACGCGCTTCAACGTGCCGGTCGGCCCGCACAAGATGTTCGACGCGACCACGGTCGCACTGACCGATGTCGCCGAAATCCGCAAGAAGGTGCCGGGCGCGACGGTCAACGATGTCGTGCTGACCACCGTCGGCGGCGCGCTGCGCAAATATCTCGCCAAGCATAAGGAATTGCCGAAGGAAAGCCTGGTCGCGGTCGCGCCGGTCAATCTGCGCGGCAAGGGGGGGAAGGCGTCGACGCCGGGCAATCAGGTGTCGGCGATGAGCGTGCCGATCCGCACCGACATCGCGGGTCCGCTCGAACGGCTCGCCGCGATCCGCGATTATACCGTCGAAGCGAAGGAAGCGAAGGCCGGCGTCAGCGCGCGGATCATGACCGACCTGTCGCAGCATATTCCCGGCGCGACGATGGCGGCGGTCGCGCGGCTCGTCACCAGCGAGCGGTTCGCGGTGCGCGGGACCAATTTGTTCATCTCGAACGTGCCGGGCGCGCAGGTGCCGCTGTACCTCGCGGGCGCGCAACTGGTGCAGCAGCATGGCATGGCGCCGCTTGCGAACAATATGGGGCTGTTCGTCGCGACCCCCAGCTACAACGGCCGCATCGCCTTTTCGCTCATATCCGAGCGCGCCGTGATGCCCGACATCGCCTTTTTCCGGACCTGTATCGAGGAAAGTTTCGCCGACCTGATGGCGGCGGTGCCGAAGCCCGACAAAGCAAAAGCCGTTACGGCAACGCCGAAACCTGCCGCCAAGCCGAAAGCGAAACCGAAAGCGGCAGCGAAACCTGCGGCAAAGAGCGGCGTGAAACCGGTTGCTAAACCGAACGCAACCCGCAAGAATCCGAAAAAATAACGATGCTCTCGCAGGATTACCGAAT
>NZ_MIAM01000013.1 GCF_001830555.1 Sphingopyxis sp. RIFCSPHIGHO2_12_FULL_65_19 | reverse complement strand
GAAAGCGCCGCTTCATCCGGTTGCGGGTGACGGCGTTGCCGACCTTCTTGCTGACGGTATAGCCAATGCCCAGCGCGTCCTCGTCATCGCCGCGCGGGCGGACGAGCAGGACAAAGCCGGGCATGGGAAAGCGAAGGCCGCGGTTGGCGGCCAGAAATTCGCTGCGTTTTGAAAGCGTTCGCACCAGTTTCACTGGCGCAGAAGCGTCAGCGATCAGGCCGACAGCTTCTTGCGGCCCTGGGCGCGGCGGTTGGCGAGAATCTTGCGGCCGCCAACCGTCGCCTTGCGGGCGCGGAAACCGTGGCGACGGGCGCGAACGAGGTTGCTCGGTTGAAAGGTACGCTTCATCGCGGTTGTCCCTAATTCTCGTCAAAAGCTCTAACAGAAAAGGGCCGCCAAACGTGGGCGGCCACTGATGGAGGCGCGGATAAGCGAGAGTCGGCGCAAAGTCAATTGTCATTGGGCCAGCTTTCTGGCGGATACTCCTCTGCGGCGGCGGCCGCCGCCGCAATCGCCGCGGTCGTCGAAGTCTCGCGTTCGCGCTTTCGCGCCGCGCTCGCGCGCCGCATCACGCGGTCGGTCCAGGCGGCGTAGCGCGGGTGGCGCCATTTGAACCGCACATAGATGCGCTTTGCCCACGCGCTGTTCTGCAAACACAGCATCAGGCCAAGCGGGAACAGGATGATGAAGCCGGGGC
Source organism: Sphingopyxis sp. RIFCSPHIGHO2_12_FULL_65_19 (assembly GCF_001830555.1). Taxonomy (GTDB): domain Bacteria; phylum Pseudomonadota; class Alphaproteobacteria; order Sphingomonadales; family Sphingomonadaceae; genus Sphingopyxis. The sequence continues at coordinate 28,840 of NZ_MIAM01000013.1, read as the reverse complement.
CGGGCAGGATGCCGACGACCGGCGCAATCGCCATCATCAGGACGCCGAGGATGAACAGCGCCAGCCGGACCTGCGCGGTCGATCGCAATCGCTGGTAGAGGCTCCGCTTCGCCATGGGCGCGATGTGGGGGAGGCGGCGGCGTGTTACAAGGATAAAGCAGCCCGCGGCGCGACGCGGCGTCAGTCCAGCGTGACGAAGCGTGCCATGTCGTCGCGGGTCAGATAGCGGACGTCGTCGAACGGGGTCGCGTTGGTCAGCGCGTAAAATGCTCGCGCCCGGCCGTCGTCGAGGCCCATTTCGCGGTAATAGCCCAGATATTCGGCGTGGACCGGATCGTTCGCCGGATAGTCGCTGGCCTCGCGGCCATATTCGTCGGCCCAGCTGTGAACGCCGAACTCGGCGTCGGGCGCGGCGCGGCGGGCGACCCCGGCGAGCCACAGCTCGACCGCCCCCGAACGGATCGAGCCGCCCGCCGGAACCACGGTCTCCATCCCCGCCCGGCGGATCGCGCGCGCGAGGATCAGGTTCGCTTCTTCGTCGAGGCTGCCGGGGCAGTCGATCATTTCGAGCCGCTTCAGCCCCGGAAAGGCGGCGAGCATCGCCGCGAACTGGCGCGGCGTCGCTGCGGTGACGTCGCCCGCCATGCGGACGGTGCTGGCGTCGATCACCGAAAAAGGACCAAAACGCGCCTTCGCCTGCCCCAGCGTCGCGAGCGTGGCGGCCGGCGCATAGCGGCGGGTGGCGGCGAAATCGGCGTCGTCGGCAAGCGCCGCGTCATCGAGCAGTGCGGCACCGTCGACAAAATATTCGTCGCCAAAATATTCGTCGGCGCCGCCAGCATCCTCATAGGTCCAGGTGACGGTTGTGGTGGTGATCGTCGTCACCTGCTGCGCCTGCACCGGGGCGAACGCCAGCACCGTCGCGAAGGCGGCGGCGATGAGCGTGCGCAAAAGGGCGGTCGGCGAAGCCATGCGTCCGCCTTCGCGCGGGCGCGATGACCAAATGGCAAAGCGGCAACGTCAGCGCGGCGTTAACCCCGTTCCGGGACGCCCATTGTCTCAGTCGCGGCCCGACACATCGAACGGAAAAAAGCCGCGATAGGGGCGGGCGCCTTCGATGCAGCGCGACACGCTCGGCCGGGCGAGCAACCGCGCGCGATAGGCGCGCACGCGCGCATGGCGCGGGTCGATCGGATGGACCCAGTCGGCATAGAAAAGCGCCGGCGCCGCCGCGCAGTCGGCCAGCGTAAAGTCCGGCGCCACCGCCCAGCCATCGTCGGGCAACCGCGCGTCGAGCCAGCCATAGGCCTTTTCGAGCAGGTCGCGCGCGCGTTCGACGCGGGCAGGGTCGGGCGTTTCGGTGATGAAGGGCAGATATTCGGCGACGACCGCCTGAAAACGGGCCTGAAAATGATTGTCGAATATCCGGTCGAGAAACCGGACCTCCAATGCCGTCCGGGGGTCGGCGGGGATCAAGCGCGGTTCGGCGCCCATCTGATCCAGATATTCGATGATGATGCTCGATTCAAACAGCGGGCGCCCGTCGTGAACGATCAGCGGGAACTGTCCGACCGGCCAATGCGCCCGCAATTCGTCATAATGGGTGAAGGGCGGTTCGGTTTCGAGCGCGCGATAGTCGAAATCCAGGCCCTTTTCATACAGCGCGATCAACGCTTTCCAGGCGTAGGATGAGAAGGGATGGCCGTAGAATATCAGCATGGCGTCAACCTTTCACGGCGGCTTCGATCGCCGCGATGTCGATCTTTTTCATCGTCATCATCGCGTCGAATGCGCGCTTTGCCACCGCGGGATCATTCCCCATCGTCGCGTCGGTCAACACCCGCGGCGTGATCTGCCAGTTGAGCCCCCATTTGTCCTTGCACCAGCCGCACGCGCTTTCCTGCCCGCCGTTGCCGACGATCGCATTCCAGTAACGGTCGGTTTCCTCCTGCGTGTCGGTGTGGACCTGAAAGGAAAAGGCTTCGCTGTGCGGAAAGACCGGGCCGCCGTTGAGCCCGACGCACGGGATGCCAAGGACGGTGAAATCGACCGTCAGCGCGTCGCCCTTCTTGCCGCCGGGGAAATCGCCGGGCGCCTTGTGAACCGCGCCGACGCGGCTGTCCGGAAAGGTCGCGGCATAGAATTTCGCTGCTTCCTCGGCATCCTTGTCGTACCACAGGCACAGGCTCACCGGCTGGCTCGTCGGTTGGCTGGTCATCGTCTCTCTCCTGATCTTTCCCGGATGGGTGGGTTATGCCTTGCGCGGGCCGACGAAGCCGACCGGCGCGCCCTGCGGGTCGATGGCGTTCATCGCATATTCGCCGCCGGGGATTTCCATCGGTTCGTTGGTGATCGTGCCGCCGTTCGCGGCCACCGCGGCGCGCGCGCGGTCGATGTCGTCGACGCCGATATAATAGGACCAGATCGGCGCCGGATAGCCTTCCATCAAAGGCATCACCGCGCCGATCATGTCGCCGCCGCGCTGGATGAAGCGATAGGCGCCAAGCTCGCCCATCGGCATTTCGCCGTCCTGCCCCCAGCCGAAATGCTTTTTGTAAAAGGCGATTGCGGCATCGGGGTCGCTCGTCGCCAGTTCGTTCCAGCGCACGCGCTGCGGTTCGGTCATCGAAAAGACGTCGCTTTCGCCGCCACCCTCGGGCGGGATCGGGTCCATGATATAAAAGGGCGCGCCCTGCGGGTCGGTCACCATCGCGATGCGCCCGACGGGCAGGTCCATCGCCGGCATCTGCACCGCGCCGCCGTCGGCGGTGATCGCCGCAATCGCCGCATCGACATCGTCGACGTGCAGATAGCCGAGCCAGACCGGCCGCGCGCCGCCCGCGATCATGTCGGCGGTAAGCGCCAGCACGCCGCCGGCATTGCCGCCATCGCTGCGTCCGATCATGCGATAATCCATGTCACCGGCGGCGGGGTCGCGGTCGGCGGCGATGGTCCAGCCGACGACGGCGCCGTAAAAGCGCGCGGCGCCCGCCGGGTCGGGGGTCATCAGTTCGTACCAGATGAAATGGGATGCTTCGCTCATCGTCTCTCTCCTTGATTCAGCCTGTCGGCGCATTCGATGGGATCGCTCACCGCGCATATCCTTTCGTCATCTCGATCGGCGGCGCGCGAAAGCCCATCGCGGCCCAGGCGGTCAGCAGCCGCCACAGGAACCTGCCCGTCGGCGCCGGATAGTTGGGGATGTCGTCCGGCAGCTCGACGCCCTCGGGCCGGTCGCCGACGATCGTCCGCATCTCGGCGGCCGGCCTTTCGTCTGCGGCGATGCGGTCCGAATAGACGCTCAGCCAATGCCCCTTGGTGAATTCGAGCGCGATCGGCGAATGGCAGCAGGTTGCGACAAAGCGCCGCGTCGGCGAATCGGGCGTCAGCCGATGCTCCGCGAGCTGGTCCGATCCCGACCGCCAGGTCAGCCGGTCCTTGCGCATCAACAGATAGGGCGTCCCGCCATCCGCGCCGACCACGGGCGGCGCGCCGGGAAGCGCCTCGAACGCGTGCCCCGCCGTCTGGCAGCTATGGCAATAACAGGTCGCGGCGACGATCGGCTTGCCGGTGAGTTCGAGGCTCACCGTGCCGCACTGGCATGAGGCGGTCCGGTGTTCGGGTTTTTGTATATCTGCCATCGGTTCTCTTCCCACTGATCCTCCCTGTCGCGAAGCGATGGGGAGGGGGACCATCCGAAGGATGGTGGAGGGGCGGCGACGTCGCGCCATCGCCCCTCCGTCAGCGGCTGCGCCGCTGCCACCTCCCCATGCCTGCGGCACGGGGAGGATCTGGAGCGTTACGCCTCGACGAACGGGACGAAGCCGCCGTAGATCATGCGCGCGCCGTCGAACGGGTTGGTCGCGGGATCGTGCTTCATCCGCTCGTCGGTCATCATCTTTTCCCAGCCCGCGGTGCGCGCGTCCTTGCTCGGCCATTCGACCCAGCTGTAGACGACGCTTTCGCCATCCTTCTTGTGCGCGGCGCGCGCATAGTCGGTGACCTTGCCGTCGGGCACATCGTCGGCCCACGCCTCGACGACGCGCGTCGCGCCATAGTCGCGGAACACTTCGGACGCCTTTTCCGCCATCGCGCGATAGGCGTCCTTGTTGCCGTCGGGCACGGGCACGACATAGCCGTCGACATAGGCGGTCGCGCCCGCGGCGCGGTCGTCGACGATCGATGTGAAGCCGCCGATGATCATGCGCTTGGCGTCGAACGGCATCGCTTCGCCCATGCTCTGCATCCGCGGATCGCTCATCATTTTTTCGTTCGCGGCGTCGCGTGCCTGCTTGTCGGGATATTCAAACCAGCTGAACACGACGGTTTCGTCGGGCTTGGCCTGCACCGCGCCCTTGAAATCGTTGACCTTGCCATCGGGGACGTCGTCGCCCCAGCATTCGACCATGCGCGCGACGCCGAACTCCTTGAACAGCGGCGCCGCGTCGGCGGCATGTTTGCGATAGGCTTCCTTGTTGGCGGTCGGCACCGCGACCACAAATCCTTCTACATAGGTCATCGTCTCTCTCCTTCGGGGGCCTGGAGTGTTTCCCTTCCCCCTCGATGGGGGAAGGATATGGAGCCTTGCCGCGACGCGGCTAGGCGCAGTTGGTTGGGGGTGATCGTGCGGCCTCGCACCGGCGCGTCGGGACGAGAGCGCACCCCGACCGCTGCGACGAGGCGGCTGTGCCGCCAAGTCTCGCTACCTCTCCCATGAAGGGGGAGGGAATAAGCGCGAAAGGGCGGATCGGGATGGGGCATGGCGACGTCCTTCGACTGCGCTCGTCAGGCGGGTGGGCCCGCTTCTTCGCTGAAGGCGGCTAGCTGCGCGTCCATCGCGCGCTGGAAGGCAGGGCGCGCGAGGCAGCGGTCCAGATAGGCCTGCAACCGCGGCTGCTGCGCGATCAGCCCCGCCTCGACGGCTTCGCGCAGCACGGTCGCCATCGCGATGTCGGCAACGCTGAACTCGCCGGTCAGATAGTCTTTATCGCCCATCGCATCGTTCAGCCGGCCGAGCCGACCCTGGATGAACTCGATCAGGCTGGGCCGGCGCAGCTTCGCCCATTCCTCTTCGGCGGCGAAAATGTCGACATTGCCCAGCTCGAACAGCATCGGCTCGACGCTGTTATAGGCGGCGAACAGCCAGGCGAGCGTGTTGGCGCGGGCCTGCGGATCGCGGGGCATCAGCCGCGCGTCCTTTTCGGCGAGGTGGAGCAGGATCGCGCCGCTCTCGAACAGGCGGATGCCGCCGTCGTTCAGCACCGGCACCTGTCCCCACGGCTGGAACAGGAAATGGTCGGCGGGGCGGTTGACCGCGCTGATCAGATGTTCGGCATAATCGAGCCCGATTTCCTCGCACGCCCAGCGCGGGCGCAGGTCGCGGACATAGCCGCGCGCGAAATCGGGCACCCAGTCGAAGGCGGTGACTTCGATGCTGGCGTTGGGATTGACGGGCATAATCAGTTCCTCTTCCCTTTGATCCAGGCGACGATCGACATCGCGTGGCCGTGGCCCAGGCCGTAATCGGCCTTCAGCCAGTCAATGATTGCGGTGGCCTTGACGCCGGGGGCGAGGCCGTTTTCGTCGGCAAGGCCCTTGTCGATCGCGATGCTTTTCAGGTTTTCGGCCGATTTGCCGGTCTTGGTTTCGACATTGTCGATATAGGCTTGGAAGCTCATCGTCGGCTCCTCTGGATTGGAAGAAGGAGGGGCGGCGCCGGTGCAAGGGTGGCGCCATCCCCTCCTCGGTCCGGCCTAGGCCGAGGCTTCGGCCGGCATCTCGCCGCTGGCGGCGGCGGGATCCATCCACATCACTTCCCAGATATGGCCGTCGGGGTCCTCGAAGCTGCGGCCGTACATGAAGTCGCCATATTCCTGGCGCGGGGTCGGGTCGGCCTTGCCGCCTGCCTTGACCGCCTTGGCGACTTGTCCGTCGACCGCGTCGCGGCTGTCGGCCGACACGCAAAGCAGGACCTGCGCGGTCGTGTGTGCGTCGGGGATTTTCTTCGACGTGAAGGTCGCCCATTTTTCGTGGGTCAGCAGCATGACGTGGATCGACCCTTCCTCGACCACCATGCACGCGGCGGTGTCGTCGGTGAAGGCGGGGTTGTGCGCCGCGCCGACCGCCTCGTAAAAGGCCTTCGACTTGTCGAGGTCGGTCACCGGCAGGTTCACGAAAATCATCTGGGGCATCATCTTCTCTCCTTTGGGGGTATCGGGTTGTTCACGTCAGCGTGGGCGGCGCGCGGCCGCAATTACCTGTCGCATCATGCCGCGCCTTTGCTGCCGAACAGCATTCGGACATAACGCTTCAGGTGCGTGACGGTGCCGCGCGCAATCGCCGGGTCGTTCGTCGTTTTCGCCAGGACGAACGCACCTTGCAGGACCGACTGGACATGCTGGGCTAGGCCGATCGCGGTGACGTCCGCGGGCACGTCATATATGTCCATCGCGGCCTGGATGTCGGGGGCCAGCGCCTGGCAATAGGCGTTGATGCTCGCCTCGCACGCCGCGCGGATACGATCGCTGGTCGCATAGGCTTCCTGCACCATCGTGCCGACGAAGCAGGTGTAATCTTCGGTCGGGCCGTCGAGCATCGACAGGCGGAAATCGATATGGCCGAGCAGGCGGTCGAGCGGATCGTCGAACCGGACATGCGGCGCCAGCTCGAACATCGGCCGCGCGCGCTCGGTCCAGCCCTCCGCGGCGGCAACCGCCAGCTCCTCTTTCGAGGCGAAATGATGAAAGAAGGCGCCCTTGGTCACGCCCGCTGCCGCGCAAATCTGGTCGACCGTCGTCGCCGAATAGCCCTGTTTGCGGACCGTCGCATGTGCCGCCGCAATCAGCTTGGCGCGCGCACTGCCGCGCGGGGCGCGCGCCCCGGCGCCGCCGTCGCCCGCCGGGGGGACATCGCGCGCGGTGGCAGCGGGGACAGAAGCGGGCTGATTTGTCGTCATGCGAATCAACATACCGACTAGTTGGTATGTTGTCAAACCTGCAATCGCGGTTGCGCTACGCGGCACTTTCGCCAACTTCCGAAAAAGACTCGACCTTCCCGCCACTTCGCTTAAAGAGGGCATCGGAACAAAGGGGGCACATCGGTGCTGTTCCGGGGGGAATATGGTCGCAGTCGTTTCAACCACGGCCTATCTCGGCATCGACGCGCGCGGGGTCGAGGTGCAGTGCCAGATAACGCCGGGCGTGCCGCGCTTCGTCGTCGTCGGGCTACCCGACAAGGCGGTCGGCGAAAGCCGCGAGCGCGTTCGGGCGGCGATGGCGGCGATCGGCCTGTCGCTGCCGCCGAAGGTTATCACCGTCAACCTGTCGCCCGCCGACCTGCCCAAGGAAGGCTCGCACTACGACCTGCCGATCGCGCTCGCATTGCTGGGCGCGATGGGAGTGATCGATGCCGAAACGCTCGCTTCTTATGTCGTCGTCGGTGAGTTGGGACTGGACGGTCGGATCGCCTCGTCGCCAGGCGTATTGCTCGCCGCGATCCATGCGGGCAGCGCCGGGCTTGGGCTGATCTGCCCCGCGGCGCAGGGGCCGGAGGCGGCTTGGGCGGGCAACGTCGAGGTGCTCGGCGCGCCTGACCTCCTCTCGCTGCTCAATCATTTCAAGGGCAATGCGCTGCTCGCGCCGCCGGTGCCCGGCGAGGTCGAGATACCCGTACGCACCGCCGACCTGCGCCAGGTGAAGGGCCAGGAAACCGCCAAGCGCGCGCTCGAAATCGCCGCCGCCGGCGCGCATAATCTGATGATGTCGGGGCCGCCCGGTGCCGGCAAGTCGTTGATGGCGGCGTGTATGCCCGGCATATTGCCCGAGCTTACGCCCGCCGAAGCGCTCGAAGTGTCAATGATCGCCTCGGTCGCGGGGCAGCTCGATGGCGGGCGGTTGATCCGCGCGCGGCCGTTTCGCAGCCCGCATCATTCGGCGTCGATGCCCGCGCTCGTCGGCGGTGGGCTGCGCGTGCGGCCGGGCGAGGTCAGCCTTGCGCATCTGGGCGTGTTGTTCCTCGACGAATTGCCGGAGTTCCAGCGCGGGGTTCTCGATTCGCTGCGCCAGCCGCTCGAAACGGGCGAGGTCAGCGTCGCGCGCGCCAACGCGCATGTGACGTTCCCGGCGCGCGTCCAGCTGGTCGCCGCGATGAACCCGTGCCGTTGCGGCCATCTCGGCGACCCCGCGCTCGCGTGCAGCCGCGCGCCGCGCTGCGCCGCCGATTATCAGGCCAAGCTTTCGGGACCGCTGCTCGACCGCATCGACCTGCACGTCGAGGTGCAGGCGGTGAGCGCCGCCGACCTCGTCCTGCCGCCGCCCGCCGAGGGCAGCGCAGAGGTCGCGGCACGCGTCGCGGCGGCGCGCGATGTGCAGACCGCGCGCTATGCCGGGCACAAGGCGCGGACCAATGCCGAAATTGACGGCGACCTGCTGGAAGCCGTCGCGACCCCCGACGAGGCCGGGCGGGCCCTGTTGGCGCAGGCGGCCGACGCGATGCGGCTGTCGGCGCGCGGCTATACGCGTATCCTGCGTGTCGCGCGGACGATCGCCGACCTGGCGGGCGCCGCGGATATCGGCCGCATCCATATCGCCGAGGCGTTGAGCTATCGGCGGCAGGCGCCGCGCAACTGATGCCGACCGACGCCGACATCGTCTTTGACTCCGCGATCATCGAGTGGCGCGGTCCTGCGCCCTTTTTCTTTGCGCCGGTTCCCGAGGCGCATGTCGGCGCGATCCGCCATGCCGCGATGACCACCAGCTATGGCTGGGGCGTCGTCCCGGTGGTGGCGCGCGTCGGAACGAGCGAATTTGCGACCTCGCTGTTCCCGCGCGAGGGGCGCTATCTGTTGCCGATCAAGCGTGCGGTCCAGACAGCGGAGGCGATCGGGCTGGGCGACCGGATCAGGGTCCGGATGCGCGTCGGCCGCCCGGACCGGCGTTGATCCCCCGGTTTTCGCGCGATGGTAAACATTTCCGAACATATTGATGCGATAGGGCCCGCATGACTGCGGCGGGCGATCTTGTGACCACGCTATGCGGCCGGCTGCTGCTCGGGCTCGCCGCCCTTGCGCTCGGCTGGTCGGGGGCGCCTGCGGCGGCGCGGACGCTCGCGCTCGATCGCGACGTCTGCCACGCGGTGAGTGAGGCGGCGCGGCCCGACGACGGCCTTTCCACGCTGCGTTTTTCGTGTCGCGGGGTGCCCGCCAACTATCAGCGGGGCAGCCTGTGGCTGCGCGCGCCGCTCGATGGCGCCGCAGCGCAGCGCGGCGACGTCGCGCTGATGGTGCATCAATCGCGGTTCGACCGCCTCGCTGTCGCCTTTTCCTACGCTGACGGGACGACGCGCTGGCAGCGTGTGCGCGCGGGCGATTATGGATCACAGTGGCGCGCTGGCGGACAGATATTGTTCGAGGCACCCGACCGCACCGTCTCGCTGACCGCGGTGACGATGCGTTTCGATCGCCTGTCGGGCCACCAGTTCGTCCATGCGAGGATCATCCCCAAGGCCGAGGCGAGCCTGCAATCGGCGGGCATGGCCGCGGCGGTCGGCGCCGCGCTCACCCTGCTTCTTGTCAGCTGCATTTACAGCCTGTCGCTCGCCTTTGCGGTGCGCCGCCAATATCTGGCCTGGCAGGCGGCGTGGGCGGGAACGATGCTGTTGTGGGGCGGCCTGTGGTCGCAGATGCATCTTGCGCTGGCGCCGCAACTGGCGGGGACGGTCACAACCCAGATCTGCACCTTCCTCGCCTGCCTTGCGATCGCACTGGCGACGGCGAGTGCGGTCACCGCCGTCGATCGCACACGGGCGTCCAGGGCGCTTCGCACCCTGGCGCTCGTTTTGGGCCTTGGCGTCGGCCTCGCCGGTATCCCGCTCGCCCTGATCCGCGGCGATAGCCTTGGTCTGCTTGCCGACGCGCTCGGGCTGGTCATTCTTGCCGATCTACTGGCCGTGACCGCTTATATCGGCTGGGCGTGGCGCCGCGGGTCGATCGAGGCGCGCGATTTCCTGGCGGCATGGGGGCTGCCGATGGCGATTTTGGGGTTCATCCATATCGTCGATGTCGAGGATGGATTTTGGGGCGGCGGATCGAAGCTGGCGGTGCTCGTCGCCGCGACCTGGCAGGCGCTGTGGCTGGCGGCGGCCGCGACGCGCCGACTCGCGCACCTGCGGATCGAGCGTGACCATGCCCGCAGCGCCGAAGCGCAGGCGCAGCAGCTTGCGCGGCGCGACCCGCTGACGGGCCTGCCCAACCGCCGCGGTTTCGTCGAAAGTGTAACGCCGCTGCTCGACCGCGCGCGCGCCGACAATCTGCCAGCGGCGCTGCTGCTGGTGGACATCGATCGGTTCAAGTCGATCAACGATATTTACGGGCATGATGCGGGGGACGTCGTGCTGTGCGGCATCGCCAGCCGGATCGCGCGCTGGGAAGGGCCGATGTGCACCGTTTCGCGGCTCGGCGGCGAGGAGTTCGGCCTGCTGACGATCGGGATGGAGGGGATCATCCTTGCCCGCTTCGCCGAAAGCATTCGCCGCGGGATCGCCGCCTGCGATCATGGCGAGGTGGTGGGCGACCGATTGGTCACCGCCAGCGTCGGCGTTGCCGAAGTGCGTCCCGCATGCGATTTCCAGCAATTGTATCGGCTGGCGGACGCGGCGCTTTATGACGCAAAGCGTGGCGGGCGGAACAAGGTCGTGGTCCAGCGGCACCGCGATACGCCGAGCGCCGAATCCGGCCGCGAGGTCGCCCGGTCGAACTGATGGCCGCGGCAGCGCGCGGCCTGCGGATCAAAGGCCGGCGGTCGCCGACCTATTCTCGATCACTTCCAGCGGCGGCGGCGCCTTGGCCGCAGCGGCGCCGTGGCGGCGATGGCTGAGCTTGCCTTCGACCTTGCCGCCATTTTCGATCGTGATGTTTTCGTAAGTTACGTCGCCGGTGATCCGCGCCGTGGCATGGACGATCAACGTCTTTGCCTCGATTGCACCGTCGAGCAGGCCCGCGATCTTCGCGGTTTCGGCGACGACCGAACCCTTTATCTCGCTCGCTTCGCCCTGGACCAGATTGGCGCATTTCAGGTCGCCGTCGATCTTGCCGTCGACATGCAGGTCGACGCTGGCGGCGACATTGCCGGTGACGACGACATCCGATCCCAGGATCGAAAAGGTCGTGTGACGCGCGCCGGTCGCCATCTTAGCGGGCACCACGGACGGCAGCGACGGAACCGACTCGCTGCCTTGCGTCGTCTTTGACTTCGAGAACATCGGCTTTAGCCTCCAGGAAGCGGCGCGGGTTGACCGCGACGCCATTCAAACGGACTTCAAAATGCAGGTGGCTGCCGGTCGAACGGCCGGTCGAGCCCATCTTGGCGATCTGTTGACCGGGGGCGACCTGCGCGCCGACGGTCGAGGTAAAGCCCGACAAGTGGGCATAGCGGGTCAGGATACCTTGGCCGTGGTCGACCTCGACGACATTGCCATAACCCGATTTCTGGCCGACATAGACGACGCGGCCGGGCGCGGCGGCAAGGATCGGCGTCCCGATCGGGCCGGGGAAGTCGAGCCCCGAATGCATCGCACCCGCGCCGGTGAAGGGATCGCTGCGATAGCCGAAACTCGACGAGAGCATCAGAACGTTCGCGGGCTGGCCCGACGGAATCGCGACGAGCGTGCGTTCGAGCACTTCCATGCGGAACAGCGCGCTTTCGAGCGCGGCGAAGGATTTGCCGAGCGTGCTCGCGCGGCCAGCGCGGCCGCGATAGGGGATGAACGGACCACCGCGACCGGCCGCCGCGTTGCGAACGAGCGCCGCGGGGTTCAGGCCCAATTTGGCAACCGCGCCTTCGGCCTTGGCCGCGCGGGCGTTGACCGCGGTGAGCAGGCGCGTCGCAAAATCTTCCTGCCGCGCTTCGAGCCGGGCGAGGACCTGCGCTTCGGGCGGCAGGTTCGGGTCGATCATCGCGGTCGTTTTCGGCGGTGCCGTATTGGCTGCGCCGGCAGCGGGCGCAGCGCCCTCGGTCCCGATTTCGGGCGTCACCGCGGCGGGTTCGACGCCGAAATGCACCTTTGACCATTCTTCGAGCTGTTCCTGTCGATCTTCGAGGTCGGCGGCGGTTTCGGCGACATTGTCGCGATATTTCGCGATCCGCGCTTCGGATGCGGCGGCCGCGGCCTGTTGCTGCGCGATCGCGGCGCGCTCACCCGATGTCAGCAGCTGGTTGACGAGCACGGCGAGCGTCGCGCCTGCCCATGCGAGCAGTACGGCGCCGGCGATCAGCGCGACGCGCTTTTGCCAGACGGCGCTGACGCGCAGGAAGCGGACATGGCCGTGGGTGCGAACGAAGATTTCATGGTCCTGAAACAGCGCAGAAAAACGCTGGCGCAAATCGCGCAGACCCGTATTTTTCGATGACAAGTGGCGACCCCATCTTGTGTTTTATTGGAGCCCTCCGCCCCGATTGATGCGCGCTGTATCAGCCCGACCGAGGTGGCGCGAATCTTTGCGCGGCGAGTCGCGCCGAGTCGAAACCATCGCGCGGTGAACGGTGTCAAAGGGCGGGAACGCTGCCATTTTGGCAGGAAATGCCAGGCGAATCGTCGAACAGCATTGACGGCTTGCTTACCATTTTCGGCTAGGGCTAAGCGGGTGAATATCATGGTCAATTCCGCGCAACCCAGCCCGCACGAATCGGCAGGCGACCCGCCGGCACCGGCGGACGCCCGGCCGCGTTCGGCGGTCAGCGCGGGGGTCGGCCTCGTCGGGCTCGCGGGGCTGGTCAGCTATTTGCTGATTGCGCGATTTGCACCCGAAATCGCTGCTTTCCTGGGCATCGATTGGGGCATGCGGGGACGGATGAGCGGCCCCAATTCGGCGATTATGAGCGTGCTCGCCTGCGGCGTGCCGATGGTGCTCTGGTCGGTTTTCGTCGACAAGGTCCACCGCAATCCGTCGACGGGCATCGACTGGACGCAGCGGCGCGCGTGGCGCGAGACGGTCGATATCAGCCTGACCAAGCTGGCGGGTCTGTGGGCGACCTGGGGGCTGATCGCGCTGATCTATGCGACGATGCGTTATTATTGGGAGGGCAACTACGCCTTTTCGATGAACCTGCTCGAAACCGTCGCGCCTTGGCTGCTGCTGGCGTCGGTGCCCTATATGCTGTGGCTCGACCGCCGCATGGTTGAGCCGCGCGATGGCTGCTGGCATTTCGGGCGCTGGCTGATTGCGCCGGGGCAACCCGTCGACGCCCGCGCGATCGGGCATCATTTGCGCGCCTGGGCGGTGAAGGGGTTTTTCACCGCCTTCATGCTGTCGATCGTGCCGGGCAATTTTTCGGCGCTGGTCACCGTGCCGATCAGCGAAATCCTCGCCAACCCCTACAAGACCGGGATCTGGACGATCAATTTCCTCTATCTGATCGACGTCCATGTCGCGACGGTCGGCTATATCCTGACCCTGAAGCCGCTCGACGCGCATATCCGCACCGCCAATCCCTATGGCATGGCGTGGGTCGCGGCGCTCGTCTGCTACCCGCCCTTCATTTTGATGAATGGCGGGCCGCTCGATTACCAGCTTTACGGTGCCGACTGGGGTTATTGGCTGGCGGGTCACGACAGGTTGCTGATCGTCTGGGCCATCGCGCTCGCGCTGCTCACCGCGGTTTACAGCTGGGCGACGATGGCGTTCGGCATCCGCTTTTCAAACCTGACGCATCGCGGCATCATTACCCACGGCCCTTATGCGTTCACCCGCCATCCCGCCTATGTTTCAAAGAATCTGACCTGGTGGATCGGTTCGCTGCCCTTTCTTGTCACCGCCGGCGGCTGGATCGAGGGCGCGCGCAATGTCGTGCTGCTGGGGCTGGTCAGCGGGGTCTATTATTGGCGCGCCAAGACCGAGGAGAAGCATCTCCTCGCCGACCCGGCCTATGCCCGATACTGGGACTGGGCGCAGGCGAATGCGCTGGTGCCGCGGCTGTTCGCGAAGCTGACGGGACGCGCGCGCCCGCTCGTCCGGCTTGAACCCGACCCGCGGGTCGGGCCGGTCGCCTAATCCTTCAGCGCGTCGGTGGCGGCGCTTGCCGCTTCGGCGGCGCGCCGCGCCTGCAGGTCGGCGTAGCCGTCGGCGATGATGCGCCACGCGCGATCGCAGCGGCGCTGGTCCGACCGCAGCTTGCTGCGGCACACGGCTTCGAGCTGCTGCAACAGCCATTTGCGCTCGTCCTCGCGCGTCCGGGGATAGACGCTGGCGGCGTTGGCATAAGCGTTGGCACCGATGCTTGCCGCCGAATTGATGCCAATGCCTTCGGCTGCGGCGGGCGAGGAAAGCAGGGCGGCGGCGGTCAGGCTTGCGGTGGTCAAACGGATCATCATCGAGTCCCCATCAACAGCTATATGCCGATGATAACAGGAAAGATCCGCGATACAAAATCGGGCCCGCACGGCGTCGAAGCCGCGCGGGCCGAAGGTCGCGTCAGAATTTGAAGCCCGCCTCGACGCCATAGATGCGGGGTTCGTTGACGTAGCTGGTCAGATTGTTGAAATCGATGCCGCCGGTCGGCGATGCGTCATTGGTGATGTTGCGCACAAAGCCCGCAATGTCGAAGCGGTCGGTCCGGTAACCGACGCGCACGCCGCCCTCGAGCAGCTTGTCGTCCGAAAATTCGACCGAGCGATAAAGGAAGAATTGGATCTTCGAGCGGTAATACCAGTCGGTGAAGGCATAGATCGCGCCGTCGCCGACGGGGACTTCATAACCCGCGGTCCAGTTGAGCGTCCATTTCGGCGATTGCGGCAATTGGTTGCCGTCGATCGAGAAGATGCCCGGGCTCCCCGCGCGCGGCGGATCGAGCACGGTGCATGGCGTCGCCGAGCCGCAACCCGCGACGAAAGCACCGGCATCGTCGATTTCCGCCACGTTCCACGCGCCGCCGATCGAGAAGGTCAGGCCGCGCGCGGGCGCTGCCTGCAACTCGGCCTCGATGCCATGACCCTTGGCGTCGACGTTGAGCAGGCTGGCGACGTTCGACGTGCCGCCGACCGCGGTCAATTGCAGGTCCTTGGTGTCGAAATAATAGCCGGTCAGGTTGAAGCGGACGCGGTCGTCGAGGAAGGCGGTCTTGATCCCGGCCTCATAGGACATCGTTTCTTCCTGGTCGGCGGTCGAAATGACGCGCGAGAAGGTCAGGCGGCCCTGCACCGACGGCGCGCGATAGCCACGCGCAACGCGGGCATAAAGGGTGATCGCGTCCGATGCTTCATAGGTCGCGCTGGCGTCCCAGGTCAGCAGCTTGCCCTTGACTGTTGCCGCCTGCGGCGGGACCGGCGTGTTCGGGTTGACGACGAAGTCGGGGCGCGTTTCCACCGGCCGCGACGCCACGAAATCGCGCTTGTCATGGTTGTAACGTGCGCCGGCTTGCAGCTTGAAGCCATTGTCGAATGCATAGTTGACCGACCCGAAAAGGCCATAGGCTTCGCTGTCCTGACGCTGCACCGCGATCGCCGAAGGGGTCGCGTCGGTCGGGCCGCCGAATTCAAAGCTCGAAATGTCGAGCTTTTCGTCGAAATAGAAGGCGCCGAACTGGTAGCCGAGCCCGCCGCTGTTGTTCGACGCGATACGGATTTCCTGCGTGAACTGGTCGAGGCTGGGGACGTTGTCCTGGCTCTGCGCCTGGAACGGGATCAGCCCCGGACCCGACACCGGCAGGAACACCGCCCCGAAACCGCCGTCGATGTCGCCGCGGCTGCGGAAATTGCCGTTCCAATAGGAGGTGATCGAATAAGCGGTGACCGGCCCGAAATCATATTCGAGGTTCAGCCCGGCGTTATAGGTGTTGAGCTTCTGGAAATTCAGCCCGTCCTGATAGACTTCGTCGCGCTTGAACTCAGTGCCCGCGCCGCCGAGTCCGACGAGCTTGTTGCTGCCCGGCACCTGGGTATTGGCGCGGAAAATGATCGCCGAGCCGTCATAGATGCGGACCTGCCCGGTCACGCGGCCGGTGAAGGGGCCGTTTTCATATTGCAGCTGGAGGCGCGCGGCGATGTCGTCATAGCCGCCGAGATCCTTGGATTTCGTGGTCGCGATATTGTCGACCCAATTGTCGCGGTGCTGGTAGAGGCCCGAGAGGCGGACCGAGAAACCATTGTCGTCGGCGGCGCCCGCCGCGACCTCGACCTGGCTGGTGCCGTAACGGCCATAGCTGATGCGCGCGTGGCCGCCGGTCTTGCCGGGCTTGACGGTGTCGAACTTGACGATGCCCGCCGGCGTGTTGCGGCCGAACAGCGTGCCCTGCGGTCCGCGCAGCACTTCGACGCGATCGAGGTCGAAGATCGGGAAGCCCTTGAGGATCGGGTTTTCGAGCACGACGTCGTCATAGACAAGGCTGACCGGCTGCGATGCGTTGAGGTCGAAGTCGGTGTTGCCGAGCCCGCGGATGTAGAAGCGCGGGAAGGTGCGGCCGAACGAGCTTTCGATGTTGAGGCTGGGCACGCGGCCCGCGAGCACGCGCACGTCAGAGCCGGTCGAGGTGATGGCATCGAGCGTGCCGCCCGACAGCACCGACACGGCCACCGGCACATCCTGCAGGCTTTCTTCGCGGCGCTGCGCGGTGACGACGATGTCGCCGAGGCCGCTGTCTTCGGCGACGGTGGCTTGCTGCGCGGCGGCGGGGGCGGCCCAGCCCGCGGAGGCGAGAGCGATGCTCAGGGCAAGGGCGGAAGGAAGATGGCGCATGACCTGTCCTTTTTGAAAGTGAAGCGGGCGGGTAGAGAATATTGCCCGCCGTTGCCGCGCGCGAGGCGCACGGTCAACGCTCGAGCGCCGCGCCGCCGACGTTCGTGTCGGCAGTGTTGCGCAATTGCTGCACTTTTGGGGCGATGTGGAGAGCCGTTAACGACCGATTTTGGACATTGTTTCTTCGTCATCCCGGACTTAATCCGGGATCCATCGCGGCGCTGAAGTCATGGACCCCGGATCAAGTCCGGGGTGACGAGAGGGCGGAGCGGACGCCCGCTCACCACCCAAGGCGGTCGCATCGTCAAAAGCTGAGTTCGTCGTAGATTTTCGACAGGTCGCCACCCCACGGACCTTCGTAGCGGTCGAGCAGGTCGTGCGCGGGGGATTTGCCGCTTTTGGCGATGCGACGCAGCGGTTCGAGGAAGCCTACTTCATTGTCGCCCATCGAATTGACCTCGCCGCGCGCCGCGAGGCCCGATGCGGCGATATCGAGGACGCGATGCGCCAATTCGCCAACGGTGCCGCCGCCGGGGGCGGGGGCGTCGAGGCCTTCGCTGGGCACGGCGTCGCGGAGCGCCTGCTGCTCTTGGATGCTCCAATTCTTGACGAGGTCCCACGCCGCGTCGAGCGCGCCCTGGTCATAGAGGAGGCCGACCCACAATGCGGGCAGCGCACAGATGCGGTTCCACGGGCCGCCGTCGGCGCCGCGCATTTCGAGGAAGCTCTTCAGGCGCACTTCGGGGAAGGCGGTCGAGAGATGGTCGTTCCAGTCGGAGAGGTGCGGTTTCTCGCCCGGCAATGCGGGCAGCTCGCCCTTCAGGAAATCGCGGAAGCTCTGCCCTGCGGCGTCGATATATTTGCCGTCGCGGAAGACGAAATACATCGGCACGTCGAGCATATAGTCGACATAGCGTTCATATCCGAACCCGTCCTCGAACACGAAGGGCAGCATGCCGGTGCGCGCGGGGTCGGTGTCGGTCCAGATATGGCTGCGATACGACATATAACCGTTGGGCCGTCCCTCGGTGAAGGGCGAGCTGGCAAAGAGCGCCGTGGCGAGCGGTTGCAGTGCAAGCGAAACGCGAAATTTCTGCACCATGTCGGCTTCGGACGAATAGTCGAGGTTGGTCTGGATCGTGCAGGTGCGCAGCATCATGTCGAGCCCCATGCTGCCGACGCGCGGCATATGGTCGAGCATGATCTTGTAGCGCCCCTTGGGCATGATCGGGAGGTCAGCGCGCGTCTTGTCGGGCCACATGCCGAGCCCCAGGAAACCGAGCCCGAGTTCGGCGCCGACTTCCTTCACCTGTTTCAGGTGGCGGCCGGTCTCGGCGCAGGTCTGGTGGAGGTTTTCAAGCGGCGCGCCCGACAGTTCGAGCTGGCCCGCGGGTTCGAGGCTGACGGTGCCGTCGCTGCCCGCAAGCGCGATCACCTTTCCGCCCTCGATCACCGGCTCCCAGCCAAAGCGTGTCAGGGCCATCAACAGGTCGTGGATGCCGCCGGGTTCGTCATAGCTGGGCGCGCGATGGTCGGCGGTGCGATAGACGAATTTCTCATGCTCGGTGCCGATGCGCCAGCGATCCCTGGGCTTCTCGCCCTGGATCATGGGGACCGCGAGCTGGTCGCGGTTTTCGACGATGGGATCGTGGCTGTCCGAGGCGGTGCGCGTGCTCATTTTCGCGCATTTAGACTATTCGGTATAGAATGCAATCGGCTGTTGCATGCGCGCTATTTTACGCGCGCGCGCAAGTTGATCGTAAAGCTCGACCCCGGCGCCATCGCGCCCTTTGGCCGGATGCGGACATGGGTGACCGCGGGATCGACGCCATCGGCGTCGGCGGTCGGCACATAGGTCCATCCGGCGCCGCCATTGTTGGAAAATTCCAGGTCGTCGGCGGCGCTCGACAGGCTGGTAAAGCCATAGGTCAGCCCGCTGGCGCCCGGGGCGAACAGGATCGGGCCGGGGCCGGGGGCATAGGTGCCGACGAACAGGCTCAGGCTCGACGGGATCGCATCGGTAACGATGACGCTGTCCGCGGTCGGGCTGGTGCCGCCCGGAGCGGTCACGGTCAGGCCGTAATTGGCAAAGGCACCGGGAATCAGCTTGGGATGGACCAACCCGTTGACCGGGTCGCTGTAAGCCAGCGACGTCTTGGCGATCGATAACGGCACGATATAGCGGTTGGTGAAGGTGCAGATGATCGCGGTGTCGGCCGCGCCGACCGTCAGCACATTGCCCGCAAGCGGCGCGGCATTGCCGGTGCAGCCGAGCGCCTGGGCATAATTTGCGCCGTCGCCGACGCTGAATGTTTCGGTCAGTGTGGCGGTTTCGCCGGCATAGACGGTCACCGCGGCGTTGGTGTCGGTTTCGTTCGCGCTGTTCGCGACCGAGGCGAGGCTGGCGTTATTGACGAGACCAGCGGTCTGAACGGTGACGGCATGGGCCGTTCGGGCATTGACCCAAGTCTTGCGGACGACAAGCGTCGCCGATCGGCGGCTGTTGGTCCAGGTGCAGGTGAGCGAGGTGCCCGACGGCATGACGACTGTGCGGCTGAGCCCGCTGCCAGCGGTCGCGACCGCGACATTGTCGCTGTTGCGGCGGCACTCGATGCTGCTGTTGTAATTCGCCGCGGCGCCGTTCGTATAAGTCTCGGTCAGCGTCAGCGTGCTGCCGGGCGTTGCCACGGCGGCGGCGTTGGTTGCCGCGCCGCCGACCGCCGAAGTGCCTGCGCTGGCTGCAAAGCCGCCGCCGATTGCCAGGTCGACCGCATCGCCTACAATTCCGTTTGCCCAGTTTTTCGTGAGCACGACGGGTGCGTCGTTGTCGGTGATCGTGTAGCTGCTCGCGGTGCGCGGCGTGCCGCCGCAGCTCGACGTGCTCGACACGGTGTATCCGGTGCCGGTGTTGAGCGCGATCTGGATCGTCTCGCTGCCCTCGGTCACCGTGTCGTCGAGAATCTGGATGCCCAGCGGGACGGTGACATTCTGATAGGTGCCCGCGGGAATGGTGACGGTGAAGGACGCGCCGCCACCCGGCGTTACATAGTCGGTGCCGGGCGTCGCGGTGCCGCCGGTGATGCTGACATTGACCGTGCGCGGCGTGAACAACGTGCCGCTGACGATCAGCCCCGGAAGGTTCGCCGCCGCAATCGATTCGACCCCCGACGAGGCCGCCGCCGACAATTCGACGAACGGGTTGAGCGTGATGCGGATGTCGTCGAGAAAATTGCCGTAGCTGCCCGCATCGGTGGTGATGAACTGGACGCGTTGCACCCCCGACGCGCCGCCATAGGTCGCGGTGCCGGTGTTGACGTTCCAGACGTTGTTGACCGTCGATGCCTGCGTCGCCAGGTTCTGGATCAGCGAACCCGCGCTGTTGGCGATCTGCAACCGCGCGGTCTGCGTCGTCGGCCCGCCGGAGCGGGCGCGGTGGGCAAAGGTCCAGCCGATCGTTTCGCCGTTCACCATGCAGATATTCTGGTAAAAGGCGCCGGGGACATTCGCGTTCATTTCGGCGAACACCGACCCGGCATAGGCGACGACGCCCTGAAAGCTGGTGTCCCACAGCTCAATCTCGCCCGACGCCGAAACCCAGCCCGAAACCGACCCGTGGGAATAGATTTCGTAGCTGGCCGCGCCCGGCCCCTGCGGGTCGTTCGCCTCGAAAGACGGATTGACGATGACGCGCTGCGCCGCCGCGGGCGGCGCGGCGGCCAGCGCGGCGGCGATGAGGAAAAAGGCGCCAAAGCGCGCAAGGCGGGTCCGGGGGCGGCGGGCCATCAGTTGATCGTCACGTCGAAGGCGATCGCCATGGCATTTGCGGGAAGCAGCGTCGGCGCCGTCGCGGCGACCGCCGCGCCGCTGATCGACGCGCCGATCGGGTCGCTTTCATCGGCGCCGCTCGCATCGTCGTCCTCGACCGTCGTCGCAGCGGCGCAATTGGTGCCGCTGCGCAGCGACCCGGCGACGAAGGTCGTGCTGGCGGGCAACGCGTCGGCCACATTGACGCCGGTCGCGGTGCCGCTGCCATTGTTGGTGACCAGGATGCAATAGCGCATCGTGGCGCCCGGGATCGCTTTCGGATTGCTCGTCCCGTTGGTCGGATCGCTGACGACGCTGTTCGACTTGGCGATCGTCAAATTGGTCGTCGGACGGCAGAAGCTGATGTCGTGGATGGCCGCGCCCTGCTGTCCGGGGTCGGACGGGGCGAGGCCGTGGCTGCCATAGGTGATGATGATCGTATCGACGGGCGCCGAAAAGGTCACCATGACATTGCCGTTCGCGCTGCCGTCCGCCGAGGTCGCGTCGCCATAGGCGCTGTTGCCGATGACATAATTGCTGATGCCGTTGGTCAGCGTCGGCGTCACCGGCGCGCCGTTAAAGCTGCCCGTCACGGTCAGACGGTCGGCGAATTGCCCCGCTGCATAGTCGATGTCGAACACGCGAAACTGCGCGCCGGGCACCGCGGTCGGCAAGCTGATCGTCGAGGTGATCGCCCCCGCCTGGCTGGTGAAATCTGCGATCTGGAAGATCGAGAATTGCGCCGGGGAGAAGCCGCCGGTGACGATGTTCTGGCGCGTCGGCGACTGGCCGCCATAGGTCGCATTGTTCAGAAAGGAGCCGCCACTGATCGCGATATTGAAATTCATCGTGCCGATCGCGGCCAGCGCATAGCTGCCGCTGGTGGTGCCCGCTGGCCAGCCGATGCTGTCCCAGTCGTGCAGCGTGGTCCCGACGGGGCAGACGAGCGTCGGCGCGACCCCCGCAGTCCGCGTGCCCGACACGGTGAAGCTGGCCGAATCATAGTCATCCTCACCCGCCGAGCCGTTGCCGGGGGTCGAATCAAAGTCGAACGCCGACGACGCGCTGACCTCGGCAATATTGGTCACGCTGGCGCCCGCCGTCGCGGTGACGGTGCCGCTGATCGTCAGCGTCCGCGTCACGCCCGCCGGGATGCTGCCGACGCTCCACATGCCGGTCGCGCTGTCATAACTGCCGAAGCCCGACGCGCCGGTGAAGGCGAAGCCCGCGGGCAATATGTCCTGCACCGTCACGCCGGTCGCGGTCAGCGCTGAGCCGCTCGCGTTGGTGACGTTCAGAATATAGTTGATGCTGGCACCCGACGCAGGCGACGCGTTACTGACCGACTTGGTGAGCGACAGGTCGGCCGACGGCGCCATCGGCACGGTCGTCAGCGTCAGGTCGGCGCGCGTGAAATTGCCGCTGTCGCCATTGAGCGAGTCGCAAATGGTCAGCTGCCATGTGCCGGCCGAACCCTGTCCGTTGAAGTTCGCGAGCGCGGTTTCGGGCCGGAAATCGCGTTGATAGGGCGGGGCTGCGGCGGTGCTGTCGTTCGCGGTGTGCGTCGCGATGCTGGCGGCGGCGCTGTCGTCGAACAGGACATTGAGGTTGTTCGCCGACGTCCCGACATTGGTGATCAGATTGACCACCGTGCCCGCCGGCGACACCAGGGTCGCGCGGATGTCACCCCGATAGGAGTGCGCGAATTGGACACCGATATTGACGTCGGTGACCTGTGCGTTGGCGCCGACGGTGAAGGTCCGCAGCATCGGATTGGCGCATGTCGTCGCGCTCTCGCTGATCGTGCCGGTCGTTGTGTTGCTGTAGCTGGTCGTCGTCTGTGCGGCGGCGGGATTCGCGGCAAGCCCAAGGGCCAGCCAGACAAGCATGATACATGCTCGCACAGACTGCAAATACTGGCCCCCACGCCAGCAGTATCGGCTCTGGTCCCGCCGTTGCATGGCGCCGCTATGGCACCGGCATAGCTAATATCCGGTTAAAATCGGTGACTTGCACCTGTTTCTGTTCGGAGGCGGGACAGAAATGACCCTATGCGGCCGACCAGTCGCCATGTTGTGCCATCCACAGGCCGACCGCGGCGATCGCGGCGGTTTCGGCGCGCAGGATGCGCGGACCCAGCGCGAGGCGGCGAACCGCGGCGTGCGCGACGAGCAGGTCGCGTTCGCGGTCGGTGAAGCCGCCTTCGGGGCCGGTCAGGATCGCGGCGGGCGCGGGCGCCGACAGCGCGGCGAGCGGGACGCCGCACGCTTCGTCGGCAAATAGCAGCGCGCGGTCGGTGGGCCAGTCGTTCAACAGCTGCGGCAGTTTCACGGGCTCGGCCAGCGTCGGCAGCGCGGTGCGCCCACATTGTTCGCACGCCTCGACAATCTGGGCCGCGATCCGTTCCTGCTTCACGCGCTCGACGATCGTCCGTTCGGTGATCACCGGCTGTAACCGCGCGACGCCCAGTTCGGTCGCCTTTTCGATGATCCAGTCGAGCCGCGCCTTCTTGACCGGGGCAAAGCAGAGCCAGAGGTCGGGAACCTGTTCGAGCGGGCGCGTCCGCCGTTCGATGCGCAGCGTCAGCGAACGTTTCGCCGCATCGGCGATCACCGCCAGCCATTCGCCACTGATATTGTCGAACAGCAGGACGGGGTCGCCGACCTTCATCCGCATGACACCGAGCAGATAATGGGCGGTGGCGCCGTCGATCAGCGGCGCGGCATCGGGCGCCAACGGCACATCGACGAACAGGCGGGGGGTGCTGGCGGGCGGCCAGGCGGGAGTCGCGGGCATGGCGGCGCGATAGCAGACAGCGGTAATTTGTGCATCCTTTGCCATGAAGTGCATCATAATGTCCCGTTCCGGGTCAGAAGCGTCGATATCGCCCCATGCCCTCACTCCCGATTAGCATTTTGGTAAGCAGTCCTCCCCTAGTGCGACGATACCAGCGGCTCATCTGGTGGGGCGTGCCGCCGGTCTTAGAGGGGTTAAACCATGCGAGGGACCGTATTCAGCCGCTTGCGGCTCGGCGCCAAAAGGCTTCTGCGCGATCAGGGCGGCAACGCCTTCATGCTGACGGCAGCGGCGATTGTGCCGGTGATCGGCATCGTCGGGTCGGGGATCGACATCGGCCGCGGCTATATGGCGCAACTCCGCCTCCAGCAGGCGTGCGACGCCGGCGTGCTTGCCGGGCGCCGTTACATGGGCGCGTCCTCCTATGACGAGGAAGCCGAGGGCGAAGCGCTCAAGATGTTCAACTTCAACTATCGCGACGGCATCTACGGCAGCGATAGCATCAGCTTTGAATCGGAACCCGAGGGCAAGACCGAAGTCATCGGCACCGCGACCGCCCGCCTGCCGACCGCGATCATGTTCATCTTCGGCGTGAGCGAGTTCAACCTGACCGCCAACTGCGCGGCAAAGCTGGAAATTTCCAACACCGACGTGATGCTCGTGCTCGACGTGACCGGGTCGATGGCCCAGAATACGTCCGACGGAAAGACCCGCATGACCGGGTTGAAGGACGCATCGATGGTGTTCTTCGACACGCTCACCCAGGCCGAAAAGGGCGACGGGCGGCTGCGCATCGGGATGGTGCCGTACAGTTCGACCGCGAACGTCGGCAAGATCCTGACCGAAGAGAATCCCGATTGGGTGTCCGACTTCACGATCCTGCCGTCGCGTTCGCCGGTGACGCGTTATAATTGGAGCGGCACCAATCCGCCGTCGTCGGTGACGACGGGGACGACCACCAACGGGTCTTGGTCCGATTTCCTGCCGGTCAGTGGTTTTACCAGCAACGCGTCCTGTTCCGGCTTGACCCCACCCGCCGATACCAAGCCGGCACTGGTCGGATCGCAGGACATCAACAAGACGGCCCGCATCGTCGACAAGGACGGCAACCGCCTTCAGGTGACCGTCGCCGGCAGCCAGCATCGTTACTATAATTATCGCTATCAATATAATTCGGGCAACAGCACCTGCTGGCTACAGCGTCGCACCGTGACCTTTGATCACGCGTCCTCGCCGACGCCGAGTTCGACCGCCTTTTACAGCCAATATCGTTACGAGGACCGTGTCTTCGACGTTTCGTCGATGAAAAGCGGCGGGTCGATCACGGTCGACACCGGCAATTCGGGCGCCAATGAGACGGTGAGCTGGAGCGGTTGCGTCATCGAACGGCGCACCACGTCGTTCGGTGCGAACACGACCGCGCCGAGCGCGGCATTGGACATGGATGTCGACCTGGTTCCCAGCGATGAAAACAGCCGGTGGAGGGTGTTGATCCCCGAACTGTCCTATCACCGCGCCGTCAACCTCAACACGACGCCGTCGGGTTCGGGGGTCCGGACGATCGGCAGCGGCAGCGTGAGCGGCGGCAGCTGGCAGGCCTATGACTATCACTGGCCGAACGGCTGGGGCGTGTGCCCCGCGGAAGCGTTCAAGCTGACCGAGATGGATGAAGACGATCGCGCCTTTTTCAAGGGCAAGGTCGACGCGCTCCAGCCGGTCGGCGGCACCTATCACGACGCCGGGATGGTGTGGGGGGTTCGTCTCCTCTCGCCGACGGGCCTGTTCGCCGCCGAAAATGCGACGGCGCCCAACGAGCGCCCGATCAGCCGCCACATCATCTTCATGACCGACGGTGAAATGGCGCCGAACTGGCAGAATCTGACGACGCAGGGTTATGAATATCTGATGCAGCGCGTCAGCGGTTCGGCGACGACCGACAACGGCGGGCTGAAGGATCGGCACAACAACCGCTTCCTCCAGCTGTGCAACGCCGCGAAATCGCGCAACATCACGATCTGGGTGATCGGGTTCGGCACGTCGCTCAACAACGAACTGACGACCTGCGCGACCCCCAGCAAGGCCTATCAGACAAGCAGCGCCGAGCAGCTCAAGAAGATATTTGCGTCGATCGCGGGGCAGATTTCGCGCCTGAGGCTGTCGCAATGACGCGCCGCCTGTCCACCCTGCGCCGTTTGCGCGGCGATCGCCGGGGCACCGCCATCATGGAATTCGCGCTGACCGCGCCTGTGTTCCTGCTGCTGATGATGGGCATCTTTGACTATTGCTGGCAGATGTATGCTCGGCAGGTGCTCCAGGGCGCCGTGAGCCAGGCGGCGCGCCTGTCGACGCTGGAGGAATATTCCGAGGACCAGGACGCGCTCGACGAAAAGGTCGGCGACAAGGTCAAGGACGTGTTCAAGTCCGCCGACGTCGAGTTCGAGCGTCTGGCCTATGAAAGCTATGACGATGTCGGTGAACCCGAACCGCTGACCGACAAGAATGGCAACCAGGTCTGGGACCCCGGCGAATGCTTCGAGGACATGAACGATACCGGCAATTGGGAGGCCGATCGCGGATCGGCCGGTAATGGCGGCGCCGACGATGTCGTGCTCTACACCGTATCGATGACGTTCGATCGCATCCTGCCGACCTGGCAGATGCTGGGCCAATCGAAAGAGGTCACGCTGACCGCGTCGACCGTCCTGCGCAACCAGCCGTTCAACGCCAATGCTTCGTCGAGCCAGGTGATATGCAAATGAGCCAGATGCTTCGCGCCTTCGCCCTGCGCAAGGCCCGCCTCGCGCGCCGCTTTCGGCTGCTGCGCGACAAGCGCGCGACCGTGATGATCGAAATGGCCTTCTGCATCCCGCTGATGGTCCTTCTGGGTTTCGGCGGGCTGGAAATGGCAAGCCTGACGCTCGCCAACACGCGTATCAGCCAGATCGGTCTCAGCACCGCCGACAATGCGTCGCGCATCGCGGTTGGCAGCAACCTGTCGCTGCCCCGCGTGCGCGAGATCGACATCAATGAGGTGTTCACCGGCGCCGAACGGCAGGCGGAAGGCCTGGACCTGGGGACGCGCGGACGCATCATCCTGTCCAGCCTCGAACGCAATGACGACGACGGCCAGTGGATTCACTGGCAGCGCTGCTATGGCGATCTCGATGTCGAATCGAGTTTTGGCGACGCCGGCGACGGCGCCACTGGCACCGACTTTCCGGGCATGGGGCCCGAAGGCGCCGAAGTGACGGCACCGCCGGGATCGGCAGTGATGTTCGTCGAGATCGTCTATGAATATGAGCCTTTGCTTTACGAACAATGGCTTGGCGAGCGGACGATCCGGTCCACGGCGGCGTTCAATATCCGCGAAGGGCGCGACTTGTCGCAGGTCTATTCGTCGCCCGGGGTGACGCCGTCGACCTGCAGCTGAGCGCCGCGCCGGTCCAATCAGCCATTTATCGCGGGCGCGGCGGCTGCTACATGCGCCGCTGCCGATGACTGCCACCCATCCTCCCGACAGCCAGCTTCGCGGCTTCGTCGCCATGCTGCCCTCCGCCATGCGGCCCTATGCGCTGCTCGCCCGGTTCGACCGGCCGATCGGCTGGTGGCTGCTCTACTGGCCGTGCGCCTGGGGACTCGCGCTCGGCGGCGGGGCGATCAGCCACTGGCCGTTGTTCCTGTGGCTGCTCGCCGGGGCGATCGCGATGCGCGGCGCGGGCTGCGTCTATAATGATATTGTCGATCGCGACCTTGATGCCAAGGTCGCGCGCACCGCATCGCGTCCGGTCGCGAGCGGTGCGGTGTCGGTCCGAAACGCGCTGTTGTGGACGCTGTTGCTGTCGCTTGTCGGGCTGGTGGTGCTGCTCCAGCTGCCACGCCCGGCGCAGATCGTCGCGCTTGGCAGCCTGATTCTCGTCGCGGGCTATCCGTTCATGAAACGCATCACCTGGTGGCCGCAGGCCTGGCTGGGGTTTGTCTTCAGCTGGGGTGCGCTCGTCGCCTGGATTGCGGTGGGCGGGCCGGAAGGGCTGGCGCTGCCGTTGCTCTATGGCGGCTGTATTGCGTGGGTGATCGGGTATGACACCATCTATGCGTTGCAGGATATCGAAGACGATATGCTGATCGGCGTGAAGTCGAGCGCGCGCGCGATGGGGCGCCATGTGAAGGGCGGGGTCGCGATATGCTATGCGCTCGCGCTCGCCTGCTGGGGCGGCGCACTGTGGTCGGTACGTCCCGACCCGATCGTGCTGATCGCGCTGTTGCCCGCCGCGGTGCACCTGACCGGACAGATCGTCACGCTCGACCCCGCCAATGGCGAGGATGCGCTGGCGAAATTTCGTAGCAACCGTTTTGCCGGGCTGCTGATTTTCGCGGCGATGTTGGTGGTGGGAACGGCGCCTTAAGATCTACTCGGCCGCGAGCAGTTCCTCGGCGCCGCCAAGGTCGACCGAAACGAGGCGGCTGACGCCGCGTTCGATCATCGTCACCCCGAACAGGCGGTGCATCCGCGCCATCGTCACCGCATTGTGCGTGACGATCAGATAGCGCGTGTTGGTTTCGCGCGCCATGCGGTCGAGCAGGTCGCAGAAGCGTTCGATATTGGCGTCGTCGAGCGGCGCGTCGACCTCGTCGAGGACACAGATCGGCGCGGGGTTGGTCAGGAACAGCCCAAAGATCAGCGCGACGGCGGTGAGCGCCTGTTCGCCGCCCGACAGCAATGTCAGCGTCCCCAGCCGTTTGCCCGGCGGCTGCGCCATGATTTCCAGCCCCGCTTCCAGCGGGTCGTCCGAATCGACGAGCTCGAGATGCGCCTGTCCGCCGTTGAACAGGGTGGTGAACAGCCGCTGGAAATGGGTGTTCACCGCCTCGAACGCCGCAAGCAGGCGCAAACGTCCTTCGCGGTTGAGATTGCCGATCGAACCGCGCAGACGGTTCACTGCCTGCGTCAGTTCCTCGATCTCGGCGGCGCTCTTCTCGCGCTCGCTATCGAGTTCGACGAGTTCGTCGGCGGCGACGAGATTGACGGGGCCGAGGCGTTCGCGGTCGGTGATCAGCCTGTCGTGCTGCGCCGATTCGGCGGCTGCGTCGCCGACGCTCGCGCTGTCGAACCCGGCCTTTTGCGGGAGCAGCGGCGGCGGGCACTCGAAACGCTCGCCCGAGAGGCGGCCCATCTCGATCCGGCGGAGTTCGGCATTTTCGGAGCGGGCGACGGCGCCGGCGCGGGTTTCGCGCGCGGCGGCGACGCGCTCGCGGATCGCGTTCAGCGCGGTTTCTGCTTCGCGTAGCGCAGCTTCCGCGGTGCGCTCCTGCGCTTCGGCGGCGGCGACCTTGTCGCGCAGCGTGGCTTGCCGGGTTTCGGCCTCGGCGCGCTGTTCCGCGAGCCTGGCGGGGACGTCGGCGAGCTTGGCGGCTTCGGCGGCGAGTGCTTCGGCACGCTTGTCCATCTCGGTCACACGCCGCGCGGCCTCGCCGGCGCGCGCCTTCCAGCTCTTGATCTCGGCGCTGACGACCGCCTGC
>NZ_MIAM01000012.1 GCF_001830555.1 Sphingopyxis sp. RIFCSPHIGHO2_12_FULL_65_19 | reverse complement strand
AGCTGCTCCAGTCGTCCGACTATAATGTCGAAAAGGCGCAGCGCGGCATCGTCTATATCGACGAAATCGACAAGATCAGCCGCAAGGCAGAGAATCCCTCGATCACCCGCGACGTGTCGGGCGAAGGCGTGCAGCAGGCGCTGCTGAAGCTGATGGAGGGCACCACCGCCAGCGTTCCGCCGCAGGGCGGCCGCAAACATCCGCAGCAGGAGTTCCTGCAGGTCGATACGACGAACATATTGTTCATCGCGGGCGGCGCGTTCAGCGGCCTTGAAAAGATCATCGGCGACCGCTTGCAGGGCAAGTCGATCGGTTTCGGCGCGCATGTCGCCGGCCCCGACGAACGGCGCAGCGGCGAAGTGCTGAAGCAGATCGAACCCGAAGACCTGTTGAAGTTCGGCCTGATCCCCGAATTTGTCGGCCGTCTGCCGGTCATCGCGACGCTCGAGGATCTCGACGTCGACGCGCTGGTCAAGATCCTGGGCGAGCCGAAGAATGCGCTGGTCAAACAATATAAGAAATTGTTCGACCTGGAAGAGGTGGCGCTGACCTTTACCGACGATGCGTTGGTCGCGGTCGCCAAAAAGGCGATCGAACGCAAGACCGGCGCGCGCGGGCTGCGCTCGATCGTCGAAGCGATCCTGCTCGACACGATGTTCGACCTGCCCGACCTGACCGACGTGGTCGAGATCGTCGTCGACAAGGACG
Organism: Sphingopyxis sp. RIFCSPHIGHO2_12_FULL_65_19; assembly: GCF_001830555.1. Taxonomy (GTDB): domain Bacteria; phylum Pseudomonadota; class Alphaproteobacteria; order Sphingomonadales; family Sphingomonadaceae; genus Sphingopyxis. Next base: position 30,412 of record NZ_MIAM01000012.1, on the reverse strand, counting down.
TCGTCGAAGGCCGCAAGGACCCGGTCCGCGTCTATGCCGACAAGGCAAAGGAAGCCGCGGGCGACGCCGCCTGAGTCGCACATGGGGCGCCCTGCGGGGCGCCCTTTTTATGTTGCATTGCAGCAACAGTTTCCGGAAAAAACGCATCCGTGCCTGTAGATAAAATTGGGCGACTGACGGAAATTAGCGGTTTTCCGCGTCCCGCCTGAATGGCGAGCCGCTCTTCGCTTGCACTGTCACAATTGCTGTCACAATCGTGCCACATGCGGGCTTCAGGGGCGCTCGCAGGTCGAGCGCGCCCCATTTGCGCGCCCGCCGACTGCACCACCAAAGGGGACATCCTGTAATGAAATTCCGTCACACGCTTGCCGCCAGCGTCGCGCTGATTCCGGTCGCGCTGCTTTCCACGCCGGCCTTTGCCCAGTCGACCGGCTCGGTCGATTTCGACGATGAAATCGTCGTCACCGGCGTTACCGCGCGCGATGTCGCGGGCATCCAGACGCCCGACACGTCGAAGGCCAAGCTCGTCCTCGGCCAGGAAGTGATCTCGCGCCAGAACCCCGGCCAGACGATCCTCGACACGATCAACATGGTCCCCGGCGTCAACTTCACCAACAACGACGCCTATGGCTCGTCGGGCGGCCAGCTGACCATCCGCGGCTTTTCGGCCGACCGCATCAGCCTGACCTTCGACGGCGTGCCGCTCAACGATTCGGGAAACTATGCCATTTACTCGAACCAGCAGCTCGACCCCGAGCTGATCGAACAGGTCAATGTGAACCTTGGTTCGACCGACGTCGACAGCCCGACCGCCGCGGCGACCGGATCGACCGTCAACTATCGCACGATCACGCCCAGCGAAGAATTCGGCGTCAACCTGTCGGGTTCGGCCGGCGAGTTCAAATTCTTCCGCGTCTTCGGCCTGGTCAACACCGGCGTCTTCACGCCGTTCGGCACCCGCGCCTTCCTGTCGGCGTCGAGCACCTCGAACGACAACCCGTTCAACAATTATGGCCGCGTGAACAAGAAGCAGTTCAATGGCCGCATCTATCAGCCGATCGGCGCCGACGGCGACTTCGTCTCGGTCGCGGGCCACTATAACGAAAACCGCAACAATTTCTTCGGTTCGGTGGCACTGCGCAACGACCGTACGGTCCCGTCGGGTTTCCCGCAGTCGAACGACGAGCGCGAATATGACATCAACTATCCGTGCAACACCACCGCGACCGTCACGCCGGGTGCCGCTGACTCGGCTTCGAGCTGCGGCACCGAATTCGACCGCCGTTACAACCCGTCGAACACGGGCAACATCCGCGGTGCGTCGAAGTTCACGCTGAGCGAAGGCCTGGTCCTGACCGTCGACCCCAGCTATCAATATGTGAAGGCCAATGGCGGCGGCACGGTCAATGCGCGTGAACGCCTGGTCGACATCGCGCCCGGCGCCGCCGTGTCGAACGTCGCGGGCTATGTCGGCGGCCGTCCCTATTACGGCTTCGACCTGAACGGCGACGGCGACCTGCTCGACGAAGTTGCGGTGCTGGCCCCCAGCCAGACCCAGACGCATCGTTACGGCGTTATCGCCAACCTGCGCTGGGACGTCGCCGAAGGTCACACCGTCCGCTTCAGCTACACCTTTGACCGCGCCCGCCATCGGCAGACCGGCCAGGTGATGCCGATCCAGTTCAACGGCGAACCGTTCGACGTGTTCCCCGTGAACGACCCCGACGTCGACATCACCGGCGCCGTGCTCCAGAAGCGCGACCGCCTGTCCTACGCGATGCTGAACCAGGTTGCGGGCGAATATCGCGGCGAATTCGCCGACGGCCGCCTGATCACGACGCTCGGCATCCGCGCGCCGTTCTTCAAGCGCGACCTCAACAATTATTGCTTCACGACCAGCGATTCGGGCTTCGTCGACTGCTTTGGCAAGGGCGATCCGCGCAACACGACCTATGCCACCCTCAACCCGACGGTTCAGGGCCCGCAGCAGCGCGTGCTGAAGTATGACGACATCCTTCCGAACATCGGCCTGCTTTTCAAGCCGAGCAGCCAGATGTCGATCTTCGCCAACTACTCGAAGGGTCTGCAAGTTCCGGGCACCGATGCCCTTTACAATGCCTTCTTCTTCGCCCCGACGACCGAATCGGCGCGTCCGGCCCCGGAAACCTCGGACAACTTCGACCTGGGCTTCCGTTACCGCACGGGTCAGGTGCAGGCCCAGATTTCGGGCTGGTTCACCAAATATAACGACCGTCTGGCTTCGGCTTATGACCCGGTCACCGAACGCAACGTCTATCGCAACCTTGGCCGCGTCGACAAATATGGCATCGACGGCAGCGTCACCTGGCGCCCGCTCGACGCCCTGGTCCTCAACGCCTTCGGTTCGTGGATGAAGTCCGAAATCAAGGACAACATCCAGTCGGGTGAATGCGCCGTGGTCAACGCAGCCATCGGTTGCACCGCGGTCGGCGATCCGCTGTTCGTGGCGACCGCCGGCAAGCGTGAAGGCGGCGCACCCGAATACAGCTTCGGCGGCACCGCGCGCGGCACGCTGGGCCCGGTCGAACTGGGCATCACCGCCAAGCGCACCGGCGGCCGGTTCATCTATGACACGAACCTGCCGATCTATGGCGGCACCGCCGCGGTCCCGACCATCCTTTATCCGGCGAAAACCAACGCCTATTGGCTGGTCAACCTCGACGCCCGTCTGAACCTGGAATTCCTGGGTCTGAACGACAAGACCTTCTTCCAGCTCAACGTCTACAACCTGTTCGACGACCTGTATGTCGGCAGCTACACGTCGGGCCTGAACCAGGGCAACGTGCTGGGCGACGGTGTGTTCACCGGCAACCCGGGTTCGGTTCCCTTTGCCCAGATCGGCGCCCCGCGCACGATCAGCGGCACGCTGTCGGTCGCTTTCTAAGCGATCCCGACGGACAGAAATGGGGCGCGGGAGGCAACTCCCGCGCCCTTTTCTTTGGGCGGATAACGAGCGATTGCGGACATTGTTTCTTCGTCATCCCGGACTTGATCCGGGATCCATCACGGTGCTGAAGTCATGGGCCCCGGATCAAGTCCGGGGTGACGAGAGAGCGGAACGGACGGCCGCTGCCCACCCCAAAGCCGACGCGGCGCGGCAGCTACGGCGGTCAGCGCGCGGCGATGCGGCGGGCGGTGTCCTGGACCAGCGCGATCATGTTGGGGACGCCCTGCGTCCGGTTCGACGAGAGCTGGCGCGTCAGGTCGAAGGGGGCGAGCGCCGCGGCGATGTCCATCTCCGCCACCTCGGCCGCCGACCGATCCTGCACCGCGGCAAGGACGAGGGCGACGATGCCTTTGGTGATCGCGGCATTGCTGTCGGCCAGGAAATGGAGCTGGCCGTCTTCGCGCGGCACCGGATAGACCCAGACGCTGGCCGAACAGCCGCGCACCAGCGTCGCGTCGGTCTTCAGCGCGTCGGGCATCGGATCGAGCGCCCGCCCCAGATCGATCAGCAAGCGATAGCGATCGTCGCCGTCGAGAAAATCATATTCGTCGAAGATGTCGGAGAGGCTGCGCATGGCCGCGCCCCCTTACATAGATGGCGCCAAGTTGGAAGGGGCCTGAAAACAACACCGGAAACAACACCGGAAACAACACCGGCCCGCTCCCCTGTCAGCCGCCGGACGGATGGCGGCTGACAGGGGAGCGGGCCGGTGCCGCGACGACGAAGGGAAGGATTAGAGGTCGACCCCCGCGGCGATGGCTTCGAGCTTGCGCAGCCGTTCCTTGAGGTCGGCGATCTCGATCCGCGACCCGGCGTGCGGGACGCCCGGATCCTGTGCCATCGCGCCATGCCCGGCCGCCAGTTCCTCGCGCTTGAGCTGTATCCAGTCGCGCCAGCCGCGCAGCGCAACCAGGCTGATGATGCTCAGCCCAGCAAGCGCGACGGCGGCGGCGGTGAAGTCGGGGGTGATGAAAGCCATGAGCGTCGCTCCTTTTCCGGCGTTCAGATTTTGCTGCTGTCGCGCAGCTTCTCGATTTCCTGGTCGAGCGTGACAGCGCGATTATTGTCGGTGGCGATGCGTTCGAGCACCTGGATGCGGTCCTTCAGCGCGCGAATTTCGGCCTGAAGCGCCTTGGTCTCGCCATTGTCAGTGGTGACGACATAGTCGCCGCCCTTATGATCGCGGCGGATGCCGTGCTTGGCGCGAACGATGCTGCCGATGGTGACGATCAGGACGATGCCGACAACCATTTCAAACGGGCCCATGGGGAGGTTCCTTTCCGTATGTCTTTGTTTTAGTTCAGCGGGGCGTCGCGCAGCTTTTCGATCTCGTCGGCGACATCAATTCCCTTGTCGGTAACGATGCGCTCGAGAACGCGGACGCGTGCCTCCAGCCGTTCGGTTTGCGCCGCATATTGCGCGGCCTTTTCGGCGGTTTCGTGGGTGATCGCCTTCAGCTGGCGTTCCTTGAACTTCAGGTGCCGTTCGTATGCGGCATAGCCGATGCCGAGCGTGACCGGCAGCCCGACGACGATGAAGAGGATGACGATCGCTTCCATCTTTTCCTCCTCAGTTCGACGGGCGCCGCAGCGCCTCGATCTCGTGGCTCAGCCGGTGGCCTTCATCGGTGACGATGCGTTCGATCACCGCGAGGCGATCCTTCACCGAACCCAGTTCGGCGCGCAGCTGGGCATTTTCCTGGCTGATCAGCTTGACGCGTTCCATCGCTTCGTCGCTGGTCTTGGGATAGACCGCCTTGCCCCAGCTGTTTTCGAGCGGATAGCCGTTCTTGACGCGCAGCCAGGTGGTGAAAACCCATCCGCCGACCCCGGCCAGGCCGACAATCGCGGCGACGGGGGCGATGGTGTTCAGGACATCCAGATTCATTATCGTCTATCCTCTCAGCGCAGGCGGTCGATCTGGCTGGCGAGTTGTGCCGCCTGACCGTTGTTTTCGGTCGCGATGCGTTCGAGCACCGAAATCCGCTCTTCCAGTCGGCTGACCTGCCCCGCCAGCTTGGCGTTGTCATCGGTCAGCAGGGCGATTTTTCGATCAGCGTCGGGGTCGGTTCGATGAACCGTGCCGCCCCATTCATTCTCAACGGGATAGCCGTGCTTGGCCCGTATCCATGTGGTGAACATCCAGCCGCCGATCGACAGTGCGATGATGGCGAGGACAAAGGTGGTTCCACCGAAATTCATTCCAAGTCTCCCTGTTGCCCGGTCCCGCCCGGACCGTGTGCGCGTGCGCCGATTTACCGGAGCGCGTCGATCTCGTCGGCGAGGCGGCGGTTGTGGCTGGTGTAATATTGTTCGATGTCGGCAAGCCGGCGGTCGATGTCGCGAAAGCGCGAGCGGATGTCGCGGGTCGACGCGCTGGGGTTCGAGCGGACGCCCTGCCAGAATTTCGCTTCCTCGTTCGAGCCATAGAGCGCGAAGGGTTTGGGCGTTCCCATCCAGGCGACCATCCAATAGGCGATCAGCGTCCAGGGGAAGCCGCCCATCAGGGTGAGGAGCACCGCCCCGACGCGCACCCAGAGGACATCGACACCGCTATAGTCCGCGATACCCGAACAGACACCGCTCCATTTCGCATTCTGCTTGTCGAGATAGAATTTCGTGCGGCTGGCAGACATCTCAGTTCCTCCTGGTCTTATAGTTTTCGATTTGCGCCAGGTCTTCATCGCTACGCACCGCAGGGCGGAAGTCGGGATGGTCGGCGCTGATGATGCGTTCGACGGTGTGCAGGCGGCTTTCGAGGCGCCGTGCGGTATCATAGAGTTCGTCGAGCAGCTGTTCATCTTCTCCGGTCAGCGTCTTGGCCTGTTTCCACTTCGTGATGTAGTGGAGAATCAGCCAGGGCAGACCGAGGAAGAGCGTTCCGATGACGATCGGGACGATGATGATTTCTTCCATCGGTCCGGCTCCTTATTTCTTGGCCTGCGCGGCCTTCAGCGCAGCGAGCTCGTCGGCGACCTTGTCGGCGGCCTGCAACTCGGCGATCTCTTCATCGAGCGACTTCTTGTAACCGAGGCTGAGCGCGTCGGCGCGACCTTCGGCTTCGTCGACGCGGCGTTCGAGCACTTCAAAGCGCGAGAAGGCATCTTCGACGCGGTCGCCATTGGTCATTTCGCGCAGCTTGTAGCGATTCTCGGCGCTTTCGAGGCGATTGACGACGCTCGACTGGCGCGCGCGCGCTTCCGACAGCTTCTTTTGCAGCTTGGCGATGTCGGCTTCATAGCCGGTCAGTGCATCGTCGAGGACGGCGATCTCGGCCTTCAGGCGCTCGGCCATGTCGCCGGCCTTCTGCTTTTCGACCAGCGCGGCGGTGGCGAGGTCCTCGCGGTCTTTCGACAGCGCGAGTTCGGCCTTTTCCTTCCAGCTGTCCTGCAAGCTTTCGAGCTTGGCGATGTGGCGGCGCATTTCCTTCTGGTCCGCAATCGTGCGGGCGGCCGAGGCGCGGACTTCGACGAGCGTTTCGTTCATCTCGAAGATGATCTGGCGGATCATCTTTTCCGGGTCTTCGGCGCGGTCGAGCAGGTCGGTGACGTTGGCGGCGATGATGTCGCGGGTTCGTGAAAAAATACCCATTGGGAAACTCCTGTCGAAAATCTTGAGACCTGTGTCTGTTCTTGAAGAAAGGCTGGTGCCGGGGCGGGGCAAGGGGGGAGAGTGCCCCGGCACCAGTGCCGGTCAGGCCAGAGCGCTGACCGCCGGGGTGAAAGCAGCGACCGTCAGCGGGCCGGCCGGGGAACCGGCAAGGCTGGCGGCAATCGCAGGCTGGTCGATCGCACCAACGAAAATCGCCAGTGCTCCCACCGCGCTGAGCGCGAACGTAGCGGCCTGGGCAAACATCGTCTTCATGGGTCAACCTTCCTGTTTTTCGCTGCACCGGAGCGTGATGCGCCGGTTCGATGATTTCTTTGCAGAAGGCGTGCCAATTGGCGAAAGCGGCGGAAAAGCGCGCAACTTCACGCGCAATTCACCCGCCACGCCGATTTAACTTGCCAATCAACGGGAAATTTTGCCAATGATTGGGAATGGAGCGAGAGACGCAGTTCATCGGCCAATCGGCAGCCTTTCAGGACGCGGTCGACCGCGCCAGCCTTGCGGCATCGCTCGACCGCCCGGTGCTGGTCATCGGCGAGCGCGGGACGGGCAAGGAGTTGATCGCCGAGCGGCTTCACCGCCTGTCGATGCGCTGGGACCGGCCCTATGTGATCATGAATTGCGCCGCGATGCCCGAAACGCTGATCGAGAGCGAGCTGTTCGGGCATGAGGCGGGCGCCTTCACCGGCGCGACGCGAACGCGCGCCGGACGCTTCGAGGAAGCCGACGGCGGCACGCTCTTTCTCGACGAGTTGGCAACGATGTCGATGGGCGCGCAGGAGCGCCTGCTCCGCGCGGTCGAATATGGCGAAGTGACACGCGTCGGATCGTCGCGCCCGATCCGCGTCGACGTCCGCATCGTCGCGGCAACGAACGAACATCTGCCCGCATTGGTCGACGACAATCGGTTCCGGGCCGACCTGCTCGACCGGCTGTCGTTCGAGGTCATCACCCTGCCCCCCTTGCGCGCGCGCGAAGGCGATATCGAGGTGCTCGCCACCTATTTCGGCCAGCGCATGGCCGCGGTGCTCGGCTGGGACGAATGGCCCGGATTCGGGCCGCGCGCGCTCGCGGCGATGGAGGGGCACGACTGGCCTGGCAACGTCCGCGAGCTACGCAACGTCATCGAACGCGCGATCTACCGCTGGGCCGACCCCGAAAAGCCGGTCGATGCGCTGAGCTTCGACCCCTTCGCCAGCCCGTGGCAGCCGGTGACGCGCAAGCCCGCCGCGAAGACCGAAGCATCCGGCGCGCCCGCGACCGATCCGGCCCCGGCCCTCGCGCCGCCCTCCGGCCCGGTGAGCGACCTGCGCGCCGCGGTCGACGGATATGAAAAGGCGATCCTCGCCGACACGATGGCGCGGTGCCGTTTCAACCAGAAGGTCGCGGCGGAAGCCCTGGGCCTCAGCTATGACCAGATCCGCCACGCCCTGAAAAAGCACGGGCTGAATCAGTAGGCCCAATCTACCTTCGTCACCCCGGACTTGACCCGGGGCCCATATGGCAGGCGTGGCAGATGCCGGATCAAGTCCGGCATGACGAAAAGCGAGCCTATTGCCCCGGCAACTGTCGGCTCAGCGCCTCGATCACCGCATCCTGCGTCGAAGCAAGGTCAGCCAGCCGGTCGCGCAGCGCATAGATGTCGGGAAGCCCGTCGACCTGTTCGTCGATGCTGCGGTCGAGATAAAGGCGGTCGATGTCGGCGAGCGCGGCGGTGAGCGGCGCGCGCGCCGCGGTCAGGCGCGAGATCGCCTGTTGCGCGACGACCCAGCGTTCGCTGGCGATGGGCGCGCCCGCCGCGGCCGATACGAGCGCGGCGGCGGCCCCGCGTTCGGCGGCAAAGGCCTGCTGGCCGGCGGCGGCGTCCGATTCCCAGCGCGCGAGACGACCGGCGAGATCGGCAGGCAGCGGCCCCGGCGGCGCCACGACGACCGGCGGGGGGGCAATGTCGAACCGCCCCTCGACCGGGCGCTTTGCCAGCGACGGGGCATCGCCCGCCTGCGTGGCCGCGCAGCCCGTCAGCGGCAGCGACGCGGCGGCTATCAACGATAGGAAAAGAAACGCGCGCTTCATCGCCGCCCCTGATATGGGGCGCCAAGCCGTCCAGCAAGCGCCGAATCGGCGCGATCGGCGATATTCGGCACCACGTCGCACTTTTGGACGAAAAGCGCGGAAATATGCGGTTGACAGCGCGGCCTCGGCTCGCTAGTGGCGCTGACTTTCCCGCATGCCGGAAAAATCGCTTAGCTTCGGCGGGTGACTGGTAGCGTGGGTGTTTTAGTTTCTGATTGGATGGAAGACCATGTTCGCAATCGTGCGCACGGGCGGCAAGCAGTATCGCGTCGCCGCTGGAGACAAGATCGCCGTTGAAAAGATCGACGGTGAAGCTGGCGACACCGTGTCGCTGGGCGACATCCTGCTGGCCGGTGACGGCGGCGAAGTGAAGAGCGCCGACGGCCTCGTCGTTTCGGCCGAAATCATCGCCCAGACGCGCGGCGAAAAGGTCATCGTGTTCAAGAAGCGTCGTCGGCACAATTACCGCCGCCGCAACGGCCATCGCCAGTCGCTGACGCTGCTGCGCATCCTGGCTGTCGGCGATGCCAAGAAGGCCGCGCCGAAGAAGGAAGCCGCTCCGAAGGCCGAAGCTGCTCCGGCTGCTGAAGCCAAGGCTGCACCGGCCGAGAAGAAGGAAGCTGCACCGAAGAAGGCTGCTGCTCCGAAGACCGAAGCTGCTGCCGAAGCGCCCGCCAAGAAGCCCGCTGCCAAGAAGGCAGCCCCCAAGAAGGACGCCTGAGCGCGGCAACGCGGCTCGGCCTCTCGAACGAACGAATTAAGGAGCATCAGTCATGGCACATAAGAAAGCAGGCGGTTCTTCGCGCAACGGTCGCGACTCAGCCGGCCGCCGCCTTGGCGTAAAGAAGTTCGGCGGTCAGGAAGTGATCGGCGGCAACATTATCGTGCGTCAGCGCGGCACCAAGGTTTACCCGGGTGTCAACGTCGGCATGGGCAAGGACCACACGCTGTTCGCAACCGCCGAAGGCCATGTCCGATTCCACGATGGCAAGCTTGGCCGCAAATATGTGTCGGTCGACGCCATGGCGGAAGCCGCCGAATAAGGACGATCTTCCAGGGTCGTCCACCAAGGGATGACCCGGAACTGTCCTTTCCGCCAATCACGCGGAAACAAGGTTCAAAAAGAGGGAGACGGGTCACCCCGGACTCCCTTTTTTCTTGCCCGATCTCCGCGCCATAGCGGAGGATTTTCGATAAAACGGGCGCGAAAACAGGGCCATCCATCTCCCTCCACATCGAATGTCGTCAAAGCGTCACCATCTGGCGCCAAGGCGACAGGCAATTGGGAGTTAGAAAAGATGTTCGCGCGTACCGAAAGACTGTTGCTGCGGCCCGGCTGGATCGAGGACGCCCCCGCGCTCGCGCGCGCCATCGGCGAGGAAGCCGTGGTCCGCAACCTCGCGACCGCCCCATGGCCCTATGGCGAGGAACAGGCGCAGGCGTTTCTGAGCCAGCCGATCGACCCCGACCAGCCGCGGTTCCTGATCTTTGCCCGCACCGGCGGCGCGCCGCGCCTTGTCGGCGGCTGCGGCATTTCGCCAAGCCCCGAAGACGGCCTGGAAATGGGCTATTGGATCGCGCGGCCCTATTGGGGACTCGGTTTTGCGACCGAAGCCGGGCGCCAGCTCCTCCATATCGCGCGCGCGATGAACCTGCCGAAGCTGTCGGCGGGCCACTTTCTCGACAATCCGGCGTCGGGCGCGGTGCTGCGCAAGCTGGGCTTCCGGCCGACAGGCAAGGTCGCCCAGCGTTACAGCCTCGCGCGCGGCGGCGAAGCGGCGTGTGCGCTGTTCGAGGAAGGCGACGTCGCCTTGGATGGCACCGTCACCCCGATGCGAAGCCGCATCGGGGTGGACGAGGATTTCCGCGAGGAATTGCGCCTGATGGCGGCGTGAACGGCAGCGCGGCGATGCCTAGCCGCGCATCTTGTTCACCATGCCCATGATGTCGTCGAGCGGATTGCCGTCGCCGTCCATGTCGAGCATTTTGCCGAGGCCGCCCAAACCGCCTCCAAGCCCGCCAGCCGAGGGCGCGGCGCCCCCGCCCATCGCACCGCCAAGGACATTGCCGAGCATACCGCCCAGACCGCCCGAGCTCTCGCCGCCCGCTCCGCCCTGTTTTGCCATATAGCCCGCAACCATCATCGCGAGGATCGGCAGCATCTGCTTGAGCAATCCCGAATCGAGCCCGGTCTGCGCCGCCGCCTGTCCGGCAACGGTGCGGCTGACGTCCTTTGACCCGAAGATCTGGCCGAGCACGTCATTGCCCTGTTCGACCGGAGTCGGTGCCGACCCCAGCACTGCGTCGAGCAGTCCGCCGCCGCCAAGCTGGCCGAGCAGCCCGCCCAGACCCTCGATTCCGCCGCCTTGCGCCTGTTTCTTGAAACCGCCGAGGATCGCAGGGAGCAGCGCGTCGGCACCCTGTTTTGCCATCGCGGGCGGAATGTCCAGTTCCTTCGCCATCGATTCGATGCCGCCGGCCTGCGCCAATATGTCGGTCAGGTTCATCTTGCATTCTCCCGCTCTGGCGCCGATCGGTCCGCGCCCAGGCCGCCAGTATAGCAGCGGCGCAGCGAACGGCGAGACGTTCATTCGGCTGTCATTTTCAACGGCATAGTCCTAGCCTGCGGTTCCTCGACTCGGCTTTTTCAGCCGGACCGCGAGATAGTGGGAGTGAAATCATGGGCATTTTCAGCAGCATCAAGGATGCGATCTTCGGCAAGAAGGCCGAAGCCGCCGAACCCGCCGCCCCGGCGGCCCCCAGCCCGATCGGCTCCGCGCTCGACGCCGCGACCCAGGCGATGGCGACCGCCGCCGCCGCCCCGGTCGACGTCGAAGCGATCCTGACCGCCGAGGCGGCGAAGACCGACCAGGACCTCAACTGGCGGACCTCGATCGTCGACCTGATGAAGCTGCTCGGTCTCGATTCGAGCCTTGCGAATCGCAAGGAGCTGGCGACCGAACTTGGCTATACCGGCGAACTCGACGGCAGCGCCGAAATGAACATCTGGCTGCACAAGGCGGTGATGCGCGAACTCGCCGCGAACGGCGGCAAGGTGCCCGCCGACCTGACCGACTGATAGACAGTCGATAATTTTCGACGGGGGTCGGGCAGGCGAACGCTTTCCCGGCCCCTTTTCGTTGACCGGCGCGCCCGCCCGCCTAGACAGGTTGCAACAGAAACAAGTCGCAGGGAGCTGCCGCGTGTCCAATCCGCTTTTCACCCCCCTCAACCGCCGCCAGACGCTCGCCGCGCTGGGCGCGGGCTCCGCCGGCCTTGCCATCGCCGGTCCCGCCGCGGCTTTGCAGGCCGCCCCGAAGACCGACGCGCAGCAATTGCTCGACTCGGTGGCCGACAATCTGCTCGCGCAGTCGCCCGAAGGGGCGACCTCGCTCGGCATCGACACCGGCGCGCGCGCGGCGATGCGCGGACAGCTCGGCGACCGTTCGGCGGCGGGAGTCCAGGCGCTCGCCGGCACGCTGAAGGCCGACGTCGCGCGCATCCGCGCCTTTGACAAGGGCGGGCTCGACCATGCGACGCGCACCAGCCTGGCGGTGGTCGAAAGTGCCTATGACGTCGCGCTCGCGGGTTTCGCCCTCCCCTATGGCGACGTCGCGGTCGGCGGGTGGCGCAATACGCCCTATGTCGTGATCCAGAATGTCGGCGCCTATCTCGACATTCCGAAATTCCTCGACAGCGATCATCCGGTAAAAAGCGCGGCCGATGCCGAATCCTATCTGGCGCGCCTCAACGCCTTTCCCGGCGTGCTCGACGGCGAGACCGAGCGGTTGAAGGCCGCGAGCGGCGAAGGATTGATCGCCCCCGCCTTCCTGATCGACAAGGCGGTGAAGCAGATGGAGGCGACGATCGCCGATGCGAAGGCGGGCCGGTCGATGGTCGAAAGCCTTGTCCGCCGCACCGGCGCGAGCAACATTGCGGGCGATTGGAACGCGCGCTCGGCCAAGATCGTGCAGGGGCCGGTCGCCGCCGCGCTCGAACGCCAGATCGCCGAACTGAAGGCGCAGCGGCCGAAGGCGACGATGGACCCCGGCATGTGGGCGCGGCCGGGCGGCGACGAATGGTATGCGTGGGGGCTCCGCGCTTCGACGACGACCCGCATGACCCCCGACGAGATCCACGCGATGGGCCGCGACGAACTTGCCGCGCTGCACGGGCAAATGGACCCGATCCTGAAGAAACTGGGCTATACGCAGGGCAGCGTCGGCGCCCGGATGAATGCGCTCGCCAAAGATCCGCGCTATCAATTCCCCGACAATGACGCCGGGCGCGCCGAGATCGTCGCCTATATCCAGACCTGGCTCGGCAAGATCCGCGCCGAGCTGCCGCGCGCCTTCCGCACGCTGGTGAAGGGCAATGTCGAGGTGAAACGGCTGCCGCTCGCCGAGGAACCCGGTGCACCCGCGGCTTATGGCGGCGCGGGGTCGATCGACGGCAGCATCCCGGGGCGCTTCTGGATCAACCTGCGCACGACCGAATTGCACAGCAAATATTCGCTGCCCGATCTGACGATGCACGAAGCGATCCCCGGCCATGCCTGGCAGGGCGAATATGCCCACGCGATGCCGTTGATCCGCACGATGCTCGCGTTCAACGCCTATTCGGAAGGATGGGCGCTCTACGCCGAACAGCTCGCCGACGAACTTGGCCTTTATGATGATTTCGAGGTCGGGCGCCTCGGCTATCTTCAGTCGCTCGCATTTCGCGCCTGCCGCCTTGTCGTCGACACCGGCCTTCACGCCAAGCGCTGGACGCGCGAGCAGGGTGTCGCGTTTTTCGTCGAGGAGAATGGCTCCAACCCGCTCGAGGTCGCCAGCGAGGTCGATCGCTATTGCAGCTGGGCCGGCCAGGCGTGCGGATACAAGGTCGGGCACAGCGAAATCGTCCGCCAGCGCGGGCTGGCGCAAAAGGCGATCGGCGCGAAATATGACCTGCGCGATTTCAACGACGTCGTCGTCAAGGGCGGCAACGTCCCGCTCGACGTGCTCGCACAGAATGTCGCCGAATATGTCGCGGGGGCAAAGGGCTGATGTAGCGGGCCTCGGCAAACCGGACATCGTGCGGGATTGATCTGGCGGAGAGAACCCGCCAGAAAAAACTCTTCGATGTCGAAGGGAAAATACCGCGATGCTTCCATTCTTGCAGACGGCGTTGCTGATGTTGACGACCACGGCCGCCGCGCCCGCCGGTTGCCCCGGTTCGGCGACCGAGGCCGATGCGTTGCTGAAACGGGCCGCCGACGCCGCCAATCTGACCGAGATGCAGCGCATGATCGGTCACTACACGCCCGTGGCGATCGAACGACTGGGTGTCGTTTCCGAAAAAGTATATCGGCAGCAGAGCGGGCTGCCGACGAAACATTTGTGGCAGGTCAATTTTCACCTCGACGGTGCAGTCGCCGACTATCAGACGCCGTTCCTCGCGGCGCATCCGGCGCGCACGCGTTTCAAGGTCGATTGCAGCGAGGCGCGCTGTTCCTGGCGCCCCGCCGATGGCAACGACCTGAACGACGACCGCATCGACAGGCTGACGCCGCCGGGCGGCCTTTACATGGCGAACGTCTATCCGTCGAAGGATGCACCGGGGCAAGTGGTGCTCGGCTGCTCCTACCGCGGCCCCTGAACCGCGGGCAGCGGCGCGAGATCGGGTTCGACGAAGCCGCGCCGCGCCGGCACCGAGAATAGCAGATCGCGGCTGTAGAAGCGCAGCGGCCAGTCGCGGCGGCCGACGTCGGACAGCAGCATCGCGTTGACGCGTCCCGCCAGCCCGCTTTCTTCGGTTTCCGACAGGAACAGCCGCACGCCCGCAACATAGGCGCGGGTGATGCTGTCATGGTAGCCGCCATGGTCGTCGTTCACGCCGCCGACGCTTTCGTTGAAGCGGCGGATGATCCGGCCAATCTCGGCGTCGATATCAACGTCGGGCCGCTCGGTCAGCAGCCACAGGCAGGCGCCGAGATGCGCCTCGTGCGTCCAGGCTTCGCGCGGCAGGGAGCAGGCGAGCAGGCCCTCGCCGAGCGCGCGGATGTCGTCGTCGCACTCAAACAGGCGCGGTTTATGATCGGTGGTCATCGGTCCGGTCCTTCCGGGTGATTGAGCACCCGGAAGTTTCCGGGTCAATTATGCTGCGACGGCCGCCTGCGGTGCGGCCTGGCGGACGCCTTCGTCGACATGGTCGGCAAATTGCGCGAAATTGTCGATGAATTGGCCGACCAGCACTTGCGCGGTGCGGTCATAGGCCGCCTTGTCGGCCCAGGCTTCGCGCGGGTCGAGCAAGGCCGTGTCGACGCCCGGCACCGCCACCGGAACCATGAAGCCGAAATTCGGGTCCTTGCGGAATTCGACGTCGTTCAGGCTGCCGTCGAGCGCGGCGCCCAGCAGCGCGCGCGTGGCCTTGATCGGCATGCGCTTGATGCCCTCCATCGTCGCCATGCCGCCGGTCCAGCCGGTGTTGACGAGCCAGCACTGAACGCCGCCTTTCGCAATGCGTTCTTTCAGGAGGTTGCCGTAAACCGACGGGTGGCGCGGCATGAAGGGCGCGCCGAAGCAGGTCGAGAAGGTCGCCTCCGGCTCAGTCACGCCAATTTCGGTGCCCGCGACACGCGCGGTATAGCCCGACAGGAAGTGATACATGGCCTGTTCGGGGGTCAGCTTCGCGATCGGAGGAAGAACCCCGTAAGCATCGGCGGTCAGCATGATGATATTCTGCGGCACCGGACCCATATTCTGTTCCGACGTGTTCGGAATGAAATCGATCGGATAGGAACCACGGCTGTTTTCGGCGAGGCTCGCGTCGTCGAAATCGAGTTCGCGCGTCACCGGGTCGATCACGACATTTTCGAGCACCGTGCCGAAACGCTTCGTCGTCGCGAAAATCTCAGGCTCGGCCTCGGGCGACAGACGGATCATCTTGGCGTAGCAGCCGCCCTCGAAATTGAAGACCGCGGTGTCAGACCAGCCATGTTCGTCGTCGCCGATCAACGTGCGCGAGGCGTCGGCCGACAAGGTCGTCTTGCCGGTGCCCGACAGGCCGAAGAAGACCGCGGTGTCGCCATTCGGTCCCATGTTCGCCGAACAGTGCATCGGCATGACGCCCTTTACGGGCAGCAGATAGTTGAGGATGCCGAACACCGACTTCTTCATCTCGCCGGCATAGGCGGTGCCTCCGATCAGCACGAGCTTCTCGGTAAAATTCACCGCGACGACGGTTTCGGTGCGCGAGCCGTGCCGGGCCGGATCGGCGCGAAAGCTGGGCAGGTCGATGATCGTATATTCGGCGTCGAAGCCAGCAAGCTCCGCGGCCGTCGGGCGGCAGAGCAAGGTGCGGATGAACTGGCTATGCCACGCAAATTCGGTGATCACCTGCACCCCGACGCGGTGCTCGGGCTGCGAACCGCCGAACAGCTGCTGACGGAACAGGCGCGGGCGTTCGGCCAGATGCGCAAGGAAATCGGCCTTCAGCGCCGCGAAATGATCCGGCGTCATCGGGACATTGGTCTTGCCCCACCAGATCGTGTCCGCGGTTTCGGCGTCCTGGACGATGAACTTGTCCTTCGCGCTGCGCCCCGTGTGTTTGCCGGTTTCGACGACCAGCGGGCCATCCTTTGCCAGCACACCTTCATGGTGGCGGACGGCATCCTCGACGAGCTGTGCGGTGCCCCAGTTTTCGGCGACATCCGCCTTCGTCTCAACGGTGCTCGTTCCGATCACAACCTTGGTCATTTGCTTCGCCTCTCCTGTCCGGCGGCGTCGTTGCATACCTATGCAATATTCAGCGCGCTAATGGGCTGGCCCGCATTTGCATGGGTGCCGACGTGTCCGCCGATTCCGAAATCCCGGCCGCGTTAGCTCGCTTGGCGGGGGAGGTCAAAAGATTAAAGCGCGGCCGCGCCGCATCTGCGACGAACTCGGCCTGCGGTACCAGGGACATTGCGGCGCGGTTGTCGCTGGGCATCGGATAGGCTAATCGCTCGGTCACGCCCGCCAATGGAAAGAGCATGACGGCAACCATCGCGCTGGTCGACGACGACCGCAACATCCTGCAATCGCTGTCGATTGCGCTGCAAGCCGAAGGCTTTGTGACGCGAGTCTATTCGGACGGCGAAGCCGCGCTGAAACCGTTGATCGACAATCCGCCCGACCTGGCCGTCTTCGACGTCAAGATGCCGCGCATGGACGGGCTCGAATTGCTGCGCCGACTCCGCGAAAAAAGCCAGCTTCCCGTCATCTTCCTGACCAGCAAGGATGACGAGATCGACGAGGCGCTCGGGCTCGCGATGGGCGCCGACGATTATATCGCCAAACCCTTTTCACAGCGTTTGGTAATTGCGCGCATCCGCGCCATCCTGCGCCGCGTCGAATTGAACCGCAGTTCGCCCGACGGCGACGACGAGCCGGTTGCCGATCCGATCACGCGCGGGCGGCTGCAAATGGACCCGGCGCGTCACAAGGTCAGTTGGGACGGCAAGGACGTGACGCTGACGGTCACCGAATTCCTGATCCTCGAAACGCTGGCGAGCCGTCCCGGCATCGTGCGCAGCCGCAACCAGTTGATGGACGCCGCCTATCAGGACGATGTCTATATCGACGACCGCACGATCGACAGCCACATCAAGCGCCTGCGCCGCAAGTTCCGCGAAGTCGACCCGGACTTCGACGCGATCGCAACCCTTTATGGCGCGGGGTATCGCTTTGCCGACGACAGCTGACGCCCAGCAGCGCGACGGATTGAAACCCGACGCCAGCGTTGCCGAACAGGAAGAATCGCCGCTCGTCTGGTCGGCGCGCTGGTCGCTGACCACGCGCATCCTTGCGGTGAACATCCTCGCTGTCGCGTTGCTGGCCGGCGGTTTCTATTATCTCGACACCTATCGCAGCCGCCTCGTCGATACACGCATCGAGGTGATGAAAGATCAGCTCGCGATGCTCGACAGCGCGCTCGAAGCCGCACGACCCGACCAGCGCGCCGGTCTGATCGACGAATTTGCCGCTGCGACCGAATCACGGCTGCGCTTTTATGCCGCCGACGGACGGCTCATTTCCGACAGTTTCGCGAACGGACCCGCGACCTACACGCTGCGCGATCCCAACCTGCAACCGTGGAAGCGCGACGCGGCGCGCGCGATGGACCGTGGTATCGACTGGATCGTCGGCGCGCCGACCTATCCCGATTTCCAAGAACCCGCGGTCGACACGGCGCAGTCGTGGCCCGAAGTCGTCGAGGCGCAGACGAGCGGCCTCGCGGCGAGCCAGTTCCGCTACGCCCCCGAACGCACCCCCTTGCTCAGCGCGGCGCGCGTCGTCGAGTTCGAGGAACCGCAAACGGTGCTGATGACGCTCAACGCGCGCGACATCACACGCACGGTGCGCGCCGAACGGTTCCGGATCGCGATTGTCGTCGCCATGGTGCTGATGACGTCGGTCCTGCTTTCGCTTTTCCTTGCGCGCACAATCGTCCGCCCGCTCCGCCGCCTTGCCCGCGCCGCGGTGCGCGTTCGGCTCGGCCGTGCGCGCGAAGTCGTTGTCCCGCGCCTGCCCAGCCGCCGCGACGAGATCGGCACGCTCGCTCGCGCGCTGTCCGACATGACGCAGGCGCTGCGCGAACGGATCGACGCGGGCGAACATTTCGCCGCCGACGTGACGCACGAGCTGAAAAACCCGATCGCCTCGGTCCGTTCGGCGATCGAGGGGCTGGGGCGCGTCAAGAGCGACGAACAGCGCGCGCAGCTGCTCCGCATAGCCGACGAGGATGTCCGGCGGCTCGACCGCCTGGTCAGCGACATCAGCGAGGCAAGCCGCGTTGACGCCCAATTGTCGCGCACGCTGTTTGAACCGATCGACGTCGGCATGATGATCGAATCGATGCTGGCATCGCGTGCGGCGCGGGTCGATGCGGGCACCCCTCACCCACGGCTCGCCTTTGCCCGGCCGCGCAAGGGCACGACGGTGGTGATGGGCGACGGCCACCGGCTCGAACGCGCGATCGACAATATCATCGACAATGCCATCAGCTTCTCCCCCGAAACCGGCCTCGTCTGCATCTCTGCGACACGCCTTGGCGACGAGGTGCATGTGAAGGTCGACGACGACGGTCCGGGCATCGAGCCTGCACAGCGCGACGCAATTTTCCGCCGTTTTCACAGCGAACGCCCGGCCGGCGAGGCCTTCGGTCGCCACAGCGGCCTGGGGCTCGCGATCGCGCGGACGATCGTCGAGGGCCATAGCGGGACGATCAGCGCCAAGGATCGCGACGACGGCAAGCCGGGGGCGAGCCTGCTGATCACCCTGCCGGCGCGCGAAGGCGGAGCCGAAGCGGGCTGACGCACTCGCCCTATCGCCTTGCCGCATCGCTTCGTCGCCGGTAAGCCTTGCGCCATGCTTCCGAGCCGGACCAGAACCGAAATCGTCAATATCCACGCCAGCTGCGTCGCGGCGGGCAATGGCGGCGTGCTGATCCTCGGCAATTCGGGACAGGGCAAGTCGGACCTGGCGCTGCGGCTGATCGACCGTGGCGCGCGGCTGGTCGCCGACGATCGCTGCGACATCTGGTTCGAGCGCGAGCGCCTGTGGTGCCAGCCGCCCGAGGCGCTGGCCGGCAAGCTGGAAGTGCGCGGCATCGGCATTATCGAGCGGCCATGGACCGCGCGCGTGCCGCTGGCGCTCGCGGTGCGGTTGACCGACCGCTACGACCGGATGCCGGCGGTCAACCAGGTCGAAAGGGTCGCAGGGCACCCGCTGCCCGCGCTGTTGTTGTCGGCGTTCGAGGCGTCGGCGCCGATCAAGATCATGCTCGCGCTCGAACGGCTGGCGCCCGGCGCATGACGGCTTCCTCCTCTCCGGCGGCCGAACCGCGGTTGTTGCTGGTCACCGGCCTGTCGGGGGCAGGCAAGTCGACGGTGCTCAAGGTGCTCGAGGATCTGGGGTGGGAGGTTGTCGACAATCTCCCGCTCGCGCTGCTCGACGCGCTGATCGGCGCTCCGGTCAAGCGCAGCGAGGCGAATCGCCCGATCGCCGTCGGAATCGACAGCCGCAGCCGCGGGTTCCGTCCCGCGCTGCTGGTCAAGCGGATCAAGGAATTGCGCCACGAGGGCACGCACGACGTCGAAACGCTGTTCCTCGACTGCGCCGGCGCCGAGCTGGAGCGCCGCTTTTCGGAGACGCGGCGGCGCCATCCAATGGCAGAGGACCGCCCCGCCGCCGACGGCATCGCGCGCGAACGCGAAGTGATGGAGCCGCTGCGCCGCTGGGCCGAACATGTCGTCGACACGACCAATTACAGCAGCAACGACCTGCAACAGGAGGTGCGCCAGCGGTTCGGCGACGCCGGCGAGGGCGAGCCGGTGCTGAACATATTGAGCTTCGGCTTCGCGCGCGGGTTGCCGCGCAACGCCGATCTGGTGTTCGACATGCGTTACCTGCGCAACCCGCATTGGGACCCGAAGCTCAAGCCCGGCACCGGACTCGACGCCGACGTCGCCGCCTATGTGAAGGCCGACCCCGCCTATGAGGACAGCGTCGCGCAGATCGAGCGGCTGATCCTGACCCTGCTGCCGCGTTACCGGGCGGAGGGCAAAAGCTATGTCACCATCGCCTTTGGCTGCACCGGCGGCCGGCATCGGTCGGTCCATGTTGCCGCGCGTGTTGCCCAGACGCTACGCGAGGCGGGTCACGAACCGACCGTGACCCACCGCAATCTTGACTCTGCCCCGCAAGATGGGCTTGAGGGCAAGCCCCCGTCCGCGTCTCCCGCACCCGGCGGCAAAACATAAGGGTCGACGACTGCATGCCGAACGATAAGGCTTTGCCGCTTCTGGGAATGGTCCTGGTGACTCACGGTCGTCTTGCCGAGGAAATGGTGCGTGCGATGGAGCATGTCGTCGGTCCCCAACGGGCGATTGCGACCGTGTGCATCGGCCCCAACGACAATATGGAGATGCGGCGCAAGGAAATCGCCGACGCGATTCGCGAGGTCGACGAGGGCCGCGGCGTCGTCATGCTGACCGACCTGTTCGGCGGCACGCCGTCGAACCTCGCGATCAGCCTGCTCGAATCGGGGCGCACCGAGGTGATCGCCGGGGTCAACCTGCCCATGCTGATCCGCCTCGAAAGCGCCCGCAAGACGATGGAACTTCGCGCCGCGGTGATTGCGGCGAAGGAAGCCGGCCAGAAATATATTTCGGTCGCATCGGAAATGCTGGGAGTGGGACCATGAGCGAAATTTCCGAAACCGTCGAAATTACCAATCAGCGCGGGCTGCACGCGCGGGCGAGCGCCAAATTCGTCACCTTTGTCAGCCGCCTGCCCGAAAGTGTGTCGGTCGAGGTCGAAAAGGGCGGATCGCGCGTCAACGGCACGTCGATCATGGGATTGATGATGCTGGGGGCCGCCAAGGGCGATTCGATCACGATCCACACCCGCGGCGACGGCGCCGATGCGGCGCTGCTGAAGCTGGTCGGGCTGGTCAAGGACAGCTTCGGCGAGGATTGACGGCATGCGCCGGTCCACCATCGAGAGTCTGTCGAACCCGCTGATCAAGCGGATGCGGCTGCTGCGCGAGAAGCGTCACCGCCGCGCCGAAGGCCTGTTCCTTGCCGAAGGGCTGCGCATCGCGACCGAAGCGCGCGAGGCTGGCATCCTCCCGCAGTGGCTGTTCCTTGGCCCCGAAGGTGACGCGCATCCGCTCGCCGCCGCGCTGGTCGCCGACACGCTGGCGGCGGGCGGCGAGGTTATCGACACCACTGCCGCGATCCTTTCCAAATTGTCGGGCAAGGACAATCCCCAGACCGTTGTCGGCATCTATGCCGAACCCGAAACGTCGCTTGCGGATCTTGACCGCGATGCCGCGCCGATCTGGCTCGTCGCCGAACGGCTGCGCGATCCCGGCAATCTGGGCACGATGTTGCGCACCGGCGACGCGGTCGGCGCCGGCGGGCTGATCCTGCTCGACGAATCGACCGACCCCTATGCGGTTGAGGCGGTGCGCGCGAGCATGGGGGCGATCTTCACGCAAAAGCTGGTGGTCGCGCGCTGGGAGGAATTTCTGCCGTGGCTGCGGCAAGGAGCAGGCCAGCTTGTCGCGACCTGGCTCGGCGACGATACCGAGGATTATCAGGCGGTGCGCTATGCCGCGCCGACCTTCATCCTCACCGGCAATGAATCGCAGGGGATGCCGCCCGAATATGCCGCTGCGGCCGACGTTCGCGTCAAAATGCCAATGATGGGCAAGGCCGACAGCCTCAACGCCGCGGTCGCAACCGCGGTGATGGCATATGAGGTGCTGAACCAGCGGCGGGGCTGAACCGGGGGCGGCATTTCGGTTCAGCCTCCCGCCAACATCATGCTACTATCGCGTCCTCTCTTCCCGTTCGCATCGAGCGAAGCCGAGATGCCTCTCGACCTTGCGCAATGTCGGCGGGTGTCTCGACTTCGCTCGACACGAACGGAGTAAAGGAGCTTGTGATGATCCGATATTTGCCCCTGCTCGCCCTCGCCGCCTGCGCGCCCGCGACCGAATCGCCGCCGCAGAGCCCCGGCGCACCGCCCGCCGCCTATATGGCACTCGGCACCGAGCCCGGCTGGACGCTCGAGATCACCCCGTCGCGGCTCAGCTATGACGGTGATTATGGCGAGACGAAGATCATGGTCCCCAACCCCGGCGCGCGCGCCGTCACGAATGGCGAACATTATGTCACCGACCGGCTGAAGGTCGAAATCGCGCGCGGCGAATGCAGCGACGGAATGAGCGACCGGCGCTATGCCGACACGGTCACGGTGGTCGCCGACGGCAAGACGGTGAAAGGGTGCGGCGGCAAGATCCTGCCCCCCGCCGACATCGCCGGGACGAGCTGGACCTTCGTGTCGATCGGCGGCAAGCCCGTCGCCCCCGACCGGCCGACATCCTTGCAGTTCGATGGCGTGCGGCTCAGCGGCAGCGCCGGGTGCAACCGTTTTTCAGGAAGCTATTCGGTGGCCGACGGCACGCTCGCCGCAGGGCCGCTGGTGGCGACCAAGATGGCATGCCCCGGCGCCGGAATGGCTCAGGAGAGTGCCTTTTTCGTGCTCATGCGCGGGCCGGTGAGCCTGAGCTTCCCGACCGACGGGACGTTGATCCTGACGGGGAGCGAGGGGCAGACCGCGGTGCTGAAGCGAGTGATCTGAGGCGATCAGCGTTCGCGCGCGTCGGTTCGTATCCGTTCGCAAGCGCGGGCCTATTCGCCCGCGTCATTCACCGCTGCCGGGGCGGACGCCAGCTTCGCCAGCGGCCGCGCGGCCTGTTCGGCGATGGGCAGCGCCGGAATTTCCTTGTCACCCGTCTCGATGTCGAGTGCCTCGAAGCGTTTTGCCTGCGTCAGCACCTGCGATTCAAAGCTGCCGACAAACGCATTATAAGCGCCCGTCGCCTGATCGAGGTTGCGGCCGACCTTGGCGATGTGCGAGCCCATCACCGACATGCGCGCGTAAAGCTCCTTGCCGAGCGCCGCGATCTCGCGCGCCTGGTTGGCGAGTTTTTCCTGCCGCCACACCGCCGCGACAGTGCGCGCGATCGCGATGAGGTTGGTCGGGGTCGCGAGCAGCACCTTGCG
This sequence comes from Sphingopyxis sp. RIFCSPHIGHO2_12_FULL_65_19, assembly GCF_001830555.1. Classification (GTDB taxonomy): domain Bacteria; phylum Pseudomonadota; class Alphaproteobacteria; order Sphingomonadales; family Sphingomonadaceae; genus Sphingopyxis. The sequence continues at coordinate 7,146 of NZ_MIAM01000012.1, read as the reverse complement.
CTCGAACGCATAGTCCCACAGCCCCGCATCCTGATCGAGCGCGGCGGCGAGGAAATGTTCGCCCGGAACGAACATCACCACAAAGTCGGGCGTGTCGTCGAACTGGTTCCAATAGGCCTTGGCGCCGAGCGTGTTCACATGCGCCTTCATCGCCGCGGCGTGCGCGACGAGATGCGCCGCCTTCTCGCGCTCCTCGACCGCGCCGAACGCATCCTGATAGGCGTTCAAGGACACTTTGGCGTCGATCACCAGATTCTGTCCGCCGGGAACGCGCACGACGACGTCGGGGCGCAGCCGTCCGCCATCGCCGTCGTTCACGCTGACCTCGGTCTGGAAATCGGCATGTTCGGAGAGGCCGCAGCTTTCGAGCACGTTGCGCAATTGCTGTTCACCCCAGCGACCGCGCGCCTTGGGGGCGTTGCGCAACGCGTTGACCAGTTTCGCGGCCTCGCTCGACACGCGTTCGGTGCCTTCGCGCATCGCCGCGATCTGGCCGTGGAGCAGGCCAAAGGCATCGCGCCGCTCGGCCTCCACCTTCGCAACGGCCGCCTCATATTTCTCCAGCCGGTCGTGGACCGGGTGGAGCAACGCCTTCAAATTCTGCCCCGCGGTCGCCTCGCTTTCCTTGAAGCGCGCCTCGGCGCGATCGAGGAACGCCTTTTGCGCCTCCCCCAGCATCACCTGTCCGACCTCGCGGAACTGCGCGGTGAGCGCCGCCTGCGCGTCCTTCAGCTGCGCGATCTGTGCGTCATGCGCCTCGTCGCGCGCCCTTTGCTCGCTGAGCAAGGCGGCAAGCTGGATATCGGCCGCCTTGCGCGCCTCGGCCTCGGAGGCAAGATCGGTGACCGCCGTCTTGAACCGCTCCGACAGCCCGTCGCGTTCGGCCTTGAGCGCTCCCGATTGGCGGCCGGCGAAAAGCCAGCCGATCAGGCCGCCGATGGCGAGGGCAACAAGGGCGACGACGAGCGAGCTTCCATCCATGGCGGGAACATAGGACGAACAACGTCTGCCTGGCTAGTCGGTAAATCGATCAGAGAAGGTAGATGACGATATAGCGCAGGATCAGCACGGCGAGGATCGCGATATTCCACCGCCGGTCCTTCACCCACATCGCCGCGGCCATCAGCACGACGAGCACCGCGGTCATGATCCACGCGACGGGCCGCGCCAGCGCCGCGGCCAGTTCAGGCTGCGACACATAAAAACCAAGCTGCGCGCCGAGCAGCACCAGCAACAGGCCGAGCACGACCCGCCGGACCCGGAAATAATGAATATCGAGGTTCGCAAAACCCTCGGGATGCGAAGGAAAGACCAGCCGCGCGGCAAGGAAATAGATGCTCGCAAAGGCCGCGACCCCGAGCAGGGCCGCGCTCGACACCGCGATGTCGCCGCGCGCCACCCATGCCGCGCTCCAGAAAGAAAGCAGGTCGAGCATCACGAAAATCGCGAGCAAGGGGGTCAGCCAGCCGATCGCAAAGGCCTCGCGGCTTTCCTCCGCGGCAAAACGCGTCTCGATCGCGCGGCCGAGGCCGCCGAGCAGCTCGACCATCGAAAGGCCGAGGAGCAGGCTGTAGAGCGCAAAGACAAACTCGAAATCGTCCATCTACGCCATGTCCCACGATGCGGGCAGGATCGCGCGATACGCATCGACCCCCGGCGCGCCGCCGACGGTCATGCCCTGTGTCAGCAGCCAGTAATGCCGCACGATCTCGGCCTGTTGTTCGAGCCCGTAGCGTTCGAGCGGCCAGCCGGGTCTGAGGCTGTAGCTGTAGGTCGCGAACGGGTGGCGCATCAGCACCAGATACCAGCGGCCGCGCGTCTGCGCCTGCCACACATGCGTCATTTCATGGATGAACAGGCCTTGCAATCGCTGCGACGCGGCGCCGAAGTCGTCGCAATAAAGATCGCCATGCGGATTGAAATGCAGGCTGCCCATCGGCGCCATCACGATGTGCCGTGGCTGGAAGAAAATCCATTTGTGATGGTTCACCCGCACATGGTCATAGGCGATCGCGCCCCCGAACACCGTCCGGGCGAGCGCGATTTCGCCGCTCGTCAATGGTCGCGACGGACGCGGCACCGATGCCTACTTCTTGGCCGCGTCCGGCGTCGCCTTTTCGGTGCCGTGATCCATCGCGCCATGGTCCATCGCCCCCGCGGCGCCTTCCGCTGGCTTGATGACCATGTCGAACAGGATGCGTTCATTATTGTTGTTGGTGAAGACGAACGCCATCGGCAGCTTGCCCGCGCGCACCGCGGCGCCGTTGATGCCCCAGATCATCAGATGCTTGCCGCCCTGCTTGAACACCAGTTCGCCCTTCGCGGGCACATCGGCGCGGAGCAACGGCTTCATCGTTACGACGCCGTTTTCCTTGACGCTTTCATGCATTTCGACGCGCTGAGCGAGGTCGGCGGTCACCGCAACGAGTTCGACCGGCTGCGGCCCGCCCTCCACGCGGAAATAGCCGACCGCCGGACGGTCCGCCGTCGCGCCCATGACGATATGCCCGCTGACCACATTGAGCGATTGTCCCTTGCCCAGATTTTCTCCGCAGCCTGTCAGGCTGAGCGCGGTGGCGGCAAGAGCGGCTAGAGCGAAGGGTTTCATTTTGGGAGGACTCCGTAAAAGCGCGTCATTTCCCCTCCCCGATAAGCGTTCAAAGCTCTTGTGCCAAGGATTAGCACACCTATATCGCCCCCATGAGAACCATGGACGGCGTGCCTTTTCAGGGCGCCGAAGAAGCAACAAGGACGAGTGAGTAATGGCAAAAGTGATCGGGATCGACCTCGGCACCACGAACAGCTGTGTCGCGGTGATGGAAGGCGGAAAACCCAAGGTTATCGAAAATGTCGAAGGCACGCGCACGACCCCGTCGATCGTCGCCTTTGCCAAGGACGGCGAGCGCCTGATCGGCCAGCCGGCCAAGCGCCAGGCGGTCACCAACCCGGAAAACACCGTGTTCGCGGTGAAGCGCCTGATCGGCCGCCGCTTCGACGATCCGATCACCAAGAAAGACACCGAGCTGGTTCCCTATACCATCGTCAAGGGCAGCAACGGCGACGCGTGGGTCAAGGCCGGCAACGAAGATTATTCGCCGTCGCAGATTTCGGCTTTCATCCTGCAAAAGATGAAGGAAACCGCCGAAGCCTATCTGGGCGAAAAGGTCGAGCAGGCGGTCATCACCGTTCCCGCTTACTTCAACGACGCCCAGCGCCAGGCGACCAAGGACGCCGGCAAGATCGCGGGCCTCGAAGTGCTGCGCATCATCAACGAGCCGACCGCCGCGGCGCTCGCCTATGGCCTCGACAAGACCGAGAACAAGACGATCGCGGTCTATGACCTTGGCGGCGGCACCTTCGACATCTCGATCCTCGAGGTTGGCGACGGCGTGTTCGAGGTGAAGTCGACCAACGGCGACACCTTCCTCGGCGGCGAGGATTTCGACTCGAAGATCGTCGAATATCTGGCCGACGGTTTCAAGAAGGACGAAGGCATCGACCTGCGCGGCGACAAGCTGGCATTGCAGCGCCTGAAGGAAGCCGCCGAAAAGGCGAAGATCGAACTGTCGTCGGCCGCGACGACCGAGGTCAACCTACCCTTCATCACCGCCGACGCCAACGGGCCGAAGCATTTGGTCAAGACGATCACCCGCGCCGACCTTGAAAAGCTGGTCGAAGAGCTCGTCAAGCGCACGCTCGAACCGTGCAAGAAGGCGATCAAGGACGCCGGCATTTCGGCGAGCGACATCGACGAAGTCGTGCTGGTCGGCGGCATGACGCGCATGCCGCGCGTCCGCGAAGTCGTGAAGGATTTCTTTGGCAAGGAACCGCACACCGGCGTGAACCCCGACGAAGTCGTCGCGATCGGCGCCGCGATCCAGGCGGGCGTCCTTCAGGGCGACGTCAAGGATGTGCTGCTGCTCGACGTTACTCCGCTGTCGCTGGGTATCGAGACGCTGGGCGGCATCATGACCAAGATGATCGACCGCAACACGACGATCCCAACCAAGAAGTCGCAGGTCTACTCCACGGCCGACGATAATCAGTCGGCGGTGACGATCCGCGTGTTCCAGGGCGAGCGCGAAATGGCGCAGGACAACAAGATCCTCGGCCAGTTCGACCTCGTCGGCATCCCGCCCGCCCCGCGCGGCGTGCCGCAGATCGAGGTGACCTTTGACATCGACGCCAACGGCATCGTGTCGGTCCACGCCAAGGACAAGGGCACCGGCAAGGAACAGCAGATCAAGATCCAGGCCTCGGGCGGCCTCAGCGATGCCGACATCGATCAGATGGTCAAGGACGCCGAGCAGTTCGCCGAAGAGGATAAGGCGCGCCGCGAGGCGGCCGAGGCGAAGAACAACGCCGAAAGCCTGATCCATTCGACCGAAAGCCAGCTCCGCGAGCATGGCGACAAGGTCGACGCGGGCCTGAAGGCGGAGATCGAGGCGGCGGTGGCCGAAGCCAAGACCGCGGTCGAAGGCGGCGATGCCGCCGCGATGACCGAAAAGGCCGGGGCACTCGCGCAGGTCGCGATGAAGCTGGGCCAGGCGATCTACGAGAAGGAGCAGCAGTCGGCCGCATCCCCCGGCGCCGACGATGATGCCGGTGCGGCGAAGAGCGACGAAGATGTCGTCGACGCCGAATTCTCCGAAGTCGAAGACGACAAGAAGTAAGAATGATCTTCAACCGTCATGCCAGCGGAAGCTGGCATCGCTCTCGGCAAGGCACCGCCAGTCCGATAGCGACCCCAGCTTCCGCTGGGGTGACGGGTGAAGAAGGGGCCTTTTGACCTATGTCACTCGACATCGATTATTACGAACTGCTGGAAGTCGAGCGCACCGCCGACGATGCCGCGCTGAAAGCGAGCTACCGCAAGCTCGCGATGAAATATCACCCCGACAAGAATCCGGGATGCGACGATAGCGAAGCGCGTTTCAAGGCGATCAGCGAGGCCTATGACTGCCTGAAAGATCCCCAGAAACGCGCCGCTTACGACCGCTTCGGCAAGGCCGGCGTCAATGGCGGCGCGGGCGGTTTCGGCGGCGGCAATGGCGGCGATTTCGGCGACATTGGCGATATTTTCGAATCGATCTTTGGATCGGCGTTCGGCGGCGGTCGCCAGCAGCGCGGTCCCGCACGCGGCGCCGACCTGCGTTACGACATGGAAATCCGGCTCGAGGACGCCTTCACCGGCGTGACCCGCGAGATTCAAGTCGACGTCGCGGCGCGCTGCGACACATGCGACGGATCGGGCGCGAAGCCCGGCACCTCGACCCACCGCTGCACGACCTGTGCCGGGCACGGCAAGGTGCGGGCGCAGCAGGGTTTTTTCATGGTCGAGCGCACTTGCCCGACCTGCCAGGGTGCGGGCGAGGTCATCGCCGATCCGTGCAACAGCTGCCATGGCGAGGGCCGCATCGACCGGCGCAAGACGCTGACCGTCAACATCCCCGCGGGGGTCGACGAAGGCACGCGCATCCGCCTGTCGGGCGAGGGCGAAAGCGGCGCGCGCGGCGCGGCGCCGGGCGACCTTTACATCTTCCTGCACATGGCACGCCACAAGCTGTTCGAGCGCGAGGGCACAACATTGTTCACGCGCGCACCAATCAGCTTCACGACCGCCGCACTCGGCGGCGAGATCGCCATCCCCGGGCTCGACGGCCAGAAGCACGACATTTCGATTCCTGCGGGCATCCAGTCGGGCAAGCAATTGCGCCAGCGCGGCGCGGGTATGCCGGTGTTGAACGGCCGCGGACATGGCGACCTGGTCGTCCAGATCGACGTCGAGACGCCGACCAAGCTCACAGCGCGGCAGAAGGAATTGCTCTGCGAGTTTCGCGAGACCGAGACGGGCGACGAATGTCCGGCGAGCCAAGGCTTTTTCGGGCGGATCAAGGATATGTGGGACGATCTGACGGATTGATCCGTCGACAGCGTCGACATCCGAACATCGTCATTTCCGCGAAAGCGGGAACCCAGGGACGGAGTAAGCGGACGCACGCACTGGGTCCGCGCTTTCCGCGCTTTCGCGGGGATGACGAAGGGGGTTAACCGATCTCCCCGCGCAGCTCGGCGATCAGCGCGGCCACCTTCGGCAGCCGCTCTTCCTCCTCATCCAGTATCGCATGAAACGCACGGCGCTTGAGCGCCTTCAGTTCCTCCGCCGACAATCCCTTTTCGCTCCCCACGCTCGACGCCACGATGTCGATCAGCCGGTCGGCGCCGTGGAGGCGTCCCCACAGATAGTCATTTTCGCGGTAGGCGCGGCTGAAAAAGGCGCCGAAGCTGTTGAACTCCACTCCCTTGAGCATCGCCGCGGCGCCGCCGCTGCGGATCGCGGTCGCGTCGGACGGCGAGATGCGGTCGATCTTGATCGGGTCGAATTCGTCGAAGCCCTCCCCCTGCAACAGCGGCAGCGTCGCAATGTCGTAAAAAGGATAGCCGAGGTAGGCGAGCAACAGCGTGCGCCGATCGTCCTTGGGCATCGCCGACAGCCCCGCGGCGATCAGCGCATCGGCTTCGCTATCGACAGCGCGCAGGTCGCGCCGCGCCGCGATCGCGTCGATCCAGTCGCCGGGTCCGGCGTCGGCGGGCAAGTCGAGGTCGGCAAGCCAGCTGTCGCCCTGTCGGTCGAGATAAAGGCCAAGCGCGGTGAAGATCGCCTCGCGCATGTCTTCGCACAGCGGGTCGCGTCCTTCGCGCGTCGCCTCGACCGCGGTATCGAGTTCGCGCGCAAGGAAGCGCAGGCGCCGGATGCGAAAGCCAAGATCATGGGTGCGGAAAAAGGCAATCGCATCGCTGCTCGCCCCCGCTCCGCGCTTGCCAGAAATCCGGTCGAGCCCGCGCGCGCGCGCTTCGTCCCACAATGCGAGCCGCCGGTTCGCCTGATGCACCGCGCCTTCGGGGGGCAACAGGCGGTCGACCAGGCCCGCCATTTCCTCGATCACCGCCGACAGCTTCAGATGCCCATAAGGCGCATAAGCGAAGCCCGCGCGCGCCGACGCCTGATCCTGCGCCTTGGCACGCCATTTTTCGAGCCGCGCCACTGTCGGCGTGTCGAGGAAGAAGGTGGTGCCGAACAGCGCAGCGACCTGTTCCTCGACCTCCACCTTCATCGCGTCGACGATATGCTGCATCCGGCGGATG
>NZ_MIAM01000011.1:21793-25610 GCF_001830555.1 Sphingopyxis sp. RIFCSPHIGHO2_12_FULL_65_19 | reverse complement strand
CGGTGATGAACATGACCTGCGTTTGCGGTGCGGCCTTGGCCGTATGCTGCGCGAGTTCGATGCCGTCCATTTCGGGCATGACGATATCGGACAGCAGCAGGTCAAAGGTTCCCGAATCGATATAGGGCACGGCGGCGGTGCCCCGGTCGACCGCGGTGACATGATAGCCGGCGCTGGTCAGCGCGCGCGCGAGATATTCGCGCATCACATCGTCATCTTCGGCCAGCAAAATGCGGATCATGCTGAAAATATTCCCTGGTCCCTCGACGCCGCCGGTTCCCGTTGGCTGCGTCCTCTAAGCTATAGTCGACATAACGTCAGAGATTTAACAAATTGACGCGCGGCGCTGGATTCGTCGCGCTTTTTTTGCCACCCATGGGCGATGCCGTTTCGCAGCATCCCGCCCGCCGCTATCGCTGTCAACCGGCCCGCGGTAAATGGACCCGTGGTCGTGTCGGTGCCCCACGCGGGGCGAATCTATCCCCCCGAAATACTGGAAGCCGCGCGAGTCGATCGGAGCCAACTCGAACGGCTCGAGGATGGGTGGTGCGACCTCATCGCCGCTGGCGCGGTCGATGCGGGCGGAACGATTGTTCAGGCGCGGTGGGCGCGTGCGGTCGCCGATTGCAATCGCGGCGAGGGACAGATGGCGCCGGGCGAGGTCGCAATGGCGCTGCGGAGCCGGTTTTCCGCGCCCGGTCGCAAGGAACGAGCGGGGCTGGGAGTCGTGCCGACGCGACTCGCTGATTGCGGACCCTTGTGGAAACGGCCGGTCGATCATGCGGCGCTCCACTGGCGGCTCGAATCGCTCCACCGACCGTATCACACGACGATCGCCGACGAGCTGGCGGCGGCGCGCGATCGGTTCGGCCACGCGATCTTGATCGACCTGCATTCGATGCCGACCATTCCGGCCGGGCAGCCGGGGCATGGCGCGCGAATCGTCGTGGGCGATCATTTCGGGACTACGGCGGGCGGCTGGCTGGTCGATCTGGTGATGGCATCGGCCGCGCGGCTCGACGCCGCCGTTTCGCGCAACCAGCCCTATGCCGGGGGGCATATCATCCGGTCGCACGGGCGTCCGGGCGACGCAATCCACGCGGTGCAGATCGAGATCGATCGCAGCCTCTACCTGACGCCCGAACGCCTGCCCAATCCGGTGCGGGTCGCCGAACTGCGGGGCTGGTTCGCTGAGCTTGTCTCGGCCGCCGGGCGAGCATGTCCATCGGACGAAATATTCCCGCAAGCGGCCGAATAAAAAAACCACCCCGTACCGAAGTACGAGGTGGCCAGGGTCCAGGGAGGACGCGCCCGCGCCGATGAAGGCTGGGCACTCACCGCGATGGAAAGGGGGAAAACCATGGCGGTGTAAGAGGAATTTAGAGTGTCGCGCCCCGACTTACAAGACGAGACGGTGCAAAATCTGCAATATGCAAGAAATTGGTCGGGGAGAGAGGATTCGAACCTCCGGCCCCTGCCTCCCGAAGACAGTGCTCTACCAGGCTGAGCTACTCCCCGACCGATCTTTGCACCGGCGGGCCGGTGCGAAGGCAGGGCGGTCCTCTAGACGCGCAATCTGTGAACTTCAAGCGGCAATCGGCACCTCAGGCGCGATTGTCGCAGCTATATCATATGGGCGTGACGAAAGCTGAAATGCCCGTCCGGCACGAAAATCAGGTGATCGACCAGTTCGATGCCGATCGTCCGCAGGAAAAGCGCGGCATCGTGGGTCGTTCGGATATCGGCATCGCTCGGCCAGGGGATGCCCGAAGGATGATTGTGGGCCATGATCACCTCCGCAATGCCGCCGTCCAGCAACGCGCGCCAGCAACGCGGCGGAACGGCGCAGCGCCCGCTGGTATCGCCGTCGGTGCGTTCCAGCCGGACCAGCCGTTGGAAGGCGTCGAATCCCGCGAGCAGCAATGTTTCGCGCTCGTCGCCGAACAGCGGGCGAAGCAAGTGGCGCGCGACAGGCTGTTCGGATGCGCTCGGCACGAATCCGGCCAGTGCCGACGGGTCCGGCGCTTTGCCGACGGGTTCATACAGGGTCATTGTCGCGGGCATGGGGCAAGGTTGCGCGTTTCACTATGCCCGACTGCCCCGCATCGGAGACTTTGAAAGGGTCGTTCCCGCTGGTCCCTTGTCCGCGCGGGGCGTGAGGCCTAGCAACTGTCGGAAGAATATCGGGAGTGTGTCTTGTCTGATTCCATCCATTATGAACTTCAATATCTCGACCTGATGCGCCGGATCTGGGTCGAAGGCGACGAGCGTGTCGACCGGACCGGGGTGGGGACGCGGTCGCTCTTCGGCGAAACGATGCGATTCTCGCTGCGCGACGACGCTATCCCTCTGCTCACCACCAAACGCGTTTATTGGAAGACGGCGGCACGCGAACTGCTGTGGTTCCTGACGGGCGATACCAATATCCGCTCGCTCGTCGCGCAGGGCGTGAAAATATGGACCGATTGGCCGCTCGATAAATATCGCCGCGAAACGGGCGAGGCGATCAGCGCCCCCGATTTCGAGGCGCGGATCATCGCCGACGATGATTTTGCCGCGCGCTGGGGCGACCTCGGGCCAGTCTATGGTCATCAATGGGTGAACTGGCCGCGTTACGAACCGGCGGGCGAGGGGCTTTATCGGCTTGGCGCGCAGGGGCACAACCAGATTGCGGCGTTGATTAAGTCATTGCGTGACAATCCGGGATCGCGGCGGCACATTTTCACGGGCTGGAACGTCGCCGATCTCGATCGCATGGCTTTGCCGCCGTGCCACATGACCTATCAGTTCCACGTCCGCAGCGACGGCGGCCTGTCGTGCCTGTTGTTCCAGCGATCGTGCGATCTTGGGCTTGGCTTTGCCTTCAATGTTTTTGAAGCGGCACTGCTGACGCGGCTAATTGCACAACAATGCGACCTTCATGCACACGAACTGGTGTGGACGGGCGGCGACGTCCATCTCTACCTCAACCATGCGGACCTGGTCGAAGAACAGCTGTCGCGCGTGCCGAATGGCAGCCCAAAGCTGCGTATCCAACGGCGCCCGGACAGTATTTTCGACTATCGGTTCGATGATTTCGCGGTCGAGGATTATGCGCCGCAAGCGCATATTTCCGCGCCCGTCGCGGTGTGACGCCGCCATTGCATTCGTATGGTGACCGTAATAATATGTCGCCGCATTGAAATATAACTAGGCGCTGATTCGCGCCTGAAGGACGAGGACATGCCCGAGACGGACCCCAAGGCAAATCTGGGGCGCCCGGCGAGCAATCTGCCGCCGCTGTCGCTTCATATCCCCGAACCGCGCTATCGCCCCGGCGATACGCCCGATTTTGGCGATATCGACGTCCCGGCGGTGGAAGCGACGCCCCGTCCCGGTGAAGCGACCAAGCCCGACGCGATGCGAGAGTTGAGCTATGGCCTTGTGCGTGTGCTCGACTTTGATGGGCAGGCGAAGGGACAATGGGACCCGAAGCTCAGCCCGGAGCGTCTGCGCACGATGCTTCGTTACATGATGCTCGTGCGCGCGTTTGACGATCGCATGTTTCGCGCCCAGCGCCAGGGCAAGACCAGCTTCTACATGAAGTGCACCGGCGAGGAGGCGACTTCGGTCGCCTCGACGATGGCGATCGACCGCGCCGACATGTGTTTCCCCAGCTATCGCCAGCAGGGCATTCTGATCGCGCGCGATTATCCGCTGATCCAGATGATGAACCAGATCTACTCGAACCGCGGCGACCATCTGCTCGGCCGCCAGCTGCCGATCATGTATTCGGCGCCCGAACATGGCTTCTTCAGCGTGTCGGGGAATCTGGCGA
>NZ_MIAM01000011.1:15916-21786 GCF_001830555.1 Sphingopyxis sp. RIFCSPHIGHO2_12_FULL_65_19 | reverse complement strand
TCCGCAGGCGGTGGGCTGGGCGATGGCATCGGCGTCGAAGGGCGACAGCCGCATCGCGACCGTGTGGTGCGGCGAAGGCTCGTCGGCCGAGGGCGACTTCCACTCGGCGCTGACCTTTGCCACGGTTTACAACGCGCCTGTCATCTTCAACATCGTCAACAACCAGTGGGCGATCTCGAGCTTCTCCGGCTTTGCCGGCGGCGAGCGCACGACCTTCGCGGCGCGCGCGGTGGGATATGGCATCGCGGGGCTCCGCATCGACGGCAACGACCCGCTGGCGGTCTATGCCGCAACCCAGTGGGCGGCCGATCGCGCCCGCACCAACAATGGGCCGACGTTGATCGAGCATTTCACCTATCGCAGCGAAGGCCATAGCACCTCGGACGATCCGAGCGCCTATCGCCCCGCCGATGAGGCGACCGCCTGGCCGTTCGGCGACCCGATCGCACGGCTTCGCCAGCACCTCGAACTGCTCGGCGAATGGGATGCCGCCCGGCATGAAGCGCAGGCGAAGGAACTGGACGACCTGGTCAAGACGACGCAGAAGCAGTCCGAAAAACTCGGCATTTTGGGTCATGGCATGCACCAGCCCTTTGAAACGATGTTCGAGGATGTGTTCGAGGAAATGCCCTGGCACCTCAAGGAACAATGCGACCAGATGCTGGCCGAGCAAGAGGCCAAGTTCGGTCCCAATTGGAAGCCCGAATGATGAGCGCCGATATGCAAACCGCCACCAAGACCATGAACATGATCGAGGCGATCAACAGCGCGATGGACGTCATGCTGGCGCGCGATCCGAACATGGTCGTGATGGGCGAAGACGTCGGCTTTTTCGGGGGCGTATTCCGCGCCACCGCGGGCTTGCAGAAAAAACATGGCAAGACGCGTGTGTTCGATACGCCGATCAACGAATGCGGTATCATCGGCGTCGCCGTCGGCATGGGGGCTTATGGCCTGCGTCCGGTCCCCGAAATCCAGTTTGCCGACTATATCTATCCGGGGCTCGACCAGCTCGTCAGCGAGGCCGCGCGGCTTCGCTATCGTTCGGCGAATGATTTCATCTGTCCGATGACCGTGCGCACCCCCTTTGGCGGCGGCATTTTCGGCGGGCAGACGCACAGCCAGTCGCCCGAAAGCATTATGACGCACATCTGCGGCGTGAAGACGGTGATCCCGTCGAACCCCTATGATGCCAAGGGGCTGCTGATCGCGGCGATCGAGGATAATGACCCCGTCGTCTTTCTCGAACCCAAGCGCATCTACAACGGTCCGTTCAGCGGCTATTATGATCGTCCGGTCGAACCCTGGTCGAAGCATGACGCGAGCGCGGTGCCCGAGGATTATTACCGCATCGAACTCGGCAAGGCCGCGACGGTGCGGTCGGGCGAGGCGCTGACGATCCTTGCCTATGGCACGATGGTCCATGTGACTAAGACCATCGTCGAGGAAATGGGGATCGATGCCGAGATTCTCGACCTGCGCACGCTGCTGCCGCTTGATATCGAGGCGATCGAGGCATCGGTTAAGAAGACCGGCCGCTGTCTGATCATCCACGAAGCGACGCGCACGTCGGGCTTCGGCGCCGAACTCGCCGCGCTGGTGCAGGAACGCTGCTTCTATCACCTCGAGGCGCCGGTCGAACGCGTCACCGGCTTCGATACACCTTACCCGCATAGCCTTGAATGGGCCTATTTCCCCGGCCCCGTGCGCATCGCGACCGCGCTCACGAAAATCTTGAAGGACTGACGCCATGGCCCGCTATTCATTCCGTCTGCCCGACATCGGCGAAGGCATCGCCGAGGCCGAAATCGTCGCCTGGCATGTCAAGATCGGCGAACGCGTCGAGGAAGACGCGCAGCTTGCCGACATGATGACCGACAAGGCGACCGTCGAAATGGAATCGCCCGTTTCGGGGATCGTCGTCGAACTGGCGGGCGAGGTCGGCGACTTGATCCCGATCGGGTCGACGCTGGCGGTGATCGAAACCGACGAGGAAGCTGCGGTCGATGCACCGTCCGCCGATACGCCGGTCGAACAGGAAATCGTTGCGGAAACACCGGGCGCCGAAGAGATTTCGGTGGCGGAAACAGTCCCCCTCCCGCATGCGGAAGGGGCTAGGGGAGGGCCTGTTGCACCCACTCCGGTTGCCGTCGAACCAAGCCCTGCCCCGACCCCTCCCGCAAGCGGGAGAGGAGACAAGTCGGTTCTGGCTTCACCCGCCGTGCGTGCGCGCGCCAAGGATCTCGGCGTCGATCTCGGCCAGGTCCAGGCAGAGGGCGACCGCGTCCGTCATGCCGACCTTGACGCTTTCCTGCGCTACAGCGGCGGTCAGGGCTATCTTGCGCCGGGCGCCAGCCGCGCGCGCGCGGATGAGCCGATCAAGGTCATCGGCATGCGCCGCAAGATTGCCGAGAATATGGCGGCGTCGAAGCGCGCGATCCCGCACTTCACCTATGTCGAGGAAATGGACGTTACCGCGCTCGAAGCGATGCGCGCCGACCTCAACGCCAATCGTGGTCAGCGTCCGAAGCTGACGATGCTGCCCTTCCTGATCGTTGCGATCTGCCGCACCATCCCGCAATTCCCGATGATCAATGCCCGCTATGACGATGAGGGCGGGGTGGTCACGCGTTACGGCGCCGTGCACCTTGGCATGGCGACGCAGACCGACGCCGGGCTGATGGTGCCGGTGATCCGCGACGCGCAGGACAAGAATGTGTGGCAGCTCGCGAGCGAGATCACGCGCCTCGCCGAAGCCGCGCGCACCGGCAAGGCGAAGGTCGAGGAACTGACCGGCGGCACGCTGACCGTGACCTCGCTGGGCCCGCTTGGCGGCATCGCGACGACGCCGGTCATCAACCGGCCCGAAGTGGCGATCATCGGGCCGAACAAGATTGTCGAACGCCCGGTTTTTGACGGCGACGATATCCGCAGGGCCAAGCTGATGAACCTGTCGATCAGCTGCGACCACCGCGTCGTCGACGGCTGGGATGCCGCGAGCTATGTGCAGGCGCTCAAGAAGTTGATCGAAACCCCGGTTTTGTTGTTCGCGGACTGATAGCGACAAAGCAATCCGGGGCGGTGGACGCACCCCGGATTGCTTCGCTTCGCGCTTGGGCGGCCTACAAGCCCAGCCCCGCAAAACTCGTCTGGTCGAACTTCAGCTTGAAGGTGACATAGGCGCCCGAGCGCGAGAAGCGTGCATCCTCGAAATCGCGGTCGTGAAAGCCCGCGAAATTATAGCCGAAGGTGATGTTGGCGTTCTTCATCGGCGCCAGCGTTACCGTCGGGCCGCCCGCCCAGCTGACGGTATCGGCATCGGTTCCGACGCGCACGGTGCCTGACGCGCCGACATCGACATGCTCGCCGAGGTTGAAACGGAAATCGGCGCCGATCAGGTTCGACCAGCCCTTCACATCGTCGGCGCCGAAGCGGTCGAAATTATAGCGGGTGCCCCAGAAGAAGCCGAGTTCGGCGCGCTCATACGACATGCCGTCATCGCCCCGGTTGCCAAGCGGCGTCCAGTTGACCGACAGGCTGTTGAGCAGGCGGCGGCTCGTCGCATCGCCGTCGATCGTCAACGCGGCGCCGCCGATCGGGCCGACTTGGCCCGCAACGGCATCGCGCACCTTGTCTGAACGGAACTCGCTTTTGTTGAGCCAGGACAGGCGCGACGCGGCGGGGCGGTGCGCCCAGCTCATTTCAAACTGCATGACCTCGGTCGTCGGCACCGTGCCACTGCCGCTCGCCTTGGCGTAAGTGAAGAGCGCACCGAGCGCACGGCCTTCGCCCAGCTGGCGGAGGCCGCCGAGCGTCAGGCCATAGCGATTGGCGAGCTCGCCATCCCGATATTCGGCCCGGCCGGTCAGCGTCCAGCGGTCGGCGCGGTAAGTGGCGCCGGTGCTGATCGCGAAGAAATCTTCGGTCAGCACGTTGTTTCCGCCCAAGAAACCGCCCGATGCGACAGGATGGTCGGCGTTCAGCACGTCGCCGGCGCGGACCCCGCCAATCGTGCGGTTGCCATCGACGGTTACATCGACCGACCAGCGTTCGCCAAGCTTCAACGACTGCGACAGGCCATAAGCGGCAAAGCTGCGCGGGCCATATTCGCCGATTTCCTGTTGGTTTGCAGTCGCGAGCAGGCGGGCGCCCGACCATGGGGTCAGGTCAAAGCCGACCCTTGCGGTGCGCGCCTTGACGCTGTCGCCGTCGGCGATTTCATAGCTGCCGACCAGATTGACGTCGCCGGTAACCGCAAAGCGCGCACCCAGGCGGTGGCGGGTCGGGAAATCCACGCTGGCATCCTTGCCCCCCAATGCGAATTCGGTCTGCGCGTCGAGTTCGAGGCGCTGGCCGATCAGTCGCTGGGTTGCGCCGAGCTGGACGATGTTCGACCGATTTCGGGTGCCGTCGCTGAGCCGATCGTCGGCATGGGTCAGTCCCGCGCGCACCGTGCTGACGCCATTGTCATATTCGACCAGCGCGCGGCCGGCGCGTCGGCGGGCATGGGTGTCGAGATAGTCTTCCTGCCACGCGCTGCCGGTCACCGACAGGTTGCGGCCGGCCTTCACGCGGGCGTCGAAGCCGAATTTCCGCGTGCCATTCTCGCTGCTGTTGAGCTGTCCGGTGCCGAACCCAGCCTGGCGTTCGCGGACATAGGCGAGGAAATCGGCCTGGCTGCTATGATGCTCGGCCTCGATCAGCCACGCCTTGGCGGTGCCTGCGGCGGCGGCGCTGCCGTTGGCAGCTTTTGCGTCGCTGACCGCTATTTCGGCGCGCACCTCGGTCTCGACGTTCGGGCGATAGCGCGCGTCGACGCCGCCGAGATTGGTCTTGCGGTTGCCGTCCTCGTCATGGACAAACGTCGCGCCGACACGCAATTTTTCGTCCTTCGTTTGGTAGCGGACGCGTCCACCGGCGTTCAGCACGCGCTGGCCGACCCCATCGACTTCATATTCGGCGACGATGAACTGGGGATCGAGGTTCGATGAACGGCTGAGGACGGGTTCGCGGAAGCGGATCGTGCCCGAAAGATAATCGATATCATAATCGACGTGCCGCGACAGGCTGACGCGATCGACGATGCGCTCGCTGTGCAGCCGGTCGCGCGTCTCGATCGCGATGCGCTCGCTGTTCGGCAATATGTCGCGGGCGCCAAGCTGGTAGGGCCCGGTCAGTCCATTGCCCTGGATCTCATCGCGGCGAAAGCGATAGGGCGTGTCGGCGACGAAAGCCGTCGCGGCAAAGTTGCGGCCGCGATACTCAGCCTTGCCGCCGTTCAGTGCGCGCTGGTAGCGCGCGAGTTCGGGTTCGGAGATCCCCGTTTCGATATCGCCGAACATCGCATAGAATTGCGGTCGTTCGAGGCGGACGTAGAGCTTGCGGACCGAAGCGGCGTCATAGCGCGTCTCGTTACGGTCGGCATAGATGGTGTAATAGGCGCGCGGATCGATAACTCCGCCGAAACGCGCGTCATCCTTGTCCTTGTCGCTGTCGTAAGCCAAGGTCATCAGCCATTTGCCGCGCACCCGCCCCTTTGCGTAAAGCGCGAGACGGGCGTCGGCGTTCAGGTCGCCCATCGTTTCCGCCGACGGTTCCATCCGGTCGTCGAGCGTGTTGTAACCCAGGGTGCCCGCGGCGAAACCGACGACGGTCCAGGGGCGATTGCCGGGGTCGAGCCAGGTTTCGATCGTCTGCCGGCGCGTCACCTTGTCGTCGCGGAAGGTGAAATCCATCGACAGCGTGCCCGACGCCGTCGTCGGTTCAAGTTCGATGGTGGCGATGCCGTCGTCGCCATCAATTTTCCAAACCGGCTGCGCGCGTTCGAGTCCCGCAAGCTGTCGCGCTTGCTGGGCATCGGCTTCGACTGC
>NZ_MIAM01000011.1:0-15900 GCF_001830555.1 Sphingopyxis sp. RIFCSPHIGHO2_12_FULL_65_19 | reverse complement strand
CGGTCAGCCGCACAGCGATCACCGGGCGCGTCACACCATCGGCCACCAGCACCGATCGCTCGCGGACGAGTTCGGCGCGCATCGGGGTGATCGAATAATGGACCGTGCGCTCCAGCGTTTCGACGACATTGCCGCCGCTATCCTTCACTTCGGCGACGAGGCGGTTTTCGCCCTCACGGATTTCGAGCCCGCGCCAGAGGCTGACCGCGACGCTGCCGTCCGCCGACTTGCTGGCGCCTTCAAAGGTCAGGGCATCGGCGACCTTGCCGTTCACGCGCAGCGAGACCGACTGGCCGGGCGCATGTTTTACCGCGGCGCGAATGGCCTTGGCGCGCGGATTATGGTCGATGTCGGGGAACAGCCACGCGATGCCCGGCGTCTGTCCGGCTAGCCAGTCGCGGCCGGCGCCGGCGGCTTCGGGATCGCTCAACACATGGGGCGCCACGACGGCGACCTTGTTGGGCGCCGCGCGCGGCGCGCTAGCCACGGCGCGGAAGTCGGCACGTTTCAGCGCGCCGCCGCGGCCTTCGACGAAGCGGGAGATCGGGCTGCCTGCGCTTTGCGTCGAGCGCGCGCAATCGATGGCCTCGCGATCGAGCGGCAAGGTCGACGGATCGAGTTGCACGACGTGCAGGCCGGGGCGGACCCCCTCGAAATGATAGCGGCCGTCCTCGTCGCTGACGGTGTAGCTACCGTCTTGCAACATGACGCGCACGCCCATGATACCGGGGGCCTTGCCGGGGTCGATGCTGCATCCGCCGTCAGTGACGCGGCCGATGATCGTCATGCGGTCGCCAAGCTGGTCGCGTTTGATCGCGATCGTCGCTTCGGCGACATTGCTGGTCGAGCCGCGGTCGTCTGTGGCGGTGGCACGATTCAGTGCGTTGCCTGGCTGCGCCGAAACGATCACTTCAGCCAGATAGGTCAGCAGCGCCGAACGCGAAGGCGCGAGGCCGGGCAGGGTGATCGCAAATTCGCGGCCGTTGCCTGCGACATCGGCGGTAACGCGCACGCCGTCGACGCGGACCGTATCCGAACGGAGGCGCATGCCCGCGGGCAGGACGTCGCGGACGGTCACCGCGCCGGTGCTGCGACGGGTGTCGCGGTTCGCGACCTCGATCCGATATTGAATCACGTCGCCGGGCACTGCGACCTGGGTCGATGTGGTTTTGCGCAGGATCAGCGGCAGGCCCGGCTGATCGACGGGGATGTCGACACGCACGGGGGCGGGGCTGTTCAGCGTGAAGGGGTTGCCATAACTCGCGGCGGTAATCTCGAACGGCAAGCCGTCGTCGGGGCGGCGCAGCCCGGCCAGGTCGGCGGCGCTCGAGCGCGACGGCGCGGTATAGGGCGCCGGCGGCGTGACGATCAGGCGATAGGTGCCGGGCGCGACGAAAGGAAAGCGATAGTCGCCCGGCGGGAAATCATATGTCGTGCCGCCCGCATCGGTGACGCTCTGCCCCGTGATGACGCTCGACGGATAGGCGGATACACCGTCGTCGCCGAACACTTGCGCGGGTTGGCCGGTGGCTGCGTCGACGATCGTGACCCGGCTGCCGGGAACCGGCGCGCCGTCGCCGCTGTCGAATATGATGCCGAACGGATCGACGAGGAAGTTGATCGTTGCCAATGCGACCAGGCTGGCGCTCGCCCGATCGGTAACGCGCAGCGCCAGCGGAGCGCCCGGGTTGACCGAAAGGCGACAATCCCCCTGCACCACCGCGGGCGGGACCCCGATCGTGTTGATGAAGCCGACGAATTCGCCGCTGTCATTCGCCGTTTCGGTGAGCGTGATCTGCTCGCGGTCGCCATTCTCGAGTTCAAGCGCAACGGACAATATGTCGCGCTGCTGCGGATCGACGTTGGCCGATGCGAGCGTAACGCCCACGACGAGCACTTCGCCGGCCCGGAAATTGTCGGTGCTTTGCAGCGATGCCGGGGCGGTCGAAATACCCTCATACACACCGCTGAGCGGGATCGTGCTGGTCGCGCTACGGGCGGCCGGGCGTTCGCACGGCGTCGGCGCCAGCGGGACCGATTTGTTTCCGCCGCCGCTCGTCAGGCGATAGGTCGTGATCGTCGGCTGTTCGGGCGGCCGCGCCGTCACCGTGACATCGACGCGGTTCGAGAGCGCCTGACCGGGTTCGCCGTCATGCGTCCAGTGCGCCGATGCGGTGTTGGTGATGACCTGAGCGCGCGCCGTCGGGATCGCGGGCAGCAACGCTGCCGCAACCAGGGCGGTCACAAAGCCGGTCAATTTCGTACGGCGTGCCATATCAGCCCCGAAAGGAGCAGCGGGACGCGGTTTTTGGGCCGCACCCGCTGCTCCGTCCGTTACGCGATCAGTTGACCGTCGCGCGGAAGACGAGGGTGCGGGTCGCGCCTGCGGCAATCGTCGCGATCGTCCCCGACACGTTCGGGGCGGCATAGCTGCCGCCAGCCGCGCCATCGGCGTTACATGTGCCCGCCGTCACCGTGCCGTTCAGCAGGATGGTGCCCGCGCTGAATGTCAATTGGCCCGGAACGGGGTCATTGATGATCACCGACGTCGCCGGGGCGCTGCCGCTGTTCGCGACGGCGATGCAATATTCGACGACGGCGCCGGGAATCAGCTTCGGATTGCTCGTGTTATTGAACGGGTCCGAAATCACGCGGCTGGTCTTGGTCACGGCGAGCGTCGCGGTCTGGACGGTATAGTCGTCGTTGTCGCTGTGCGCACCATCGCGCGCCGCGTCGCCCGTAACGCCTGCGATGTCGGCAAAGACCGTGTCCTTGCCCGCCGTGTTCGCGCCCGTCGTTTCGGTGATCGCCGCACCCTGCGTTCCTGCGACGCCACCTTCGCGCGCGGTCGCCCGCAGCGTGACGCCGGCGACCGCGTTGTTCGCGAGCGCCGCCGGAATGTCGGCCACGACGAACAGCCGGATCGCCGTATCGACCACAAGCTCATCGACATAGCCCGTCAGGAGCGTATCGCCGACGTCCCAGCTTCCGACCGTGCCGGTCGCGATATTGTCGCGATAGACGCGGACATTGGTCGCGTCGAACGTGTCGGTGCCGCCATGCGCGGCGGTGCCGCCGGCAATCTGGGACGCGACAAGGGCGAAATCGAGGGTTTCGTTCGCGCTGTTGGTCAACTGGAACGTCGTAACGGCGTTGGTCTGGCCGGGCACGACATTGGTCGTGACCGTCCCGACTTCTTCGACGAGCAGGTTGATCTTTCGGTCGACGGTAAAATTGTTCGACGCCGATTGCTGTCCCTGCGCCACGCCCCCGACCTGATAGTCGACGGTGGCAGTATTGGTAATCGTGGTGCCCGCGGTCGTACCGGCGGCAAACGCCGGCGCGGCAGCAACGCTCGAAAGCGCAGCCATGCCGATGGCACCCATGTAAGTCAGCTTGCTGGTCATAGCTGAGCTCCTAGGTTTTATGTCGATTGCCGTTTCCCCACCGCTGGCAATCGGTAAGCGGTTTTATTCCTTCGCTATTTTACAACTCCCCGGAACATGAGCTTACCCGTGCCGCCGACCGGAATCGGGTTCTGGAAAGCCCAGCGGATATGCGTGACGTCGGCGGGTTGCGCCGCCCGGCGCGTGCCGTCGGTCATCGGAACCGACAGGTCCGAAAGCAGTCCCCACTGCTTGCCGCCGTCGACCGAAACAAAAGGCCGCGTGTCGCCGGCATCCGCAAAGCGGACTGCGGCGGGCAGCGGGTTGGTGATTACGAACTTGTCGGCCGGCTGTGCGCCGGCGTTGCGATAGTTGAGCACGAAGACGAGCCGGTCGCCCGGAACGACAACCTTCGGTTCTTCGAGCAATATCCGCTGCTTGCCCTGCGCGTCGGTCGATACGCGTTCGACGAACACATTGTTGTCGAGCGCGACCTGATTGGCGGCGAGCGCCTGGCCGGGCAACAGCGCGGCGAACAGGAGGAAAAGGGCGGTGCGCATGAGCATCTCCATCAGTCGATCATGGTCTGAAAGGTAACGGTGCGGGTCTGGCCGCCCGCAACGGTGCCGAGCGCGACGTTGATCCGCGTCCCGTTGAAATCGCCCGCGTCGGCGTCGGCCGCATCGGACAGCGGACTGCCGCCCAGCGTGATCGATCCCGGGACGTAAACCGTATCCGTCGGAATATTGTCGGTGATCGCAAGGCCGCTGACCGACCCGCTGCCTGCGACGGTCGCAACGATGTTATAGGTGATCGTCGCGCCGGGGATCGGGTCGGCGGTGCCCAGCGGGTTCGTGATCGTCGCTGATTTCACCAGCGTCACGGTGGCCGCGCTGACGACGAACGCGCCGTCGTCGGAACCGTCGGCGCCGGTCGATCCGACAACCGCGTCGCCGCCACCTTCGCCCTGTCCGGCAAAGCTGTCACCCGGGTCGCCCGTGCCGGTCTTCGCCGCGGCGACCAGGCTGACGACACCACGATTGCCATCGACGACGCCCGCAGGCGTCGTTGCAACCACAAAGACAGTGATCGCCGATTCCGGCTGGAGCAGCGGGTCGCCCGTTCCGGGCGTATAAAGCGTGTCGGTCGCGGCATCGAACGCGTTGTTCCCGTCCGCATCGATATAGATCTGGGTGACGACGGGGTCGTAATTGTCGCCGCCGGCATTGGCGATGGTGCTCAGCACCACATTTTCGGCGCCATTGCCGGCGTTGGTAACGCGAAAGCTCAGCACTTGCTGGGTCGCGCCCGGCGTCGTGGGCACATCGGTCGGATTGTTCGAGCCGACGGTGACGTCGAGCAATTCATCGACGAGCAGGTCGACGCGGTTTGAATCGATCGTCTGCGGGCCGCCGCCATTGTCGAAGGTGGCGGTTGCCGTGTTGCTGATCGTGGTGCCGGCGCGGGTGAGCGGCGGCGCTGCGACCTGGGCATAGGCCTGCGTCGGCAGCGTGAGAGCCGCCAGCAAGGCGAGAGTTGAGCAAGAGGGAAGAAGCCGATGCTTCGCGCCCCCCACAGGCGCTATCATCATCACTTTGACTCCGAAAAGGTTGGTCCTTGGAGCCGTCAGTCGCCGAAAAAGGGTAATTTCTGGTTAAAAAGCAGGAAGAAAGACAGATTTTGACCCAGATAGGGACAAGGGCGCAGCCCGGTTCGTCGCAAAACGGGGCGGCTGGCGTGGAACGTAAAGCTCGCGTAAGACGAGGCGGTTAACGAGGAGAGCAGGGGTGGCGGACGACCGGGGCAGCAAGGATGGGCGGCCGCCACGCGTCAATCCGCTGCACCAGATCGAGATCGACGATTTTCGCCGCGATCGCCTTCTCGCCGCGCTTGCGCTGATCCTTGGCTCCGCCTTTTGCCTCGGGCTGCCCTTTGCTTTGCAGGCGGGCGCCGAATTTTTCCTGCCGCTCACCGCCGCGATTGTCATCGCGATCGCGCTCGTGCCGCTGCTCGAATGGCTCGAACGGCGCAGGGTGCCGTCCGCGCTCGCCGCCTTTCTGTCGCTCGCGGCCTTTCTGGCGATCATCAACGCCGCGCTGGCGATCATCGTCGTGCCCGCGACCGGCTGGTTCGCGCGAATCCCCGAATCGATCCCACGCATCCAGAGCAACCTCGCGCCGCTGATCGATTTTTACTCGACGCTGCAACGCTTCGTCGATCGCACCTTGATGTCGGTGGCAAGCGGGACCGAGGCCACGGCGCAGGCCGTTGCGGCGACCGCGCCGACATCGGTGGTCGATTATTTCATCTCATCGGCGCCTGCCGTGGCGATCCAGCTCTTCTTCGCGGTGCTCGTCATCTTCTTTTTCCTCGCCGGCTGGACGCGGCTGCGCAAGGGGACGATTCGGCGGCGCGGCAGTTTCGACGGTGCGATGCAGACCGCGCGGGTTATCCAGAATGTCGTCGATGCGACCGCCGACTATCTGGCGACGATCACGATGATCAACGCGATCCTTGGCCTGACGGTATCGCTTCTGCTGTGGGCGCTTGGGATGCCGTCACCTTTCATGTGGGGCGGAATCGTCAGTATCTGTAATTTCGTGCCCTATCTGGGGCCGATCGTTGCGGCGGTTCTGCTCGGACTCGGCGGACTGATGACCTTCGATGCCGTCGGGCTGGCGTTGTTGCCCGCGCTGATCTTTATCGGCGTCCATATGGTCGAGGCGAATCTGATCACGCCGCTGGTGCTCGGCAAGCGGCTGACGATCAATCCGCTGCTGATTCTCGTCTCGCTCAGCTTCTGGGGATGGGTGTGGGGGACTCCGGGGGCCTTGCTGGCCGTGCCGCTGCTGCTGATTTTGCAAACCGTGCTGGCATCGACTGGAACGCCCGATCTGGCGGGTTTCCTGTTCGAGCACGGCACGTTGACGACGACCGACGAGGTGCGCGATCGATTAAATCGCACACAAGAGGAAAGCGACGGTTGACAGGTCGGGGCGGGCGCCATATTGGCGCGGCTCCCAAGCGCACGCGGGTGTAGCTCAGTTGGTTAGAGTGCCGGCCTGTCACGCCGGAGGTCGCGGGTTCGAGCCCCGTCACTCGCGCCATTCCCTCCTTTCAGGACGGAATGGCTACCGCGGTTTGGGAGCGATTTCATCACCGAAATCTTTTGGGTGGGCGCGGCTTTTTAGCCGCGCCATCGCCCCAATTCCATCCAGCGAAGCAGCGGCTTGAGCGGCAATATCCACACGACCCCTGCCGCGAGGTAGAAGATGGCCTGCACCAGCACCGGCCAGGCGCCGACCCATGGCGATACGCTGACGATGATGGCCGTCCAGACCGCGATCAACGCAAGGATCAGGAACATGCCGGCGGGCTTGCGCCAGCTCGGCTGGGGATTCGCGGGGTCGGGGCTCACAGTCGGTCTCCACACAGGATGAATTCTTGTTCGGTCAGTATCGCATCGAGCGTCATGTCGGTCGATTCGCGCGGGACGGTGTCGATTTCCTGCACCGACCAGCCGACACCGATTCGCAATGCCGCGGGATGCGCGGCGAAATAGCGATCATAATGGCCGCCGCCTTGGCCGATGCGGCCGCCCCTGCGATCAAAACCGATCAGCGGGCAGAAAATCAGATCGGGGGTGGCCGGCGGGGCGTCATCGACAGGTTGCCGGGTGCTCCATGGCCCTTTCACCAGCGATTCGCCCGGTTGCCAGCGGCGAAAGCCCATCTCGGCGACCCGCGCAGCGTGATGGGGCAGGGCAATTGCGCTGACGGCGGCGGTGCCCGTGAGCAAAGGAAGAATGTCGGGTTCGTCGCCCCACGCCGAATATGCGCCGACGATGTCGTGGTCGGCCAAAAGTTCGGACAGTGGTGCGGGAAGGGCGCGGAATGCCGCCAGTTGCGCCATTCCGTCGAGATTCGCTGCAAAATGCTTGCGCCGAAAGCGCAGCTTCTCGCGCAATAGCTGCTTTTGCTGGACCAGATCGGCGGACAAATCGGTCATCGCCTCCCCCCGTGAGACTTGGGATATGGACTGGCTCTGGGTTGGCGGGACCGCCGAGGTCGTTTGCTGGAAGATCCTCTGACGCCAGTAACGTCAGGTGGGAACCATATACGTCGGACCAGGGTCCGGGCAGGGACAGCTCCCTAGGATGATGTATCGCCTCAGGGATTTTCGCAAAAGCTCGTGCCGGGCAGCACCCGCCATCCCCTATGTAGGAGCGCGGACCCGCTTGCTCAAGGGAATTGCTCGACTTTCGCGGCCAATGCCTCGATCCGGTCGGCAATTTGCAGCAATGCCCGGTCGTTGGACGGCTTGGGCGTCGGTGCGGCGGAAGAGGCCGCGTCGCGCAGGGCTTTCAGTTCCTTGAGCGCCGCCTGTTCGCGGGTCACCGCAGCGCGCAACTCGTCGCGTGCGGCCGCTTCCCGGCTTTCGGCCAGCGCGACCGCCGCGCGGAGCGAATCGGATTGCGGTTCGGACTTTTCGATCTTGCCCTTCGCGTCCTGCGCATCGTCGGCGAGCATCAGCGCGGCAAAAAGCAGCTGACGAACCTCCGTCCCCCCCGGCATTGCGCGGGCCTTTTCGTCCACGACAGCGGCAAGCTGGAGCAGCTGGGTTTCCTGCCCATCCTCGCAATGAAGGTCATAGGGGCGGCCCGCGATGGTGAGTTTGACATCAGCCACGGTCGGCCTCCGCAATCAGCCGGTCGAGTTCGCCGATCACCGCGGCGACCTCCGCCTTGAGCGCCGATTGGTCGGCGGAGGGAGCGGTCCCGGCCGCTGAATGCCGGTCAGCGCGATCGGTCAGCGCCTTTTCGATGCGGCTCAGTGCGCGTTCGATGCGGCCGATCGCCAAGCTGGATTCGTCGAGGTCGAGTTCCATGCCCAAGGGGTAGCAGCGGCGGGGAGGGCGTGCAATTGCCCTCTCTGTCGAAAATGCGCCGATTTTCCGTTACGGGCGGTTGACTCCTGCCCCTGCCACCGCAAAGGGCTGTCCGCATCCAGTCCGGGCCGAGTGTCCGGCACCAGCCCAGCCATATCCGGGGGACGAATGACACTGCCCGAACGCCAGCTCGCCAACGCAATCCGCGCGCTCGCGATGGATGCCGTACAGGCCGCAAACAGCGGCCATCCGGGGATGCCTATGGGCATGGCCGACGTCGCCACCGTGCTGTATTCGGATTATCTGAAGTTCGATCCGAGCGACCCCAAATGGGCTGACCGCGACCGATTCGTGCTGTCGGCGGGGCATGGCTCGATGCTCGCTTACGCCACGCTGCATCTCGCCGGATATGCGCGGCCGACGCTGGACGACATTCGCAATTTTCGCCAACTGCACAGTCCGTGCGCCGGGCATCCTGAAAATTTCGAGCTTGAGGGTGTCGAGACGACGACCGGGCCGCTGGGACAGGGGCTGGCGACGGCGGTCGGCATGGCAATTGCCGAACGCCATCTGAATGCGCTCTACGGCGACGACTTGGTCGATCACCGCACCTGGGTGATCGCGGGCGACGGCTGCCTGATGGAGGGCATCAACCACGAAGCGATCGGCCTTGCGGGGCACCTCGGCCTCGGCCGCATGACGGTGCTGTGGGACGACAACAAGATTACGATCGACGGATCGACCGACCTGTCGACCAGCGAAGATATCGCGGCGCGCTATGCGGCAACCGGCTGGCATGTCGAAAGCTGTGACGGCCACGATCCCGCCGACATCCGCCGCGCAATCGACGCCGCGCTCGCCGATCCGCGTCCGTCGTTGATCGCATGCCGCACGATCATCGGCTTTGGCGCGCCCAACAAGCAAGGCACCTCGGCGACCCACGGCGCCCCGCTGGGCGCCGACGAGATTGCCGCTGCGCGCAACCAGCTCGGCTGGACAGCAGCACCGTTCGTCATTCCCGGTGACGTGGCCGGCGCCTGGGCGGCGTTTGGCGAACGCGGCAAGGCTCTTCATGCGGAATGGAATGATCGGCTCGCAAATAGCGACAAGGAAAAAGAATTTTCTGACCGCCTGAGTGGGAAGATCACTCCGGGTGACGCGTTCAAGGCCTATCTGGACGGTCTCGTCGCCGAACCGCCGAAGGTCGCAACGCGCAAGGCATCGGAGAACACGCTTGGCGCTCTGACCGCGGATATCACGGCACTGGTCGGCGGCAGCGCCGACCTGACAGGCTCCAACAATACCAAAACATCGTCGACCAAGCCGCTGACAAAGGACGATTATACGGGTCGATATATTTATTATGGCATTCGCGAATTCGGCATGGCCGCCGCGATGAACGGCATGGCGCTGCATGGCGGCGTCGTTCCTTATGGCGGCACCTTCCTGGTGTTTGCCGATTATTGCCGCGCTGCGATCCGCCTGTCGGCGCTTCAGCAGCAGCGCGTCGTCTATGTGATGACGCATGACAGCATCGGGCTCGGCGAAGACGGTCCGACGCACCAGCCGATCGAGCATCTCCAGTCGCTGCGCGCGATGCCGAACCTGCTCGTGCTGCGTCCCGCCGACGCGGTCGAAACCGCCGAATGCTGGGCACTGGCGCTCGCGCAGGAAAGCCGGCCCTCGCTGCTTGCGCTCACCCGCCAGAACCTCCCGCCGCTGCGCCATGACGTCACCGAAAATCTTTGCCTGAAAGGCGGTTACCGTCTGCGCGGCGCCTCAGCCGCGCGCAAGGTCGTGCTCGTTGCAACGGGTTCGGAAGTTTCGCTGGCGATCGAAATCGCCGACAAGCTCGAAGCCGCCGGTCACGGCGCCGACGTCGTGTCGATGGTCTCGACCGAGCTTTTCGATGAACAGGCCCAGGCTTATCAGGCCGATATCCTGCCCGACGACGCGCTGATCGTGTCGATCGAAGCGGGCACCACCTTCGGCTGGGAGCGCTACACGGGCCGTCACGGCCTGCGCTTCGGCATCGACAGCTTTGGCGCATCGGCGCCGATTGAAGACCTATTCAAGCATTTCGGCCTTACCGCCGATGCTATCACCCCCCAGATCCTGGACCGGCTGAGCAACTAAGAACCCGGCCGCCCACACGCAGAAAGGACTCCTCGACATGGCAGTGAAAGTCGCAATCAACGGTTTCGGACGCATCGGACGGCTCGTCGCGCGCGCCATCCTCGAACGTCCCGACTGCGGGCTCGAACTCGTTGCGATCAACGACCTTGCCGATGCCAAGTCGAACGCGCTGCTGTTCAAGCGCGACAGCGTCCACGGCGCATTCCCGGGCGAAGTGAGCGCCGACGGTGACGCCATGGTCGTCAACGGCAAGCGCATCCGCGTCACCGCCGAACGCGACCCCGCGAACTTGCCGCACGCCGAACTCGGCGTCGATATTGCGCTCGAATGCACGGGTTTCTTTGCCGATCGCGACAGCGCGTCGAAGCATCTGACCGCCGGCGCCAAGCGCGTCCTGATCTCGGCGCCCGCCAAGGGCGTCGACCTGACCGTCGTTTACGGCGTCAACCACGACAAGCTGACCGCCGAGCATGTCGTCGTCTCGAATGCCAGCTGCACGACCAACTGCCTTGCGCCGGTCGCCAAGGTTTTGAACGACACGCTCGGTATCGAGCGGGGGCTGATGACCACGGTCCACGCTTACACCAACGACCAGAAGATCCTTGACCAGATCCACCCCGACATGCGCCGTGCGCGCGCTGCCGCCATGTCGATCATCCCGACGACGACGGGCGCCGCCCGCGCGGTCGGCGAAGTGCTGCCCGAACTCAAGGGCAAGCTCGACGGATCGGCGATCCGCGTGCCGACACCGAATGTCAGCCTTGTCGACCTGACCTTCACGCCGAAGCGCGACACGAGCGTCGAGGAAGTGAACAAGATCCTGAAGGACGCCTCGGAAGGCGCGCTGAAGGGGGTTCTGGCCTTCTCCGACGAGCCGCTCGTCTCGATCGATTACAATCACTGCCCCGCCAGCTCGACGATCGACAGTCTCGAAACCGCGGTGCTCGAAGGCAAGCTGGTTCGCGTCGTCAGCTGGTACGACAATGAATGGGGTTTCTCGAACCGCATGGTCGATACCGCCGGTGTGATCGCCAAACTGCTGTAACCTGTTTGTGCCCCCGCGAAGGCGGGGGCCCATCTCCCGGCGGATCGTGATAAACGGACGCCAGCGGAGAAGGATGGCGTAGGAGATGGGCCGCTGCCTTCGCAGGGGCACACTCCGGGAACGGAGTGACAAGAATGACCGCGTTCAAGACCCTCGACGATATCGGTGACGTCACCGGCAAGCGCGTGCTCGTGCGCGTCGACCTCAACGTCCCGATGATCGACGGCGCAGTCAGCGATGCGACGCGGATCCAGGCGGCGATGCCGACGATCCGCGAATTGTCGGACAAGGGTGCGATCGTCTTGCTCCTCGCGCATTTCGGGCGGCCGAAGGGTGCGAAAAACCCGACGCAGTCGCTCAGCCTGGTCATGGGCGGGGTCGAAGATGTGCTGGGCCATTCGTTGATGTTCATCCCCGAAGCGGTGGGCGAGGGTGCGAAAGCCGGAATCGCGGTGCTCGCCGCGGGTGACGTCGCGGTGATGGAAAACACGCGCTTCTATCCGGGTGAGGAAAAGAACGATCCGGCGTTCGCCGATGCACTGGCCGAAATCGGCGACCTCTACGTCAATGATGCCTTTTCGGCGGCGCACCGCGCCCATGGCTCGACCGAAGGTATCGCGCGCCGCCTGCCGGCCTATGCAGGCCGCGCGATGGAGGCCGAGCTCAAAGCGCTCGACGCCGCGCTCGGCAATCCGGCGCATCCGGTGGCGGCCGTCGTCGGCGGCGCGAAAGTGTCGAGCAAGATAGATGTTCTGCGCAACCTCGTCGGCCAGGTCGACCATTTGATCATCGGTGGCGGCATGGCGAACACCTTTCTTGCCGCGCGCGGCGTCGATGTCGGCAAATCGCTGTGCGAGCATGATCTGGTCGATACGGCGAATGCGATCTTCGAGGCGGCCGATGCCGCGGGCTGCACGATCCATCTGCCCTATGACGTGGTGGTGTCGAAGCAGTTCGCCCCCAACCCGCCGACGCGCACTGTAAACGTGCACGAAGTCGCCGCCGACGAAATGATCCTCGACGTCGGCCCCGCCGCGGTCGAGGCGCTTGCGGACGTGCTCAAAAATTGCCGCACGCTCGTCTGGAACGGCCCGCTTGGCGCGTTCGAGACGCCGCCGTTCGATGCCGCGACGGTCGCGCTTGCCCGGACAGCAGCGGCGCTGACGCGGGAAGGATCGCTGATTTCGGTTGCGGGTGGGGGCGATACCGTTGCGGCGCTCAATCACGCGGGCGTGGGCGACGACTTTACCTTTGTTTCAACCGCCGGCGGCGCCTTCCTCGAATGGATGGAAGGAAAAGCTTTGCCGGGCGTGGACGCGCTGAAGGCATAGACTTTCCTGCCGCATTGCATCCCCGCAGCGGGGTCGCTATGCGCGCCGCCACATACGTATGCAAATCGACGGAGACATTATGACCACCGCCAACGCCGCCATGCTTGAGCAGATCAAATCGGGGCAGGGGTTTATCGCCGCGCTCGACCAGAGCGGCGGTTCGACGCCAAAGGCGTTGAAAGGTTATGGCATCGGTGAAGATGCGTTCTCGAACGACGAAGAAATGTTCGGCCTGATCCACGCGATGCGCAGCCGCATCGTCACGTCACCGTGCTTCACCGGCGAAAAGGTGATCGGTGCCATCCTGTTCGAGCGCACCATGGACGGCGAAGCGGATGGCACATCCGTTCCCGCGCTGCTTTGGCAACGCGGCGTGGTTCCGTTCCTGAAAGTCGACAAGGGACTCGAAGACGAGGCCGACGGCGTCCAGTTGATGAAAGCCAATCCGGGCCTTGACGGTCTTTGCCAACGCGCGGTCGCCAAGGGCGTCTTCGGTACCAAGATGCGCAGCGTCGTCAATCTCGCCAACCCCATGGGCGTTAAGGCAATTGTCGAGCAGCAATTTGCTGAAGCTGCGCGGATCGCCGCACATGGTTTGGTCCCGATCATCGAACCCGAAGTGAATATCAAAAGCGCCGAGCGCGACGCGGCGGATCGCCTGTTGCTCGACGAATTGCTGGCGGCCCTCGACGCCTGGGACGGCGCGCCAGTGATGCTGAAGTTGTCGCTGCCGACGGAGCCTGGCCTTTTCCAGCCGCTGGTCGATCATCCCAAGGTGCTGCGCGTCGTCGCGCTGTCGGGCGGCTTTGCGCGCCCTGAGGCGTGCGTCGAACTGGCGAAGAACCCCGGCATCATCGCGAGCTTCAGCCGCGCGCTGCTCGAAGACCTCCGGCACCAGATGAGCGACGAGGAATTCAACGCCTCGCTCGGCGGCGCGATTGACGATATTCACGCGGCCTCCGTGGCCTGACGTGATGGGAGAGCGGTGGCAAGCCGTCGACGATTATATCGCCGCCAAATTGCTTGGCGACGATGACGCGCTTGCCGCCATTCTCGCAAAGAATGCCGAAGAGGGGCTGCCGCCGATCGACGTGTCGGCGACGCAGGGCAAGATGCTATTCCTGCTCGCGCAGATGGCGGGCGCCCGGCGCATCCTCGAAATCGGAACGCTGGGCGGCTTTCGACGGTCTGGCTGGCCCGCGCATTGCCCGACGACGGCGAATTGGTGACGCTCGAACTCGAGGCGCACCATGCCGGCGTGGCGCGCGAAAACCTCGAAAGGGCGGGCGTGTCCGCGAAGGTGCATATTCGCACCGGACCCGCGGTCGAAAGTCTCGCGGCGATGACCGACGAGGCGCCCTTTGATTTCATCTTCATCGACGCCGACAAGCAGAGCAACAGCCTTTACGTCTCCGAAGCGATCCGCCTCGGGCGTCCTGGCACGACGATAATCGTCGACAATGTGGTGCGCGAGGGCGGCGTGATCGACGCGGACAGCGACGACGAGCGTATTATCGGCACGCGCGCGCTTTTCGACATGCTCGCCGCCGATCCGCGGATAGATGCGACCGCAGTGCAGACCGTCGGCGCCAAGAAATGGGACGGCTTCGTGCTGGCGCGGGTGCTTTAGAGGCCGCCCGCGAAGCGGAACGAGAAGCGATAGTCCGACGGCTTGATCGTCACATTGGTCATCTTTTCGGGGCGCACCGATTCGAGCGTGAACTGTCCATCGGCAAGCTGCACCGGCTCGCCCAGCATGGCCTCGAACGGCTGTTTCTTGCCGTTTCCGCGAATCCAGACCATCTTCACCCGCACGCGGCCCGCCCACACGCAGCGCGCGTTCATCGGGCATCGGCTGTCCTCGACCACCTCGACCGGCTGGACGATCGGACCGTCGACATAGGCCCTTTGCCCCAGCGCGACGTCGCTGCCGTCGGCGAGCGGCGCCTCAAGGGTCGTCGCACAGCCGGAAAGGGCCAGTGCAGCGGGGAGAGCAAGGATCGCGAGGCGGCGTAAGTTCTGCATTTGCCCGCGTCTGGCGGCGTCGCTATGAACGCGCCATGACCATAACCGATTGCCAGCTTTATCTCATCTCGCCGCTCGATGTCGGCGGCGATTTTCCCGACCGGCTTGTCGCGGCGCTCGACGCCGGTGCCGTCGCAGCCTTCCAGTTTCGCGTCAAAGGGCTGGACCAGCACGAAGCGGCGCGGCTCGCCGAACCGCTCCAGGCCATCTGTGCCGCGCGCGACGTCGCGTTCATCGTCAATGACGATGTCGCGCTTGCCAAGCGTCTCGGCGCCGACGGCGTGCATCTGGGGCAGGGCGACGGCGACCCCAAGGAGGCGCGCAGGATATTGGGGCCGGAAAGCCAGATCGGCGTGACATGCCATGCGAGCCGTCATCTGGCGATGGAGGCGGGCGAGGCGGGAGCCGATTACGTCGCCTTCGGCGCCTTTTTCCCGACGACAACAAAAACGGTCGAACATCGCGCCGACCCTGAAATCCTTGAATGGTGGCAGGGCATGTTCGAGCTGCCATGCGTCGCGATCGGCGGGATCACGGTCGACAATGCGAGAATATTGGTCGACGCGGGTGCCGATTTCCTTGCGGTTTCGGGCGGCGTGTGGGCCTATCCGGAAGGCCCCGCGGCGGCGGTCCGCGCCTTTGGCGCGCTGCTCGCGGATCAGCCGGCGGGATAATTGCGCTTTGGTTTCTTCGGGGCATTGGGTGCAGTCGGGGTTGCCGCAGCATCCTTGCGCCAGCCGAAGAGGCCGGCGCAAGGTGCCCCGCGCGACGTTGCTGCCGTGCCGCGAGGAGAGGGCGGGGTAAGGTCCGAAAGATCGATACTCATCATGGGTGGGGATATGCCACCGATGGAGCGCGGCATATTGGATCGATGCGTCAAATCGCCCGCGCTCGCTGTATTTTCGATAATCCGCAGCGGCCCCGCATCGCGGCGAGCCGGACGCCCTGACGCAGCGACTTGCCCTTCGGCGCTGGCACGGCTAAAGGCGCGCACCTGATAGCGGTGCCCGGCGGGCGCGGCTTTGCTCTTTCCATCCTTGTCTAGTGCCACATCCTTCTGAGAAAGCTTGCGCGATGAAAATCACCGGCG
>NZ_MIAM01000010.1:33696-38827 GCF_001830555.1 Sphingopyxis sp. RIFCSPHIGHO2_12_FULL_65_19 | reverse complement strand
CATGGAATCCCCCTCACATGACAGTGATGTGACGTGAGAATGACGCGGCGCCGGGCAAGCGCAAGCATTGTTGTGCGGTGCAGCGGTCGTTGGTCGAAAATGTCGTCTGCTGTTGCCGAAAGGCAACGTTTTGTCGCGTGCGATCAGCCGAAGTCGGCTGGCACCGCCGGATAAGCGGGAAGGACGGGGCCGAGTGCCTGCTTCAGCGGGTCGAGCCAGTCTTCATAAGGCCTCCACTGGCCGACGCCGTCGCGATTGATCGGGCGGCGCACCTGTTCGCTCGACGCGGTTCGCACCGCGCGCGCATTGCGGTGAAAGGCCAGGCAAGCGGCCTCGAACGGTTGGTCCAGAAAGGCCAGCATCGCCCGCACTTCGGTTTCGGGATCATCGAGCAACGCTTCGTGGATCACGCGATGGACGCGGCCGGGCTGCACCGCGTCGATATGCGCCATCAGGCGGACATAGTCGCGATAATAGCCGCCGACGTCGGAGAGGCCGTAGCTGAAGGCCTGCCCCTTCGCATAATGTTGCCGAAAGTTTGAAAAACAGCAATCGAGCGGATGGCGCCGCGCGTCGATGATCTTCGCATTCGGCAGGATCAGCCGGATGAACGCGGTGTAGAGCCAGTTGTTCGGCAATTTGTCGATATAGAAAGGCTTGTCGGTCTTGCGCTGCACCGCGGTGCGCCGGATGAAGGCGGCGCCCAGTTCGGCGAGCTGCGTGGCCGGGATGTCCGCCAGCGCCTCGATCCAGCGGCGGCCGTCATCCTGTTTTTCGCGGCCCAGACCGAGCGCGAGGGCAGGGATGTCGGGCAGTTCCATCGTGCCCTCGATCGCCGAATGGCAACTGAGGATCTGTTCGATCAGCGTCGATCCGGCGCGCGGCATGCCGAGGATGAAGATCGGATCGGGGGACGGATCGCCCGCGCCGGTGCGCGCGGCGAAAAATTCCGGGGTGCAGGCGGCGACGATGGCATCGACCGCCGCGGTCGTTTCGGCGGCGCGATAGCCGAGCTGGCGCGACCGGATCGCGTTGCCGGCGTCATAGTGACGAAATGCCGGTTCATGTTCGGCGGCATCATCATATGCCTTGCCGAGCGCGAAGTGGAGGTGGAGCCGGTCGTCGGCGCGCGCTTCGCCATCGGGTTCGGCGGCAACGAGCGCGGCCTCCATTGCGGCGCGATCGGCCGCGTCGAAGCGGATGGTCTTGAGGTTCGCGAGGCTCCACCAGATTTCGCCGAGTCCCGGATCGGCGGCCAGCGCGCGGCGATAGGCCGCGATGCTGTCGTCCTGCCGCCCGACGGTCTTGAGCATATGACCATGGCTCATCCACAGCTTGGCATGGTCGGGGAAGCGGCGTGTCAGTTCGTCATAAAGCGCGAGCGCCTCGTCATAACCGCCGATCCGCCCGAGCGCGGCGGCGCGCAGGTTCGCATGTGCGGGGTTGTCGGGATCGCCCTCCAACACCGCGCGCAGCATCTGTGCCGCGTCGGCAAAGCGGTTCTGCTTGTAATAGACGGTGGCGAGATTGGCGCGGGCGGCGCCGAAACCGGGCGCGAGCTGTAACGCGCGCGACAGCAGTTTTTCGGCATCGTCGTACCGCCCGATCCGCCCCGCGACCTCGGCGAGCATCCGGATTGCCGCGACGTCGGTCGCATCCTCGCGCAGCCGCTGGCGCAGCGCCGCTTCGGCGTCGGGAAGCCGATCTTCGGCCAGGGCGAGCGCGGCGTCGACCATCGCGGCGTCGTGGATCGTCGCCCCGACCGCGGCGAGCGATGCCGCCTGGGCCTCGGCCTCGCGATTCAGGGCGCGCAGCGCATGGGCGGCGAGGCGGTGCGCCGCCGCCGATGTCGGAACCGCCTCGATGATCGCCTGGGCCTGTGCCAGCGCGGCGGCCGGCTGACCCGCCAGCAGACGGCGGGCGTTGGCGAGCGCTTCATCGTGGGAGACGGTCGCCATGCCCGCGCCGATCAGCTTTTCGCTGCCCGTGCTTTCGCGACCGCCTGTTTCAGCCCGTCATAGCCGATCTGCCCCTGGAACAGCTGATTGCCGACGATCCACGTCGGGGTGGCGTTGAGCTGCAACTGGGTCGCGATCGCGAGGTTGCTGTCGAGTTCGCGCTGGAACAGCGCCTCGTTCGCGGTCGCGTCGGCGGTGCCGTCGGTGACGACGCCGACCTTGGCGGCGGCGGCGGCGATCGCCGCTTTGTCAAGCGAACCGCTCGCGAACATTGCGTGATGGAAGGCGTCATATTTGCCCTGCCGGGCGGCGGCGAGCGCCATGATCGCGGCGTCGCGGCTTTGCGGCGCGATGATGGGCAGTTCGCGGAATACGACCTTCAGTCGTTTGTCCTCGCGGATCAGCCGGTCGACGTCGGGCACGCTCGCGCGGCAGAAGCCGCAGGCATAGTCGGTGAACACGACCAGCGTGACGTCGCCGTCGGCGTTGCCAGCCCATGCCCCGGCATAGGGTTTTTCGAGCGCCGGGCGGATCGCGTCGATCGCCTTCGCGATCTCGCCATTGCGCTGCGCTTCGAGCGCCTCGGGAATGATCTGGGGGTTCGCCTTGATATAGTCGGCGACGATCGTCTCTACCTCGCCCTTGCTCATCCCGCCGCCGAGGCGGCCGCCCAGCCAGAAGACCGCGGCGAGGAGGGCAAGGCCGCCCGCCGCGATAACCCATGGTCGCGTCGACATGCCGTCCATCCCCATCCCCTTCACGTGCGGCAGGCGCGGTGCCGCCATGGCTTTGGCGCTCGTTGTCTTTTTCGCCGGCTGCGCCGTCGGCGCGCGATCGTCGCCGGGCATCGCGGTGACGGTGCCGACCGGTGCGGGCTTGGCGACGGCCGGAATGGCGGCATCGCCGGAAAAAAGCGGCAAATCGGGCGCCGCCGGTGCATTCGCCTGCCGGGCGGCGGCCTCCTCGCGCGCGAGCAATTGTTCGAGGCCCGAGGGCGGCGGGGTCAGTTCCTCGCGCGGGGCGGGGCGCAATTTCGTCGCGGCATCGCCCAGCTGCTCGCGGAGGCTGTCGCTGCCTGCCTTGGCGATGTCGGCGACCCCGGCGCGGGTCTTGCCCGCGACTTCGCCTATCCCGCGCCCGGCGTCGCTCGACAGCTTGCGGGCCTTTTCGCCGAGCGCCATCTTTTCCCACGCATCGCCGCTCGCCTTGGCCGCAGCGCGGCCGACCTGCGCCGAACCACGGCCCGCCGCGCGCGCGGCGCGTGCGGTCAGCACGCCGGTTTTTGCGGCGACTTCGCGCGAACGGCGCGGAATTTCCATCGCTTCGACGCGCGCCGGAATATCGGCGCGTTCGCCGACGCGGATCGTCCAGTCGGCAAAGGCTTCGGCGCCGCTCTGGATGCGGTCCCACAGGTTTGCCGCGCCGGCCTTGATCGCCGCGGGCTTCACCAGCGGATCGCGCGGCTTTTCGGCGCCGGTATAGCGCGACACGTCGATGCCAACCGGCGGCTCGTCCTTCGGCTTCGCCAGCCCCTCATCATGTTGTGGCACGCCCACACCCGGCGTCGGCGCGGGGTCGCGCAGCCATGGCTGGTAATAATCGTCTTTTTTGTCAGTCACTTGTTGCCCTTGCGCATCGGTATTGGCGATGCGGTCCCCGCATTGTTCCGGTGAATCTAGCGCCGTTTTCGCTCGCGTTCCACCTCGGCGCGGGCAACCAGCGAAATATCCTGTGCACGGATCCAGTCGGGCGACCCTTCGGGCAGGCCCTGCATCGCCATTTCGGCATTACGCAGCGCGAGCCCCGACTGTCCACCCTCCAGGCTGTAACGTTCCGCCGAGGCGAGCGCAGCGCGCGCCTGATCGCCTTTGTTCGCATAGACGATGCCGAGCTGATACCAGGCGAACGGGTTCTGGTTGTCGAGCGCGACCGCGGTTTTCAGAACCTTTTCGGCTTCGGCGAAATTGGCCGGGTCTTCGGTCGCGATCAGTGCATGGCCCAGCGTCGCGCTGATCAGCGGTTGCGACCGCGACCGGGTGACCGCCTTGCGCAGCGCGGGGATCGCCTCCTTGGGCCGACCCGATTCGAGCAGCACCTGGCCTTCGAGTTCGAGGAAATAGGGGTCGTCGGGATTGGTCGCGAGCAGCCCCTCGACCTCCGCGAGCGCCTTTTGCGGATAGGCGCTTTTGTGCCAGGCGTAAGCGCGCGCATAACGCGCGGGAATGCTGGTATTGCTTTCGGGGAATTTGCGCAGCGTCCGCTCGGGCTCGGTCATATAGCCCGACAGCTTTGCCTTGATCCGCTGGAACCGTTTTTCGATCACCGGGTCGGCGGGTTTCGCCCACGCCGGGTCGATGACATACACCTCGCGCAGCGTCTGGATGCGGTCGCCCGACATCGGATGGGTGCGGCCATAGGCCTGATCGTCGTCCTGCTTGACCGCGTAGCGAAATTCCAGATTTTGCAGCTTCTTGAAAAAAGCGAGACTGCCGCGCCCGCTGATTCCCGCTTTCGACAGATATTGCGCGCCCGCGGCATCGGCGGTCGATTCCTGGACGCGGCTGAAGGCGAGGAACTTGCCCAGCGCGGCCTGTTGCCCCGCCATCATCACGCCCATGCCGGCCTCCCCCGCGCCCGCCGCGATCGCCGCGGCGCCGAGCAGAAGGCTGAGCAACGAGATGCCGGTTGCGGTCTTGGCGCCCTCGTTCACGCGAATCGCGTGGCCGCCCATCACATGACCCAGTTCGTGCGCGAGCACGCCCTGCACCTCTTCGGCGCTGTCGGCCGCTTCGATCAGCCCGCTGAAGACGTAAATGTCCTGGCTACCCGCGACAAAGGCGTTGATGCTGCGATCGCCGAGCAGATGCACGCGCACCTGTCCGGGCTGGAGCCCTGCCGCGACGAGCAGCGGGTCCATCATATCCTGGAACAGCGCCTCGGTCTCGGCATCGCGCAGGATCGACTGCGCCATCGCCGGGCGCATGGCGACGGCAAACATTGCGAGCAATGTCAGCAGGATACGGAAAATCGGGCGCAGCCTTTGCGCGCCGTGCACGGGCTGCGGCGGGGAAGCGGTCATCCCCGCCTCTCTTGCGCCGCGCGCCTGAACCCCAAGTGAAGCCATAGGGGCTTATTGGGGTCCAGGACGCGCCGACGCAAGGTCAGCTTGCCAT
>NZ_MIAM01000010.1:0-33678 GCF_001830555.1 Sphingopyxis sp. RIFCSPHIGHO2_12_FULL_65_19 | reverse complement strand
TCAATTGCCGCCCTGATCGGCTTGGCCGATCAATTGCCGAAC
This sequence comes from Sphingopyxis sp. RIFCSPHIGHO2_12_FULL_65_19, assembly GCF_001830555.1. Lineage (GTDB taxonomy): Bacteria > Pseudomonadota > Alphaproteobacteria > Sphingomonadales > Sphingomonadaceae > Sphingopyxis. The sequence continues at coordinate 33,636 of NZ_MIAM01000010.1, read as the reverse complement.
GTGCGCTGCCACCAGCCGCGGCGCGGTTCGCCGTCGGGGCTGTCGCCTTCGTCATCGCCGTTGGCGGCGACCGCTTCGGCCTCGCGGGTGGCCGCGGGTTCAGGGGCGGCTTCGGCGGCGACGGCCTTTTTCGCGCGGCTTGCGCGCTTTTTCGGCGCGGGCTTGGCAGGTTCGGCTTCGTCGGCGAGCGCTTCGACCGGGGCGGCTTCGACCGGCGCGGGGGCTTCGGCCGCCTCGGCGGCGGCCTTGGCCGCTTCGGTCTCGGCTTTGGTCTTGCGCGGCGCGCGCTTGCGCTTCGGCTTTTCCTCGGTCGCAGGGGCCTCTTCGGCGGCTGGTTCGGTGGCGGCTGCCTCCGCTACCGGCGCCGGTTCGGCTTCGGCCGCGGCCTCGTCGGCACCGTCGACTGCATCGGCCTTGGGCTTGCGCCCACGACCGCCACGACGGCGACGCGGCTTGGCTTCGGCTTCTTCGGCCTCGGCGGTCTCGCTGTGCGCTTCGGCCGGCGCGGCCTCGTCGTCACGCGCGTCGCCAGCGTCGCCAGCGTCGCCGTCTTGATCCTCGCCGCCCTCGGCGATTTCATTGCCCTCGTCGTCGCGGCGACCACGGCGGCCCCGGCGGCGGCGGCGGCGGCGCTTGCGTCCTTCGCCGTCGGTGTCGCCGTCCTCACGGTCGCGCCCACCTTCTTCGCGGTCACGCGACCGCGCGGGACGCTCTTCGGCGGCCGCTTCTTCGGCTTCGTCTTCCTCGTCTTCGGGATAATCGTCGTCGTCATCATCCTCGATCGGTGCGATCGGGGCAAAGCTGCGGCGCGCCACCGGCGGCGGACCGCTGACCTCGACCGCCATGCGCGCGCCCTCGGTCTCGCCGTCGGGCAGGATTTCGACGGTGACGCCGTAAAGCTCCTCGATCTCGCGCAATTCGCGGCGCTTTTCGTTGAGCAGGTAGAAGGTCGCTTCCTGGCTTGCGCGCAAGGTGATCTTGTTCCCCTTGCCGCGCGCCGCTTCCTCTTCGATCAGGCGCAGCGCGCTGAGACCCGCCGACGATGCGGTGCGGACCAGCCCGGTGCCTTCGCAATGCGGGCACGGACGCGTCGACGCTTCGAGCACGCCGGTGCGCAGGCGCTGGCGGCTCATCTCCATCAGGCCAAAGCCCGAAATGCGGCCGACCTGGATGCGCGCGCGGTCGTTCTTCAGCGCGTCCTTCATCGCGCGCTCGACCTTGCGGACGTTCGAGCCATGATCCATGTCGATAAAGTCGATCACGACGAGGCCGGCCATGTCGCGCAGGCGCAGCTGGCGCGCGATTTCGGCCGCGGCTTCCAGATTGGTGCTGACCGCGGTCTGCTCGATATTATGCTCGCGCGTCGACCGGCCCGAGTTGATGTCGATCGACACCAAGGCCTCGGTCGGGTTGATCACCAGATAGCCGCCCGATTTCAACTGGACGACCGGGTTGAGCATCCCCGCGAGCTGGTCTTCGACGCCGTAACGCTGATAGAGCGATACCGGATCGGCATATTGCTTCACGCGGCGCGCGTGGCTGGGCATCAGCAGCTTCATGAACTGCTTGGCGGCCTTATAGCCCTCGTCGCCCTCGACGAGCACTTCCTCGATATCCTTGTGATAAATATCGCGGATCGCGCGTTTCACCAGGTCGCTGTCCGAATGGACCAGCGCCGGCGCGCTCGATTCGAGCGTCTTCTGGCGGATTTCGTCCCACAGGCGTGCGAGATAGTCGAAGTCGCGCTTGATCTCGACCTTGGTGCGGCTCATCCCCGCGGTGCGCACGATGCAACCCATCGTCGGCGGCAGCGCGAGTTCGTCGATCATCGCCTTCAATTTGCGGCGGTCGGCGCCATTTGAAATTTTCCGGCTGATCCCGCCGCCGTGCATCGTATTGGGCATGAGCACGCAATAACGACCGGCGAGCGACAGATAGGTGGTCAGCGCCGCACCCTTGTTGCCGCGCTCTTCCTTGACGACCTGGACCAGCATCACCTGACGGCGACGGATGACGTCCTGGATTTTGTAACGACGGCGCAGCGACATGCGGTTTTCGCTGTCCTCGTCGTCGTTCCGGCGGCCGCGTCCACGGCCGCCCTTGCGGTTGTTGTTGCCGCGCCCGCGGCCGCGCCCGCGGCGATCGCCCCGGCCATCCTTATTTTCTTCCGATCCTTCGGCGCCCTCTTCGGCATCGCCATTGTCGTCGCCATCGTCATGCTCGTCGCGATCATCGCGGTCGTCCCGCTCATCGCGGTCGTCCCGCTCGTCGTCGCGATCGCCGCGGTTGTCGCCATTATCGTCCTCGTCGTGATATTCGACGTCGGCGACATCGCCTTCCAGCTCGTCCAGATCTTCCTCGGCGCGCTGCGCCGCGGCGGCGGCATGTTCGGCTTCTTCGCGCAGCAGCGCGTCGCGATCTTCCTTCGGAATCTGGTAATAGTCGGGGTGGATTTCGCTGAACGCAAGGAAGCCGTGCCGATTGCCGCCATATTCGACGAACGCCGCCTGAAGCGACGGTTCAACGCGGGTTACTTTTGCCAGATAGATATTGCCCTTGAGCTGCTTGTGCTCGGCGGACTCGAAATCAAACTCCTCGATTCGGTTGCCCTTGGTGACGGCGACCCGGGTTTCTTCCCGGTGCCGCGCGTCGATCAACATGCGCGTGGTCATTAGATACACTCCAAGCGCGCCTCAGCGCGCCCTCAAAAAATCCCGCGACCTTTCCAGGGGAAAAGCCGCGGCGGATACGGGTGAAAGAATAAAAGACGTTATTGCCGAAAAGGCCCTGCGTCCGGTCCTGGACGCGCATGCGGTCTTCAAATCCGGCGACGGCCGGGGCGAAAGCGCCCGCGTCGGGATCAGAAGAGGGCATGGCAAGCCTCATGCGGCATCAACCTGTTACGGGATGAGCGGGCGGGCAGGGCGGGCGCCAAGCGAACGCCCCGACTGTCCGGTCAACCGGGTGGACTGACGGCAGGTCGCCCTTCCCCGCATGTCCGGCGCCAAGGCGGCCATGTTCCGCAATTTTTGCGGAGCAGGCCTTCCCCTCAAAAGGCCGGACGGCACCGGGAACGACACCGTCAGTAAGGGCGTGCTAGCATCGGCACGGGCCGACGGCAACCACAACCGCCGTGCAAAGATGGGATGACCGCGCGCTGTTGCAAGAATATCATCATCGCGAAGGGGTTGAATCGCGGGCGAAGCTTGGCGCGGAGCGGACGTTCGGTGCGCGATGGTGACCGCATGGTTGACGATATTGCGGGGCCGCGCGGCGCCGCTTTTTCAATAAGCGCTGGACCATCGCGCGTCGCGGGCGGCATAGACGCGGCATGAGCCCGCTGCTCGTCCTGCTTGGTGTGATCGGAATGTCGTCGGCAACGTCGGCGGGACCCGCTGTGGCTCGCGATTCGGGCCGGGGGCTGCCGCTGGTGGCGGCGGTCGATCCGACGTTGCGCCCGCGCACCGAACGCCAGCCAGCCGCGGCCTTCCGCGCCAGGCGCCCCGGAAAACGCTACAGCGTCACCGTGCCGATCGGCAAACCCAAACCCTCGGTCGCGCTGCCGCGGATCGAGGGGCCGGCGGACGGCCGCTTGCCGCTCGTCGTGATCGATGCCGGACATGGCGGGCACGATCCCGGGGCGATCAGCCCGCACAATGGCGCGCGGGAAAAGGACATCACGCTCGCGCTTGCGCGGGCGATCCGCGCCGATCTGCTCGCTTCGCGGCGGGTGCGCGTGGCCCTGACGCGCGCCGACGACCGTTTCCTTGTGCTGGAGGAACGCTTTGGCATCGCGCGGCGGCTGAAAGCCGACCTGTTCATTTCGGTCCACGCCGATGCCGCCGAAAATCCGGAGGCGCACGGCGCATCGGTCTATACGCTGTCCGAAGTCGCCTCCGACCGCGAGGCGGCCCGGCTTGCGGCGCGCGAGAACAAGGCGAATATCATCAATGGCGTCGACCTGGGCGCGCACAGCGGCGACGTGTCGTCGATCCTCCTCGACCTCACCCAGCGCGAGACGATGAACACGGCGTCCGACTTCGCCCGATTGCTCCAGCGCGAGGCAGGCGAAGCGGTGAAGTTCCGCACGCACGCGCTTCGCTTTGCCTCATTCGTCGTGCTCAAGGCGCCCGATACGCCGTCGGTCCTGTTTGAAACCGGCTTCATCTCCAACAAGGCCGACGCGGCTTTCCTGGCGTCGCCCGCGGGGCAGAAAAAGGTCGCGCGCGGTGTCCGCGACGCGGTGCAGGTCCACTTTGCGCGGCGGATCACCGCGCGCTGAACAGCCTCGCCGCGCAATAATATAGTCTTGACTAACTTTTCGCGTGGCGACAGCTTTGCCACCGGGGGAAAGCGCATGGGCTGGAGCAACTGGTCGGGCAGTGTCACCGCAAGCGGCCAACTCGCGCGCCCGCAAAGCGAAGACGAACTGGCGGCGCTTGTCCGCAGCGCCAAAAGGCTGCGCGTTGTCGGCGCCGGACACAGTTTCATGCCCTTGTGCGAATCGGGCGACCTGATCGTCAGCCTCGAAGACATGGCGGGCCGGGTCCATGTCGCCGCCGATCGCCGCACCGCGCATATTCCGGCAGGATGGAGCATCCGGCGGCTGACCGCGGCGCTGTGGGACGAGGGGCTGGCGCTCGCCAACCAGGGCGACGTCAATCCGCAGTCGCTGGCCGGTGCCATGGCGACGGGTACGCATGGCACCGGGGTCGCACTCGGCTCGCTATCGACCTTTGCGCGGGGGTTCCGGCTGGTGGGCGCCGATGGCGAGGCGCGCTGGTGCGATGCCGCCACCAACGCCGACCTCTATCAGGCCCAGCGCCTTTCGCTGGGGCTGTTCGGTGTGGCGACCGAGATCGAGGTCGCCGTCGTGCCGGCCTTTCATTTGTCCGAACGTATCGAAAAACGCCGCTGGGCCGAGGTGCGCGAAAGCTTCGACGCGCTGGCGCAGCAGCACCGGCATATCGAATTCTGGTTTTTCCCGCACAGCGACGATGTCATCCTGAAAACGCTCGATCCATGCGATCCGTGCGATCCGCCGCCCACGACAACCGACATGGAAGAAGCAAGTTTTCGCCGGATTCTCGACATTTCGGCGCGCCTGCCGTTCCTGACGCCTGTCCTTCAGCGCCTGATGATGAAAAGCAGCCTTTCGGGGCGGCGCCGCGGTCCCGCGCACGCCATCTTTCCCTCCGACCGCACGATCCGCTTCGAGGAAATGGAATATGAAATGCCGCGCGCCGCCGGGCTCGACGCCTTGGCCGATGTTGTGGCCTGGATTCGGAAAAAACGGCTGCCCGTCACGTTCCCGTTTGAATATCGCACCGTCGCCGCCGACGATATTTGGATGAGCCCGATGAACGCCGGCCCGGTTGCCGCCATTTCGATGCACCAATATGCGAAGATGCCGTGGCAAACGCTTTTCGCCGAGGCCGAGGCGATTTTTCGCGGCGCCGGGGGGCGGCCGCATTGGGCCAAGCGCCACCGGCTGAACCGCGCCGACGTCGCCGCACTCTATCCGATGGCGGGGCGCTACATCGCGGTGCGCCGCGCCGCCGATCCGCACGGCAAATTTCTCAACCCGCATCTGGAGGCCCTTTTTTCGTGAAGGATTTCGCATGACGACCGACCGTGAATTGCACGACCATCTGATCGGACGCCAAGGCTCGCGCGCCGATCTCAATACGCCGGTGCTCGTGCTCGACCTGGACGCACTCGACCGCAATATCGCGGCGATGGCGGCGCTCGCGGCCGGTCACGGCGTTGCGCTTCGTCCCCATGCCAAAACGCACAAGAGCGTCGATATTGCCAGGCGCCAGATCGCGGCAGGGGCGGTTGGCGTGTGCTGCGCCAAGATCGGCGAGGCAGAGGTGCTGGCGGCAGGCGGCGTGACCGGCATCCTGATCACCTCGCCCGTCGCCGCGCCCGCGGCGGTCGATCGCCTCGCGGCGCTGGCGGCAACGGCCGATGGATTGATGGCCGTCGTCGATCATCCGGGCGTTGCCGAGCGGTTGCAGGCTGCGCTGGCGGGGATCGGCGCGCAGCTCGACGTGATGATTGACATCGACCCCGGTATCGCGCGGACCGGCGTGGCGTCGGCCGAGGCCGCGGTGGCGCTGGCCGGGACTATCGCTGCCGCGCCGAACCTCGAATATCGGGGGGTTCAATTTTATTGCGGGTCACAGCAGCATATCGAAAGCTATGCCGAACGCCGCGCCGCGATTGTCGAGCGCACCGCCTATTTGCAGGACGTGGTCACGGCGTTGACCGATGCCGGTTTCGCGCCCGGCATCATCACCGGGTCGGGCACCGGCACGCACCGCATCGACCTCGAACTCGGCGTCTTCACCGAGCTTCAGGCGGGGTCCTACATCTTCATGGACAAGCAATATCTCGATTGCGCGCTTGTCGCCGACGGCGCCGTGCCGTTCGAGGTATCGCTGGCCGTCGATGCGCGCGTCGTCAGCGCGAACCACAGCGGCCTCGTCACCATCGATTCGGGGTATAAATCGCTGTCGACCGACGGCGGCGTCGCGGTGGTCCAGCGCGGCGCACCCGGCAGCGCATTTTTCGCTTTTATGGGCGACGAACATGCGGCGCTGATCGCGCCCGACATCGGAAACGAACTTCGGCCCGGCGACCCGGTCAGCCTGACCGTTCCGCACTGCGACCCGACAGTGAATCTCTATGACCATTATCACGTCGTCGCGGGCGACACGTTGGTCGACATCTGGCCGGTGAGCGCGCGCGGCGCCGCGCGGTGACCCTGGCGAAGCGCCGTCCGCCGCAGCAGGCGCGCGCGCGCCACACGCAGGGCCGCCTGCTCGACGTTGCGGGCGCATTGTTGGCCGAGGTCGGCATCGAACGGATTTCGACCAACATGATCGCCGCGCGCGCCGGGGTCTCGCCGCCCGCGCTATACCGATATTTCGGCGACAAATATGCGGTGCTGGAGGCGCTGGGACGGCGGTTGATGGCGCGCCAGAACGATGTGCTCGAGGCGTGGCTCGCGCGCCATGCGCCCGGCGGGATCGCGGCGATGGCCGATCATATCGGCGACCTGCTGGCCGAAAATGCGGCGGTGACGCGCGCCGAACCCGGTGCGGTGTGGATATTGCGCGCGCTCCACGCGACGCCGCGCCTTGTCCACATCCGGCTCGAATCGCACCGGCATGTCACGGGACGGCTGGTGGATGCCTGTGCCCCGCACCTTGCTCAGGTCGACCCCGAAACACTGTGGGCGCGGCTGCGTCTCGCGGTCGAACTCGGCTTTGCGGCGGACGAGATGCTGTATGAAGAACAGCGTGTTTCGGCCGACGCGGTGATCGCGGACGTGGCATCGATGTTGCGTCCGGCGCTGCTCGGACTGGCGGGCAGGGCTTAGGTCCACGCATTGCCGCAAGCATGCTTCCCTTTCGGCAACCGAGGCTTTAGAGGCGGGGGCATATGGCCGCTGACAGTCCGCCCGATTTTCGCCTTCGCCTGCGCCGCGACGGCAATGCCGTCATCACCTGGTTCCGTGACATGTGGACGCGGCGCTGGTTCCGCTGGCTTGGCTGGCTCGCGCTCGCGGGCCTGCTTGGCATTGCGCTGATCTGGGCGGTTTTTGCGCGCGACCTGCCGTCGGTCGACCAACTGCGCGATTATGAACCGCCGCTGCCGACGATGGTGCGCGACGGCGAGGGCAAGCCTGTGCACAGCTATGCCCGCGAACGCCGCGTCCAGCTGGAATATAGCGAGTATCCGCAGCTTCTGGTGCGATCCTTCCTCGCCGCAGAGGACAAGACGTTTTTCAGCCATGGTGGCATCGACTATCCGGGCATCGCGTCGGCGATCGTCACCAATTTGTCGAATAGCGGCCGCCCCGTCGGGGCCTCGACGATCACCCAGCAGGTCGCGAAGAATCTGCTGCTGACGAACGAGCTCAGCTATCGCCGCAAGGTGCGCGAGGCGATCCTGGCGATGCGGATCGAGGATGCGCTGACCAAGGAACAGATCCTCGAACTTTACCTCAACGAAATTCCGCTCGGTCGCCGCGCCTTTGGCGTGCAGGCGGCGAGCCGCGCCTATTTCGACAAGGATGTCGACCAGCTCCAGCTGCATGAAATGGCCTTTCTGGCGATCCTGCCCAAGGCGCCGGAGAAATATGGCCGGGCGCGGTTCGAGCGCGAAGCGCTGGCGCGCCGCAATTTCGTGCTCGGGTCGATGGAGAGCAATGGCTGGATCACCGCGGCACAGCGCGACGCCGCGCGCGCGATGCCGCTCGGACTCACCAACACGGGCAACACCGCGATCGCGCAGGTCGGCGGCTATTATATGGAAGAGGTGCGGCGGCAACTGATCGCCCAGTTCGGCGAAACCGCCGAGGATGGCCCGCTCAGCGTCTATGCCGGCGGCCTGTGGGTGCGCACGCCTTATGACGGCAAGATGCAGGCGGGCGCGACGATGGCGCTGCGCAAGGGGCTCCAGCGTTATGATGCCGGCAAGGGCTGGTCGGGACCGATTGCGACGATCGAGGCCGACGACCAGTGGCAGAGCCGCCTTGCGTCGAGTTTCATCGGCATCGATTACGACAATTGGCGCGTTGCCGCGGTGCTGTCGAAATCCCCCGGCGCCGTGCAAATCGGCTTTGCCAACGGCGACACGGGAACGCTGCCCGCGAGCGCCGCGACGATGGGGTATCGCAAGACGGGGGGCAGCGCCTTTTCGGCGATGCGTCCCGGCGACCTGATCGTCGTCAAATCGACCGGCGGCAGTTCCTACGCGCTGCGTAACATCCCCGAAGTGTCGGGCGGCATGGTTGTCGAAAGCCCGCATTCGGGCCGCATCTATGCCATGCAGGGCGGCTTCGACGTCCGCCTGTCGCCCTTCAACCGTGCGACGCAGGCCGAACGCCAGCCGGGTTCGACGATCAAGCCCTTCGTCTACGCGGCGGCGCTCGACAATGGCATGACCCCCGCGACGATGATCGTCGATGGGCCGTTCTGCGTCTATCAGGGCGCGCGCCTCGGCAACAAATGCTTCCGCAACTTCGGCGGGGCGGGCGGGGCAGGCGAACATACGATGCGCTGGGGCCTCGAACAGTCGCGCAACCTGATGACGGTGCGCGCGGCCAGCCAGGTCGGCATGGAACCGGTGGTCGAAATGATCGCCACGATGGGCATCGGCAAGCATGAACCCTATCTGTCGACCGCGCTCGGCGCCGGATCGACGACGGTCGAAAAGATGACCAATGCCTTTGCCATGCTCGCCAACCACGGCCGCGAGCTTAAGCCGCGGGTGATCGATTATGCGCAGGACCGCCGCGGCAAGGTGATTTTCCCGGCCAATTGGAAACCGTGCGAAGGCTGCAACAAAAAGGATTGGGACGGTCGTCCGATGCCGCGCTTTGCCAAGTCGGGCAAGCAACTGATGGACCCGATCACCGCCTATCAGGTTGTCCATATGTTGGAAGGCGTCGTCCAGCGCGGCACCGCGGTGCGGCTACGCGACCTGAACGTCCCCCTGTTTGGCAAGACCGGGACGACCACCGGCCCGAATGACGTGTGGTTCGTCGGCGGCACGCCGGACGTGATCGCGGGCATGTATATCGGTTTCGACCAGCCGCGCAGCATGGGCGGCTATGCCCAGGGCGGCAGCTATGCGGCGCCGATCTTCAAGGATTTTGCGCTGGCGGCGCTCGCCGATCGCCAGCCGATCCCGTTCGCCGCGCCGAAGGGCGTGCGCATGGTGCGAATCGACCGCCAGTCGGGGCGCCGCGTCTATGGCAGCTGGCCGGGCACCGATCCGAAGGCATCGATCATCTGGGAAGCGTTCAAACCCGAAAGCGAACCGCGCCGGACGATCCGCGAAGAGGAAATCAAACCGGCAAAAGCGCCGCGGCGTCAGGACGCACCTGTTCAACAGGGCAATGGGCGCCGCAGCGACAGCGATTTTCTGGAGGATCGCGGCGGCATCATCTGATCCGGCGCGCCGTCTTCCCCTGCGGCCATTGAGGCCGTAAGGGCGGGGCCAACATATTTCAGGAGCAAGGACATGCGCGCCGAAGCGCAGGATCATATCGACAAGATTGGCGCCGCGCTGGCGCTGCTGCGCCGCTTTCTCGACTGGGACCGCGCGGTGCGGCGGCTCGACGAGCTGAATGCGAAGGTCGAGGACCCGACGCTTTGGAACGATGCCAAGGCGGCGCAAGAGGTCATGCGCGAACGCCGTCGGCTCGACGAGGCGATCAATGCGACGCGCGCGATCGAAACCGAGTGCGCCGACACCGCCGAGCTGATCGAGCTGGCCGAGATGGAAGGCGACGAGGCGATGGTCGACGAAGCGGTCGCTTCGTTGGCGACGCTCGCCGCGCGCGCGGAGGAAGACAAGATCAAGGCGCTGCTCGCGGGCGAGGCCGACGCCAATGATGCCTATATCGAAGTCCATGCGGGCGCCGGGGGCACCGAAAGCCAGGACTGGGCCGAAATGCTCCAGCGCATGTACAGCCGCTGGGCCGAGAAGCGCGGGTTCAAGGTCGAGCTCGTCGAATATCAGGCGGGCGAACAGGCGGGCATCAAATCGGCGACGATGCTGGTCAAGGGCGAGAATGCCTATGGCTATGCCAAGACCGAAAGCGGCGTCCACCGCCTCGTCCGCATCTCGCCCTATGACAGCTCGGCGCGGCGCCACACCAGCTTCTCTTCGGTCTGGGTCTATCCGGTGATCGACGACAATATCGACATCGAGATCAACGAAGGCGACCTCAAGATCGACACCTATCGCGCCTCGGGCGCGGGCGGCCAGCACGTCAACACGACCGATTCGGCGGTGCGAATCACGCATATCCCGACCGGCATCGTCGTCGCGAGCCAGAACGACCGATCGCAGCACAAGAACCGCGCGACCGCGATGGGGATGCTGAAAGCGCGGATGTACGAGGCCGAGCTGCAAAAGCGCGAGGCCGCGGCCTCGGGCGAATATCAGGCAAAGACCGAGATCGGCTGGGGCCACCAGATCCGTTCCTACGTCCTCCAGCCCTATCAGCTGGTCAAGGATCTGCGTACCGGGGTGACATCGACCGCGCCCGGCGACGTGCTCGACGGCGCGCTCGATCCCTTCATGGCGGCGGCGCTGTCGCAGAAGGTGACGGGCGAAAAGGTCGAGGTGGAGGACATCGATTGATGAAGCGCGCCGCGATCGTCCTGCTGGCCCTCCTGCCGTTGCTGAACGGTTGCGATGCGCCGTGGGACGATGCCGGCGAGCGCACCGAGACGGCGCGCGAATTTCCGCCGGCCGACCGGCCCGTCGCGCCGACCGTGTCGACCAAATGGTCGACCGAGGAAGCACGCGACCGCGTCAACGAGGCGGAGGATGTGATGGACTCGGCCGACGTTCGCCCGAACATGACGGTCGCCGACATCGGCGCGGGCGACGGATATTACACCGTCCGTCTGGCGCAGCGGGTCGGCGCCGGGGGCCGCGTGCTCGCGCAGGACATCATTCCCGAGGTGATCGAGCGGCTGGCCGACCGCGTCGCGCGCGAACGGCTCGACAATGTGTCGCTGAAACTCGGCGCCGTCGACGATCCGCGCCTGCCCGCGGCGAGTTTCGACCGCGTGTTCATGGTCCACATGTATCACGAGATCGGCGAGCCCTATGCGTTCCTGTGGCGACTCCGCCCGGCGCTGCGCAAGGGCGGGCAGGTGATCGTCGTCGACGGCGACCGGCCGATCGCGCAGCACGGCACGCCGTTCCGCCTGCTCGTCTGCGAATTCGAGGCGGTGGGATACAAGCTCGTCTCCTATGACGACAAGCAGCACGCGGGCGGCTATCTCGCGCGCTTCGTGCCCGACGGCCAGCGGCCGGAGGCAGACAAGATCACCGTCTGCGACAACCCTTGAACGGCTGATCCTGCCCTGTCGCGACGCGACGTGCAGGACGACTCAATAGACGATCAGCCGGTCCTCGGCGCCGACCTCGGCAAGAAAGCTCACCAGCCCGCCGGCGCGGACATGCGGCACCAGTTCGGTCGCGGCGATGCCGACGAGCGCCATGCCCGACTGGCAGACAAATAGCGCAATCTCCATCGCGATCGCTTCCTCGACCAGCCAGGCGAGATCGGGCTGGCCCGCCGCGCGGCGCGCTTCGTCGCCGGAAAAAGCCACGGGGTCGCGCAGCAGCGCCGCCGCTTCGCCTTGCAGGAAGATGCGCACGGGGCGGCCCAGCGCCGCCGCGGCCATTCCGGTTTCGAGCGCGGCATAGAGCCGCCGCCCCTCGGCAACCGCGACGATGATGTTCAGCTTCGGCATATCGGGCAATCGGGGTCCTCGGGCACGCCGACTTCGCGCCAGCGCCGATCGAGCATATCGACGATCGCCAGCCGTCCCGTCAACGGCGACCCCCAGTCGGTCAGCGCGCGCACCGCCTCCAGCGCCGCCATCGTCCCGATCATTCCGGCGAGCGCCCCCATGACGCCGGTTTCGGCGCAGTTGATCCCTTCGCGGTCGGGGTCGTTACCGACAAGGCAGGCGTAGCAGGCGTGCCCCGCGCGCCAGCCTTCGTACAGCGCCACCTGCCCCTCGAACGCGCCGATCGCCGCACTGAGCAGCGGGATATGCAGCGCGACCGCTGCGCGATTGACCGCGAGCCGTGTGCCGAAATTGTCGCATCCGTCGAGGATCAGCGTCGCGCCCGCCAGCAGCGCCTGGGCGTTGCTCTCGTCGAGCCGGCTGGGCACCGCGACCGCGTTGACATGCGGGTTGATCCGCCGCGCCGCCTCCGCAGCGACCTCGGCCTTCAGCGCGCCGACATCGGCATCGGTGAACAGCGGCTGGCGGTGCAGGTTCGACAGTTCGACCCGGTCGTCGTCGATGATCGTGAGCCGTCCGACCCCCGCCGCCGCCAGATAGGTGATCGCGGGGCAACCGATCCCGCCCGCGCCGATGATCGCAACATGCGCCGCATGCAGCCTGGCCTGCCCGGCACCGCCAAAGGCCGGCAGGATGATCTGGCGCGCATACCGATCGAGTTCGGCGTCGCTCAGCAAATCAGTCCGCCGGTCGGCGCAGCTTGATACCCGACAGCGAGGCAAGCCCCGCCGTGTCGGCGGTCTCGTCGAGCGCATCGCTTTCGATCCCGGTCGACCCGAAGCCGCCCGCGCCGCGTTGAGTCTCGTCGAGCGTTTCGACCTCCGCAAATGCCGCGCGCTGGACCGGGGCGGGGACAAGCTGGGCGATGCGGTCGCCGCGCTTCACCTCGAAAATTTCGTCGCCCAGATTGGCGAGGATGACCTTCACCTCGCCGCGATAGTCGCTGTCGATCGTGCCGGGCGTGTTCAGGCAGGTAATGCCATGTTTGAGCGCGAGGCCCGAACGCGGGCGGACCTGCACCTCATAACCCGCCGGGATCGCCATCGCAAAGCCGGTCGCGACCGCATGGCGCGCGCCGGGGCGCAAGGTCAGCGTCTCGGCCGCGACGACATCCATTCCCGCCGCGCCGTCGCTGGCATAGGCCGGCAGCGGCAGGCCGCCGCCATTGGGCAGCCGCTGGAGGGCGATCTCAATCTCGTTCAAGCGGGGCGCGGGTGTCGAGTTCATCGGCGATCTTTTCCATCAATTGGCGGGCGACGGCCTGCTTGGGCAGCCGGTCCCAGCTGTCTACGCCCGCTTTGCTAACGATATGCACCCGGTTGCTTTCGCCGCCCATCGGATCGGCGGCGACGTCGTTGGCGACGATCCAGTCGCACCCCTTGCGCGCCAGCTTTGCCTGCGCATGGGCGATAACGTCGTTGGTTTCGGCAGCAAAGCCGATCAGCAAGGGCGGGCGCTGCGCGCTTTGGGCGATGCTGGCGAGAATATCGGGATTTTCGGCCAGCGCGAGCGGCGGAACCTGCCCGCTGCCATCTTTCTTGATCTTCTGCGCCGCGGTGTCGGCGGCGCGCCAGTCGGCGACCGCGGCAACCATGATCGCGGCATCGACGGGCAGGGCCGCCTCGACCTCGGCCGCCATTTCAACGGCGGTCTCGACGTCGACGCGGATCACGCCGGGCGGCGTCGGCAAGGCCACCGGCCCGGCGACCAGCAGCACTTCGGCGCCCGCGGCGGCGGCGGCGGCGGCGATGGCAAAGCCCTGTTTCCCGCTCGATCGGTTGGCGATGTAGCGCACCGGGTCGATCGGCTCGTGCGTCGGTCCGGCGGTGATCAGGATGCGGCGGCCATATAATGGGCGGCGGTTCGCGGGCGCGAAGTCGGGTTGCCCCGCCAATGCCCCGGGACCCGTCAGCGCGACCGGCGCCGGGGCGTCGGCCAGCGCGGCGTCGATCGCCGCCTTGATCGCGGCCGGTTCGGGCAGGCGGCCGGGGCCATATTCGCCGCACGCCATCTCGCCCTCGTCGGGTTCCATCACCGTCACGCCGTCGCCGCGCAGCGTTGCGACGTTGCGGCGCGTCGCGGCATGGAGCCACATGCGCACGTTCATGGCGGGCGCTGCGAGCACGGGTTTGTCGGTCGCAAGCAGCAACGTCGTCGCCAGGTCGTCGGCGATTCCCGCCGCCATCTTGGCAAGCAGGTCGGCGGTCGCGGGCGCGACAACCACCAGGTCGGCCTCGCGGCTCAGCTGGATATGCCCCATCTCGACCTCGTCCTTCAGGTCGAACAGATTGGTATAGACCTTGTTTTCGGACAGCGCCGCGAGCGTCAGCGGCGTGACGAACTGTTTGCCCGCGCGCGTGAGGACGCAGCGGACGACATAGCCTGCCTTGCGCAGCAGGCGGACGAGCTCGACCGATTTATAGGCCGCGATACCGCCGCCGATGATGAGCAGAATGCGGGGTTTGGTCATACGCCTAACCTAGCCAGTTGAACGCCGCCGCGCCAGCCGCCGCGCCGACGAGTGCGGTCAGCGCATAACGCCACCAGGGCTTTCGTTCGCCCTTGTCCCACATCAGCGGAATTTGGGGCAGCGGCGGCGCGGGCGGCGCGGCGCCCTTTTTCGGCAATTGCGCGTCGAGGCGGCGGATGATGTCGGGGATCAGCGCCAGCGTCTTGCCCTGTTCGCGCAGGCCATCGGCCAGCGCCGCTTCGGGGCCGAGTTCGTCGCGGATCCATTCCTGCACAAATGGTCCCGACACATCCCACATGTTGATTTTGGGATTGAGCATCGTCGCGACGCCTTCGACCATCACCATCGTTTTCTGGAGCAGCAGCAGGTGCGGCTGGGTCTGCATGTCGAAATCGCGCGTGATCGCGAACAGGCCGTCGAGCATCTGTCCCACCGACAATTCGCTGACCGGCTTGCCGCGCATCGGCTCGCCGACCGCGCGCAGGGCCGTCGCGAATTCCTCGACGCTGTGATAATCTGGCACATATTGCGCCTCGAAATGGATTTCGGCGACGCGGCGATAATTGCCCGTGGTCAGCCCATAGAGGATCTCGGCCAGCCAGTAGCGTGCCTGGCGGTTGATCCGCCCCATGATCCCGAAATCGACCGCGGCGATCGTTCCGTCGGCCTTCACGAACAAATTGCCCTGATGCATGTCGGCGTGGAAGAAACCCTCGGCGATCGCCTGGCGCAGGAATGCGTTGACGAGGTTCGCCGA
Organism: Sphingopyxis sp. RIFCSPHIGHO2_12_FULL_65_19; assembly: GCF_001830555.1. GTDB lineage: Bacteria > Pseudomonadota > Alphaproteobacteria > Sphingomonadales > Sphingomonadaceae > Sphingopyxis. The sequence continues at coordinate 18,056 of NZ_MIAM01000010.1, read as the reverse complement.
CAATTGTTCCATGTCGTGCCCCGCCGCGATCAGGGCGTCGCGGTGCGAAATCTTGATGCCGTCGATCCAGTCCAGCGTCATCACGCGGCTGGCGGTGCGATCCCAGTCGATGGCGGGCACTTGATAGGTCGGTACGCCGACCATCGCGTCGGCGAGTTCGGATGCCGAAGCGGCTTCGCGGCGCAGGTCGAGTTCGCGCAGCGTCCAGCGGCGGAAATTGGCGATAACCTGCCGGGGGCGCAGCCGCGTCGCTTCGCCGCCCAGCGCCTCAAGATGCGCCGCCGCCCATTCATAGGTTTCGATATCGCGGGCGAATTGCTTGTCGATGCCGGGACGGCGCACCTTGACCGCAACCTTGCGGCCATCGGTCGTCGTTGCCCGATGAACCTGCGCGATCGACGCCGAGCCGACGGGGTCGGGGTCGAACTCGCTATAAAGGCTTTCGAGCGGAACCTCGAAGGTCGCCTCAATCTCTTGCCGGATGCGGTCGAAGCCGACGGGCGCCAGGGCATCCTGAAGGCTCAGCAAGTTGCGCGCGGCATCCTCGCCGACAAGGTCGGGGCGCGTGGCGAGCGTCTGGCCGAGCTTGACCGCCGCCGGGCCGATCGCCTGGAAGGCTGTGGCGTAATCGGGAATCTTGGGCTGAATCGTGCCGAGCCGCGCGATTCGGCAGAGCCGCTTGACGCCCGGCGGCGTCGTCGGCGCGCTTTCGATCCCGCGCAGCGCACCGTGGCGCGCAAGGATACGCCCCCATTTCAGCAGGCGGGCGATATGGGTAACGGGACGGGTCATGCCTCAGTCCCCCTCCCGCTTGCGGATGGGGAGAAGCTGGCGTCGGCTCTCACGCTTTCCACCCGCTGTGGATCGCGACGAGACCGCCCAGAATCGGCTCGACCTTGACCGAGGTAAAGCCCGCTTCGCGGATCATCTCAGCGAATTTGGGCATCGGCGGAAAGCGGCGGATCGATTCGATCAGGTAACGATAGCTGTCCTCGTCGTCGGCGATAAGCTTGCCAAGCTTGGGGACGAGGTGGTGCGAATAGGCATCATAGGCCTGCGCGAAGCCCGGCCATTCGTTGGTCGAAAATTCGAGGCAGAAGAAACGCCCGCCGTAGCGCAGCACGCGATGCGCTTCCTTCAGCGCCGCGGGGATGTCGGTGACGTTGCGGATGCCGAAGGCGATCGTATAGGCGTCGAAAAACTGGCCGGGAAAGCTCAGCTTTTCGGCGTTCTGTTCGCTCCATACCAGGCTGTCGACGCCGCGTTCGGCGGCGCGCTCCATCCCGACGCCCAGCATGTCGGGGTTGATGTCGGCAACGGTGATGCTCGCGCCGGAACGCTCCATGCGAAAGGCGATGTCGCCGGTGCCGCCCGCCATGTCGAGGATCGTCTCGCCCGCGCGCGGCTTGACGCGGCGCACGAAGCGGTCCTTCCACAAACGGTGCATCCCACCCGACATCGCGTCGTTCATGATGTCATATTTGCGCGCGACGCGGCTGAAGACCTCGCCGACCATGGCGGTCTTTTCGCCCGCGGGCACCTGTTCGTAACCGAAGCTGACGGTATCGGGAGTGACCATGGATTGCGTGCCTTTTGTGGGGAGATTTTCTGCTGCGACGGCCTTTAGCCGGGCCTTGTCGTGCAAGCAAATGCCAGTTACCGCGATGTCGAAATGCCCGAGCTACCCGAAGTCGAAACCACCATCCGTGGACTGGCGCCTTTCCTTCAGGGGCAAAGGCTGGCCGCGGTCACGACCTTCCGCCCCGATCTGCGTCGGCCCTTTCCCGCCGACCTCGCCCAGCGGCTCACCGGCGCAACCGTTACCGGCTTGTCGCGGCGCGCCAAATATGGCGTCATCTCGACCGACCGCGATGACCATATGATCTTTCACCTCGGCATGTCGGGGCGCTGGCGCACCGAAGGGGGCGATGCGGGAAAGCATGATCATCTGCTGCTCGAAACCGCGGGGCACAGGTTGTTCCTGCACGATCCGCGTCGTTTCGGGTCGGTCGATCTGGTGCGCGGCGATCCGTTGCGCCTGTTTGCCGCCTTTGTGACGCTCGGCCCTGAACCTTTGTCCGACGCGTTCGACGCCGCCTATCTGGCGAAGGCCCTTGCCGGGCGCCGCGCGCCGATCAAGGCGATGCTGCTCGACCAGACGATCGTCGCCGGGCTCGGCAATATCTATGTCTGTGAAGCGCTCAACATGGCGCGCATTGCACCGACCAAGGCCGCGGCCGATGTGTCGAAGGCGAAGCTCGCCGCGCTGGTGCCCGCGATCAAGGCGGTGCTGATCGCGGCGATCGCCGCAGGCGGATCGACCTTGCGCGATTTCCTCAGTCCCGATGGCGACCTTGGCTATTTCGCGAAGGACTGGCGCGTCTATGGGCGCGAGGGCGAGGCGTGCGAATGTGGCGGGACGATTTCGCGGATCGTGCAGTCGGGCCGATCGACCTTCTTCTGCCCCAAATGCCAACGGTAAGGCGCGCGGCTGCTGCAATAAGCATTGACCAAAAGCGCCAGGCTGGCTATGCGCGCACCCTTCGAGCAGGGTCCGGGCTACCGGAACCGGCCGTATCCGGACATTGATTCGCCTGTTTGCGCGATTCGGCTGCTCCGGTGACGCTGTGCTCCGACCGAACTGAGACCGTTTGAAACCGAGGAATTTATGGCAAATACGCCCCAGGCAAAGAAGCGCATCCGCCGCAACACGGCGCGCACCGTCGTGAACAAGAATCGCGTTTCGCGCATTCGCACGCTCGTGAAGAAGGTCGAAAACGCTGTCGCCGCTGGTGACAAGGATGCGGCCGCGACCGCGCTGAAGGCAGCGCAGCCCGAAATGGCGCGCGGCGTTGCCAAGGGTGTGCTGCACAAGAACACCGTGGCTCGCAAATTCTCGCGCCTGACCAAGAGCGTGAACGCGATCGCCTGATCCGGCTGTCCCGAAAGGGAACAAAAAGGACCCGCTGGCATCCCGCCCGCGGGTCCTTTTTTGCGTCCTGCATTGTGACAGGCCGATGGCAATAGTGTTGCAGCGCGGTAAGTGACGGATTTACTGCGATTCGTTGCCTTGCGGATGGTTTTCACTGATTAAAATACTGAAACTATTCAATAAAATGGGGCATTCGCGCGATTCCGGGACCCCGGATGAGTCAAGATTTTTATTTCAGTATTTTTACATGGCCAGCCCTTGATCGACTCGCCGCCCCCTGACTAGACAGGTGCGTCGTCGGCCTTCGCCGGTGGCCGCCACATCGACATGATTCGCGACTTTTCGGGCTGCTTGTCCGGATGGGATGCCTGTGCCCGGCGCAGGTGACGAATCGGCGCGTGGACGGCTGCCCGAGACCCGGCACGAGGGGACCTGAGGGGGCGGTACAGCGTGACGGAAAGCGGCAATCAGCATGGCAATGGTGCACAGGGTGAAGCGATGAGCGGTGATGCCGCAGCGCTTTGGCCGCGCGTTGCCGAAGGGCTGCGCCGCGATCTGGGCGTGCGCACTTTCGATCATTGGCTGAAGCCCGTGCGCTTTGCCGATTATTGCGCGTTGTCGGGCGTCGTGACGCTCGAAACCGTCAGCCGCTTTTCGGCGAACTGGATCAACGAACGCTTTGGCGACCGGCTGGAGCTGGCATGGCGGCAGCAGCTGCCGACGGTTCGCGGCGTCACCGTGCGCGGCGGTGCGGCGGCGAATGAGCGCGCCACGGTCCTGGCCGCGGCGCCGCTGCCGAGCTTCGAGACCCGCCCGGCACCCGCAGCGAACCCCGCGCTGCTCGGTTTCGATCCGCGCCTGTCGTTCGATCGCTTCGTCGTTGCGCGCAGCAACATCCTCGCCGCCAACGCCGCACGCCGGATGGCGATGATCGAAGCGCCGCAATTCAACCCGCTTTACCTGTGCTCGGGCACCGGACAGGGCAAGACGCACCTGCTCCAGGCGATTGCGCAGGACTATGCTGCGGCGCATCCGACTGCGAACATCATTCTGATGTCAGCGGAAAAATTCATGCTCGAATTCGTCGGTGCGATGCGCGGCGGCGACATGATGGCGTTCAAGGCGCGGCTGCGCGCCGCCGACTTGCTGCTGCTCGACGATTTGCAGTTCGTGATCGGCAAGAATTCGACGCAGGAAGAGCTGCTCCACACGATCGACGACCTGATGACCGCGGGCAAACGTCTCGTCGTCACCGCCGACCGCCCGCCGGCGATGCTCGACGGGGTCGAGGCGCGGTTGCTGTCGCGCCTGTCGGGCGGGCTGGTTGCCGATATCGAGGCGCCCGAGGATGACCTGCGCGAACGGATCATCCGCCAGCGCCTGGCCGCCATGCCGATGGTCGAGGTGCCGGACGACGTCGTCGCTTATCTGGTCAAGCATTTCACGCGCAACATCCGCGAACTCGAAGGCGCGCTCAACAAGCTGCTCGCCTATGCCGCGCTTACCGGAACGACGGTCGATTTGGCGCTGGCGCAGGACCGGCTCGCCGAAAATGTCCGCACCGCGCGTCCGCGCATCACGATCGACGAGATCCAGCGCGCGGTGTGCGCACACTACCGGCTCGACAAGTCCGAAATGGCGTCGAAGCGCCGCGTCCGCGCGATCGCCCGCCCGCGGCAGGTGGCGATGTATCTGGCGAAGGAACTGACCCCGCGCTCCTATCCCGAAATCGGACGCCGCTTTGGCGGGCGCGATCATTCGACGGTGATCCACGCCGTCCGCACGGTCGAGGCGCTCCGCGTCGCCGACAGCGAACTCGATGCCGAAATCGCGGCGATCCGGCGCAGTCTCAACAGCTGATCCACAATTTTATCCCCAAGTTATACCGGGATTTTCAACAGCAACAAAAAGGCCCGCCTTCCGATCGGATGGCGGGCCTTTTGCTTGGGCGTTGAAGGCGGGTCAGCCCTTTTCGGGCGGCGCCACGGTAATCCGCACCCGCTCGCCCGAATTGCCGGGGAAGCCGGTGAACATCGCTTCGACCAGGTTCGGGACGATGGTCTGGAGGTTGTTGTCGCGCGATTGCGCCTCGGCGTGGCCTTCAAACAGCCGCGATCCGTCCGCGGCGCGATTGATCTGAAGGTTCAGGCCGCTGGTATAAACGGTGTAGCTGCTGACGTCGGTGCCGCCCCAGCCGGGGCCGAAACCGCCCCACAGGAACGGATCGCGATAGCCATAGACATAACGGCGGCCGCCGCGGCCGGTGACGATCACGGGGCGATAGAAGCCGCGGCCATAATAGCCGCCATATCCGCCGTACCAGGGGTCGCCGAAACCGGGGCTCGACACGATGCGCTCGCGGCCCTTGTCGACGCCGTAATCCATGCGGACGACCAGGTCGGCGCGTTCGCCATTCGCCGCGGGGCGATAGCCGTAGCGGGTCAGCTCGCCGGCGACCAGATTGGCATATTGGCCGAATTCGATCCCGCCTTGCAGCGCGGGGTTATTCGCTTCGACGACAAAGCTCTGGCCCTGCGGCGCCGGAAGCTGCGTCTGGAAACGGGCGACATCCGCCCTGAACGGCGTCGCGCAACCGGCGAGCGCCAGTGCCGCGCCCGTCATGGCGGCCAGGCCCAGTCGCTTCAGGTTTATCTTGCTCATCGTCTTGGCTCCGTCGTTCGGGAAGCGCCCCTAAGTCGCGCTATCGTACCATAGACTATGCCGACGCGACTTAACCTTGGTTGAACTCGTTTCGTCGCGTGGCAGTTCCATGTCTCGATATGGGGACGCGGACGGCAAAGACAAGAAATTTCGCCTGCGAACAGCGCGGTGTCAGCGACACAGCCCCAGCGCGGCATAGGCGGCGTCGAGTGTCGGCCGGGCCAGCGCCGTCGCGCGCGCCGCGCCATCTTCCAGCGCGGCGTCGATTGCCGCCGGATCGGCCTTCAACGCACCGAGCCGCGTCGCGATCGGCCGCAAGGTTTCGACGAGCAGGTCGCCGAGCGCCGGCTTGAACGCGCCAAAGCCCTGACCGGCGAAGCGCGCGAGCACCGCATCGACACTTTCGTCAGCCATCGCGGCATAGATGGCGACGAGGTTGCGGGCTTCGGGGCGTCCCTCCAGCCCGGCCGCTTCCGATGGCAGCGGTTCGGCATCGGTCTTTGCCTTGCGGATTTTCGCCATGATCGTGTCGGCATCGTCGACCAGGTTGATGCGGCTTGCATCGCTCGGGTCCGATTTCGACATTTTGGCGTTTCCGTCGCGCAAGCTCATGATCCGTGCTGCCGCGGCGGGGATCGTCGGTTCGGGCAGGGTGAAAGTCTCTGTCCCCGTATCGAGGTTGAATTTCGTCGCGATGTCGCGGGCCAGTTCCAGATGCTGTTTCTGGTCGTCGCCGACAGGAACATGCGTGGTCTGATACAGCAGCACGTCGGCGGCCTGAAGCACCGGATAGGCATAAAGCCCGACGCTCGCGCCCTCGCGATTCTTGCCCGATTTTTCCTTGAACTGGGTCATCCGGTTCAGCCAGCCGATGCGCGCGGTGCAGAAAAGCAGCCATGCAAGTTCGGCGTGGGCGGGGACGCGCGCCTGGTTGAACAGGATCGCCTTGGCGGGATCGATGCCCGCCGCCATCAGCGCCGCCGCCATCTCGCGCGTGTTCGCGGCCAGTTCGGCGGGGTCGTTGTGGACGGTGATCGCGTGCAGGTCGGCGAGGAAATAGAGCTTCTCGCCCTCCATCTCGTCCTGCATCCGCACCCAGTTGCGGATCGCGCCCAGATAATTGCCCAGATGCAAATTTCCGGTGGGCTGGATGCCCGATAGCGTCCGCATGTCGATCGTCCTGTCTGCTGTTTAAACTTGCCGTCGGCGCAGCTGGCCGACGGTGTCGCGATTGACCACGCCGAACAGGATGGCGCAACCAAAGAATATGATTGCGCCCGTCGCCACCAGCGCGCCGAGTGCAAGGACGCGGTCGACCAATCCGCCGGTAAAGGCGTCGCCTGCCAGCGGGATCGCGTAATCAAGCCCGGCCGCCATCGCCGCCGCCGCGAGGATGATGCGCGCGATCCGTCCCGCGACCCGCCCGGTCAGGCGGAACAGCCCCTTGCGGTGCAGGATGGCGTAGAGCATCGCGACATTGCACCATGCCGCGGCCGACCCCGCCAGCGCCAGCCCGACAATGCCGAGCCGCGGGATCAGCAGCAGGTTGAGCGCGATATTGACCAGCAGCGAAAGCGCCGCGGTCCACACCGGCGTGCGCGTATCCTTGCGCGCGAAGAAATTGGGGACCAGCACCTTGACCAGCACATAGGCGGGCAGGCCGACGACCAGCCCGCCGACGACCGCGCCGGTCGCCAGCCCGTCGGCGCGGCTATATTGCCCGCCGACATAGAAGGCGCTGGTGATCGCGGGGCCGGCGACGAACAGTGCCACCGCGGCGGGCACGGTCAGCAGCATCGCGAGTTCGACCGCATTGCTTTGCAGGCGAACGGCGCCGTCGCGATCGTCCTGCGCGACGAAGCGCGACAGCGCCGGCAGGATCGCGGTGCCCAGCGCAATGCCGATGATGCCGAGCGGCAGCTGGTTGAGCCGGTCGGCCATCGCGAGATAGGTGATGCTCTTGTCGGGCAGCGTCGCGATGAAAAACAGGTCGATGAATCGGCTGATCTGATAGACCCCGGCGCCGAACACCGCGGGCAGGATGAGCACCCCCATCTCGCGCACCCCGGGCGTCAGCCGCGGACGCCGGAGCATCGGCCGGAAGCCCGACCGCCGCACCCAATAATAAAGCCAGGCAAGTTGGAACAGTCCGGCAAGCGAGACGGAAACCGCGAGGTAAAACCCCGTCGCGGCCTTCGCCGCGTCCCCGCCATCGCCGGTGGCAAGGCCCAGCAACAGCGCGCCGATCAGGCAGATGTTGAGCAGGACGGGCGCCGCCGCGGCGGCGGCGAAACGCGACAGGCTGTTAAGAATCGCCGCGAACAAGGTCGCGACGCTCATAAACGCCAGATAGGGAAAGGCGATGCGGGCCATCAGGACCGCGAGGTCGAAGGTTCCATCGTCGGCCTGAAGCGTGTCGCTTGCAAACAGCCCCATCACCCACGGCATGACGATCAGCAACAGCGCCGAAAAGACGATCAGGATCGGGATCAGCACCGATAGTACGGCATCGGCAAAGGCGCGCGCTTCGCTATGGTCGCCCTCCTTCGTCATCCGCTGGTTGAACAGCGGGACAAAGGCGGCGGCAAACGCGCCCTCTGCAAACAGGCGGCGAAAGATGTTGGGCAGTTGGAAGGCGAGCTGCCACGCGTCGGCGACGCCGCCGGCCCCGAGGATGCGGCTCAGCAGCATGTCGCGCGCGAAGCCGAAGATGCGGCTGACCAGGGTGAGGCCGCCGATCGTCCCGACGTTTTTGAGGAGGTTGCTCATCGCTCAAGCCCCTCCCCGTCAGGGGAGGGGGTGGGGTGGGGGCTATCAGCCTTGCGCGAGCCCGATAGGCTCCAACCCGCTCGACTGGGGTCCGGCGGCGCCGAACCGAGTCTCACTGCCCCTCCCCTGAAGGAGAGGGGCGGATCTATGATCGCCCCGTATGGCAGTTAGTTAAGCCTGGCCGACCGCGACGTCGCCCGCCTGCTCGGCCTCGACCTGCTGGACCTGCTGCATGAACAGGCCGTGGAAATCGATCGGTTCGAGCAGCAGCGGGGGGAAGCCGCCGTCGCGGACCGCATCGGCGACGACACGGCGCGCAAAGGGGAACAGGATGCGCGGGGCTTCGGCCAGGAAGAAGGGCTGGAGCTGGTCGTCGGGGACGTTGCGCACGCCGAACAGGCCGGCATATTTCAGGTCGATCACAAAGCTGGTGCCCTGATCGGTTTTCGACGTGACGTCGATCTTCAGCGTCACTTCGTACAGATTCTCGCCGACGGCGTCGGCGGCGATGTTGAACTGGACATCGACCTGCGGCGCGTCCTGCCATTGATAGACCGCAGGCGCATTCGGATTTTCAAACGACAGATCCTTCACATATTGTGAAATCAGGCCAATCGCCGGGCTCGTGTCTTCGCCGTTCGGCTGAAGGGCGGGGTTGTTGATGTCGGCGCTGGTCTCGTCGGCCATGATGAAGCTGCTTTCACTGGAAAGATGGACACAATATCCGCATCCGCGCACCCGTGGCGGGACCGCGGCGGACGGTTGCCGCGGCGCTTAGCAGCGCCCGGCAACGAGCACAATGGGCGCCCTGTCGGCCGCGATAGTTAAGGGCGAATCGTTGACCCGCCGACCGCCAGCGGCCATGGTCATTTGAAACTGGCTGGCGTATCGCCTATGTATCAGCCAATATGTTTCCATTGCCTGCATTGGACTTTTGCCCGTGACTGCTTTTTCGATCGTCCTGCTCGCCATGATTGCGGCCTTTCTGGGCATGCGGCTCTATTCGGTACTCGGCAAACGCACCGGGCACGAACAGGAACCCGTGCTGCCGCGCGAACGCACCGCGGCGGCGCCCGTACGGCTTGACGAGGCAGACGGGTCGCAAGCCGCGACGTCGGCGCCCGCCGACACGTCGGGCCTCGTTTACGAGCCCGCCGCCGAAGCCGGGCTGCGGCAGCTTTTGGCGACCGACCGCAATTTCGATGCCGGCCGCTTCATGGAAGGCGCCGAGGCGGCGTATCGCATGATCCTTGAGGCCTATTGGGCGGGCGACCGCGACACGCTGCGCGATCTGTGCGACGACGACAGCTACGAAGCCTTTGCCGACGCCATCGCGGCGCGCGAGGGGCGCGGCGAAACGCTTGAAAACCGCCTGATGGGGATAGATTCGGCAAAAATTACCGATGTCGAACTGAACCGCGGCGAGGCCCGTATTACCGTGCGCTATCGCGCTGACATCAGTGCGGTCACGCGCGATGCCGACGGCAAGCTCATCGCCGGATCGATGAGCGACGCGGCGCAGACCGACGATCATTGGACCTTCCGCCGCCAGATCGGCAGCGGCGATCCGAACTGGCTGCTCGACGAAGCCGAATCGGCCTGAGCTGGTGATCCTGACCGTCGCGGCGCCGCGCGCGCTCGCTTTCGGATTGGTGTTGCTCGCCGCGCTGCCGCTGCTTTCGGGCTGCGCTTCGGTCGTTCCCGCGACGGACCGCATCCCCCCCGCAATCGCCAACCCCGCGCCGCCGCGGCCGGTCGGAACGCCGCGCCCCTATGTGCCGCGCCCGTCGGAGCGTCCGGCAGCCGCGGCCCAGCCCGTCCCCGCGGTCGCGCGCGCACCGCTTCCGGCGCCAGCGGTTCCGGTCGAGGCGGCGACCGCGGCGGCAAGTGGCGTGATCGCCGGTCCCGATTTCGCGGCGCTCGGCGTTACCGCGCAGCAGGCGGCGGCGGCGCTGGTCGCCTTTCGGATCAGCTGCCCGTCGGTCCAGCGCCGCGCCGACACCAGCGGCCTGACGCAGGGTGCCGATTGGGCCGAGAGCTGCGCCGCGGCGAAAAGCTGGGCCGACGATGATGCCTCGGACTTCTTCGCCCGCCATTTCGGCACGGTGCAGGTCGGCCCGGGCACGGCCTTCGTCACCGGCTATTATGAACCCGAAATCGCCGCCTCGCGTACAAAGCAGCCCGGCTATGACGTCCCCATTTATCGCCGCCCCGCCGACCTGATCGAAGTCGACCTCGGCCAATTCGCTGACGATTTGAAGGGCCGCAAGATCCGGGGCCGCGTCGATGGCGGCAATTTGGGACGCTATTACGACCGCGCCGCGATCGAAAGCGGGGCGCTCGACGGGCGCGGGCTCGAAATCGCTTATGCCGCCGACGCCGCCGAATTCTTCTTCCTGCAAATCCAGGGGTCGGGTCGCCTGCGCCTTCCCGATGGCGACGTCATGCGCATTGGTTACGACACGCAAAACGGCCGCGGCTATGTCGGTATCGGCAAGCTGCTGCTCGATCGGGGCGAGTTGCAGCGCGGCCAGGCGTCGATGCAGGGCATTCTCGATTATCTGCGCGCCGACCCGGTGCGCGGCGCGGCGGTGATGAACGAGAATCCGAGCTGGGTCTTTTTCCGCGAACTCACGGGGCCCGGCCCGCTCGGTGCATTGGGCGTGCCCGTCACCGGCCGCGCCAGTGTCGCCGCCGATCCCAAATATGTGCCGCTCGGCGCGCCCGTTTTTCTCTCGCTCGACCGCGCCGAGCCGAACGGGCTGTGGATCGCCCAGGACACTGGCGGCGCGATCAAGGGCGCCAACCGTTTCGACAGCTTCTGGGGCGCGGGCGACGATGCCCGGGCAATCGCCGGCGGGATGGCGGCGCGCGGTTCGGCGCTGCTGCTGCTTCCGCGCGCCAGCATCGCGCGGCTGATCCCGGCGGCTTGATGTGCCGCGTCGCCTCGCCCCCGAGGAAAGCGCGCTGTGGAAAAAGGTCGCCGCGACGGTAAAGCCGCTCGCCAAGGCAAAGGCGCCGCTCGCGCCGGTCGCACCGCCGACCGTCAGCCCCCCGAAACCGACCCCGCGCAGCACCGCCGCCCCCGCTGCCGCACCGCGTCCCGCGACGAAACTGCCGCCGCCGCGCCGCACCCACCAGGCGGCCACGCTCGACGGCCATTGGGACCGGCGGCTGCGCAAGGGGCTCGTCCGCCCTGACCTCAGCATCGACCTCCACGGCCATAGCCTCGCCTCGGCGCAGGCCCTGCTGGACGATGCGGTCGGGCGGGCGCTGATGCGCGGTGCGCGCGTGTTGCTCGTGGTCGCAGGGCGGCTGCGTCCGGGCGCCGACCGCCTGCCGCAGATGCACGGCGACCCGCGCCCGCGCGGCGCGATCCGCGCGTCGTTGCCCGACTGGCTTGCCTATTCACCCCACGCCGACCAGATCGTCGCGCTGCGCCCCGCGCATATCAGCCACGGCGGCGCGGGTGCGGTCTATGTGATATTGCGCCGGGCGCGCGAGGATTAGAGGAAAGCGCGCATCAATATGCCGCGATAAATCGCCGTCAACGTGCGGATATCCGCCACCGCCACCGCTTCGTCCAGCTTGTGCATGGTCGCATTGGTCAGCCCGAATTCGACCACCGGGCAGAGCGCGTGGAGGAAGCGTGCATCCGACGTGCCGCCGGTGGTCGACATGTCGGGCATGACATCGGTTTCGGCGTGGATGGCTTCGGCAACCAGCGCCGACAGGTCGCCCGGCGGGGTCAGGAAGGCTTCGCCCGAAACCTTGCCGACCACTTTGGCGTTCGGTTCGACATCCTGCGCGATGCGTTCGACCATCGCGACCAGATCGGCGCCGCGATGCCGGTCGTTGAAGCGGATCGACAGCCGCGCGCGTGCCGAAGCGGGAATGACGTTGGTCGCGCCGTTGCCGACCTCGATGTCGGTAAATTCGATGTTCGACGGCTGGAACCAGTCGGTCCCGGCGTCGAGGCTGACCGAATCGATCTCCGACAAGATCTTGACCAGCTTGGGGATCGGATTGTCGGCGAGGTGCGGGTAAGCGACATGCCCCTGCGTCCCCGGCACGTCGATCCAGATATTGACCGATCCGCGCCGCCCGATCTTCACGATGTCGCCCAGCCGGCTCACCGACGTCGGTTCGCCGACGACGATCATGTCGGGCCGGATGCCGCGCGCATCCATATGTTCCATCAACGCGCGGGTGCCGAAGATCGCCGGGCCTTCCTCGTCGCCGGTGATGATCAGGCTGATCGTTCCCGCCTCGACCGGCGTCGCGGCGGCGGCGGCAACGAACGCGGCGATCGATCCCTTCATGTCGACCGCGCCGCGGCCATAGAGAAAATCGCCGCGGATTTCGGGGGCAAAGGCGTCGCCGGTCCAGCCGACACCGGGCGGCACGACGTCGAGATGCCCGGCAAAACCAAAATGGACGGGACCGCTGCCCCGCCGCACCGCCAGCAGGTTTTCGACCGGCCCGTCGGGCTCGATCCCGTCGATGAACCGCTCGACGGTGAAACCGAGCGGCGCGAGCGCAGCCTCCAGCGCGTCGAACACGGCGCCGGTGGCGGGCGTGACGCTCGGCGCGGCGATCAGCGCCTGGGCGAGTTCGAGGGGGTCGGTCATTGTCGTCATCAACGCCCTTTATCCGTTCGTGTCGAGCGAAGTCGAGACACCAATCGTCCTTGCGCCGTCCCGACGGGCATCTCGACTTCACTCGATGCGAACGGCAAGAGGGAGGCAGGAGGATTGCCATGCCCAAACTCGACCTCGACACCATTCCGCAAACCAACACCACCGGCTATCCCCCGCCCTATGACGCGCCCGTGCAGGGGCGCTGGTATCGCCGCCTTGCGCCGCCCACCGGCCTCAGCGATTTCGCCGCGAGCCATGTCGTGCTGAAACCCGGTGCCTGGTCGTCGCAGCGCCACTGGCACGACGGCGAGGACGAGATGCTGGTGATGATATCGGGCGAGGCGGTGCTGGTCGAGGACGACGGGCGACAAACCATGCGACCCGGCGATATTGCGGTGTGGCCGAAAGGCAGCGCCAACGGCCATCACCTGATCAACGAATCGAACGCCGACTGCGTGTTCGTCGCGCTCGGCGGCGGCAAGAAATATGACACCGGCGGCGGCTATTCGGACATCGACATGATGTTCACGCCCGACGGCTATTTCCATAAGGACGGCACGCCCTATCCGACGACGCGGATTCCATGAGCGCTGCCGACTGGCTTGGTTTCGCGCTGGCGGTGCTGTTGATCGAATTGACCCCGGGCCCGAACATGGCGTGGCTCGCGGCATTGTCGCTGGGCGAAGGGCGCCGGTCGGGGCTGGCGGCAACGGCGGGGGTTGCCATCGGCCTGTTCGTGAACGCGCTGGCCGCTGCGTTCGGTATCGCTTACATCGTTGCCGAAAGCGCGGCGCTGGCTCAGGCGCTGCGCTGGGGTGGTGCGGCCTTTCTATTGTGGCTGGCCTGGCAAAGCTGGCACGATGCAGGCGAAAATTCGCCGGCGATCCTTGGCGCTCCCGGCCGATCGCGACGGCATTTCCTGTCGGGCCTGACGGTCAATTTGCTCAATCCAAAAGCGATGCTCTTCTTTGTCGTCGTCATTCCCCAGTTCAATGGCGGAGAGATACCGGGCTTCGCGGTGGCGCTTGCACTCGCACTGGTCAGCATTGTTATCGCTACGGCCGTCCATCTGGCGATTGTCCTTGGAGCCAGCCGGATCGGGGGATGGCTGAGTGATCCGGTGCGCACGCGGACGATCCGTCGCCTGCTGGCGCTCGCTATGGTCGGGGTGGCGATCTGGTTCGCGGCGTCGGCGGGGAGCTAGGCTGACGGCGTGCCCTCGAACTTTTCGATGATCCAGTCTTCGGCCTGCGCGCCGCCGATCCATTCCTGCATGCACGGGTGGCTGATTACCGCCTGGGCATAAGCGGCGGCAAAGCGCGGCAGCGGGATCGAGTAGGTGATGAAGCGCGTGACGACCGGCGCGAACATGATGTCGGCCGCCGACCAGTTGCCAAAGAGGAAATCGCCTTCGCCGCCGAAGCGCGCGCGTGCCTCGGCCCAGATCTGGAAGATGCGGACGATATCGGCCTGCACTTCGGGCAGCAGGTCGGCGGCGGGATAGATGCGCCGGATGTTCATGCTGTGGTTGCGGCGGAGCGCGGCAAAGCTGGAATGCATTTCGGCGGCCATCGACCGCGCCATCGCCCGCGCCGCCATGTCTTCGGGCCAGAAAGCCTTGGTGCCGCCGGTCTTTTCGTTGAGATAGTCGATGATCGCCAGGCTGTCCCACACGACGATATCGTCGCCGTCCCACAGGATCGGGACCTTGCCGCCCGACGGCGCGAACTCGTCGCCTTCGCGCCGCTGGCTCCATTGCTCGTCATAGAGCGGGACGGTGACTTCCTCGAACGGCAGGCCGCTGTGCTTGACCGCGAGCCAGCCGCGCAGGCTCCAGCTGGAGTAGGCCTTGTTGCCGATGAACAGTTTCATGCGATCTCCTTTTCCCTCCCCCTTTGACGGGGGAGGGTTGCGCAGACTTGCCAGCTTGCTGGCTAGTCGAAGCTGGGAGAGGGTGATGCGAGCCGAAGGCTCGCGCGGCCTGAAGGGCCGCAACCCCTCTCCAAGGTTCGGTAGCGGGCAAGCCCGCAACCTGCCCTATCCTCTCCCGCAAGGGGAGAGGATTATTAGATTTCCACCGCTTCCAGCACCGCCGTCCGCAATTCCGCAATCCCCATGCCCTTTTCGCTGCTAGTCGCGATCACTTGCGGGTGCGCGGCGGGGTGTTTGCGCGCTTCGGCCTCGGTCGCGACCTGCACCGCTTCGAGTTCGGTGGCCTTGATCTTGTCGGCCTTGGTCAGCACGATGCGATAGCTGACCGCCGCGGTGTCGAGCATTTCGAGCACGTCGCGGTCGACATCCTTGATCCCGTGGCGGCTGTCGATCAGCACCAAGGTGCGTTTCAGCACCGCCCGCCCGCGCAGATAGTCGTTGATCAGGAAGCGCCATTTCTTGACGACATCCTTTGGCGCCTTGGCAAAGCCATAGCCGGGCATGTCGACGAGGCGAAAGATCAGCGGATTCTCGCCGACGTCGAAATAGTTCAGCTCCTGCGTCCGCCCCGGCGTCACCGATGTGCGCGCGAGCCCGTTGCGATTGGTCAGCGCGTTGAGCAGCGACGATTTTCCGACGTTCGATCGGCCCGCGAACGCAATCTCGGGCACGCCGGGCGCGGGCAGATGCTGGAGCGCGGGCGCCGATTTCAGGAACGTGATCGGCCCCGAAAACAGCTTGCGCGCGCGTTCCGCCCGTCCGGGATCGGCGCCTGGGTCGAGTTCGATCTCGCTCACTTCGCCGGGGCCGCCTTCAGCGCCGGGAACTTGCGATACATCCACTGCTGCTGCCCGATCGACAGGATATTGTTGGTGATCCAGTAGAGGAGCAGGCCCGCCGCAAACGGCGCCATGATGAACATGAACAGCCACGGCATGATCTTGAACACCTGTTGCTGGACGGGGTCGGTCGCCTGCGGGTTGAGGCGGAACTGGAGCCACATGGTGATGCCGAGGATCACCGCCAGCACGCCGATCGCGAGGAACGACGGCGGGGTGAAAGGCAACAGGCCGAACAGGTTCAAAATGTGCAGCGGATCGGGCGCCGACAGATCCTTGATCCACAGGATGAACGGCTGGTGCCGCATTTCGATCGTCAGCATCAGCACCTTGTAGAGGGCATAGAAGATCGGGATCTGGATCAGGATCGGCAGGCAGCCGGCGAGCGGATTGATCTTCTCGTCCTTGTAGAGCTTCATCAGCTCCTGCTGCATCTTGGGCTTGTCGTCCTTGTGGCGTTCCTGCAGCGCCTTCATCTTCGGCTGGACGAGGCGCATTTGCGCCATCGACGAAAATTGCCGGTTGGCGATCGGGAACATCAGCAAGCGGATGATCAGGGTCAGCGCCATGATCGCGACGCCGAAATTGCCGACCTGCTTGAACAGCCAGTCGAGCAGCTTGAAGATCGGCACCTCGAAAAATTCGAACCAGCCCCAGTCGATCGCGTTCGACAGGCGCGTGATGCCCTGATCATTCTCATAGGCCTGCAGCGTGTAGACTTCTTTCGCGCCCGCGAAAATGCGGCTGGTCGTCGTGACCTGCGTGCCCGGAGCGACCGATGCGAAGTCGCGCGCGAACAACGTCTGGTAATTGTTCGCGGCGGGCGAACTGATTGCCGCGGTTACGCGTTCGCCCTTGGCCGGGACGATGGCGGCGAGCCAATATTTGTCGGTGAAGCCGAGCCAGCCCGCCGAATTATAACGGACGGCGCGGTTCGGCGCTTCCTCGACATCGTCATAATCGGTGTCGAACACCGACTTGCCGTCCAGATAGCCCGTCGGGCCGACGTGGATCGTGATGCTATCCTGCTCGTGCGGATCGGTCGGCTTGCCCAGCCGGTCGATCAGGGCAAAGCTGCTCGCGCTGACGACAGCCGTGCCGGTGTTGGCGATCGTCTGCTTCGCGGTGATCAGATAATTGGCGTCGATGCTATATTCGATGCGGAATGTCTGGCCGGTGGTGTTGGCCCAGCGCAAGGTCACCGGCGTCGTCGGGGTCAGCTTGCTGCCCGTGGCGGTCCAGACCGTATTGGCGTTCGGCACCTGGATGCCCTGCGCCGCCCAGCCGAGGCTGGCGAAATAGGCGGCGGGGGTGCCGCCCGGCGCGAACAGGCGCACCGCGGGCGAATCCTTCTGGATCGTCTGGCGATATTTGGTGAGCGTGATGTCGTCGATGCGCGCGCCGACCAGGTTGATCGAACCGTTGATGGCGGGGGTTTCGATCGGCACGCGATTGCCGGCCGCCAGAACGGTTTCGACCGGGCGGATCGCCTGCGTCGGCGCGGCCGCGGGAGCGCCCGCCGTCGGCAAGGCGCTGGGCTGGCCCTGCGCCGCCGGGGCGGCGGCGGGGGCGCCATTGGCCCCGGCGACCGTCTTGGTCACGTCGGGCTTGTCGGGCGTCGGAAAGAATGTCTCCGAAACGAAGTTCCAGCCGATCAGGATAGCCACCGACAGCAATATTGCCGCGATCATGTTCCGCTTGTCGTCCACGCTCTTCGGTCTCTCTTCGTATCAAGAATGTCGGGGATGGCGCCTTACGGCACCGGGTCGTGGCCGTGGCCGCCCCAAGGATGGCAGCGCAATAGCCGCTTTGTCGCCAGCCAGCCACCCTTGATCGCACCATGGCGCTGGAGCGCGGTGATCGCATAGGCGCTGCACGAGGGCGAATAACGGCAGGTCGGCGGCAGGATGCGCGAGGGACCGATTTGCCAGCCGCGCGCGATCAGGATGAGGAGTTTGGCGATCATGCCGGGGCCCCGGAAAACGGCGCAACTTCACGCGCGATTCGTCCCATTTCGTCACCCCGATCAGGTCCGGGGTGACGATGGAGGGGAGGGGCCAAACGCATCACGCCTTCGCGGCCAATTTCTTCGCCGCGCGCTTCAACGCCGAATCGAGATGCTCGCCAAGTTCGGCAAAGAGGATGTCGTTGCCGCCGGGGCGGCCGATCAGCACATGGTCGGCGCCGGATATGCCCGATTCGGGCAGCGCCGCGCGCGCAAGTTCGCGAAAGCGCCGCTTCATCCGGTTGCGGGTGACGGCGTTGCCGACCTTCTTGCTGACG
>NZ_MIAM01000009.1:32421-32934 GCF_001830555.1 Sphingopyxis sp. RIFCSPHIGHO2_12_FULL_65_19 | reverse complement strand
CTCCATCGCCTCGGCAGGTTTCAGCCACGCCTCTGGGCTCGACACACGGCGGTCCTCGCTCTCGACATAGGCCGACTGGGCAATGCACAGCATCGCATCGTGCGCGGGGTGGAAATTGGGCTCGACGAAACTTGCGGGGTTGGTGGCAACCAGCGGCAGCGCGCGGGCATAGGCCAAGTCGATCAACGCCTTTTCGGCCGCCATCTCCGCGGCCTCGCCGCGCCGCGACAATTCGATGTAAAGTCGCCCCGCGAACAACGCCTCGAGCTGCTCGACATAATCATTCGCCGCGGTCACCTGCTCATCTGCCAGCAAACGCGCCAGCGCCCCTTCGCCGCCGCCCGTCAGGCAGATCAGCCCTTCGGTCTTGCCGGCCAGATCGGACAGGCCGACATGCGGATCGAGTTCGACCGGGCGGCCAAGATGGGCGGATGATACGAGCGCACAAAGATTGCCATATCCCGTCTCATCCTGCGCAAACAGCGCGAGCCAGTCGATCAGCGGCGCCCCGCT
>NZ_MIAM01000009.1:26091-32404 GCF_001830555.1 Sphingopyxis sp. RIFCSPHIGHO2_12_FULL_65_19 | reverse complement strand
GGCGCGCGACGCTGAGCATCGCGCCGACCACCGGCTGCACCCCTGCCGCCTTGCAGGCATCGCCGAACGCCATTGCACCGTACAACCCGTTGCGGTCGCAGATCGCGATCGCCGGAAACCCGCGCTCGCGTGCGGCCTTGGCAATCGCTTTCGGCTCAATCGCCCCCTCCAGCATCGTGTAGCTGGAAAAGACGCGAAGGGGGACAAAGGGGCTGTATGCCATGGCGGCGACGCTAACGCTGCTATGTTGATTCGACCACCGCCCATTCACAAAATCGTCATCGCGACCTGTTGGGGCTACCCCAGCAGTTCCTCAATTTCTTTGCGCAATTGCTCGGGCTTGGTCGTCGGCGCATGGCGCGACACCGTCTTGCCGTTACGATCGACCAGGAATTTGGTGAAGTTCCATTTGATACCGCTGCCGAGCAGCCCGGTCTTTTCCTTTTTCAGATGCTTGAAGATCGGATCGGCTTCGTCGCCGTTGACGTCGATCTTTGCCATCAAGGGAAAACTGACGTCATAGGTCAACGAACAGAAATTAGCGATTTCTGCCGCATCCCCGGGTTCCTGTGCGCCGAACTGGTTGCACGGAAAGGCAAGGATCTCGAACCCGCGATCCTTGTAATCGCGGTACAATTCCTCCAGCCCCTCATATTGCGGGGTAAAGCCGCATTTCGATGCCGTGTTGACGATCAGCAGCACCTTGCCGCGATAGTCGGCCAGCGACTGCGTGCCGCCGCCGGGTAGCTTCGCCGAAAGATCGTACAGACCCATATTATTTCTCCCCCGCCTTGCGCGGTTTATAGATGAAATCGAAACTCGTCGCCCACGTCAGGCCTCGATCGGTCGACTGCTCCCCATGCTGGCGGACCGACCCGTCGGGCCGCTTGCTATAGGTCATGCGGATCAGCCCGTCCTGCCCTTTGCCGATCACATTCGCCCAATGGCCCGTCAGCACCATCTTGCCGTCCACCGGGCCACCATCGAAATCGACCCGCGCGCCGTTGCTGTCGACCCACGCCTGCCGCCAATAGCGACGTTCCTTGTCATAATGGCTGAACGACCCGCCTCCGCCGCCTTTCAGCGGTTTCCACGTCTCGCGGATCGCGCAGCCCGCGAACATCGCCTCGATGCTGCTGGTGGCGACCTGTGTCGTGCTCCCATTGGGGTACACGTCCCACTCGCCGACCCAGAAATCGAAGGCGCGATAGTCGGCCGTCGTGCAAGCCGACTGGATCAGCGGTGCTGGCGACTGCGGCACGGCGGGTGCTGCTGGCGGCAACAGGATCGGCGGCGGCGGTGGTGGTGGCGACTGAAAGCCCGCCGATGCCGGAACCGCGGAAAGCGCGAGCGCCGCAATCGCTGCCACACGGATCATCGCCACCCCTCCTGTCCCACCGTCTTTTTGCTGCGTCAGTTTACGCCTCGATCCGTCCGTCGTGCAAGCGGAGCACGCGGTCCATCCGCGCCGCGAGCCGTTCATTATGAGTCGCGACCAGCGCCGCCGAGCCATGGTCGCGGACCAGCTTGACGAACTGGTCGAAAACGCGATCGGCGGTCGCCTCGTCCAGATTGCCCGTCGGCTCGTCGGCCAGCACCAGCAAAGGCCGGTTCGCGAGCGCGCGCGCCACGGCAACGCGCTGTTGCTCGCCGCCCGACAATTTGCTCGGTTTGTGGTGCAATCGCTCGCCCAGCCCGAGGCGCCCGAGCAGGTCCGCGGCGCGTTCCTCGGCGTCGGCCTGTGCCGCGCCGCGGATCAACTGCGGCAACACGACATTCTCGATTGCGTTGAAATCGGGCAGCAAATGATGAAATTGATAGACAAAGCCGATCTTTTCGCGCCGCGTCCTGGTCCGCTCGCCCTGCTCATATTGTGTCACGTCGGCACCGTCGATGCGGATCGTCCCGTCGAATCCGCCTTCCAGCAGGCCGACGGCTTGCAACATCGTCGACTTGCCCGACCCCGACGGGCCGAGCAGCGCGACGATCTCGCCGCGGTTCAAATGCGCATCCACCCCGCGAAGCACGTCGATCGTTACGTCGCCCTGCGTGAAGCTGCGCTTGAGCGCGGTCAGTTCGAGGATCATGTCACTCATAACGCAGCACCTGCACCGGATCGGTGTTCGCGGCCTTGAACGCCGGATAAAGCGTCGCAAGGAAGCTGAAGACCATTGCCATTACCGCGATCCCGGTGATCTCGAACGGGTCGGGTTTCGACGGCAATTCGGTGAGGAAGCGGATCGAGGGGTCCCAGAGCGGTTGGCCGGTCAGGAACTCGACCCCGCGCAATACGCCCTGCCGGAAATAAAGCAGCCCGAAACCGAACGCCATGCCGACGATCGTTCCCGCAACGCCGATCGACACGCCGATTGCCATGAAGATGCGCAGCACTGCGTCGCGTGGCGCGCCCATGGTGCGCAGGATCGCCATGTCTCGTGTCTTGGCGCGCACCAACATGATCAGCGACGACACGATGTTGAACGCGGCGACGAGCACGATCAGCGACAGGATGACGAACATCGCGACACGCTCGATCGCCAGCGCCTCGAACAGGCTGGCGTTCATCGATCGCCAGTCGGACACCACCGCCTGCGCGGCGAGCTTTTCGCCGAGCGGCTGCAATATCTCGCCGACCTTGTCGGGGTCCGTTGTCTTGATTTCGATCATCCCCACCTGGTCGCCGGTGAGCAACAGCAGCTGCGCGTCCTCCATCGGCATCACGACATAGGCCTTGTCGAAATCATAGACCCCGATCTCGAAAATCGCGGTGATCCGGTAACTGATCTCGCGCGGCACGGTGCCGAAGGGTGTGGAGCGCCCCTGCGGATTGATGATCGTGAGGTTCGATCCGACCGTCGCGCCCAGATTGCGTGCGAGTTCGCTGCCGATCGCGACATTACCCGATCCGGCGGTCAGCGTGTCTAGGCTGCCTTGCAGCACCTTGCCGTTCAGCGTTTCATTTTTGCGGATGTCGGCGACGGTCATGCCGCGCACCAATATCCCTTCGACGCGCCCGCTGAAGCTGCCCAGCAGCGGCTGTTCGATCAGCGGCGTCGCGGAAACGACGCCCGGCGTCGCCTTGGCCTGTTTCAGGACGTCCTGCCAATTGTCGAGACGGCCACCAAACCCCTGCACAACGGCGTGACCGTTCAATCCGACGATCTTGTCGAACAGGTCGCTGCGCACCCCGTTCATCACGCTCATCACGATCACCAGCGCCGCCACACCCAGCGTGACCGCCGTAAAGCTGAACGCGGCGGCGACGAAGATAAACCCTTCGCCGCGCTGCGGAAGCATATAGCGTTTGAAGATGGTGCGTTCGTAAGGACGCAGGATCATAAGGCGAGCAGCCGTGGAGGCGTATGGAAAATGACACGCATGACGCCGCTTTAAGCAGCGCCGACGCCGCTGGCAATGGCCGCCGACATCGCGATAGACTTGCGAATGATTCGCATAATATGTTGCCCATAGGCCACAGCGGGGAGCAAAAGCGGGTCCAAATGCCCGTGAGAGGGTGACAAAGCCCCCCCTTCAACCTACCCCAATGTTTCTGGTTCAACGCGGCCCAAAGGCCCGGCTCCAGGGAGTGCAGACCTTTCGCCGGGTCTGCAACAAAGGGGGATGGCGAGTGTTCGTCACAGGCGCCCGGGTCTTGCAAAGCGAGGCCCGGGCGTTGTGATTCCGGGCGAGCGGCATGATCCGGCGCCTACATGGCGACGACAATCAAACCCACGCACGCCAGAAGCCAGCTGGCGGCGGCCGACCAGTAGAGCGACGGATTGTCTTCGCGCACGACCCAGAAGGGCGCAACCGGCATCGTCCTGGTCCCCAGACCCCATAACAACGTGCCGCCAGCAAAAATCGCGACGAGCAAGGCAAATGGATTTTCGATCCCCATATGCCCAGCCTACCCCTCGCTCTCGCTGATATCCTCCAGCATATCGGTATCGAGCACCCGGACGCGGCCCTGTTCCAGCGAAATCACGCCCGATTCTTCCCAGCTGCGGAGTTGGCGGTTGATGTGCTCGCGACTCATGCCGGCAAAATTGCCGAGTTCGGTCTGGCTGAGCTCGACGCGGTGGGTGGCCTCGACATCCTTGCGGATCAGACGCTTGAGGTAACGCGCCAGCCGTGGTCCCGACGCATAGGCGCGGTCGCTTTCGATCGTCTGGTCAGCCGTACGCAGCCGCCGTGCCAGTTGCTGCATCAGCGACCAGGCAAATTCGGGGTGGCTCGCGGCAAAATCCTTCAGCGCGTTGCGGCCGAGCTGTAGTGCGCTGCCAGCGCTCGTCGCGGTTACCGACGCCGTGCGTTCCCCGCCGTCGAGCAGCGCAATCTCGCCCAGCACCGCACCAGGCTCGGCATAAGCCAGCACGATTTCGCGCCCGCCCGATGTCAGCATCGACACGCGCGCGGTGCCTTCGGTCAAAATCAGCATCATGTCGCCAGGGTCGCCCTGCACGAGCAGTTCCCTGCCCTTGACGAAATTGACCTGCACCGCACGGCTGGCGATTTCGGCCCAGTCCTCGACCGAAAGCCCGGAAAAGATGCTGTCGGGGCCCTGCAAATCGGCGAGTTTCGCGTGATCCATGCCCCATAAACCCCTTTTGCCCGGCCTAGACCAGCCGACTCTGTTTCACCGCCGCTTCGATGAAACCCGCAAACAAGGGGTGCGGGTCGAACGGCTTCGACTTCAGTTCCGGATGGAACTGCACCCCGATAAACCACGGATGGTCCGGTCGCTCAACGATTTCCGGCAACATGCCGTCGGGCGACATGCCCGAAAACACCAGCCCGCCCTTCTCCAAGCTTTCGCGATAGGCGCCGTTGACCTCGTAACGATGGCGGTGCCGCTCGCTGATCTCGTTCGCCCCATAGACGCTCGCGACATGGCTGTTCGGCGACAATTTGGCATCATAGGCGCCTAGCCGCATCGTACCGCCCAGGTCGGTATCGGCGCCGCGCTTTTGCAGGCCTTCGTCGCTCATCCATTCGGTGATCATGCCCACGACGGGTTCGTCGGTCGGGCCGAATTCGGTGCTCGACGCGTCGGCGATCCCGCTCGTGTTCCGCGCGGCTTCGATGCACGCCATCTGCATGCCAAGGCAGATACCGAAAAAGGGAACACCCCGTTCGCGCGCGAAACGCACGCTCGAAATCTTGCCCTCGGACCCGCGCTCGCCGAACCCGCCGGGCACCAATATGCCGTGCATCGGCTCCAAATTTGCCGCCAATTCCTCGTCGCGCTCGAACATTTCGGCGTCGAGCCAGCGGATATTGACCTTCACCCGGTGCGCCATGCCGCCGTGGACCAATGCCTCGTTGAGCGACTTATACGCGTCGGGTAGCGACACATATTTGCCGACGACGCCGATGGTGACCTCGCCTTCGGGATGCTGTTTGCGGTCCATGATGTCGTACCAGCGCGACAGGTCGGGCGCGGGCGCGTCATGGATACCGAACGCGCGCAGGACTTCGTTGTCCAGCCCTTCGCCATGATATTGGACCGGAACCGAATAGATGCTGTCGGCATCGAGCGCCGGGATCACCGCTTCCTTGCGGACGTTGCAAAAGAGCGCAATTTTCGCACGCTCGCTGTCGGGCAGCGGTTTTTCGCAGCGGCAGAGCAGGATGTCGGGCTGGACGCCGAGCGATGCGAGTTCGCGCACGCTATGCTGTGTTGGCTTTGTCTTGAGCTCCCCGGCGGCGGCGATGTACGGCACCAGCGTGACATGGACCGAGATCGCGTTTTCGCGTCCCTCTTCATTCTTGAGCTGGCGGATCGCCTCGATGAAGGGCAGCGATTCGATGTCGCCGACCGTGCCGCCGATCTCGCACAGCACAAAATCGAGGTCGTCGATGTCGGTGCGGGCGAATTCCTTGATCGCATCGGTGACGTGCGGGACGACCTGCACCGTCGCACCCAGATAATCGCCGCGGCGTTCCTTGGCGATGATACCCTGATAGATGCGGCCCGAAGTGACATTGTCGCTCTGCCGCGCCGCAACGCCGGTAAAGCGTTCATAATGGCCGAGGTCGAGGTCGGTTTCGGCACCGTCGTCGGTCACATAAACCTCGCCGTGCTGATAGGGCGACATCGTGCCCGGATCGACGTTCAGATAAGGATCGAATTTCCGGATACGGACACGATAGCCACGCGCCTGCAACAAGGCTGCGAGGCTAGCCGCCATCAAACCTTTGCCAAGCGAGGAGACCACGCCGCCGGTGATAAAAATGAACCGCGCCATGGGAGGAAAGACTTACTCAACGGGAGGGGGACGGCGCAAGCCGTCGAATCGCATCCAGCGGAAAT
>NZ_MIAM01000009.1:17211-26008 GCF_001830555.1 Sphingopyxis sp. RIFCSPHIGHO2_12_FULL_65_19 | reverse complement strand
CGGGCGCCGCCGCACCAGCGGGTGCAGGCTGGGCCGCGCCGGTCAGCGATGAGGCCGGGGCCGCGCCGCTCGGCTGCGCCGATTTCGACAGCGACGTGTCGATCGTCGAACCGCTCCGACCCACCGACGCCATCGCGGCGAGGATGATCGACAAGGCGACAAACGCGGTGGCAAGCACCGTCGTGGCCCGGGTCATGAAATCCGCCGCACCGCGCGCCGAAAGCAGGCCCGCGGGGCTGCCGCCGACACCCAGGCCGCCGCCTTCCGACTTCTGCATCAGGATGACGCCGATCATCGTCGCAGCAACAAGCGCCTGGACGACAAGCAGGAAGGTGAAAAGGCTGGACATCATATTTTCCCGAACTTGCGCGGCCTCACACAGACCGCGCTCGCGGCGCACATAGAGACGAAGGCGCCGCGCTTCAACCCATACATATGTGTCACCCCAGTGCGGCGGCGGCCGCGATGATCGGCACGAACTTCGCCGAAGTCAGGCTCGCGCCGCCGACCAGCGCGCCGTCGACGTCACCCGCATCGAGCAGTTCGGCGGCATTGTCACCATTGACCGAGCCACCGTAGAGAATGCGCATATTCGCCGCCGCATCGCCGAAACGCCCCGACAGCGCGCCGCGGATCGCTCCGTGCATCGCCGCAACGTCGCCCACGGTCGGCACAAGGCCGGTGCCGATCGCCCAGATCGGTTCATAGGCGATGGCAAGCCGCTGCGCGTCGAAGCTGTCCGGCACCGATCCGGCAACCTGCGCCAGCACATGGTCGATGGCACCGCCCGACTCGCGCACTTCGCGCGGCTCCCCCACGCACAGGATCACCGACAGACCGGCTGCAAGCCCCGCTTCGGCCTTCGCCCGCACATCGGCGTCGCTTTCGCCAAAACCTTCGCGTCGTTCGCTGTGCCCGACGATCACCACGCTCGCGCCGATATCGGCGAGCATCGGCGCGGCCACCGACCCGGTAAAGGCGCCCGCCGCGGCGGCGTGGCAATCCTGGCCGCCGATCGCCGCGCCCGGCGCCGCAGCGACCATCGCGCCGATCAGGGTGAACGGCGGACAGATGGCGACATCGACCGCGGCATGGGCGCCCGCCGCGGAAAATATGGCCTGCGCTTCGCCGAGCGCATCCGACAGGCCGTTCATTTTCCAGTTGCCGACCACATATTTGCGCCGTGCCATCATCGCATCCCTCCCGCCATTTCAACAATTCCGATGCCCTAGCGGTGCGCGGGGCGGATAGGCAAGCCGCGTCGCGCGGGCATGAAAAGCCCCTTTCCAGCCTTGATGCCGCACGGCCTCCCGCCTAAAGCAGCGCGCAACCGCGCATGAACTGCGCCCTGCCGGAAAGAATGCCCCTTTCATGATTACCGCTATCCGCGCCATGTTCTCTTCGACGATCGGCAAGTTTCTCGCGCTCGCCTTCGTCGCGCTTGTCGGCGTCGCCTTTGCCCTTGGCGATGTCACTGGCAATTCGACCTTTGGCGGGCTTGGCGGGGCGAATGTCGCCAAGGTAGGCGGCGAAGAGATCGGCGTTGGCGAACTGCGCGACCGTGTTCGTCAGGCCTATGACCAGGCGCGGCAGCAACAGCCCGGAATGACGATGGCGGCCTTCGTCGAATCGGGCGGTCTCGACCAGGTGCTCGACCAGCTTGTCGAAGGTCTCGCCTTCGACCAATATGCGACCGAGCTGGGCTTCGGCGTGAGCAAGCGGTTGATCGACGGGCGCATTGCCGACCTGCCCGCCTTTGCCGGTGTGTCGGGCAGGTTCGACCAGCAGGTTTTCGAGAATTTCCTTCGCCAGAACGGCCTGACCGAAAGCCAGCTTCGCCGCGACCTGCGTCAACAGCTGCTGATCGAACAGCTCGCGGCGCCGATCGCGACGATGCCGCGCATCGCGCCGGGCATGGCCCAGCCTTACGCTGCGCTGCTGATGGAACAGCGGCGCGGGCAGGCAACCTTCATCCCCGCGAGCCCCTTTGCGCCGACCGCCGATCCCGGCGATGCGGCACTGCAAAACTTCCTGTCGCAGAACAGGTCCAAATTTACCGTCCCCGAACGACGGGCGATCCAATATGCGGTGTTCGATCGGAGCGCGGTGCCCGTGCCTGCGGTTACCGACGCCGAGATCGCCAAGGTCTACAAGGACAATGCAACGCAATATGCCGCGAGCGAAACGCGTCGTTTTGCGCAGGTGATCGTGCCCGATCAAGCCGCAGCGTCCGCTCTGGCCGCCAAGGTTCGCGGGGGCACCTCGCTCGCCGCCGCCGCGCAGGCCGCCGGCCTGTCGGCGTCGACCACCGGCGACCTCACCCAGTCGGCCTTTGCCGCGACGGCCAGCGCGGCCGCCGCCAAAGCTGCCTTTGCCGCGAAACAGGGCGACCTGGTCGGCCCCACGCAAACGGGGCTCGGCTGGACGGTCGCGCGAGTCGAAAATGTCACGGCCCGCCCCGCGCGCAGCCTTGCCGAAGCCAGCGCGGAAATTCGCACCGAGCTGGCAAAGAACAAGGCGAACGAGGCGATCGTCGATTATTACAACAAGCTTCAGGATGCCGTGAACGGCGGCGCGTCGATCGACGAAATCGCCGCGGACCGAAAGTTGCAGCTGGTCGAGACCCCCGCGCTGTTACCCAGCGGCCGCGTCCCGGCGCAGCCCGACTATGCGCTTGCACCCGAACTGGCACCGCTCGTCGCCCAGGCGTTCCAGGCGGCGGGCGAAGGCGAAAGCCATATCGCCACGCTGGTCGAGAATGAAAAGTTCGCCGTCTATGCGGTAAAATCCATCGTCGCTGCTGCTCCGCCCCCCTTCGCGCAGATTCGCCCTGCCCTCCTGGCGGAATGGCGCTTTGCCGAAGGGCAGAAGGTCGCACGCGACAAGGCCCGTGCGATCGTGAAGGCAGTCGAGGGCGGCAAGAACCTCAGCGAAGCGGTTGCCGCGGCCGGTCCCAATATCGGCAGCGTCCAGGCGATTGGTGGGCGCCGCGCCGAACTCGGCGCCGGCGGCAAACCCGTTCCGCCCGAACTCGCGTTGTTGTTCTCGATGGCGAAGGACAGCGTCAAGACGCTCGAAATCCCTGGCAATCGCGGCTGGATGGTTATCGCGTTGAACGAGGTTCAGCGGCCCGATCCGAAGTCGATCGAGCCGCAGCGCGTTGCCGCCATCGCCCAACCGCTCGCACCGGCCTTCGGCAACGAACTGATCGAACAGCTCGCCGCCGAAGCAAAGCGCCGCGCCGGCGTTACGATCAACAAAACACTCGTCGACCAGCTGCGCGCCGAGCTGACCGGCAACGCGCCGGTCGTCGAATAGGCCCAGGATGGCGCTGGAGGGCAGAGCCGCCGCGCTCGAGGCGCTGGCGCAGGGCCGCGGCGCGGTCGTTTGGCAGCGGCTGATCGCCGACGTCGAAACCCCGGTATCGGCGGCGCTCAAGCTGATCGAAGCGGGCCGCGGCGACTGGGTGCTGGAATCGGTCGAAAGCGGCGAAACACGGGGTCGATACAGCATGATCGGGCTCGATCCCGATCTGCTTTTCGAGGTTCGCGGCGATGCCGCGCGCATCAACCGCGACTGGCGCCGCGACCGCGACGCCTTCCAGCCGCTCGAAAACGGTGCATTACAGGCTCTCCGCGATTTGGTCGCCGAGTGCCGATTTGCGGTGCCCGACGGACTGCCAAAGGCGCTGACGACGCTCGTCGGTTTTTTCGCCTATGAAACGATCGGCCTCGTCGAACGCATTCCGCGCGCGCCGGGCACAGGGCTCGGCCTGCCCGACATGGTGTTTGTGCGTCCAACGACGATCCTCGTGTTCGACCGGCTCGCCGACGAACTGTTCCTGATCGCGCCGATCTGGCCCGACGCGAACGGTGCGATCGACCGGATGATCGAGGCAGCCGAGGACCGGCTCGAAACCATCTCCGCGCGGCTGTCGAGTGCCAGCGCGCACGCCGATCGCGCCGCGACCGACGCCTTGCCCACCGACATTGCCGCGATCCCCGCGACGTCGCCCGAAAAATTTGCCACGATGGTCGCCGCGGCTAAGGATTATATTACCGCGGGCGACATTTTTCAGGTTGTGCTGTCGCAGCGTTTCTCGACGCCGTTCGACCTGCCCCCCTTCGACCTTTATCGCGCGCTCCGCCGCATCAATCCGTCGCCCTTCCTCTATTTCCTCGACCTGCCGGGCTTCGCGCTGATCGGCTCGTCGCCCGAAATCCTCGTTCGCGTCCGCGACGGTGAAATCACCATTCGCCCGATTGCCGGCACCCGACCGCGCGGCAGGACAAGCGCCGAGGATGCGCAAAACCGTGAAAGCCTGCTCGCCGATCCCAAGGAACGCGCCGAACATCTGATGCTGCTCGACCTTGGCCGCAACGACGTCGGCCGTGCGGCGGTTGGCGGCAGCGTGACGGTGACCGACAGCTATACCGTCGAATTTTACAGCCATGTGATGCACATCGTGTCGAACGTCATCGGCCGCATCGCGCCCGGCAAGGACGCGATCGACGCGCTGTTCGCCGGCTTTCCGGCGGGCACCGTCAGCGGCGCACCCAAGGTCCGCGCCTGCCAGATCATCGCCGAGCTCGAATCCGATGCGCGCGGGCCTTATGCCGGCGGCGTCGGCTATTTCGCCCCCGACGGCAACATGGACAGTTGCATCGTGCTCCGCACCGCGATCGTCAAGGATGGCGAAATGCATGTCCAGGCAGGCGCGGGAATCGTCGCGGACAGCGACCCCGCCTATGAACAGCGGGAGTGCGAGGCCAAGGCGGGCGCGCTGTTCGCCGCCGCCCGCGAAGCGGTAAGGCTGGCCGGAACGCCGGGATACGGGCAATAGCTTGACCTTGCCCGGCGGCACGTTAGCGTCCGGCCATGCACAAGATTTTCGCCCCGCTCGCCCTGCTGCTTGCCAGCGTCACGCCCGCTCACGCCCAACCAACCAACGCCGTTGAAGGTGATGCGATCCTCAAGGATTTTGCGTTCGCAACTGGCGAAAAACTGCCCGAACTCAAAATTCACTACACGACGCTCGGCACCCCCCGGCGCGACGCAAGCGGTGAGATCGCCAATGCGGTGATGATCCTCCACGGCACCGGCGGCACCGGCAAGCAGTTCTTTCAGCCACAGTTTGCGGGCGAACTGTTCGGCCCCGGCCAGCCGCTCGACGCCAGCAAATATTATGTCATCCTGCCCGACAATATCGGGCATGGCGGCTCGTCGAAGCCCAGCGATGGCATGCGCATGGCCTTCCCCAAATATGACTATGACGACATGGTCAGCGCGCAGCATCGGATGCTTGCCGAAACGCTAGGGGTCAAAAAACTCAAGCTCATCCTTGGCACGTCGATGGGCTGTATGCACGCGTTCGTATGGGGCACCACGCGGCCCGGTTTCGCTGAAAAACTTGCCCCCTTCGCCTGCCTGCCCGTCGAAATCGCGGGCCAGAACCGCATGTGGCGCACGCTGACGATCGACGCGATCAAGGCTGATCCGGCTTGGGACGGAGGCAATTACCGGCAGCCGCCCGCGGCGGGGCTGCGCACCGCGGCGTCGCTGACGATGATCGCAGGCGCCAACCCTTATGCCCTGCAAGCCCAATATCCGACGCGCGCCGCCTCCGAAGCCTATAAGGACGAAGCTTTTGCACGCACCTATGGCCGCAATGACGCAAATAACGTCATTTATCAATTGGATAGCTCGCGAAACTATAATCCATGGCCGAACCTAGAAAAGATACAGGTGCCGGTGCTCTGGATCAATTCGGCCGACGATTTCATCAATCCGCCCGCCTATGGCATCACCGAAAAAGCAGCGGCGCGGCTGAATACAACGAAATTCATCTTGATCCCGGCAAGCCCCGAAACCAAGGGCCACAGCACCCACACCTGGGCGAAGTTCTGGAAGGACGACCTGGCGAAGCTGATGGCGGAGTAGCCCATTTCCCGTCCATCCTGATCCCGCGGAAACGACAAAGGCAGGATTGGCGCTCAAAAAGCTTCTATCCCTTTCCCCACTTCCGCAAAACCGTTAGTGCGCCGACCATGATCCTCGTCATCGACAATTATGACAGCTTTACCTTCAACCTCGTTCACTATCTGATCGAGTTGGGGGTCGATGTTCGCGTCGAGCGCAACGACGCGCTGACCGCCGCGGACGCCCTTGGCACCGGCGCCGATGCGATCCTGATATCGCCGGGTCCCTGCACGCCGAACGAGGCTGGCATCAGCCTCGATCTTGTCGCCGCCTGCGCCGCCGCCCAGCGCCCGCTGCTCGGCGTGTGCCTCGGCCATCAGGCGATCGGCCAGCATTTCGGTGGCACCGTCCAGCGCGGCCATTTGATGCACGGCAAGACCTCGCCTGTCTGTCACGACAACAGCGGCCTTTACGAAGGTCTGCCGTCGCCTTTCCAGGCGACGCGCTATCACAGTCTCGAGGTCGTCGACATTCCCGCCGAACTCGTCATCAACGCGACCAGCGACGATGGCGCGGTCATGGGCTTTCGCCATGCCGAATTGCCCATCCACGGTGTCCAGTTCCACCCTGAAAGCATCGCGACCGAACACGGCCATGCAATGCTTGCCAATTTTCTGAAGATCGCTGGGCTGCCGGTTCGCGGACGGCAAGCGGCATGAGCCGCTTTGGCCCCTTCCCCGATCCCTCGGCGCTGCTCGACCATGACGAGGCCGCCGCCGCGTTCGCGACGATGCTCGACGGCGGCGCGACCGACGAGCAGGTCACCGAATTTCTGATCGCCCTCTCCCATCGCGGCGAAACGATGGTCGAAATCGCTGCCGCGGCGCAGGCGATGCGCGATCGGCTGATCCCGATCATCGCGCCCGCGGGCGCGATCGACGTGTGCGGCACCGGCGGCGACGGCCATCATACCCTCAACGTATCGACCGCGGTCGCCATCGTCATTGCCGCGTGCGAGGTTCCGGTTGCAAAGCACGGAAATCGCGCTGCTTCTTCCAAATCGGGCGCTGCCGACACGCTCGAAGTCCTCGGTCTCGACCTCGACCGCGCGTCGCAGATGGCGGAAGCGCAGCTCGCCGACCTCGGCATATGCTTCCTGTTCGCCGCGCATCATCATCCGGCAATGAAGCGTATCATGCCGATCCGCAAGGCGATCGGTCGCCGTACGATCTTCAACCTGATGGGACCGCTTGCCAATCCCGCGCGTGTCACGCGCCAGCTGATCGGTATCGCACGCCCCGCTTATGTCCCCGTCTATGCCGAAGCGTTGCACCGGCTCGGCACCGAACATTCGCGCGTGATTTCGGGCGACGAAGGGCTCGACGAACTGTCGCTCGCGGGTGGCAACGAGGTTGCCGTGGTCACGCCCGAAGGCGTGCGGATGCAGCGCAGCACCGCCGCCGATGCCGGACTGCCGACACACGCGCTGACGGCTATCCGCGGGGGCGACGCCGCTTATAATGCCCAGGCGCTGCGCCGCTTGCTCGAAGGCGAGCCGGGCGCCTATCGCGACGCGGTGCTCTACAATGCCGCCGAAGCGCTCGTCGTCGCCGGCGTCGCCGACACGCTCATCGAAGGCGTGGAGGACGCCGCCGAAGCGATCGACAAGGGCCTTGCCAACGCGCTGCTCAATTGCTGGATCGCCTATAAATGAACAAGCTCACCCAGATCCTCGCCACCAAGGCCGACGAAGTCGCGACGCGCCGCGCGATGCGCTCGCTCGCGGACCTGGACGCGATCGACGGCGGTCCGGTGCGCGGCTTTGCCGCTGCCTTGCAGGCGAAGATCGACGTGGGCGGTTTCGGCCTGATCGCCGAAGTGAAGAAGGCTTCGCCATCCAAGGGATTGATAAGGGCCGATTTCGACCCCGCCGCCCATGCCCGCGCATATGCCGCGGGCGGTGCCGCCTGCCTGTCGGTCCTGACCGACGCGCCTTATTTTCAGGGGCATGAGGATTATCTCGTCGCGGCGCGCGCGGCGTGCGCGCTCCCCGCTCTCCGCAAGGACTTCATGGTCGATCCGTGGCAGGTCGCCGAAGCGCGGGCGATCGGCGCCGACGCGATCCTGATCATCGTTGCCGCGCTCGACGACGGCCTGATGCGCGAAATCGAAGCCGCGTCGATCGAACGCGGCATGGACGTCCTTGTCGAAGTGCATGACGAGGCCGAACTCGACCGCGCGCTGTCGCGGCTCCGTTCGCGTCTGATCGGTGTCAACAACCGCGATCTTCGGACCTTCGAGACCGATCTCGGCGTTACCGAACGCCTCGCAAAGCGCGTTCCGCCCGGAACCCTGCTGGTTGGCGAAAGCGGCATCACAGACCACGCCGACTGCGAAAGGCTCGCAAAAAGCGGGGTCCGCGCCTTCCTGGTCGGCGAAAGCCTGATGCGTCAGGATGACGTCACGGCGGCAACAAAAGCGCTGCTCACGGGCACCGCGGCGTGACCCGCCCGACGCACCTCGACGAAAGCGGGGCAGCGTCGATGGTCGATGTCGGCGCTAAACCGGCAACCGAGCGCCGCGCGGTTGCGGGCGGGCGTATCACCATGTCTGCGGCGGCGCTGGACGCCATCCGTGGCGGCAACGCTCCCAAGGGTGACGTTCTGTCGACCGCACGGATCGCGGGGATCATGGCCGCCAAGCGCACCGCCGACCTCATCCCGCTCTGCCACTCGCTTGCCTTGACCAAGGTCGGCGTCGATTTCAGCTGGGAAGACGATGGCATAGCCGTCACCGCCGTCGCGCAGACGACAGGGCAGACCGGGGTCGAAATGGAGGCCCTGACCGCGGTATCGGTTGCGCTCCTGACCCTTTATGA
>NZ_MIAM01000009.1:13114-17138 GCF_001830555.1 Sphingopyxis sp. RIFCSPHIGHO2_12_FULL_65_19 | reverse complement strand
CCCTTTATGACATGGCAAAGGCGCTCGACCGAACGATGGTCCTTGGCGACATCCGTCTGCTCGAAAAGAGCGGTGGCCGCTCGGGCGACTGGCGCGCGGAATGAGTGGGGACCTGCTTCCGGTCGCGGAGGCGCAAACCCGGCTCCTTGCGATCCGCGAGCCGATCGGGACCGAAATTGTCGCTCTTTCATCCTGTCTTGGCCGCTATCTTTCGCACGACATTCTCGCGCTGCGCGACCAACCCCCGGCGCCGCTGTCGGCGATGGACGGCTATGCGATTCGTTTCAGCGACCTGCCTGGGCCGTGGATCGTCAACGGCGAAGCCGCTGCTGGCGCGGCGCCTGCGCTGACGGTCGGCGCGGGCGAAGCGATGCGCATCTTCACCGGCGCCATGCTGCCGAAGGGCGCCGACACGGTGGTCGTTCAAGAAGATGTTGCGTTCACGGACGGACGGCTGGCGCTCATCGGCGACGGCCCGTAGGCGCGCGGTCGCCATGTTCGGGCGCGCGCGATAGATTTCGCGGCGGGCGACCGCCTGTTGCCCGCTGGAACCCGCCTGACTCCCGGCGCGATCGCCGCCGCGGCGATGAGCGGTGCGGGTCAGGTCGCGGTTGGTACGCGCCCGCGCATCGCGATTGTGACGACGGGCGACGAACTTGTGCAGCCGGGACGCCCGATCGCCCCCGGCCAGATCCCTGACAGCAACGGCGTTATGCTGGCGGCCATGCTCGCCGGCGATGTCGCGGACCCCATCCAGCCGCACCATATTCCCGACGACCGGGATAAAATCGCGAAAATTCTCAAGGAATTGGCGCGACGTCACGACGTCATCGTCACCGTCGGCGGCGCATCCGTCGGCGACCATGACCATGTCCGTGGCGCGCTCGAACAGGCGGGTGGGCGCCTCGATTTCTGGCGCATCGCAATGCGTCCTGGCAAACCGCTCATCGCAGGCAGGCTCGGGGACGCGATCCTCCTCGGCCTCCCCGGCAATCCTTCGTCGGCCTTTGTTACCGCCACCCTGTTCCTGCTGCCGCTTGTCCGGCATCTTGCGGGCGCGCGCGACCCGCTGCCGCTCTTGCAGCGCGCGCCGCTGGCCGCACCGCTCGCAGCCGGGGGGACGCGGCGCGATTATATGCGCGCGCGACTCGATGGCGGGCGACTGTCGCCGCTCGTCGGACAGGAAAGCGGGCTGACGCTGCCTCTCGCGACGGCCGACGCCCTCCTGATCCGCGAGATCGGCGCCGCAGCGCGCGATTGCGGCGAAATGGCGGACTATATTGCTGTCGCTTGACAAGTTCCGCTTTGTTCCACTATCGTTCTCCCTATGTCCGGCCCAGGATTTAAACGGGCCATCATGGAGAACGACCGATGTTGACCGCAAAGCAGCATGAACTGCTTCACTTCATCCAGGAACGGCTCGACAGCAGCGGTATCTCGCCGTCGTTCGAGGAGATGAAAGAGGCGCTCGGACTCAAATCGAAATCGGGTATACACCGACTTATAAGCGCCTTGGAAGAAAGAGGTTTTCTTCGCCGCCTGCCCAATCGGGCACGCGCTCTTGAAGTGCTTAAAGTGCCCGATGCCGCGAAGCCAGCGGTGCGGGAGCGTCGCGACAATATCGTCCCGATGCGCCAGCCCGCCCCCGCGATGCGGCCGATCGCCGCCAACGACATCGTCGAAGTGCCGCTCCACGGCAAAATTGCCGCTGGCGTGCCGATCGAGGCGTTCGAGGATCACAATAATCTTGCGGTTCCCGCCGCCCTCCTTGGCGCGGGCGAGCATTATGCTCTCGAAGTTTCGGGCGATTCGATGGTCGAAGCGGGCATTTTCGATGGCGATTACGCGTTGATCCAGAAAGCCAGCACTGCGCGGGAGGGCGATATCGTCGTCGCACTCGTCGACGGGCAGGATGCGACGCTGAAATATTTCCGCCGCGAGGGCCGGATGATCCGACTCGATCCGGCGAACAGCGCCTATGAACCGCAACGCTACCCCGCCGATCGGGTCATCGTTCAAGGTCGGCTGTCGGGACTGCTTCGTCGTTACCACTAAGCTGCTGCGGCAAGCGCCATGGATGCGCGTCGCCGGTGGTTAGGCTGGCGACAGCTTTCGGTTTTTCGCCCAGATAGAGCGCCAGCCCGCCGCTTTGAGCCAAGCTGTCGCGATCGATGGTCATCCAGCGGCCGACACATTCGCGCGGCAGCCATCGGTCGCTGATCACGACATCGGCCGCGGCACAGGCTTCCGCCATGTCAGCGCCCTCAATCCGGTCGCGTCCGCGTGAAGCCAGAATGATACGCCGCGCCGCACCTTCGCCATGACTCCAGCGGCAGAAATCCAGGTTGCATTCGACGTGATCGAGGTCGGCGAGTGCGCCGAGCGGCGCGTCGACGCCCGCCGCCTCCGCCATGGCATCGCGAACATAGTCGCCGGCCCGATCGCGCAGCAGCGCATAGCTGCCATCGGGAAGTGCCGCAGCGATATGACGTCCATCGGAGGTGACGAGCAGGTCGGGCCGCGGCTGGGCGAGCAACACTGCAACCCCGGCGGCAAGCGGAACAAGCCCGGCGCGGCGCCAGCCGGTTTGCCACAGCAATATCCATAGCCCCCCGAAAACCGCCAGCGCGAAACCCAGGGCGGGAAACTGGGCAGCATGGCGACCGCGCCCGGCGCGTCGGCAACGGCGTGCGCAAGCGCGATCAACAGGCGCAGCGCCTGTTCGGCAACCCACCAGAAGGGCGCGCCTAGGCCGATGCTGTCGAACAAGAGCGCCAGCGCCTCGAACGGCATGATGACGAATGTGGTCAGCGGGATCGCAATCACATTGGCAAGCGCACCGTAAAGCCCCGCCTTGTGGAAGTGAAACAGCGCGATCGGGGCGAGTGCGACTTCGACCACCAGCCCGGTGATCAGCAGTCCGCCGATCCCGCGGCCGAATCGAAACAGCCAAGGCTCCGCACGCCGGGTCAGGAAATTCCGCATCGTCCGACTTTCGTGAAGCGCAATGATGGCGGTGACCGCCGCAAAGCTTAGCTGGAAACTCGGCCCGGCGAGTGATTCGGGACGCCAGATCAGGACGATCAACGCCCCTGCCGCGACCAACCGCAATGTCAGCGCCTCGCGCCCCATCAAGAATGCGACGAGCACGAGCAAGGCGGCGATGAACGATCGCAGCGTCGGAACTTCTGCCCCCGCGAGGAGGGTGTAGGCCCCGCCGGCGATCGCGCCGGCGGCGGCGGCCAGCGGCAGGACATAACCCGCGAGCGCGAAGCGGCGACTGAGCGCGAGCAGCCGCATCGTCAACAACATCGCAAAGCCGACCACCGCGGTCACGTGCAGCCCGCTGATCGACAGGAGATGCGCCAAGCCGCTGCGCCGCATCGCCTCCTCATCCGCTCCGCTGATCGCCCCGCGATCCCCGGTCACCAGTGCAGCGGCGATGCCGCCCGCCGATCCGTCGATCTGGTCGTGGATATGCGCGCTGAGCCGCGCACGCAGCGGCGGCGTGGCACTTCCGCCGCCCCGCGCGCGCGAAACCTGCCCCAACACGGTCCCTACCGCACCAATGCCATCGAACCACGCGCGTTGGGCAAAGTCATAACCGCCCGGCAAACTGGCGGTCGGCGGCGGCATCAAGCGGGCGCGAACGCCGATCGTCTCACCATCGACGAGGTCCGCTGCCTGCTCGCGTCGCATCGTCAGCCGAACGCGCGGGGGCAGATCGGTGCGCCGTTGGGGCCGTGCGAGAATGCGCAGCTGCCCCTTCGCCGGCAGCGGCTCGACCCGTTCGACGACGGCGTAAAATTCGGTCACCACCGGGACGGCGAGCACCGGAGCGGCCACCCACAACGCGCGGCCCCAGACCAGCAAAAGTCCGGCGCCGATCACGCCGCATGCGACGACAATCGTCCGTCCGAGCCGACTTTGCGACCCCAACAAAAGCCCGCCAAGCATGAAGCCGCCGAGCAGCAGGAGAAGGCCGATCCAATAGGATTGAGACGGGAGCGCGAACCACGCCGCA
>NZ_MIAM01000009.1:0-13099 GCF_001830555.1 Sphingopyxis sp. RIFCSPHIGHO2_12_FULL_65_19 | reverse complement strand
TCTCGTTCGGCTTCCAGCCGTATTTCCAGCGCGTCGATGGCTCGATGCCAAGGGCTGGCAGCGTCCCGCGCAATGGGCGTTTGAAGCTGCCCTGTCGCCATGCTAGGGGCACCCCCGATCCTGCCCGACTGGGCAGCAAAGTGAGTGAAAGAGGCCGGAGTGGCAACCGAAAACCAAACCAAAGTGGCTGAAGCGACGACCGAGGCTGTTGGCACCGAAGTGGTGACGCGCTTCGCGCCGTCGCCGACCGGCTATCTGCACATCGGCGGTGCGCGGACCGCGCTGTTCAACTGGCTGTTTGCGCGGCATCACGGCGGAAAATTCCTGTTGCGCATCGAGGATACCGACCGCGCCCGGTCGACCGATGCCGCGATCGACGCGATTCTCGACGGGATGCAGTGGCTCGACCTCGACTGGGACGGCGAAACGGTGTTCCAGTTTGCGCGTGCGCCGCGCCACGCCGAGGTCGCGCACGAACTGCTCGCCAAGGGCGAAGCCTATCGCTGTTACCTGACGCAGGACGAACTCGCCGCGATGCGCGCCGAAGCGCAGGAAAAGCGCCTTCCCTTTCGCGTCCGCAGCCCCTGGCGCGACCGCGACGATGGCGACCCGTCGGTCCCGCATGTCATCCGGCTCCGCGCGCCGCAGGATGGCGCGGTGACTATTGCCGACAAGGTACAGGGTGAGGTTACGGTGCAGAACGCCGAACTCGACGACTTCATCCTGCTGCGCAGCGACGGCACCCCGACCTATATGCTCAGCGTCGTCGTCGACGACAATGACATGGGGGTCACGCACGTCATCCGCGGCGACGACCATCTGAACAACGCGTTCCGCCAGCTCGCCCTGATCCGCGCGATGGGATGGCGCGAGCCGGTTTACGCCCACGTGCCGCTGATTCATGGCGCCGACGGCGCGAAATTGTCGAAACGGCACGGCGCGCTCGGCGTTGACGCCTATCGCGACGAAATGGGCTATCTGGCCGAAGCGGTGAACAATTACCTCCTTCGCCTCGGCTGGGGCCATGGCGACGATGAAATCATCAGCCGCGAACAGGCGACCCAATGGTTCGATCTCGGCCATGTCGGCCGCTCGCCATCGCGCTTCGATTTCAAAAAGCTCGAAAATCTGAACGGCCATTATATCCGCGAAGCCGATGATGCGCGCCTGGCGGGACTGGTCGCGCCGCGCGTCGAAAAACTTGTCGGGCGTGCCCTGGACACACATGATCGCGACCTGCTGACGCGGGCGATGGATGCGCTCAAACCGCGCGCCAAGACGCTCGACGAAATCGCCGATGGCGCGGTTTTCCTGTTCCAGCCCGATCCGTTGCCAGTGGACGAAAAGGCGATCGAAGTGCTAAAGGCCGCGCCCGAAGGCCTGCTGGCCGCTGTGACAGAGCGACTTCGCGGGCTGAACGACTGGACAACAGAAGAGCTGGACGCCGCCGTGCGCGCCGAAGCCGAAGCCGCCGAACTGGGCCTAGGTAAATTGGCGCAACCTTTGCGCGCGGCATTAACCGGCCGAACCGTTTCCCCGGGAATTTTCGACGTGCTGCTGTTGCTGGGACGAGATGTCAGTCTGGCCCGACTTGACGCAGCGCAACATTATCCGGCAGGGGCGTAACCACTCTCTCTCCCCGCTGTCAGAACAGGGAACAAGATATGACCGACACCGCAAAAATCACGCTCGGCGACAAGACCGTCGACAGCCCTGTCCTGTCGGGCACCGTCGGACCCGACGTAGTCGATATCCGCAAATTCTACGCGCAAACGGGCGCCTTCACCTACGATCCCGGCTTCACCTCGACGGCGAGCTGCGAATCGCAGATCACCTATATCGACGGTGACGAAGGCATCCTGCTCCATCGCGGCTACGCGATCGGCGATCTTGCCGAACATTCGAGCTTCATGGAAGTCTGCCACCTGCTGCTCAACGGCGAACTGCCGAATGCCGAGGAACTAGCCGCGTTCGACAACACGATCACGCGCCACACGATGCTGCACGAACAGCTCGCGACCTTTTACCGCGGGTTCCGCCGCGACGCGCATCCGATGGCGATCATGTGCGGCGTCGTCGGCGCGCTCAGCGCCTTCTATCACGACTCGACCGAGATCCACGATCCGCATCAGCGGATGATCGCCAGCCACCGACTGATCGCGAAAATGCCGACGATCGCCGCGATGGCTTACAAATATTCGGTCGGCCAGCCCTTCGTCTATCCCGACAACAAGCTCAGCTACACGGGCAATTTCCTGCGCATGACCTTCGGCGTCCCGGCCGAGGAATATGAGGTCGTTCCCGCCGTCGAGCGCGCGCTCGACCGCATCTTCATCCTCCATGCCGACCATGAACAGAACGCGTCGACCTCGACCGTCCGCCGCGCTCAACATGCTGCGCGAAATCGGCCGTCCCGAACGCATCCCCGAATATATCGCGCGGGCGAAGGACAAGGACGATCCGTTCCGCCTGATGGGCTTCGGCCACCGCGTTTACAAAAATTACGACCCGCGCGCGACCGTGATGCAAAAGACGGTGCGCGAGGTGTTCGACGCTTTGAAGGTCAACGACCCGGTGTTCGAGGTCGCACTGCAACTCGAAGAAATGGCGCTGAACGACCCCTATTTCGTTGAAAAGAAGCTGTTTCCGAACGTCGATTTCTATTCGGGCGTTATCCTGTCGGCGATCGGTTTCCCGACGACGATGTTCACCGCGTTGTTCGCTCTCGCCCGCACCGTCGGCTGGGTCGCGCAGTGGAACGAGATGATCTCGGACCCCGCGCAGAAAATCGGCCGCCCGCGCCAGCTCTACACCGGCCCGACGCACCGGCCCTTCGTTCCGGTCGACAAGCGCTAAGCGCGCGAGAAGCTATTGCGGAGGCGAAAAATGTTCATTCGTTGCAGCATCACGGCACTGGCCGCCATCGCCTTGCCCGCCTCCGCCATGGCACAGACCGCAGCCAACCCGTTTGAGTGCGCCTTGCCGCACAAGGCGGCCATGCAATCATTGGGTTCGCTCACCGTAGTGAACCAGAAGCCGGGGTCGCCGGCCACCGCATTTTTGGGCGAAATCTCATCGGTCGAATTTGCGCCAGCCGGGGTGAAGGTTCTGGGGGCGACCCCTTCCAAACTTATTCTAACGATCATTGGCCCGACGACAAAGCCGGGCGACAAGCGACTGTCGGTCACCCTCAGCTCTTATTTTCTGCGTAATGCGGCCAACGAAAAGACGCTGAACGCCGCAGGTTGGACCAGCTCATGCGTCGATGGTGTTCGGGTGTGCGGTCGCGATCAGATCGGAACGAAGGACAGTGCTTCGATAACCTATATGCGCGATGACCCGAGAGAATTGAGCATCGTCTGCCGGTACAGCCTGACGACCGACGATCTGGAATAGGCTACGCCGCGCAATACAGCAGCGATATTCTAAGCCACATCCCGCGCCGGCAGGCTCAGCGTGAATCGCGCTCCCTGCCCCGGCGCGCTATCCACCGTCAGGTCGCCGTCCATCGCGCGCGCCAGTCGCCGCGCGATATACAGCCCCAGCCCGGACCCCCCGCTGTCGGTGCGGCCCAGCCGCTCGAATTTCTCGAACACCACCGCCTGTTGCTCGGCGTCGATCCCCTGTCCCTGGTCGGCCACGGTCACCATCGCACGGTCGCCTTCGCGGTCGACGCGTATCCATATCTGCGAATCGTCGGGCGAATAGCGGATCGCATTGCCCAGCAGGTTCAGCAGCACCTGCAACACGCGGCGGAACTCGCCGGTCGCGGGCGCCTTGTCGTCGGTGCGCGGGGCGTCGATACGGATGCCCTTTTCTTCGGCCTTCATGCCCAGCAACCCGACCGCGCGGCGCGCCAGGTCGCCCAGGTCGATTTCGTCGGCTGCGGCCTTGAATCCGGGCCGCTCGATATTCTGCAAATCGGCCAGATCGTCGACCAGTCCCAGCAGATGCCGTCCTGCGTGGGCGATATCGCCTGCATAACGTGCATAATCCGCACGGATGGGCCCGTCGAACTGGCCCGAAATCGTCTCTGCCGTGGCGATGATGCGGCTAAGCGGTCCACGCAGCGCGCCGTCGATGCGGCGTCCGAATTGCGGATCGGACAATGGCAGCGATCCGAACACCGGATCGACCAGCGCCCCGCCCGGCTTGGTATCGGACGAAGTGGGTGCGTCGACGGCAACTGCCAAGCCGCGAAAGCCCGTGAACCGGCCCGTCGCGTCGAACAAGGCCTCGCCTGACAGCGTCATCGCGATATCGGATGCTTGGACGCGCTGCCCGTCGAAACGCGATTGCCGCGCCAGCGCCCGCAGGACCGGAAAGCGCCCGTCGTCATCGGGCTGGAGCTCGAACAATTCGGACAGCGAACGCGCCTCCCACCCCGT
Organism: Sphingopyxis sp. RIFCSPHIGHO2_12_FULL_65_19; assembly: GCF_001830555.1. Classification (GTDB taxonomy): domain Bacteria; phylum Pseudomonadota; class Alphaproteobacteria; order Sphingomonadales; family Sphingomonadaceae; genus Sphingopyxis. Next base: position 8,711 of record NZ_MIAM01000009.1, on the reverse strand, counting down.
GGGGATCGGCGGAGCATCCGGCGCGGCGCGCAGCGCGACAATGCGCAATTGCTGATCGCATTCCCACGTCCAGCTTCGCGGCATCGCGGTGCCCTCCCCGATCGCCGGGATTTGCGGCTGCGCTAGCGGGCGGGTGCGCCAATCGGTGATCTCCAGGCTCGCGCCATCGGCATCGGGAGTGATCCGCACCAGGGCGTGAATGTCGCTATGGTCATCGGCCGCGTAAAGCGGGCGGCTGATGTCGCGGTGCAACCGCTGCGCCAGCGTGACGAGGCGTGCGAGGTGCGGCAACGCCAGCGGTTTGTCGAGCCCGGCGCCAGCCCGCTGTTGCAGGCGCAGCAACGGCGCGTCGGCGCTGACCAGCGCCCCTGCCCGGTCTATCCGGCCGCGGATGACGCGTTCGTTCACTGGCCGCGTTCCGCCAGCCGGGCATCGCCATAGTCGGCCCCGCCGACCGCCCGCGCGGGCAGCATCGCAAGCGACGCCTCCAGCGGGGCCAGCGCCGCGTGATCGAGGCGCAGCGGCGCCAGCAGCGATGGCAGCGCCGCCGTTTCGGCTGTCAGCAGCGCCAACGCCATGTCGTCATAGTCGCGGCGATGGCACGCCGCAGCCAATGCGATCAAGGTCGGCCAGTCGTGCCGCCCGATCGCGCCAGCCGCGGCGTCCGGCAATGTGGCGCCCAGCGCGTTGTAAAAGGCAACCCCCGCTCGCGTAATACCCATTTCGCGCGTTTGCTGCTCGGTCGCGACGCGCACCGCGTCGCCGAGTTTGCTGGCGCGCGCGCGGTCTTGGCTCACTTCAGCCAGCCGCCAGGCCGCGATGTCGAGCAGGAGTGCGCGAAAAACCTCTTCGTCGATGTCCGGGGCGGCCAGCGACGGGTTGCCGAGCGAATCGAAGCGTCGGCGGTCGGCGATCTGGAGCGTCAGATAGGCGCGCTCGACCTCGGACGGGGTTTCGCCGATCGTGGGGGTTTCGATGCTGGAGGCATCGGGTTCGGACAAAAGCGGCGGCGGGCTGGTTCGCTGCGCCGATTGCTCGCGCCAGCGATGTTCCTCGGCGCGGGCGAAACAAATGCCTGCCAGCCGTGATGCGCAGGGCAATCCGCCGCGCAGCCATTCGGCCCACAAAGCGGCAGGATCAATCTCTGGATCGAGCCTTGCCGCAAGATCGACGACCAGCCGACGGGCAATCCCCAGCGACAGGGCGCGCTGCTCCTCGGTCAGCCGCCCCGCGGTGGGCGCGGCGAGATAATCCGCCAGCTCGCGCAGGCGCGCCGACAGCGTCGGCGACGGCGGATCGATGCCGGGAGAGGAGACGGACTCAGTCATGCGCATCCGCCAATAACAGCATGGCGTTAATAGGCCTTAAACCTTCAAGGCCATTGTTCTAGCGCGCTTCCGGGCGCCGCGCGAGCCGCAGCCAGAGCAGAATCTGGAACAGCGCCAGCAACGGGAGAATGGCGAACATCAGCGGCGCAAAGCCGAACATCAGCGCTGGTGCGAGCAATATCCACGACTGGTCGGCATCGGGGAGCAGCCAGTGAAACCGCCGCTTCTCGCCCGAATCCTCGTACAGCGACCGCGCCAACAGGATCGTCGCCGCCAGGCACGGTGCCAGCGCGGCTTCCGAAAATGGCGGCATCCGATGCTCTGGCCCGGCGAGCGACACGAGCCAGGGAAAGATCGCGAGCAACAACCACGCAAAACTGCGGATCACGTCGCGCGCGCGATCCTGGCCCGCACTTTCGGCGCGAAATGCCGAAAGGAACCGCATCGCCGCCAATCCCAGCCCGCCCAAAATCGCGACGATCGCGCCAGCCGCCGCCAATCCGCTTGCGGCCAACAGGGCGACGATCACCCACAGCGCCGCCGTGATATAGGGCAGGTATCGCGCCGTCGTCGGCGATTTGACCAGCAGCGGTCCGGCGAGCCGGATGAGCGGCATCATGATCGACGACCGCCCCAGCCCCATGCCGCCATATTCGACCTGTTGCAGGCTTGATTGCTCGATCAGCGCGGCCATCGGACGGTCGGCGACGATGGCAATTTCCCCCTGTTCAAACAGCGCGGGTTCGCAATAGAGCCGCCGCGCGCCCGACTGCACTGCAAGCCTGAGCAGCGTCAGCATCATATCCCATTCACCGGGCATCGCCGCGAGCTCGGCAACCATCGCATCGGATATGCTCGCCAGCCCGCCCCAGCGCCGCGTCGCGTCAATCCGCTCGAATGCCTGGGTCAACGGGGTGTCGCCGGTGACGAGGATAGCCGGCGACCCCGGCCGGGCGATTGCGGCATAATGCGTCCCGCCAGCGCGCAGACCATCGGCGACCAGGATGATGCGGTCGTCGCCCTCGACGAGCGCCAACAGGTCGGGCGCCGCGCGCACGGGTGTCACCTTCACCCCGCGGCGGCGAATGCGGTCGCAGGTCGCCAGCAGCTCGGCCGGCACCGCCGCCACCGCGACCGCGATATGCGTCACCCCCACATCCGAAAGGCGTGCCGCCTGCCGTTCGATCAGCGTTTCGCCCGCGACCGTGACGAGCGCGCGGAGCGACCCGTCGGGCAGCATTTCGCTGGCGCCGACCAGCGCGATCAAAGCCATCGGCGCACGGGTTTTTCAGCAGCGGTCATCGGCGCGCAGCTTTAGGGCTGAACAAGCGATTGGCAAGCCCCGCGATGGCGCCGGACGATGCTGCTTCCACCCCCCGTTTCCGCCTACTTTCCGCGCCTTTTGGCGCAGCAAAAAAAAGCCCGGAAAATGACCGAATCGCTGGTCTTTCCTGCCCCTATCGGCTAGGCCAAATTCATCTCCTGAAAGAGCAGAAAAAGGCCGGGTCTTGACCGAAGAAAATACGCCTATGCAATCGCCCGAAGATGGCGTGTCGCCGATCAACATCGTCGACGAAATGAAGACGTCCTATCTCGATTACGCCATGAGCGTGATCGTCAGCCGCGCGCTTCCCGATGTGCGCGACGGGCTGAAACCGGTGCATCGCCGAATCCTCTATGCCGCGCAGGAAGGCGGCTTTGTTCCAGGGCGTCCGTACAAGAAGTCGGCCAAGATCGTCGGCGACGTGATGGGCAATTATCACCCGCACGGCGACAGCGCGATCTACGACGCGCTCGCGCGCATGACGCAGGACTGGTCGCTGCGCGTGCCGTTGATCGACGGTCAGGGCAATTTCGGTTCGATGGACCCCGACCCGCCGGCATCGATGCGCTACACCGAAGCGCGCCTTGCCAAGACCGCGATGGTGCTGCTGAACGACCTCGACAAGGACACCGTCGACTTCCAGCCGAACTATGACGCCAGCCGTGACGAGCCGACCGTGCTCCCGGCACGTTTCCCCAACCTGCTCGTCAATGGCGCTGGCGGTATCGCGGTCGGCATGGCGACCAACATCCCGCCGCACAACCTGGGCGAAGTGATCGACGCGACGCTTGCGACGATCGACAATCCCGCAATCACGCTCGACGAACTGATGGCAATCGTTCCCGGCCCCGATTTTCCGACCGGCGCGACGATGCTGGGACAGGGCGGCGCGCGGCTTGCCTATGCGACCGGGCGCGGCTCGATCATGATGCGCTCGAACTATATGATCGAGGAAGGACGCAACGATCGCCAGTCGATCGTGCTGACCGCGATCCCCTTCCAGGTGGGCAAATCGGGTCTTGTCGAGAAAATCGCCGAAGCCGCGCGCGACAAGCGCATTGAGGGTGTCGCCGACATCCGCGACGAATCGAACCGCGAAGGCGTGCGCGTCGTCATCGAATTGAAGCGCGACGCCACCGCAGAGGTCGTGCTGAACCAGCTGTGGCGCCACACCCCGGCACAGTCGAGCTTCCCCGCCAACATGCTCGCGATCCGCGGCGGGCGCCCCGAAATGATGGGGCTGAAGCCGATCCTCGAGGCGTTCATCACCTTCCGCGAAGAGGTGATCACCCGTCGCTGCAAATTCGAGCTCGCGAAGGCGCGCGACCGTGCGCATATCTTGCTCGGGCTCGTCGTGGCGGTCAGCAACCTCGACGAAGTCGTCCGCATCATCCGCGGGTCGCCCAGCCCGGCGGCGGCGCGCGAAGCACTGCTCGCGCGCGAATGGCCGATCGGTGATATCGCGCCCTATATCCGCCTGGTCGAGGCGATCGAGGGCGAGATGGAAGACAGCGCGACTTATCGCCTGTCCGAAATTCAGGTGAAGGCGATCCTCGACTTGCGCCTGCACCGCCTGACCGCACTTGGCCGCGATGAAATCGGCAAGGAACTCGGCGAACTGGCGGCCGAGATCGAGGAGCTGCTGTCGATCCTCGCCGATCGCGAAAAACTCTATGCGGTGATGCGCGAGGAACTGGTCGCGGTGCGCGAGGAATTCGCAACGCCGCGCCGAACGCTCGTTGCGCCAGCCGCCGACGGCATCGACGACGAGGATCTGATCGAGCGCGAGGAGATGGTCGTCACCGTCACCCTCGACGGCTATATCAAGCGCACCCCGCTCGACACCTTCCGCGCGCAGCGCCGCGGCGGCAAGGGCCGCGCGGGGATGGCGACCAAGGACGAGGATGTCGTCACCGAATTGTTCGTCACCTCGACGCACACGCCGGTCCTGTTCTTCTCCACCGCCGGCAAGGTCTATCGCATGAAGGTGTGGCGCCTGCCGGAAGGCGGGCCTGCGACACGCGGGCGTCCGATGATAAACCTCCTGCCGCTCGGCAAGGACGAGACGATCTCGACCGTGCTGCCGCTGCCCGAGGATGAGACCGAATGGGGTAAGCTGCACGTCATGTTCGCAACCGCGAAAGGCAGCGTGCGGCGTAACAGCATGGACGCTTTCACGAACGTCCCCTCCAATGGCAAGATCGCGATGAAGTTCGAGGGCGGGGACGAGGACGACCGCCTGATCGGCGTCGCGCTGCTCGACGAAAGCGACGATGTTCTGCTCGCGACGCGGCAGGGCAAGGCGATCCGCTTTGCCGGCGACGACGTTCGCGAGTTTCAGAGCCGCAATTCGACCGGCGTGCGCGGTATGCGGCTGGCGGATGGGGACGAGGTCATCTCGCTTTCGATCCTGCACCGCGTAGGCACCACGATGGACGAGCGCGAGGCCTATCTGCGCGCGGCGCCGTGGAAAGATAATGAGAATGAACCGACCCTGCCGGGAGACCGGATGGCCGAACTCGCCGCCAGCGAACAGTTCATCCTTACCGTCTGCGCCAATGGTTATGGCAAGCTGTCGTCGGCCTATGAGTATCGCCGCACGGGACGCGGGGGTCAGGGCATCACCAACATCGACAATATCGCTCGCAATGGCCCGGTTGTCGCCAGCTTCCCGGCGACCAAGGTGCATCAGCTGATGCTGGTGACCGATCAGGCGAAACTGATCCGGATGGGCCTCGATTCGATGCGTGTCATCGGTCGCGGTTCGGCGGGCGTCCGGCTGTTCGATGTCGCGAAGGACGAGCATGTCGTCTCGGCGGCGCTGATCGAGGATAGCGACGAGGACGAAGGTGAAGGCGTGGAAGCCGGGGACATTGTTGCTGCCGAAACCGAAACGCCCAGCGAAGCGGCGCCCGAATGACCGCGTCGACGGCCTTCAAGGTGCTGACCCAGCAGCAATGGGCGGATTTCGAGCGCGAACGCGTGTTCCGCGGCGCTCCGGCGGATATAGCCGACGGCTATATCCACCTGTCGACCGCTGAACAGCTGGAAGCGACGATTGCCAAATATTTCGCCGGGCAATCTTGCCTGATGATCGCCGAGGTGGACTTGCTTCTCCTGGGCGACGCGATCCGCTGGGAACCGGCGCGCGGGGGCGAGCTCTTCCCGCACATCTACGCCGAACTACCGATCCACGCGGTGGTAAGCCTGCAAAAGCGCGATTGATCCATCGCCTGCTGCGAAGGGCTCGTTCAACGATGAGCCGTTGCCCTTCTCAGGACCATATTCTTGCGTGGCTCCCGGATGGGCGTCCTTGTGCGCAAATGGCGGTCAACGACGGCTTGCTCTCCACGCGCGCACGGCCGCCATGCTCTTTTCGATATGCGCTTGCGGCTTGGGGTCGGTGTAGCTCAACAAGATCGTGCCGTTCGGCGCGATGACATAAGAGGTGCGGCTGGAAATCGCGGGCTGGCCGGGACGCTGGATCACGCTGTCATATTTTGCTGCGACCTTCGCGCCGGGGTCGGCCGCAACCGCAAATTTGTCACGGCATTCGGATTTTGAAAATTCCGCAACACGGTCGATATTGCCCGCCGTCACGCCAACGACGCGCGCGCCCAATCGACCGAAATCGTCGCTGGCCTCCGCAAACAGATGGGCCTCGATCGTGCAGCCGGGCGTAAAAGCCGCTGGAAAGAAATAGAGCACAACCGGGCCGCTACGCAGCGTCTGCTTCAGCGACAAGGCAAAAGGCTTGCCGCCCTTCGCCGCGTTCAGCGTGAAGTCGGGCGCCTTCGCACCCTTCTGAAGCGCGGCGATCCCCGCGACGGGAAGCGCGGCGAGCGCGAAGCCTAAACTGGCCGCCGCCACAAACTTCGTCAACTTTTTCATCTGCGACCTCCCTGTCGGGTAGCGATCACGGCCGCTGCCGGAAGGTCCACCTTACCGCCTTATTGATCGACCGCAATCACCCTGCTCGCGATCGACCACCGCCGCACCGACGCAGCCCGGTGGCCGCGCGGCGCAAGCGTGGCCCCGGATGGCCGGTTCGCTTAGCAGCGACGACCGCCACGATCGATCTCGCGCCCGATCAGCGCCCCGGCGGCGCCGCCGATAATGGTGCCCGGAACCCGGTCGCCGTAACGATCGACTTCGCGGCCGAGCAACGCGCCGGCAGCACCGCCGATGATCAGCCCGGTCGTCCCGCTGCCGCGTCGGCAATAATAGCGCCGATCGCGATAATGGCTGCGGCGATAATCGCGGCGATAGTCACGCCGATAATCGCGGCGGTAATCGCGATATCGGTCATTGTCGCGGTGGCCGTAATAGGAATGGCGGTGATGGCGGTCGCGGGCGTCGGCTTCGACGGGCAGCGCGGCCAGGGCGCTGGCACCGATCAACGCGGTCAACGCCAGTCTTTTGAACAGGAACATCGGTCTTCTCCATATTGGTCCCCGCGCACAAGATTAAGGGCGAAAAGATGGCGCCTCGCTGAACTGCCAGCCCAGAAACGCCGCACCGCAATCGACTCGGCGAGGTTTCGGGGCGACCTGCCGCGCGCGATTGACGACGGACCGCAATCGGCGCAGCATCGCCCGATGACGATTTCGATAACCGCCAGCGGGCAATCCTGCGGCGCCCGCATCGGCGGCGTCGACCTCACCCAGCCGCTTGATGCGGGGACCATCGCCGAAATCCGCGCCGCATGGCTCCACCACCATGTCCTCGTCTTTCCCGGCCAGGCGATGAACGAAGATGATCTTGAACGCTTCACCGGCTATTTCGGCGGCTTCGGCGACGATCCATTCATTCGCCCGATCCCTGGCCGCGACCATATCATCGCGGTCAAGCGCAAGGCCGACGAGACCGCGCCGCTTTTCGCCGAAAACTGGCACAGCGACTGGAGTTTTCAGGCGCGGCCGCCTGCCGGCACCTGCCTGTTCGGCATCACCATCTCGCCCGTCGGCGGCAAAACCGAATTTGCGAACCAGCACGCCGCGCTCGATGCGATGCCCACCGATCTTCGGGCGCGTGTCGAGGGGCTTCAGGCGATCCACAGCGCCCGCGCCGGCTACGCTCCGTCGGGCATGTATGGCGCGAACGACAAGAACCGCAGCATGGACATCCTTTCGAGCGACGATGCGCTCGACACGCAGCGCCATCCTTTCGTTCGCGCGCACCCCGAAACGGGGCGCCTGGGGCTGTTCGGTTGCGCGGGCTATATCATCGGCTTCGACGGCATGGACGACGGCGACGCCCTGCCTTTGCTCTATGACCTCATCCAGTGGCAGGGCCGCGAAGAGTTTCGCTACGTGCATGAATGGGAGCCCGACATGCTGGTCATGTGGGACAACCGCTCGGTACTTCACCGCGCGACCGGCGGCTATGATGGCTACGACCGGCTGCTCCATCGCACCACGATCGCGGCGTGGGGCGGAGCCGGGTAGAATCGTTGCGGTCGATGGCGACGCGTTTCAGCGCTTGGCCGTTTCGCTCGCCAGCGTTGCCACAACTCCCCATGCGATGAGCGCCTGTCCCGCAAAATAGAGCGGCCAGACAAACCACATGGTGATGTCTTTGGACAATGCCCCGCCCTCACCCGCAAAGATGAACAAATCGCTGGCGAGGAAGATCATCGCGCCGATGCCCGTCCGATACCGCGGGAACCGGCTCGCCCAGGCCGTGGCCGCCATCAGCGCAACGATCGCGGTGTAGCCGATCGCGGCACTCATTTGGGCGGGCTCGGCATGTCTTGTCAGCCCCCATGCCACCAGCAGCGCAAGCGGCACCACCGCGAACACCAGCAGGGCCTGCGACCGCGTCATCGCAGCGCGCCGATTGCCAAGATACAGCGTAATCGCAATCGCATGACCCACGGCGAACGCCGCCGCCCCCTGCATCAGCCCTGCCGCGTCGAGCAGCCAATCGCCCAGCGCGCCAAAGCCAAGCGCCGCGGCGATCATCCAGCCATCGCGGCCGCGCGCATTTGCGGCCGCCCATGCCGCGAGCAGCGCGACGCCGGACGTTTTCCAGGCCCATATGGCGGGACCGTCCCAGCG
>NZ_MIAM01000008.1:18401-53713 GCF_001830555.1 Sphingopyxis sp. RIFCSPHIGHO2_12_FULL_65_19 | reverse complement strand
ATATAGAGCCAGGTCACGGCGGTCGCGAGAACGCCGCCGACGATCACGAGGGTCGACCAGAGCTTGTTGCTCTTGAGCTCGTAACCCGCGCCCGTGTCGAGCACGAAGTGGCGCAGCCCCGAAAAGAGATGCTGGAAAAAGGCCCAGGTCAGGCCGATCAACACGACCTTGCCGAGGATATTGGTGATCTGGTGGAACGTCCCGGCGTCGGGGTCGTGCCACACGCAGGCGACAAACGCCGCATAGGCATCGGGCCCCGCGGCGAGCGCGCCGAGCCACCAGAGGAACATCCCCGCGCCGACGATCGCCAGACCGTCGCCGCTGACGCGGTGAAGGATCGAGACCGCCATCGCGGGGCCCCATTTATATACCTGCAGATGCGGGGAGCGCGGACGCGCACTCGGTTCGTTGCCAGCCATATCAGCCCTGTCTTGACTCTAAACGGTCGATGCGGTGCCGGTTAAGCCTTCCCGCCGCGATATGCAATTGCTTAGGAGCCTTGGGGAATAATTCGCATGGTTTCGTGACGAAAGACGGGTTGCGACGGAGAGCGGCCATAAAATCCTCCCCACCCCAAAGCCGACATCAGGCGCGCGCGAAAAGGGCGGCCGTAGCCGCCCTTCCCTTCCCGGCGCTGGCCGGGATCGATCGCTTTTGCACCCCGCGCCTTCGGCGCGCGGCAAAAGGCGTCACTTGATCTTGCCGCGGTTCGCGTAGAGCAGCGCCGCGATCACCGCGGCCGAACCGATGCCGAGGCCCGCCGCGGCGGCGGTTTTCCATCCGCGCTTGCCCTTCGCCGCTTCCTTGTCGGCGGCTTCGGCGGCATCGGCCGCCTCGCGCTGCTGGCGCAGCTCGCGGGCGGCGCGCAGCACCTCATTTTCTTCTTCCATGTCGTCGCCCTGCGGCGGCGGGGGAGGGGGCACTTGATCGGTCATCGTCTTTCACTATCCTTATCGTCAGGCGAGCGCCTGTTCGACAGGCACATAATCGGTTCCGATCGCCTCCGCTACGGCCTCGAACGTCACCTTACCATTCCAAACGTTCAAACCCTGCGCAAGATGCACGTCGCGGCGCAACGCTTCCTGCCAGCCGAGGTCGGCGATGCGCAGCGCGTGCGGCAGGGTAACGTTGTTGAGCGCATAGGTGCTGGTGCGCGCGACCGCGCCGGGCATGTTGGCGACCGCATAATGAACGATTCCGTCGACCACATAAGTCGGATCGGCGTGGGTCGTCGCATGGCTCGTCTCGAAGCAGCCGCCCTGGTCGATCGCGACATCGACGAGCACCGAGCCGGGGCGCATCGTGCCGAGCATGTCGCGTGTGACGAGCTTCGGCGCTTCGGCGCCGGGGATCAGCACCGCGCCGATGACCAGGTCGGCCTCTGCCACGCATTCGGCCAGGTTGGCGCGGTTCGAGAAGCGCGTCTTGGCGCGCGCCTCGAAAAAGGTGCCGACGCGTTCGAGCACTTCGGGGTCGCGGTCAAGGATGGTGACGTCGGCGCCAAGGCCCGCGGCCATCTGCGCGGCGTTGAAGCCGACGACGCCGCCGCCGATCACGCACACCTTGCCCGGCGCGACGCCGGGAACGCCGCCCAATAGCACGCCGCGGCCGCCATGTGCCTTTTCGAGCGCGGTCGCACCGGCCTGGATCGACATGCGGCCCGCGACCTGGCTCATCGGCTTCAAGAGCGGCAGGCCGCCGTGCGGGCTGGTGACGGTTTCATAGGCGATGCACACCGCGCCCGATTTCATCAGGTCGCGCGTCTGATCGGGGTCGGGGGCAAGGTGAAGATAGGTGTAGAGAATCTGGCCGGGGCGCAGCATCGCGCGCTCGCCGGGCTGCGGTTCCTTGACTTTCACGACCATGTCGCAGGTCGCGAAAATCTCTTCGGCGGTCGCCACGATTTCGGCACCCGCCTCGACATAATAACGGTCGTGCGCGCCAATCCCCTCGCCCGCGCCGGTCTGAACCAGCACGCGGTGGCCGTGGACGACCAGTTCGCGCGCGCTTTCGGGGGTCAGGCCGACCCGATATTCATGGTTCTTGATTTCCTTGGGGGTGCCGATGATCATGGTCGCTCTCCGAATATGGATGTCATCGGCGATCGACATTGGCCGCCGAAAACTTGTCGGCGCTTTTAGCAGAAAAGCCCTGCGAGGTGCTTGCATATACCGTGCGGATTCGCGAGTGATACGCACAGATTATGCGTGAATATCGCCAAGGACGCACGATAATGGATCGTATCGACGCAAAGCTGCTCGACTTGCTGCAACGAACGGGCCCACGGCCTGCTGCCGAACTCGGCGACATCGTCGGGCTGTCGGCATCGGCGTGTCACCGCCGCATCCGGGCGCTGGAGGCGGCGGGCATCATTACCGGCTATACGGCCAGGCTCGCCCCCGACCGGATCGGGCTCGGCCTCGACGTGTTCGTCGATATCAGCCTGACCTCGCAGAGCGAAGAGGCGCTGACCGCGTTCGAGAGTGCGGTAAAGAGTTTCGACGAAATCCTCGAATGCCAGCTGTTGTCCGGTGCGTCCGATTATCGGCTGCGCGTCGCGGCGCGCAATGTCGCCGATTTCGATCGGCTGCACCGCCACTGCCTGTCGCGCCTGCCGGGCGTGGCCGCAATGCACAGCGCCTTTGCGCTGCGCACGATCAAGGCGTTCGAGGGTTATCCGGTGCCCATGCCATCGAGCGGCGACGAGCGCCGCTGACCCCGCGGAAGCGCCTGGCTGGTTAACGCTGCCTTTACCCTTTCCGCCGCATATTCCGTCCACCAGTTTCGCGGGATGAATGCGGGCAGCAGACCCGCGCGTCTGTTGGGATCGATCAGGGAAGCAGGATCATGGTGAAGGAAAATCCGATTCATAAGCAGCAGATCGACCCGATTTTGATGTCGGAACGCTTTCCCTATTATGATCTCGACGGCCAACTCGCTGCTTGCGGCGCCGAAATCCACTTGATTATCGCCGGGCGCGAGGATGCGGTTGCGCGCGCCTATTGGGACGCATTCAATCGCCTTCCCAGCGTCGATCGCAAGGTCGAGGGCGAGCTTCTCGAATCCTATATTCGCGGCAGCGCGCGACACACGTCGGTCAAATATGCCGATGCCGCCGGGCAGGAGGTCGCGACGATCGCGTGCCAGAACACGCATATGGCGCGGCGGGTAAAATTGCCGCTGGCGTCGGTGATGTCGTGCATCGCCGAAAGCCAGCGCCTGACCATCGAATATGTCGTCGCGGCGTGCAGCGGCGACGCCGAACGGCTCGCGCGGCTGACGAGCGCGATAAACCGGCTCGCGCTGCTCGAATTCGACATCATGCAGCGCTATGCGCAAAAGCTAGATCGCGCCGTCGTGTCGAGCGAGCGACAGACGCTGGCGGGCGATTTCGACCGCTCGATCGCGTCGCTGGTGCAGGACACCGACGGGGTGCGCGAACAACTCGCCAAGCAGGCCGCGTCCGCCGATATGGCCGCCAAGGGCATGATCGCGAAGACGAGCGAAGTTGCCGCGGCGTCGGAACAATCGGCCATGGCGATGCGCGAAGCCGCCTCGACCGCAGCCGGACTGATCCGCGCAATCGAGGATGCGCGCAGCGAAGTCGAAGCGTCGGCCAGCGTCGCAACGCGCGCATCCGAACAGGCGGGCGAAGCGGTCGCGATGTCGGCGACGCTGTCGCATCACGCCGAATCGATCGAATCCATTTTGGGCCTGATCCGTGAAATCGCCGGACAGACCAACCTCCTCGCGCTCAACGCGACGATCGAGGCTGCCCGCGCGGGCGAATCGGGCCGCGGCTTTGCCGTTGTCGCGCAGGAGGTCAAAAGCCTCGCCAACGAGACCGCACGCGCGACCGACGATATCGCGGGCAAGATCGCCGCGATCCAGCAAGCAACGCGCGGATCGGTATCGGCGAACCAGTCGATCCAGCAGACGATCGTCGAGGTGCAAAGTTCGGCGCAGCGCATCCGCGACGCGATGGACGCGCAGGCGCAAACCGTCACCTCGATCACCGCCGCGGTCGACGAAACCGCGCTGGCCGCCGATTCGATGTCATCGACCATCGCGAGCATCCGCAACGATTCGGGCATGGTTGCGAACGAGATCAGCGTGCTGAGCCAGGAATTCGCCAAGATGGGCGGCCGGTTGCAACAGCTGGAACAGGCCGCGAGCGAGTTCAGTCGCCGGGTTGCGTAGGTTCGCCTGTCCTCTTTTAACGTCATCCTGGCGAAGGCCGGGATCTCACCCTCGCCCTCCTGCGCACCGACGAGATCCCGGCCTTCGCCGGGATGACGGCGGTTGATGGGCCGCTGTAACTTGGCAAGCCCTGCCCCGCTGCCTAAGGCGGGGGCATGACGACGCACATCCTGATCACCGGCGCCAGCCGCGGCATTGGCGCCGCAATCGCCGAGGCGCTCACCACCGATGCGGCCAAGCTTGTCGCGCTGTCGAGCGCCGATGGCGACCTGTCCGACCCCGCGGTCCCCGACCGGCTGTGGCAGGCTAGCCTCGACCGGCTGGACGGCCGTGTCGACGTGCTCGTCAACAATGCCGGGGTGTTCGAGGCGAATCCGATCGAGGCGGCCGATATCGACTGGCTGGCGAATTGGAACCGCACGATGCAGGTCAATCTGACCGCGAGCGCGCAACTTTGCCGCCTTGCCATATTGCATTGGCAACGCCGCCAGTCGGGCGGCCGCATCGTCAATATCGCAAGCCGCGCCGCCTATCGCGGCGACAGCCCCGCGCATTGGCATTATGCGGCGTCGAAATCGGGCATGGTCGCGATGACCAAGACGATCGCGCGTGCCTATGCCAAGGACGGCATCCTCGCCTTTGCGATCTGCCCCGGCTTTACGATGACCGGCATGGCCGACGATTATCTGGCGAGCCGCGGCGGCGACAAATTGCTCGCCGATATTCCGCTGGGCCGGGTCGCGATGCCCGACGAAGTCGGTGAAATGGCGCGCTGGTGCGCGCTGGAGGCCCCCGCGTCGATGACCGGCGCCGTGCTCGACGTAAACGGTGCCAGCTATGTGCGGTAAGCGATGAGCTGGATCATATCGCTCCCCTGCACGCGCGACGAGGCCGAGGCGCTGTCGGGCGAAATCCCCGAACTCGACGCGCTGGCCGCGGCGCCCGTCGTCGTGACGCGCGAGATCGACGAGGATGCGGGCGAATGGCAACTCGATGCCTATGTCGACGACAAACCGGCGCCTGCACTGCTGACCCTATTGCAGGCGCTGATCCCGAGCGCCAAGGGCACGAAGCCGACGGTCAGCGAATTGCCCGAAGAGGATTGGGTGACGTTGAGCCAGCAGGGGCTGGAGCCCGTGCGGGCCGGCCGCTTCTTCGTCCATACGAGCAGCCATGCAGGCCAGGTTCCCGCCGACTGCACCCCCTTTCTGATCGACGCAAGCCAGGCGTTCGGAACCGGCGGCCACGACACGACCGCAGGATGTCTCGCGATGCTCGACCGGCTGGCGCGAGTCGGCGCAAGCCCGCGCAATATCGCCGACATCGGCACCGGCACCGGCCTGCTTGCCTTTGCCGCGATGGCGCTGTGGCCGCGGGCGAAAACGATCGCATCGGATATCGACCCCGCGAGCATTTTCGTGACGCGCGACAATGCGGGGATCAACGGCGTCCCACTGGGCCGCAGCGGCGGCCGCCTGGCGCTGGCCGTCGCGCCGGGAACCGATCATCCGTCGATCCGCCACCGCGCGCCCTATGACCTGGTCATCGCGAATATCCTCGCGGGGCCGCTGATCACCCTCGCCCCCGACATCGCCGCCGCGACCGCGCCCGGCGGTCACGCGATCCTCGCCGGGCTGATCGCGCGGCAGATGGAGCCGGTGCTCGCCGCCTATCGCGCGCAGGGTTTCCGCCTCGCCGCGCGCGGGGGCAGCGCCGAATGGCCGTGCCTGCTGCTGGTCAAGCGCCGCCGCTATGGCTGGCGCCGCAAGGAGCGCGCGTTGCACCGCGCAAGTCCCTCGGACGCCAGTTTCGGTAGCTGGTAAGCTAAACGCTGGAAATATCCCGACGATTTGCTAACCTGATGCCAGACATCAGGAGGAATCGGCCATGACCCTGTTTGCCGCCATCGCCCTGCTCGCCGCCGCCCCCATTGCCGGCGACGATCCCGATGCGATCATCGTCGAAGGAACGCCGCTGACCCGCGGCGAAGCAAAGAAGCGCGCGTCCGAATATGTTCGCCGTGCCGGAGTCGTGCAGCTCAAGCCGCTCGCGCGCTGGGTCGATCCCGTTTGCCCGCGCACGGTCGGGGTCGACGACACGGTCGCGGCCATTGTCAACGCGCGCGTTCGCACCGTCGCCACCGCGGCCGGCGCGCCTGTCGCAGCGGCGGATTGCCAGGCCAATATCGTCATCGCTTTCAGTTCCGACGGCCGAAACCTGGCGCGTGCGGTGCGCCGCAAGGCGCCCGAACAATTCGCCGAGCTGGCGCCGGTGGCGCGCGACCGGGTGCTCGATGGGACGGGCGCGATCCGCTGGTGGTATACGACGCGCGACGAGAGCCGCGACGGGATGCCGATCAGCGATTTTTATGTGAAGCTTTACAACAGCAGCATCGTCAGCACGCAGGTCGTTCGGGCGCTGCAAACGGCGACCATCGTGATCGACGTCGAGCAGGCCGAAGGCACCCCGCTCGATTCGGTCGCATCCTATGCCGCGATGGTCGCGCTCGCCGAGTTCCGGAGCAATCCGCCGCCACCAAAGGAGTCGATCCTGGCGCTGTTTGACAGCGAAACAGAGCGCCGCGAATTGTCGCGCCATGACGCGGCGTTACTGCGCGGGATCTACACCGTGCCGGCCGATCGCGAGGCATATCAACAACGGCGCCAGCTGGTTACGACCGTCCGCAAAAGCGGCGAGTGAAGGTCAGCCGCTCTTTGCGAGCGCATACTCCTGCGTGCCGCGCGTGATCACCTCGTCGCCCGGCAGAATATCGGCGATCGGGATCGGCGGCAGCGCGGCATTTTTGACGTAGAGCGGCGCAAAATCGGTGTTGACCGTCGTATCGAGCAGCTGGTCCAGGCTGTCGATGACGAAATAATTCTGCTGGAAATCGTCGATCCGGTAATCAGTGCGCATCACCCGCGAAAGGTCGAAGCCGATGCGGTTCGGGCTGTCCGAATCGAGTGCGAAGACGCTTTCGGCAAAAGACGACACGATGCCCGCGCCATAGATGCGCAGCCCACCGGCTTCACGGATCAGGCCGAATTCGACCGTATACCAGTAAAGCCGTGCAAGCTGTTTCAACGCGTCGAACTTCAGGCTGCGCAACCCCCCTTCGCCATAAGCGACCATATAATCGGCGAACACCGGGTCGGCGAGCATCGGGACGTGACCGAACACGTCGTGGAAAACGTCGGGTTCCTGAAGATAGTCCAGTTGCTGCGGCGTGCGGATGAAATTGCCCGCGGGAAAACGCCGGTTCGCAAGATGGTCGAAAAACACTTCGTCGGGGACGAGCCCCGGCACCGCGATCACCTGCCACCCCGTGGCCGCCATCAGGCGGGCGTTGAGTTCGCGATAATCGGGAATGCCCGGCTTTTCGAGCCGCAGCACGTCGATCCCGCGCAGGAAGGCGTCGGCGGCCCGGCCCGGCAGCATGTCCGACTGGCGCGCGAACAGGCGGTCCCACATCGCATGTTCGTCGGCGGTGAAGGCATCCCAATTTTGGGGAATCGTCCAGTCGGCCGCGGCACCCGGCGGCGGCGTATCGTGGACGTGGGTGAATTGGCTTTCCATATGACAGCTTCTATCATCAAAATGGTTTCAAGTGAAACTTTATTCGCCAATCGTCACGACCGACGTTGCGAGCCGGTCGACCTCGACGCGATCATGGCTGACATACAGGATCGGCAGTTTGAGTTCGTCGCGAATCCGTTCGATCACCACCATGATATCGCCGCGCCGCGCAGCGTCGAGCGATGAGAGCGGTTCGTCCATCAGCAGGATTTCGGGGCCCGCGAGCAAGGCGCGGCCGATCGCGACGCGCTGAGCCTCACCCCCCGACAGGCTGTGCGGCCAGCGGTCGAGCAAATCGCCGATGCCGAGAAATTGCGCCGCTTCGTCCAACCCCATCCAGCGATCGGCGGGACCGGCAAGATGATGTCCGTAAAGCAGGTTCGCGCGCACCCGGCGATGCGGAAACAGCCGCCCGTCCTGAAAAACATATCCGACGCGGCGCGCCTCCGGCGGCAGGTCGATCCCGTCGCCGAACAGCGTACGGTCGCCGATGCGAATATGGCCGCGATCGGGTTTTAGCAGCCCGGCGACCATATTGAGAATGCTCGTTTTGCCCGCGCCCGACGGGCCGAACAGCGCGGTCAGGCCAGGTCCGGCAACGAAGCGGGCAGCGATCATCCGATCGCCAAGGCGGCGGGAGATGTCGATATCAATCGCCATGCCGGTGCCTTGCGCCGTGCGTGCGGCGGACGAGCCATTCGGAAAGGACCAGCGCACCGAGCGAGAGCGCGACCGAGAGGAGCGCAAGCCGCGTCACCGCTGCTTCCCCGCCGGGAACTTGCAGCGCCGCGTAGATGGCGAGCGGCAAGGTGCGCGTTTCGCCGGGGATGTTCGAGACGAAGGTGATCGTCGCGCCGAACTCGCCGATCGAGCGCGCGAAACCGAGCACCAGCGCGGCGAGTACGCCGGGGAGCGCGAGCGGCAGGCTGATCGTCCAGAAACTGTGCCAGGGACTGGCCCCCAGCGTGCGCGCCGCCCCCTCCAGCCGCCGGTCAATCGCCTCGATCGACAGCCGCATCGCGCGCACCATCAGCGGCAGCGCCATGATCGCCGCGGCCAGCGCCGCGCCGGTCCAGCGGAACATCAGCGTCATGCCGAACCAGCTTTCGAGCCAGCGGCCGACGGGGCCAAGCGGGCCGAAGGCGATGAGCAACAGCCAGCCGGTGACGACAGGGGGCAGCACGAGCGGCAGGTGGACGAGTGCATCGACGAGCATCCGGCCGGGGAAGCGATGGCGCGCGAGCACCCACGCGATCAGGAAGGCGATCGGAAGCGTGGCGAGCACGGCGACGACGCCGACCTTGAGCGACAGCAGGACGATCCCCCATTCTTCAGGCGACAGCATCACGGTGCCAAAAAGCCGTGGCGCGCAAAAATCGCACGACCCTGTTTTGACAGGAGGAAGGCGCGGAAGGCCTCGGCATCGCGGTGCCGCGATGCCTTCAGCACCGCCACCGGATAGCGGATCGGCGGGTGGCTGGCCGCGGGAAAGGTGCCGAGGACGCGCACCGTTTTCGACGCGCGCGCGTCGGTCGCATAGACGATGCCGAGCGGCGCGGCGCCGCGCTCGACCAGCGCCAGCGCGGCGCGAACATTTTCGGCGGGCGCGATCCGCGCCGCGACGCTGCGCCAGACGCCGAGATGCGCGAGCGCTGCCTTCGCATAACGGCCCGCAGGCACCGCCTCGGGGTCCGCCATGGCGAGACGGCCGGAGCCGAGCGCGCGGCCAAGCGGAAAGCCGCGCGCCGGGGTCAGCCGGACGGTGCTGCGCGCGGGGGCGATCAGCACCAGCCGGTTGGCGATCAGGGTCGTGCGCGTGCCCGCGCGGAGCCTTCCTGCCTTCGCCACCGCATCCATCCATGGCGCGTCGGCCGACAGAAAGAGGTCGGCGGGCGCCCCGGCGATGACCTGCCGCGCGAGCGCCGACGAGGCGGCGAAGGACAGCACGGGTTTCGGATGCCCCCGCGCCGCCCAGACGCTTGCCGCTTCGGAAAGCGACTCCTGGAGGCTCGCCGCCGCAAGCACGACCGGCCCCCGCGCCGCGGCCGCCCCAGCGGGCGTCAGCAACAGCCCGGCGAGCGCGATCAGCAGGCGAAGGACAGGGATCATGCCGCCCGCTATAGGCGCGGCGAGGCCTGTGCCGCAACGCCGAGCCAGCGTGCGGCGCGCGGCAGCCGCGGCAGAACCAGCCGCTCGGCGATCCAGAGCAGGATCAGCGAAGCGGCGAGCAAGGGCAATAACGCCGCGAGGACCAGAATCAGCGCTGCAACGCCGCGAAGCTTCGCGGGATCGCGCTGTGCAGGCGGGGCACCGAGCGCATCGCCGGGCCGACGCCGACGCCACAGAAGAAAGCCCGAAATGGCGAGGGTGAAAAGCGCCGCGGCGGTCGCGACGCCGATCAACTGGTTGGCGAGGCCGAACAACTGCCCTTCGTGCCAAGCGATTCCATAACCGACCGCCCGGTCGATGACATGTTTGTCAGCGAAACCGCTGCGCGCGACTTCGAGGCTGGTTTCGGGATCATAGCTGACCTTGCGGACCTGCGGCCGGTTCTGGGTCAGCGTGGTCAGCGTCCAGACATTGCCGTTGGGCGGGCCGAACATGTTGGGCGCGCCCGGTGGCTGGATGATCGCGGGCGCGGGCATCTGCTCGGCGCGGGCGCGGAGCAGGATATAGTCGAGCCGCGCCCGCGGCGGCGGCGCCGATGGCTTGGTGGCTGCCATAATGGAATGATCGTGGGCGGCATGCGGATTCGCTCCGCCCTTCCAATCCTGCACCCCCGACACCCAGCCCATTTCGGCCCGGATCGTGCGAAAACCGCTCGCCCACACGTCGGTCCAGGGCAGCGCGGTGAGGAGAAGGATCAGCGCGAGGCCCGAAACCCAGAAGCCGGTAACGGCATGAAGATCGCGCAGCGCCGCACGCCCGCCCAGCGACAGGCGCGGCCATACCACCCCCGCCGCGCCGCGCCCGCGCGGCCACCACAGATAAAGGCCGGTCAGGATCATCACGATCGCCCAGCTTGCGGCGAATTCGACGAGGAGCTTGCCGGTGCGGCCGATCAAGAGGCTCCCATGAATACGCGATAGCCAGGCCGAGATGCGCTGGTCGGGATCGATCGTGCCGACTGCCTTTCCTTGGGGTGACACCGCGACATCGCGCATTCCTCCACCCCGCAGGCCGATATGGACGACCGCCGCATCGCCCGGCGCTTCGGGAATGCGGTAGTAATGAAAGCTAGCGCCCGGATTGGCGGCGAGTGCGGCGGCGACCTGTGCATCGGCATCGACCGCGCCGGACGTAGGCAAGCCGCGCCAGCTGCGTTCCTCCCACCGATCGAGCTGCGGCTTGAAAAGATAGGCAGCGCCCGTCGCCGACAGGACAAGCACGAAGGGGATGACGAACAGCCCGGCATAGAAATGCCAGCGCCAGATCGTGCGATAGAGCGGAATGCGGTTGCTGTCGGTCATCCCCTGCCCCTTCTTAGAACCGGGCGCGAAGGCCGGCGGACACCGCGCGGCGTTCGACCGGATAATAGACCGCCGACCCTGACAAGACATTGGGGGGCGTCACGGTGATCGCGGCGCTGATGTCGCCGATCGCCTTTTTGCCCGTGATGTTGCGGACATCGACAAAGGCGTCGACCCCTTCGGCGACCCGCGCTCCGCCGGTGACGCCGATCAGCGCATAGCCGGGGGTCGAAACGAGGTTGCGGTAATCGGCAAACGGCCCATCGGGCACCCATTCGACGTTCGGCGCGATGTGCAGCGCGTCGCTGCCGATCCGCAACTCGGCGCGATAGGTGTGACGCGGCACCACCGGCAGGCGATTGTTGCCGAACTGGTCGTCATCGCGGAAACGGAAGTCGCTGTAGCTATAGACCTGCCGCAAGCGCAGCCAGTCGGTCGGAGCGATTTCCAGCCCCGCCTCGACCCCCTGATGCAGCGTGCGATCGGCGTTGAACGTGGCCGCCGGAACGCTGGCGTTGGTGGTGAATTGCAGCAGCTCGCCCTTCAACGTCGCGCGATAGAGCGCGAGATCCCAGGTCACGATACCCAGCGTGCCGCGTGTGCCGATTTCAGCCGTCCAGGCGCGCTGCGGCCGGATTGTCGACACGACCTGGCTGATCGGCGGCGTTCCGATATTCTGGAACACTTCGCCGAAACCGGGAAATTCGGCTGACCGACTATAGTTGGCAAAGAATTGCACCGTCTCGCCCGGTTCAAACAACAGGCCGAATTTGGGCGAAAAGGCATCGAAGGATATTCCGCCGTCG
This sequence comes from Sphingopyxis sp. RIFCSPHIGHO2_12_FULL_65_19, assembly GCF_001830555.1. GTDB lineage: Bacteria > Pseudomonadota > Alphaproteobacteria > Sphingomonadales > Sphingomonadaceae > Sphingopyxis. The sequence goes on along the minus strand of NZ_MIAM01000008.1, from coordinate 41,661 downwards.
AGCGCGGTCGACAATTTGACGTCGCGCTTGCGATAGCCGTCGGCATATACCCCCCCGGCGATCAACGTCAGCTGGCGGGTCGGCCGCACCCGCACCTCGCCATAAAGATTTGCAGTGCGCGCGCGCTGGTCGGCGTCGAACAGCAGCGCGCCGGTCCGCCCCGCGATATTGACGAACTGCCGCGCGCGCGTCTTGCCGCGACGCAGCTCGCCGCCCAGCGTGACCTCGACCGGCCCCGTCGCATAATCGGCGCGGAAAAAGCCGCCAAGATCGACCGAATCCTGGTCGATCACCTGAAAGATCGGGTGATAAAGCGACTTCGCGTTGACGAAGCCCCCCACGTCGAGCCGGAACGCACCCCAATCGAAGGATGTGCGGTTCTGGAGGCGCAGCGATACGATGTCACGCGCCTGATCCCCTGCCACCGCCGCCGCGCTGGCCGCCCGCGGCGTGGTCAGCGCCTGGTCAAAGGTCAGCGCACCGGGGATTTCCTGTTTGATGTCATTGTAGCTGGCGTAGAAACGAGTGGAGACCGTATCGCTGAATTTCAGCCCGACATTGCCGTGGAAGCGAAAGCTCCGCCGCTTCACATGATCGCGATCGCCGTCCGACGTGTCGGCGCTGATCGCCGCCCAGCCATCGACCCGGTCGCTCGCGACACCCGCCGAGACGAGTCCGCGATAGCTGTCGAAGCTGCCGACATCGCCGCGCAGGTAAAAGCCCTCGGCGGTGCGCCCGGTCGGCGTCACGCCATTCACCGCACCGCCCAGCGTCCCCGACCCGAAGCGCAGCGCGTTGGCGCCGCGATAGACCTCCAGATGGTCGAAGAAGATCGGTTCCAATTCCTGGAAATCGCCATTGTCGTCGGCGAGGTTGATCGGGACGCCGTCCTGGAGCAGCGTCAGCCCGCGCATGTGGAAACCGCGGGACAGACCCGAGCCGCGAATCGAAATGCGCACTTCCTGCCCGTAGCGCGGCTGGAGATAGACGCCCGGCGAGAAAGCGAGCGTGTCGCGTAGCGAAACCACGGATTTGTCGGCATAATCTTCGTAAGAAACGACATCGGCGCCGCCCGCGGTCATTTGGACGCGCGCTTCGGCCTCGTCCGTCCGTTCGGGCGCGGTGACGATGATGGTGCTGTTGGCCGCTTCGTCGGCATGGGCGGGCAATGCGGCAAGACAGGTGGCGAGCGCCAGCAAGGGCGCCGCGCGATAGACGTTGTTCATTGGAAAATCTTCCCTGGAAACAGGCATGGGACCGCGCGAAGATCGCGCGGTAACTCAAACCCGCCATCCCGGCGAAGGCCGGAATCTCTATGACGCGCGAGGACGCACGATCGAGACCCCGGCCTTCGCCGGGGCGACGGAATTCATGCGAGGGAAGGCGGGCCCGTGCTTGGAGGAAGCGGTGAAGCGACGCCGGGCGCGAAGCCAAGCGACGGCCGCGTTACGGGTGCCGGTTCAACGGCCAGCGGCGCGGCGGCAAGCACCGGCAGATCTGGAAGGATCGGCGCGTTCGCAAGCGCGCCCCACGGGCAATGCTGTTGCCCCGACGCCACCTCGTGCTCGCCGACCTTGTCGATCGGAATCGTCATCGTCGCGCCGGGATTGGCGGAGTCCGAACAGATGCGCACGGTAATCGACCCCGACGCATCGCTCTCGATCATCCAGCCGGGCGCGACCAGTACCCGCGCCGCAAGTGCGAGTAGCACAGGCAGCAAGAACAGGATGCCGGGGCGGCGAAAGGCGGCGAGCAGGCTCACGCGTCGCGCCTTATGGCGCGCCTGCGCCGTTGGCAAGTGGACCGATTGCCCTATACGGCCGCGGCGACAATCTTGGCCCAATCAGCCTCGTCGATCACCTTGATGCCGAGCGCGCTTGCCTGCTTGAGCTTCGACCCCGCGCCCGGCCCGGCAACGACGAGGTCGGTCTTTGCGCTGACGCTGCCCGCAGCCTTGGCGCCGAGCGCTTCGGCCTGTGCCTTGGCTTCGTCGCGGCTCATCGTCTCAAGCTTGCCGGTGAAAACGACGGTCATCCCTGACACCTCGCTTGTCCGCGTTTCGACGACGTAGAGCGGCGGTGACACTTCGGAGAGGAGGTCGTTCCACAAATCGCGGTTGTGCGGTTCGTGGAAGAAATCGGTGAGCGCCTCGGCGACCGCCGGGCCGATGCCGTCAGCGCGCACTTCCAGGATCGCTTTGATTGCGTCCATCTTCCGCGCGACGAATTTGCCCTCGGATTCGCCCTCGCCCTGCGGGTTCGCTTCCAGATAGGCTTGGATTTCGGCCGCCTTTTCCGGGAGGCGCCTTATGTCGCCCAGCCCCTTGAGCAAATCGCGTGCCGTGACGGCGCCGACGTGACGGATGCCGAGGCCGAAGAGCAGGCGCGCCGCATCAGGCGCGCGTTTCGCCTCGATCGCGGCGAAGAGATTGTCGACCGACTTTTCCTTCCAGCCTTCGCGGCCGAGCAGGTCGGCGCGATGCTTCTTCAGCCGGAAGATGTCGGCGGGCCCCTTGTCGAGCCAGCCAAGCTCCAGAAACTCGGCGATGCTCTTTTCGCCCAGCCCCTCGATGTCGAGCGCCCCGCGGCTGACGAAATGGCGCAGGCGCTCAAATTTCTGTGCGTTGCAGATGAGACCGCCGGTGCAGCGCACATCGACCTCGCCCTCTTCGGCGACCGCCTCGCTGCCGCACACCGGGCAATGGTCGGGGAAGATATAGGGCGCGCGATCGTCGTCGCGGGTCAGGTTTTCGACGACCTGCGGGATCACGTCGCCGGCGCGCTGGATGACGACACGGTCGCCGGGACGCACCCCCAACCGGCCGATCTCGTCACGGTTGTGGAGCGTGACGTTCGAGACGACGACACCGCCGACGGTGACGGGGGTGAGGCGGCCGACGGGGGTCAGCTTGCCGGTGCGGCCGACCTGGATGTCGATCGCTTCCAATGTGGTCTGCGCGCGTTCGGCGGGGAATTTATGCGCGATGGCCCAGCGCGGCGCCTTGGCGACGAAGCCCAGCCTTTGCTGCCAGTCGAGCCGGTCGATCTTGTAGACGACGCCGTCGATATCATAGTCCATCTCGGCGCGGCGGCGCTCGATTTCGGCATAGTGCGCGAGGAGGGCGGCGACGCTGTCGGCGCGTTTCAGGAGCGGCGAGACGGGCACGCCCCAGCCCTCGATCGCCTTCATCACCGCATATTGCGTATCGGCGGGCAGCGCGCTCACCTCGCCCCAGCCATGCGCGAGGAAGCGCAGCGGTCGCGACGCGGTGACGCTCGCATCCTTTTGGCGCAGCGATCCGGCGGCAGCGTTGCGCGGGTTGGCGAACTGGCGCGCCTTTTCCGGGTCTTCGGCTTCGGCGAGCAGCCGCGCGTTGAGCGCGGTGAAATCGGCCTTCGCCATATAGACCTCGCCGCGAATCTCGAAGACGTCGGGGGCATCGCCCCTTAATTCCTGCGGGATGTCGGCGATGTGGCGGACGTTCGCGGTGACATCCTCTCCGACGCTGCCGTCGCCCCGCGTCGCCGCCTGGATCAGCTTGCCCTTCTCGTAACGCAGCGAGCAGGAGAGGCCGTCGATCTTGTCCTCGGCGGTCATTGCGACGACCGCGTCGGCACCCAGGTTGAGGAAACGCCGCACGCGCGCGGCGAATTCCTCGACATCCTCCGCCGAAAAGGCGTTGTCGAGGCTCATCATCCGCACCGCGTGGGCGACCTTGGCGAGCGGCGACGCCTCGACCGCGGCGCCGACGAGCCGGTTCGGGCTGTCGGCGCGGATCAGATGCGAGAAAGCCTCCTCGATCGCGTTGTTGCGGCGAACGAGCGCGTCATAGTCGGCATCCGAAATCTCGGGCGAATCCTCGGCGTGATAGAGTTTGTTATGATGGGCGATCTGCTTCGCCAGCCGCATCAATTCATTGGCGGCATCGGCCTCGGACAGCGATTCGATTTCGGTCATGCACCGGTCTTTGCCACCGGCTTGAATTCGGCGCGAGTACCAAATCCTGCGATAAGCGGGCGCCCCCTTTTGATCGCGTCCTGCACCGCGGGGAGCTTCAGCGAGGCGGCGTGCGCTTCCTTGCTCTCCCACAGTTCGACGATCCAGATCGCGTCGGCATTCACGCTGTCCTCGCCGATCAGATAGCCCATATTGCCGGGCATCGATCCCGTCCCTTCGGACAGGATCGCGACGAGCGCCGCGCGCTGCCCCGGTTGCGCCATCATCTGGCCGATCAGGCCATATTCGGGAACAAGCTCTTCCATTCGCGCCTCCAGCGCCTGCAATTGACCCGTCGGCAGCAGCACGGCCGCCATCGCCAACAGCGCGGCAAGATGCTCGCGCCGGTTCATTTCGCGATCACCAGAACATGCACCGCGCGCCGGATGCGAAAGCCGAGCGATTCATAGAGTGCGATCGCGCCCGCATTGTCGGCATAGCTGTGGAGGAATGGCGTCTCGCCGCGCGCCATCATCTGGCGCATGACATGGCCGATCAAAGCGCGCGCATAGCCGCGGCCGCGGCAGTCCGCCCATGTCGACACCCCGCTGACTTCGGCCATGCCGGGGACCAGGATGCGCTGCCCCGCCATCGCGAGCAGGCGGCCGTTTTCACGAATCCCGAAAAAGGGCCCGTAGCGATGCGTTTTGGGCCCCCACGGGCCGGGCCGGGCATGGTCGGCAAGCGCGGTCATTTCGGGCGCGTCATCGTCACCGAGCGGGAGGATCGCGGGTTCGCCGTCGCGCGGCGGCGGCGGAGCCCCTTCGGCAACCATCTGCGCCAGCACCGCACGCTTCACCTCGCGCGTGCCGCGAGGGAGCGGCCACGGCTCGCCCTCGACAATCCAGATTTCGCCGTCGTCGGGCACCAGTGCGGCCAGTGCCGCTTGCGCCGCTGCGCCGGCGTCCGCAGCGGTGCCGAAAACGCCATAACCGCGATCGATCCGCACCGCTTGGCCGTCACCCTCGGCAAGATGCGCCTGCCGGCCGGTGAGCATGGTCCAAACGGGTCGGTCGAGGGGATGCGGCGCCGTCATGCCACCACCTCCAGCAATCTTTCGGCTTGCGCGCGCGCTTCCGCAGTCACTTCGGCGCCCGACAGCATTCGCGCGATTTCCTCGCGGCGCCCGGCGGCGTCGAGTGCGTGGACGCTGGTGCGCGTGACTGTGCCTTCGCTCGATTTGGCGATGATGAAATGCGCCGCGCCCTTGGCGGCAACCTGCGGGCTGTGCGTCACCGCGAGCAATTGTTTGCCCGCGCCCGCCAGCCTTGCCAGCCGCTCGCCGATCGCGCTCGCAACAGCGCCGCCGACGCCGCGGTCGATTTCGTCGAAAATGATCGTGTCGGCGCCGCCCTCTTCGGCGAGCGCGACCTTCAGCGCGAGGATGAAACGCGACAATTCGCCGCCCGATGCAATTTTGGCGAGCGGTGCGAAGGGCGCGCCGGGATTGGTCGAAATGAGAAACTCGACACGGTCCATGCCCTCCGGCCCCCAGCGTTCGGCGGGCAGCCGTTCGACCAGCGTCTGGAAGCGCGCGGCGTCTAGCTTGAGCGGCACCAGTTCGCCCGCGACGGCGGCGTCCAGGCGCCCCGCCGCTTTGCTGCGCTGGTCGGACAGCGCGGTCGCGGCGTGGGTGTAAGCCGCGGCGCTTTCGGCCACCGCACTTTCGAGTTTCGCGAGCCCGGCGCTGCCGCCCTCGATCGCGTCGAGCCGCGCCGCGAGCGTTCCGGTCAGTTCGGCCAGTTCGTCAGGCTGGACATTGTGCTTGCGCGCCATCGCACGTAGCTCGAACAGCCGCGTCTCGGTCGCCTCCAACCGTTCGGGATCATATTCCATCGCACGCGCGGCTTCATGCAGCTTGGTCTCGGCCTCTTCCGCTTCGATGATCGCGCGGTCGAGCGCGGCGAGCGCTTCGGCGAGCAGCGAATGGTCGCCCGCCAGCCGGTCGAGCCGCCGCGCCGCGCCGCGCAGTTGTGCCGGACCGCTGTCGCTGCCCTCGAACGCTTCCATGATCGCGCCAAGGTCGCCCGCGAGCCGCTCACCCTTTTGCATCGCCGCGCGCGCTGCCGACAGTTCGGCGTCCTCGCCGGGTTGCGGTGCAAGGGCCCGAAGCTCGGCGACGCAATGTTCGAGCCATTCGCGGTCGCGCTCGGCTTCGGCGATGGCGGCCTGGGCAGCGTGAAGCTTTTCTTCGGCAGCGCGCCACGCGGCATGGGCCGCGCCGACGCCGCGCGTGTCGGCGCGGGCATAGGCGTCGAGCAGCGCGCGATGCCCCGCGGGCGCGAGCAGGCCGCGATCATCGTGCTGGCCGTGAATTTCGACCAGATAGCCGCCGATTTCGCGCAACAGGGCGGCCGAGCACGGCTGATCGTTGAGGAAGGCACGGCTGCCGCCATCGGCCTTGAGCGAGCGGCGGACGAGCAACGGTTCGCCCGGTTCCAGCACAATGTCGTTATTGGCAAGCAATGCGGCGAGCGGCGTCCCCGATGCGGGCGCCGCGAAACTCGCGGTGACCTGTGCCTGCCCGCTGCCCTGTCGCACCAGCGCGCTGTCGGCGCGGGCGCCGAGCGCAAGGCCGAGCGCATCGAGCAAGATCGACTTGCCCGCCCCCGTTTCCCCGGTCAGCACGCCCAGCCCACGCTCGAAATCCAGGTCGAGCCGTTCGATCAGAACGATATTGGCGATGGAAAGCGCCGTCAGCATGTCCCGCCCTTACCGCAGAACAAAGGCAGAATCTATGCGCAGTATCAAGCGCTCGGGGCGTTCTTCTGCATCAGCTTATAGGCGCGCTCATACCATTCATTGCCCGGATAGTTGGCACCCAGCACGGCGGCCGATTTTTTCGCCTCCGCCGGGATGCCGAGCGCCAGATAGCATTCGGTCAGGCGATAGAGGGCCTCCGCGGCGTGGCTCGTCGTCTGATATTTGTCGACGACCTCGCGAAAGCGGATCGATGCCGCAAGCCAGTTCGAGCTGCGCTGGTAGAAACGGCCGATCTCCATTTCCTTGCCTGCAAGGTGATCCTGAACTAGGTCGACCTTGAGCCGTGCGTCGGAGGCATAGCGACTGTCGGGATAACGGCGGATCACTTCGCCCAGCGCGGCCTGCGCCTGCTGCGTGATCTTCTGGTCGCGCGTCACGTCGCTGATCTGCTCATAATAGCTGAGGCCGATCAGATAATAAGCGTAGGGCGCATCCTTGTTGCCCGGATGGATCGCCAGAAATCGCTGCGCGGCCTCGATCGCGGGGGTATATTCGCGGTCCATATAATAGCTGAACGAGCTCATCAGCTGCGCGCGGCGTGCCCAGGGCGAATAGGGATGCTGGCGCTCGACCTCGTCGAACAGCGCCGCTGCGAGGCCATATTGGCCGCGATCGAGCCGGTCCTGCGCCGCGCGGTACAGCGTATTGACGTCGCGGGCGACGTAACGCGTATCCTTTTTGACATTGCCGCCCCCGGCACAGGCCGCCAGCATGGGGGTAATCGCAAGTGCGGCGGCGAGCAGGCGCAGGGTCGCGCGCGAAGGGGCATGTTGAGTCATGCGCGCGGTATAGCCACAGCGCGGATGAACGCAAAATAAATGATGGGGTCCGGCGCCGCGTTACGGCGCTTTTACGACGCACCCCTTGGGCGCGTCGGCCGGTGCGGGAACGCGGCGGGCGGTCTTGATCGTCACTTGCGGGTCGAGCATCTGGCCGACCATCACCCCCTCGCCCGCGGTGGGCGAGATCGGGGCGTTGAAGATTGCCGCAGCGACGTCGGCGCCGGCGACGATTTCGCCAAACACCGCGAAGCCCGCGCCGTCGCCGCCGACGGCTTCCGAATCGAAACCCTTGATGTCCGACAGCAGCAGGAAAAAATCGCTTGTCGCATCGCCGGGGTTGAGCCGCGCCATCGACAGCGCACCCTTGCAGTTGGTCAGGCCGGTGGCCTTTGTCGGTTCATGCGCGATCGGCGGAAAATTCTTGCGCGCGTCGCCGCGATTGCCTGCCTGGACAAGCTGGTTCGCCGGACCCCAGCTTTTCGTCGAGCGATAGAATTTGAACCCGTCCATCCGCTTGGTATCGACATAGCGGAGGAAATTTGCGGCCGTGACCGGCGCGCGTTTATTCTCGATCCGAACGATGATCGTGCCCGCGTCGGTCACCAGCGCGACATGGGGGCGCGTTTCGGGCGCCTCGACCTGCGGGACGGGCAGCGGCGGCGGTGGCGGCGGCGGCGCCATCATCGGTCGCACGGTTTGCGGGCGCGGCGCGGGCGCCGGGACGGTAGCAGGCGCCATCTGCGCTGCCGCCAGGACAAAAGCGGGAAATATCGTCAGCATGGCCCGATATTAAGCGCAAAGCGGCGGCGAGCGCGAGCCTTTTTGCCGCGCCTCATCGCCGACGACGCCACCACAGCCTGACCCCGCTGAGACACAGCCAGAGCGACACGATACCACCGAACAGCACCAGCAAGCGCCCGCCGAGCCCGAACGCCTTTCCCGAATGGAGCGGATATTGCCAGGCAAAGAATTGGTCGCCGGCGCTGGTGCCATTGTCATGCCGCGTCCCGGTGATCCGCCCGTCGTCCATCGCGACATAGTGCCACAGCCGCCCCTGGTCGTCGCGATCGCGCGCGTCGAACGTGCGCACCGCATACACTCCATGATCGGGAAACAGCCGGACGCTGTGGACGCGCCCGCCGGTGTCGCGGATAATCTTCGCCATCGCCGCATCGACGCCGATCGTCCGCGCCCCGCCCTGCGGCACGTCGGCCATGCTTTCGTGGAGGCGGCCGCTGATTGGCGAGACGAGCGCGACCGCCTCGCGGCTGTCGTCGGGCCAGGCGAGCGTGACGCCCGTCACCGCGAGGACAAGCGTTACGGGCAGGAACCAGAGGCCCCACGCGCGGTGCGAATCGAACAGCCGCTTCAGGCTGCCGCGCCGCCCCTGGGTACGAAACGCGCGCAGCCAGTGCATGCCTTTGGGAAAGGACAGCATCGCCGCGATCGCGTGATCGATGACCCACAGCAGCGACACGAGCCCGAAGAACCAGGTCATCCAGGGTCCCGCGAGCAGGTCGATATGCAGGCCGTAGAGGATGTCCATCGCATGGCGGCGGTCGAAAATGATCGCGCCGCTTTCGCGCCAGCCAAGGATCGACCCGTCGCGCGGATCGGCAAAGACCTGCACCGGCCGCTGGCCGCCCGCGACGGACATGCGGCCCATCATCCACAGGCTGTCCTTGGCATGGCCCGGCAGCTCGATCATGTTCGGGGCAAAGCCGGGCAGCGCGCGTTCGGCCGCGGCAACCGCATCGCCGATGGGCGCGCGCTCCGCCGATGCGGGCACCGTCCGCCAATCGGCGTTCAGCGCGCTGTCGAGTTCATCGTAAAAGGTGACCGCGATGCCGGTGAGCGCGAGCAGCGCAAGCCACAGCCCGGCGAGGAGCCCGAACCAGCGGTGCCACAGCTTCAGCGCATGGCGCGGCCGCCGCCGGACGGCCGCGCCAGCCATCAGAAGCGAATAGACGCGGTCAGGCGGACGTTGCGGCCCGGTTCGGGCAGCCCCGACACGATCGCATAATCGGGCAGGCCGATCTGGCCGTAATCCGCGACGCTGGCATGCGCGATATAGCGCTTGTCGAAGAGGTTATAGACCGCCGCTTGCAATTCCAGCCGATCGGTCCCGAACGGGCGCCAGCTGCCGAACAGGTCGACCGTGGTATAGCCGGGCTTGTCGATGAACTGCGTTTCCGAAATATCGTCGGGATAAAGCTGCACCTCGCGAAACAGCACCTCGATATTGTCGAGATCGTCATAGCGGGTCAGGCTGGCGCGGAAATTGACATGATCGTTCGGCTGGAAACCGGCGGTCACCGACCAATTGTCCCCCATCGAATTGCCGAGCGCGATATGCTCATAACCCTCGATCCGGTTGCCGTTCAGCCGCGAATCATAGTGATTATAATAGCCGTCGATGCTGAAGGGGCCAGCGCGATACCCGGCGCGCAGCTCGATGCCCTTCGATTTGAACTTGCCGACATTCTCGTAATAGACCGCGTCCTGGATCGGCTGCGCGGCGTCGCGCCCCAGCTGGTCGAGGATGACTTCGTCGATCGTCATCTCATAATAGACCGCCGACGCGGTGAAGCCGCCAAGATCATATTTCACGCCGCCTTCGATGTTATCGACGCGTTCGGGCCGGAGCGTCGGCGACAGCGACAGGCGCCCCGGACGCTTTTCCAGCGTGAAGGCATCGCCGATTTCCTTGCCGCGAAACGCCTCTGCGAAACCGGCATTGACGCTGAGGCCCGGCACAAGCTCCAGCTCGGCACCGACATTGAAGCTCAGCCCGTCGCTCTTCGTGCCGGTGCGATAGGTCGTCTGGTCAAGGTCATAGGCGTCGTAACGCGCGCCAAAGCTGATCAGCAGCGGTTCGGCGGCGCGCCAATGGTCCTGGACATAGACGCCCATCAGCGACCCTTTTTCAACGAAACGGCCGACCGCAGGGTCCCATGCCCACGGCTGCCACATCGCCGGATCGCCAAGATATTCGCTCGTCACTTCGTCGCGGCGATGCTCGGCACCGACGGTGATGTCGTGGTTCGCGATCGCAAACCTGGCGCGAACGTCGAAGCCCCAGGTTTCGATTTCGGCGCCATAGAGCCCCCAGCGATCGAAGCGATCCTGCGAGAAATTGGTGCGCGTCCAATATCCCGTCGCCTCGACACCCACGCCGCTGTCGCCTTCATAGCCATAGTTCAGCACGGCGGTCTGCCGCTTGCCCCTGGCCTCGAACAGGCGATCACCGGCGAGCACGGGCCAATTCGGCCGCTGGCCGAAGCGGCCGCTTTCGCGCCGCTGTTCGTAGCTGGCGGTGACGCGGTGACCGCCGCCCAGTTCGCCGCCGACCTTCACAAACCCCAGATTCTGCTCGGCCCCGGTCGCAAGCTGGCGCACCCCGTCGCCATCCCGATAGGGGTCACGGTTCACATGGACGTAGGAGGCGAGGATACCGATATCGCCGGCGATGCGGCCAAAGACGGTGCCGCTCAGCTTATAACCGTCGTTGCTGAACCAGCCGGCCTTTGCGATGCCGCCGATGTCGCGGCCATCCTGCAACATGTCGACGGCGTTGCGCGTGCGGAAGCGAATCGCCCCGCCGACCGCGCCGAACCCCGCGGTTGCCTCGCCCGGGCCGGCCTGGACATCGACGGTTTCCAGCAGTTCGGGCTCGATCGTCACGCGGCCGATATGGTGGAACAGCGTGCCGCGCTGCGGCGCCCCGTCGATCGTCACGTTCAGCAACGAATCCTCGAGCCCGCGGACATATATCTTCTGCGCCACCCCGACCCCGCCACCGACCGATACCGACGGAACGCCGCGGAACAGGTCGGCCAGGTCGTTCGCCTGGATGATCTCGATTTCCTCGCGGTCGATCTCGACGTCGGTCAGCGCACCGACCACGACGATGTCGCCCGTCGATGCGGCTTCGCCTTCCTCCGCTTGGGCGGCATGGCTTGCCAGCGCGAGCGCGGTGGCGCAGCTCATCAGGATCTTGGTGCGAATTTTCATCGAGGCCCCCACAGGTTACATGTTCGCGGGCGGCCTAGTCGCTATTGCGAACCATTGTCAACAACAGCGCGGATTGGAAAATGGAAAAAGGCGCGTTAGGCAGCGGCGGGACCCGATGGAGAGCCATGATGACCGAGACGCCGAAACCCGACGCCGCGCCGGAACCGACCGTCCCCGCACCCGCCCCGCCAGCCGCCGAAATCGGCTCGCGCTTCCTGCGCTATCTGCCGTTCATCACGGTCGCCCATTTCCTGATCGGCTTGCCCGCACTGATCGCTTCGCTCGCGCTCGCCTGGTTTGCGTTCGTCCAGGCTGATGCGACGCAGAAGATGCAGACCGGCGGCGTCATGCCCTTCGTCACATTCGGGACGAGCAACGGGGACGAGGAAGGCAATCAGGATATCGCGCTGACGCTGACCAACAATGGCGTCGGTCCCGCAATCCTGGGCCCCATCGAAATCCGCTATGAGGGCAAGCCGATCAGCACTCCGCTCGAATTGCTGAGGACGTGCTGCACCCAAGCCGAGCCGCGCGCGCTGCGCTTTTCGACGTCACCCTCGACCGGGATTGCCGTGCGGCCCGGCGAAACCATCGAATTCGTCAGCTTCCCGCGCAGCGCCGCATCCGAAAAAGTGTGGCAGGCGCTGAACAAGGAGCGATGGAAGCTCAAAGTCCGGTCCTGCTATTGCTCGATCTTCAACGATTGCTGGATCACCGAAGGCATGCAGGGCCTGCCCAGGGCGGTGAACAAATGCCCTGCCGACTGGTCGCTCTATCGCGAAGATGCCGGGAACCGGATCGCGGGGATCGAAACAAAATAATTCGACCGAAGCGCCCCCACGATGCCGCCGCGGGCTGACCAGTTGCGTCTTTATTGCCATCGAGCCAAGCGGCACGCGCCGCGCGGTTCTTAGGGCCTGGACCCTAGGCGTTGGTGCAGCTCAGTCCTTTTGGCTTCCCGCTCTTACCGCTCGCAAAATGGCGCGTCAGAACCATGCGCTGCTGAAGCTCCGCCGTCACGGCATGCTGGACCCAGCGATCGCCCAGCCTGGCAATGACGACCTTCTGCCGGAGGGCGCGGTCGATGTCGCGCATGTCATCGGCCTCTGGTCTTTGGTCGACGATGCGCCCGGCATACATGGGGTCGCCAAGTTCGGACGCGCGGCGCTCCCACTGGCCGCGTCGCGTCTGATCGAGTTCGACCCAGAAATAATGGTTGGCAACATGATAAGCGGCCGATGAACTGCCTTTGCCTGCGCGCTGAATCCATATGGAAGGTCCGCTGCGCGCGGTTTCGAGTGCGGCGCGGGCGCTGCGAAGCTGCGCGACGTAAAAATATCGCTCGTTCATACCGCCCGCATCGCATGTGGAAAGCATGTTGCGATTGCGATAGCCGTTCTCCAGCAAACGGATCGCGGCATCGTAGAAAACCAGCTTGTACCGTTTTTCCGGGGTGCGCTGGCCTTCCCACATCCACTTGTCGGACATGAACTCCATCGTATCGGGGTCGCCGACACGGATGGCACGGCTCGCCCAAATCTTGCCGCGCCGCACATCCTCGCGAACGAGGGCATATTCCTGCCAGACTTGCCCCGTGGCGCGAACGTCGCCTTTGTCGGCCTTTTGGATCAAGGCGCGCAATTCGCTGTCGGGCATCGGGCCGACGCAGGCACAGGCGCTGGTCGGGACACCGACGAGGCCCGACACGGCAATCGCGGCGGCCCCCAGACACAGCATCGCCCATTTACGCATCGGCCCACGCCCCCTGCCAATTTGCTCCATTCCTAACATTGGCGGCGCCAAAAAAAAGGGGCCGCCTCTCGGCAGCCCCTTCTCTTGTCCGATAATCGAAGCGCTTAGTCCTTCAGGAAGTCGGGCACATGACCCTGGTCTTCCGGACCTTCGCTGCGTTCGCGGCGCGGGCCACGGTCGCCGCGGCCTTCGCCGCCGCCGTCGCGGCGCGGGCCGCGATCACGGCCACCGCCGCCACGCGGGCCACGATCGCCACGGCCTTCACCGTCGCGGCGCGGTCCGCGGTCGCCGCGCGGTTCGCGCGCCGGGCGGGTGTCTTCCAGTTCTTCGCCGGTTTCCTGATCGACGACGCGCATCGACAGGCGAACCTTGCCGCGCTGGTCGATCTCGAGAACCTTGACCTTGACTTCCTGGCCTTCGCTCAGGACGTCAGCGACCTTCTCGACGCGCTCGTTGGCGATTTCGCTGACGTGGACCAGGCCGTCCTTGCCGCCCATGAAATTCACGAACGCCCCGAAATCGACCAGGTTGACGACCTTGCCGTCATAGATCTTGCCGACTTCGGCTTCCTCGACAATGCCGCTGATCCACTTGCGGGCAGCCTCGATCTGGTCGAGATCGCTCGACGAGATCTTGATCAGGCCTTCGTCGTCGATGTCGACCTTGGCGCCGGTGGTCGCGACGATCTCGCGGATCACCTTGCCGCCGGTGCCGATGACGTCGCGGATTTTCGCCTTGTCGATCTGCATCGTTTCGATGCGCGGCGCGTGCGCCGACAGCTCGGTGCGGGCTTCGCCCAGCGCCTTCGCCATTTCGCCGAGGATGTGCGCGCGGCCTTCCTTGGCCTGGTTCAGAGCAGCTTCAAAAATCTCGCGCGTGATGCCCGCGATCTTGATGTCCATCTGCATCGTGGTGATGCCTTCGGACGTGCCCGCGACCTTGAAGTCCATGTCGCCAAGGTGATCTTCGTCGCCCAGGATGTCGGACAGGATCGCAAAATCCTTGCCTTCGAGGATCAGGCCCATCGCAATACCCGAAACCGGACGCTTCAGCGGAACGCCGGCGTCCATCATGGCAAGCGAACCGCCGCAAACCGACGCCATCGACGACGAGCCGTTCGACTCGGTGATGTCGCTGGTGATGCGGATGGTATAGGGGAACTCGTCCTTCGTCGGCAGCACCGCGTGCAGCGCGCGCCAGGCGAGCTTGCCATGGCCGATGTCGCGGCGGCTGGGCGCCCCGAAACGACCCACTTCACCGACCGAATAGGGCGGGAAGTTATAGTGCAGCATGAAGTTCGAGTAGCTGAGGCCGTTCAGGCCGTCGATCATCTGCTCGCTGTCCTTGGTGCCCAAGGTGCAGGTCGCGATCGTCTGCGTCTCGCCGCGCGTGAACAGCGCCGAGCCATGCGCGCGGGGCAGGAAGTGCGTTTCGGCCACGATCGGACGAATCTGCGTCGTCGTGCGGCCGTCGATGCGCTTGCCGTCCTTCAGGATGGCGCCGCGAACGATTTCGGCTTCCAGCTTCTTCATCAGCTTGCCGGCGGCCATCTGGTCCTGCGGCGCGGCGTCGGCGAAAGCTTCCTTGGCCTTGGCACGGGCTTCGTTCAGCGCGTTCGAGCGGGCCGATTTGTCGGTCAGCTTGTACGCGGCGGCGATGTCCTTGCCGATCAGCTTCTTCAGCTTGTCCTTGGCCGCGGTCAGGTCGGCCTGTTCGGCCATGTCCCAGGGATCCTTGGCAGCCTGTTCGGCCAGCTTCACGATCGCCTTGACGACCTCCTTGCACGCGTCGTGCGCGAACAGCACGGCGCCGAGCATGATCTCTTCCGACAGCTCATTGGCTTCGGATTCGACCATCATCACTGCGTCGTACGTCGCAGCGACGACCAGGTCGAGGTCGCCTTCGACAACCTGCGCGTCGGTCGGGTTCAGGATATATTCGCCATCGACATAACCGACGCGCGCGGCGCCGATCGGGCCCATGAAGGGCACGCCCGAAATGGTAAGCGCAGCCGACGCGGCGACCATCGCCAGAATGTCGGGCTCGTTGTGGCCGTCATAGCTCAGAACCTGGGCAATGACGTTGATTTCGTTATAGAAACCTTCGGGGAACAGCGGACGGATCGGACGATCGGTCAAACGCGAAACCAGCGTTTCCTTTTCGGTCGCGCCGCGCTCGCGCTTGAAAAAGCCGCCGGGAATGCGGCCCGCGCCCGAATATTTTTCCTGATAGTGGACAGTCAGGGGGAAGAAGTCCTGCCCTTCCTTGACCGTCTTGGCGGCGGTGACCGCGGCCAGGACCATCGTTTCGCCGAGCGTCGCGACAACCGCGCCATCGGCCTGACGGGCAACCTTGCCCGTTTCGAGCGTCAGCGTTTCACCGCCCCACTCGATCGATACTTTTTTCACGTCAAACATGTGGTTTCCTTCGCCCGCCGGGCCCTATGCCGGGCGGGGCCTCTGATTCCGGGCAATCCGGCCCGGGGCGGTCTAGGGCGTCTGTCTGCCCCGATGGCGGCCCCGCCGAATGCGGGAGCGGCCCTGTGGTCCGGCATTTTGCGCGGAGCCAATATGACAGCGGCCCCGGAAAACCGGGGCCGCCAGAAATTCTTATTTGCGGAGACCCAGCTTCGCGATCAGTGCCGAATAGCGGGCCTCGTCCTTCTTTTTCAGATAGTCGAGGAGGCTACGGCGCTTGTTGACCATCATCAGAAGGCCGCGGCGGCTGTGGTTGTCCTTGTGATTCGCCTTGAAGTGATCGGTCAGGTTGTTGATGCGGTCGGTCAGGATCGCAACCTGGACTTCCGGCGATCCGGTATCACCCTTTTCGCGGGCATTGTCCTTGATGACTTCGGCTTTGCGCTCGGCGGTAATCGACATAAACTCTTTTCCTCGAACATCCTTGCTTACAGATTGAAGCCCCGGACGACCTTCAGCGTTCCCGCCAAAACCTCGATCAGGGCGACGGGACGCTGTTCGCTGTCCCTTCCCCAATAGAGCCCGTCATCCGTGCTACACCCGGTCCAGACGCGACCCTGACGGATCGCCCCTACCGCTTCCGGGGAAAGGTTCAGAGCCGGGATGTCGACCAGCCCTGCCTCAAGCGGCAGAAATACTTCTGATTGCGCGGCCCCTTGGCCGAACGCGTTCAATTTGTCCAGCGAAATCGCCTGTTCGAGGCCGAATGGCCCCGCCCTGGTGCGGCGGAGCATCGTGACATGGCCGACGGTGCCGACGGCATGTGCGATGTCGCGCGCGAGGCTGCGGATATAGGTGCCTTTCGAGACATGCGCGGTGAGGGTGATGGATTCAAGCCGCCCTTCCCCCCTTTCGTCACCCCGGACTTGATCCGGGGTCCATTCATCGGACTCTGGCATGGATGCCGGATCAAGTCCGGCATGACGAAGCGAGTGGATCGTCACCGCTCGCGCCTTCATCTCGACCTCTTCGCCCTTGCGCGCCCGGTCATAGGCGCGTTGCCCGTCGATCTTGATCGCCGAGTAAGCGGGCGGCACTTGTTCGATCGCTCCGGTGAAACGCGGCAGCACCGCTTTAACGTCCGCCAGCGTCGGCCGCACACCGCTCGTCGCGACAACCTCCCCTTCGGCATCGAGCCCGGCGGTCTCGGTCCCGAACGTCACGGTAAAGTCGTAAATCTTGCTCGCATCGAGCATTCGTCCGCACAATTTCGTCGCCTCGCCCAGCGCGATGGGCAACACCCCCGACGCCAGCGGATCGAGCGTCCCGCCATGGCCGACCTTGACCTTGCCCAGCCCCGCCTCACGGCACACGCGCTTCACCGCGCCGACTGCCTGCGTCGAACCGAGTCCCACGGGTTTGTCGAGAATGATCCAGCCGTTCATTCAGCGCCGCTATGGCCCGGAGGCAGGACTGTCAATTTTCGGCCGACGCTTCGGCCTTTTTCGCCGCGGCCCTGTCCTTCCTGGACGGCGGCCCGTCGGACGTGACGAACGAGGTCAGCGGGCAGCTTTCGCCGCGCACGATGATCGAGGAAAAACGGTCGAGCCGCCCGGCGCCGCGCGTTTCGACACCGATCGCCTGGGCGAAATCGACGTCGCGGCAATAGCCGGCGAATGTGCCATAATACCAGTCGCGGCGGCGATCCTGAATCCAGATGCCGCGATTGCCGTCGGCCTTCCAGTTGCGGATCGAGCTGTCGCTGGGAAAGACAATGCTCGATTCGACGCCGAGCGCGCGGGGTTCGTCAGTCGATGCCTGGGAAGCAGGCTCGATGGCCGCCGCCGCAGAAAGGGGAAGCAGCATGGCGGCCAGGGAGAGTGCGAGATTCGATTTCATTGCGAATCGGATAGACCGGCGCGGCTGAACCCATGCTGACCCAACCACGCGTAGAGGCAAAAAAACCTACGAACGCGCGGCCCACTCGTCCGCGAGCAGCGACCAGAGCCCGGTATCACGGACATGGCCGGTCCAAGTGATCCGCTCCGACCGCAGGACGCCCTCCTTTGTGCACCCCAGCTTGGCGACCGCCGCCTGGCTGCGCCCGTTGCGTTCGTCGATGCGAAACTCGATGCGGCGGACCCCGACCGCAAAGGCATGATCGAGCATCAGCCGCTTCACCCGGTCGTTCAACCCTGTCCCGCGGACGGCGGGGTCGATGAAGCTGTTCCCGACCTCGACCGTCTGCGCCGACACGTCGGGACGCAGCCACGCGGTCATGCCGACCAGGCGGTCGCCGGCCAGGATCGCATAAGGCATGCGGCCGCCCCCGCCGATCAGCGCGGCGAAGCTGGTGTCGAAATGATCGGGGCCAAAGCTCGACGAATAGATCGTCCAGATATCGGCGTCGGCGGCGCAGACGGCGCGCAGCGCCTCGCGGTGCGCCGCGCTCAGCCTGACGAGCTTCAGATCGCCATCGGCGAGGTCGACGTAGAGCCGATCAAGCATCGGCGCGCGCGTCCGCGGCTTCGCGCCGCTTCGCCATGAAGTGGCGGCGGCACATTGCGACATAGCGATCGTTGCCGCCGATTTCGGTCTGCGCGCCCTCGACCACCGCGCGGCCCTGTTCGTCGACGCGCAGGTTCATTGTTGCCTTTCGCCCGCATTCGCACACGGCTTTGAGCTCAACCAGCGCGTCGGCGATGCCGAGCAAGGCGGCGGAACCCGGAAACAGCTCGGCCGAAAAGTCGGTGCGCAGGCCATAGCAGAGCACTGGGATGCCCGCCTCGTCGGCAAGCCGTGCCAAGTCCAGCACCTGCGCCCGCGTCAGGAACTGCGCTTCGTCGACGAGCACGCAGGCGAGCGGGCGTTCGCGATGCTCGGCGGTCACGGCGGCGAACATGTCGCTGTCGGGATCGAACTTATGCGCGTCGGCGATCAGCCCGATCCGGCTGGTCACCTGGCCCGCGCCGTAACGATCGTCGAGCGCGGCGGTCCACAGCATCGTTTCCATGCCGCGCTCGCGATAGTTGAAATCCGCCTGAAGCAGCGTGGTCGACTTGCCGGCATTCATGCTGGCGTAATAGAAATAGAGCTTTGCCATGTCCGCGCGATAACCTGCCTGTCGACCCTCGTCACCGTCGAATTGGGCCGCGGCTTGACTCCCCCCCCGCCGCTGTCATGCTGCGCACCAAAAGATGCAGCATAAACAGTGGGGAGAGCTGCGATGCGACTGATGCCGGTGACCGACGCGATGTTCCTGTGGGGGGAAAGCCGCGAAACCCCGATGCACATCGGCGGCATCAATCTTTACACGCTTCCCGACAAGGTCGACGAAACGGAGTGGCTGAACGAACAGCTCGCGCTGCTCCGGCAATCCGAGGGGCTTCGGCGGCCGTTCAGCGAAGTGCTGAAACTGACGCCATTCGGCCAATATGGCCCGATCCGGCTGGAACCCGACCGCGACATCGACATGCACTATCACGTCCGCGCCGCGGCGCTGCCCAAGCCGGGACGCTATCGCGAAATGTTCGAGCTCGCCTCGCGGCTCCATTCGGGCCTGCTCGACCGCACCCGCCCCTTGTGGGAAATCACGCTGATATCGGGCCTGCCGAACCGGCAGATCGCGACGTTCAAGAAGGTGCATCATGCGTTGATGGACGGCGCGGCGAGCATCCATTTCTATAATTCGATGCTGTCCGCCGACCCGGACGAGCGGCGGGCCTTCTCGCCGCTGTCGGTCGAAGCCTATGAAGCCTATAAACGCCAGTTCCCGACGCCGAAAAAGCCGTCGCGCCCAAACCTGACCGACATCAAGGCGATCGGTGATTTCCTGAAAGAGCAGTGGGGAAACAGCGTCGGGGTGACCAAGGCGATGAACCAGTATCTGGCGGCGATGTTCGGGATCGGCGGCGACGGCCTGAGCACCCCCTTTGCGGGCGTGCCGCGCACCAGTTTCAACCGCAATATCACCGGCGCGCGGCGCTTCGTCGCGCAAAGCTGGTCGTTGGAGCGCGTGCGCGCGATGGGCAAGGCCTATGACGGGACGATCAACGACGCGGTGCTGGGCATGTGCGCGGGGGCGATGCGCAAATATCTGCAATCGCTGAACGAACTGCCAGACAAGCCGTTGAAAGCCATGGCGCCGGTATCGATCCGACCCAAGGATGACGTCGATTCGGGCAATTCGGTTGCGTCGGTGACCGCCAATCTGGCGACGCATATCGACGACCCGGCGACGCGGATGGCGATGATCCAGGAATCGATGAATTCGGCGAAAGCGCAGCTGCGGGCGATGACCGCGGCACAGATCCAGCTCTATACCGCCATCACCAGCTTCCCGATGATGCTGACCGCGCTGACGCGCACCGCCGACAAATTTCCCGCATATTCGGTGACGATCTCGAACGTCCCCGGCCCGCGCGAGCAGATGTACTGGAACGGCGCGCGGCTGGACGGCATGTATCCTGCGTCCATTCCGGTGGACGGCATGGCGATGAACATCACGCAGGTGTCGAACAACAAGAATATCGACTTCGGCATCACGGCGTGTCGCCGCAGCGTGCCGCACGCGCAGCGGATGATCGACTATCTGGAAGAGGCGCTGGTCGAGCTGGAAGCGGCGGCGGGGATCAAGGCGAAGAGATAGACTTCTTCACACCGTCGTCCCCGCGAAGGCCGGGATGACGGAAATCTGTTGGGCCAGCCTCAGGCTTCGCCCTCGCCACCCTCCAAATCCCGCGCCACCTTCGGATCGCGCAGCAATTTGTCGATATGGCTTGCCTCGTCAAAGCTTTCGTCGGCGAGGAATTTCAGCTTTGCGGCATATTTCATGCTCATCTTTTCGGCGACGCTCTTTTGCAGCCAGGCGGTGTTGGTGCGCAGCGCCTTGAGCACCGCTTCCTCATCCTTGCCGAGCAGCGATTTCACGAACACCGTCGCGTGGCGCAGGTCCGGCGACATACGCACTTCGGTGATGCTCACCGGCTGCTTCGCCAACTGGTCGTCGTGAACGTCGCCGCGCGCGAGGATTTCAGAGAGGATATGGCGCACCTGTTCGCCAACGCGCAGCACGCGCACCGAGGGGCCGTTGTCCTTTTTCCGGTCCTTTTCGGTCTTCATGGGCGTGTTTTCTCCAACTGGTCGAGCTTGTCGACGATCCGGGCGATCGACCGCATGTTGCGCGCCGTGCCCTTGCACTCCAACCGGCGTTCGATCATCCGCGCGGTCAGTTTGCTGTCGCCCGCACCGTCGCCATAGTCGACATAGAGCGCGCGGTCGCCGAGCGCGATGCGTTCGTTCGGCCTGATCCACTTGTCGGCGGCCAGCGCGTCGAACTGTGCCGCGGTCGGCTGGCCGTCGAGGAACATCGTGTGGACGAACCGATCTTCGTTCGTGCCCGCGAACGGATTGTCGGCAATCGCGGCCGCCAGCTCGTCCCGGCTCCGCACCAGCGCCGCGGCGGTCATGTCGAACCGATCGTCGACCATCAGCGTTAGCTTTTCCTCCAGCCCGCGCGTCGGGCGCGTGGGGTAGGAAAAGATGACGTTGCCGCTGGCAACGACAGTTTCGACATCGCGGAACCCCTCGGCCTCGAACGCGGCGCGCAGGTCGGCCATCGTCAGCCGGTTACCGCCGACATTGATGCTGCCGAACAGCGCCACATAGCGAGCCATAGCGTGGCCTCCACCGCCCTGCGAAGCGGACGCCGGTTACAGCGTCCGTTCGCGCAGTTCGACTTCAAAGACTTCGAGGTGGTCGCCCGCCTTGATGTCGTTCGTATCCGCCAGCACGACGCCGCACTCCAGGCCGGCGCGCACTTCGGCGACATCGTCCTTGAAACGGCGCAGCGACGAGATCGTCGTCGCCGAAACGATGACGTCGTCGCGCGTGAGGCGTGCGTGCAGCCCCTTGCGGATGACGCCTTCGAGCACGAGCAGGCCTGCGGCCTTGTCGCGCTTGCCGGCGGGGAAGACATCCTTGACCTCGGCGCGCCCGACGACATTTTCGATCCGCTCGGGCCCCAGTTCGCCCGCCATTTCCTTCCGGACCTCGTCGGTCAGGTGATAGATGACGTCATGATACATGAAGCGCACCTTTTCGCGCTTTGCGATATCGCGCGCCTTGGCGTTGGGGCGGACGTTGAAGCCGATGATCGGGGCTCCCGTCGCCGCCGCGAGCGTCACATCGCCTTCGGTGATCGCGCCGGCGCCCGCCTGGAGCACGCGGACCTTGATCTCGTCGGTCGATATCTTGTTCAGCGCATTGACGATCGCCTCGACGCTGCCCTGGACATCGCCCTTGATGACCACCGGATACTGGATGACGTTCGCCTTGTCGGCCAGTGCCTCGAACATGCCTTCCAGACTGACCGGCGCCTGCACGGTGCGCTTGCGCGTCGCCTGTTCCTGGCGATAGGCGGCGACCTCGCGGGCGCGCGCCTCATTCTCGACGACGGTCAGCGTATCGCCCGCCATCGGGACGCCGCCGAGGCCGAGGACCTCGACCGGCATCGACGGACCGGCTTCCTTGATCTGCTTGCCATGATCGTCGACCAGCGCACGCACGCGGCCGCTTTCGGCGCCGCAGACAAAGATGTCCCCGACCTTCAGCGTCCCGCGGCGGACGAGGATCGTGGCGACCGGGCCGCGGCCCTTGTCGAGCTTCGCTTCGATCACCGTCCCTTCGGCGGCGCGGTCGGGGTTGGCTTTCAGCTCCATGATCTCGGCCTGCACCGCGATCGCGTCGAGCAGCTTGTCGAGGCCGGTCTTCTTCAGCGCCGAGACTTCGACATTCTGCACGTCGCCGCCCATTTCCTCGACCACCAGCTCATGTTCGAGCAGGCGTTCGCGGACGCGCTGCGGATTGGCGCCTTCCTTGTCGACCTTGTTGATCGCGACGATGATCGGGACGCCCGCCGCCTTCGCATGATTGATCGCCTCGATCGACTGCGGCTTCAGCCCGTCGTCGGCAGCCACCACCAGGATGACGATGTCGGTGACGTTGGCACCGCGCTGACGCATTTCGGTGAAGGCTTCGTGGCCCGGCGTATCAAGGAAGGTAACGAGCGAGCCGTCGGGGGTCTTCACCTGATAGGCGCCGATATGCTGCGTAATGCCGCCGGCTTCGCCCGCCTGCACATTCGCGCCGCGCAGCGCGTCGAGCAGGCTGGTCTTGCCATGATCGACATGGCCCATGATCGTGACGACCGGCGCACGCGGCTTGAGCTGCGCGGCGTCGTCGACATCCTCGTCGTGGCGGATGTCGATATCGCCTTCGCTGACACGCTTGATCTCGTGCCCGAACTCGGTGACGAGCAGTTCGGCGGTATCTTGATCGATCGCCTGGTTGATCGTGACCGGACTGCCCATCTTGAACAGCGCCTTGACCAGGTCGCTGCCCTTTTCGGCCATGCGGTTGGCGAGTTCCTGCACCGTGATGCTTTCGGGCACGACGACTTCGCGGACCTGCTTCTCACGCGGCCCCGACGAGGCGGTATGCGAACGTTTTTCCTTTTCGCGGGCGCGCTTCAGCGCC
>NZ_MIAM01000008.1:0-18357 GCF_001830555.1 Sphingopyxis sp. RIFCSPHIGHO2_12_FULL_65_19 | reverse complement strand
CGTGACCGTCAGCTTGCCCGACTGGCGGCGGCTGTCGCCGCCACGGGGTGCCTTCGGCTCGGGGCGCTTGGGTTCGGGGCGCTTGGGCGCCTCGACCGGGGTAAAGCGACGCGGCGCCGGGGCCGCGCTGGTGGTCGCCGGCCGCGCGGTCGGCGCGGCGGCGGCCTCAGCCTGCGGTTCGACGGCGGCCGTGGCAGCGGGTGCTTCGGCAGCAGGCGCTTCGGCGGCGGCCGCAGCCGGCGCGGATTCCGCGGTCTTCGCAGCAGCCTGTTCGACGCGGGCTTCGGCGCGCGCCTTTTCTTCCTCGGCGGCGCGGGCACGCGCGGCTTCGTCGCGGCGGCGATTTTCTTCCAGCGCGTTCATGCGCGCTTCTTCGGCCTCGCGCAGCAACTGCGCCTGGCGCTCCTGACGCGTCATCAGGCTTTCATTCTCGCTCGCGCGCGGGGCGGGCTTCGGAGCGGGCGCGGGCGCGGGAGCGGGAGCCGGTGCGGGCGCCGGTGCGGCCTCGACCTCTTCGACCTCGACCGGCGCGGCTTCGCCCGGACGGCCCAGCACGCGGCGACGCTTCACCTCGACCACCACCGTATTGCGGCGCCCGTGGCTGAATTGCTGCTGCACCTGTCCGGCCTCGACCGTCCGCTTCAGCCCCAGGGGCTTGCGGGTAAGGGTCGGTTTGTCCTGTTCGTCACTCATCGAAAACCATCATTCCTTCAAAACGCGTCCGAAGCGGCGGTGCCGGTCGGCAGCGCCCCATTTTTTTCCTCGCCAGAAGCCGGCGCGGTATGCGGGTCGGAATCGCGGTTGGCCGCGTCCCTACTCCATCCTGTGAAAAACTGCCAGCGGCTCAAATGCGCCAGTACCCGGTCCGCAGCGCGGGCGTCGGTCAACGCCAGATGCACCGCATTCTCGCGCCCCAATGCCATAGATAGGGTGCCGCGGTCCACCGGCAAGACCAGGCCTTCGCGGCCAGAGCCTTCATCGTCCTCGCCGACGCGCCACGCCTGCGCCAGTTTCTTGCGGCCGTCCTCGCCCGCATCGCTGGCGTGGAGCAGCAGGCGGACCTGGCCCTTGCGCGCCGCGGTTTCGATCTTTTCATTGCCGCTGAGCAGCGTGCCCGATCGCGATTCCAGCCCCAGCCGGTCAAGCGTCGCGCGCTGAAGCTGTGCCTCGATGCGCGCGCCAATATCCTCGGGGATGGTGAAATTGCCGTCCTGAAGCGCGCGCGCCAGCCCGCCTTTCAGCTTGCCCTTGGCCTGTGCGGCTTCCAGCGCCGCACGATCGACGCCGATCCACGCGCCGCGCCCCGGCGCCTTGCCATGGACGTCGGGCGCAATCGTGCCGTCGGGGCCGAGCGCCAGGCGCACAAGCCTTTCGGCCGGCGAAACCTCGCCGGTGATGACGCAGCGCCGTTCAGGCACATGCTGGCCGCGCCGACCAGCGCGGTCTGGTTCGCTCAGCTGATCATTGTGCGGGGTCCGCATCGGCGGCCTCCCCGTTTAGCGGCTCCGCCGCGGGCCCGGCTTGCGGAGCATCGGCCGCCGGTTCGCTCGACTCTTCGTCGTCGAACCAGTGCGCGCGCGCCGCCATGATGATCTCGTTGCCCTGCTCTTCGCTCAGGCCATATTCGCCCAGCACGCCGCCCTTGTCCTCGGCGCGTTCGCTGCGCGGCGGACCGCGGCGATTGTCGGTGCGCTTCTTGGCGATCAGCTCGTCGGTCGCCAGGTCGGCGAGGTCGTCGAGCGTCTTGATCCCCGCCTTGCCCAGCACCACCAGCATCGCTTCGGTCAGGTGCGGGATGTCGGCCAGCGCGTCCTCGACGCCCAGCTCGCGGCGTTCGGCGCGCGACGCTTCTTCGCGGCGCTCCAGCCCCTCGAGCGCGCGGCTTTGCAGTTCCTGCGCCAGTTCTTCGTCGAACCCTTCGATCCCGGCGAGTTCCTCGATGCCGACATAGGCGACTTCTTCGAGTTCGGTGAAGCCTTCGGCGACGAGCAGCTGTGCCAGCGTTTCGTCGACGTCCAGCTCTTCCTGGAACATCGTCGAGCGTTCGACGAATTCGCGCTGGCGCTTCTCGCTGGCATCCGCCTCGGTCATGATGTCGATCTGGCTGCCGGTCAGCTGGCTGGCGAGACGGACATTCTGGCCGCGGCGGCCGATGGCGAGGCTGAGCTGGTCGTCGGGAACGACGACTTCGATGCGGCTGTCATCTTCGTCGATGACGACGCGCTGCACCGTTGCCGGCTGAAGCGCGTTGACGACGAAGGTCGCCGTGTCTTCGGACCAGGGGATGATGTCGATCTTTTCGCCCTGCATTTCCTGGACGACCGCCTGGACGCGGCTGCCCTTCATGCCGACGCACGCGCCGACGGGGTCGATCGAGCCGTCATAGCTGATGACGCCGATCTTCGCGCGCGAGCCCGGATCGCGGGCGGCGGCCTTGATCTCGATGATGCCGTCGTAGATTTCGGGGACTTCCTGCGCGAACAGCTTCTTCATGAAGTCGGGGTGCGCGCGGCTCAGAAAAATCTGCGGCCCGCGCGTTTCGCTGCGCACCGACAGGATCAGCGCGCGAACGCGGTCGCCGACGCGCATCAGTTCGCGGGGGATCTGCTGGTCGCGGCGGATGACGCCTTCGGCGCGGCCGAGATTGACGACGATGTGGCCGAATTCGACCGATTTCACGACGCCGGTGATGATCTCACCCGCGCGATCCTTGAATTCGGCGTATTGACGCTCGCGATCGGCTTCGCGGACCTTCTGGAAGATCACCTGCTTCGCCGACTGCGCGTCGATGCGGCCAAGGTCGACCGCGGGCAGCGGGTCGACGATGAAGTCGCCGATCTTGGCGTCCTTCTGAAGCTTCTGACCGGCGGCCAGGTCAACCTGCTTGAAATAATCCTCGACCTGCTCGACGACCTCGACGACGCGCCACAGGCGCAGGTCGCCGGTCTGGGCGTCGAGCTTGGCGCGAATATCGTTCTCGGCGCCGTAGCGGGCGCGCGCGGCGCGCTGGATCGCCTCTTCGATGGCCTCGATGACGATGCCCTTGTCGATCATCTTCTCGCTGGCGACGCTGTTGGCAATCGCGAGCAGCTCGGCCTTGTTGGCGGAAATGGCAGTGGCCATCAGTCCTGTCCTTCTTCTTCCATTTCGTCGGCACCCTCGATCGAGAGCGGGACGGTTGCGGCAATCAATTTGTCGGTGAGAACGAGCTTGGCCGTGTCGATCGCGTCGAACGGCAGCTTGTGTTCCACACCCTCTTTATCCGAAATCGTGACGACATCGCCGTCGATACCGACCAGCTCGCCGTTGAAGCGCTGACGCCCGTCGCGCTTTTCCTTCAGCGCGATTTTCGCCTCATGCCCCGCCCAGTCGGCGAAGTCGGCCGGACGCGTCAGCGGCCGGTCGATGCCGGGCGACGAGACTTCCAGACGATAGGCCTGATCGATCGGGTCCTTGCCCGCCTCTTCCAGAGCATCGAGCTTTTCCGAAATACGGCGCGACAGGTCGGCGCAATCGTCGATCGTCAGCTGGCGCGTCTCGGGGCGTTCGGCCATCACCTGCAACGTCGGATCGCTCTCGCCGCCGAAAAAGGCGACGCGCACGAGCGCCAGGCCCATCGCTTCGGCTTCGGGCGCAATGATCGCATTCAGGACGTCGAGATCGGCCAATGAAAATTCCCGTTTCGGATGACCGGAAAGCATGTGGGTATAGCCGCCGCGGCCCGCGGCCCCGACGTCCCAACTGGCTAACCATGTCAAGAAGTAGGGCGCATATAGGCTTTGGCGGGTGAGTCGGCAAGGGGGAATGCGGACAAGGGTGCCGCGGGCGGCCACCGGGCCACGCTGCCCCCTTGCCATTCGCTTGCCATCGGATAGGCATCGGCGATGGCCTTCGACCACCGACCCGACGCCCTGACGCACGATCATGTCTTTCTGGGCAAGCGCCACGACGAGAATGCGCGCCGCACTTTGTGGGTCGTCGCGTTGACCGCGGTGATGATGGTCGGGGAAATTGCGGCCGGGATCGCGTTCAATTCGATGGCGCTGCTCGCCGATGGTTTTCACATGGCAACCCATGCCGGGGCGCTTGGCATCGCTGCGGTGGCTTATGCTTATGCAAAGCGCCACGCCCATGGACGCCGTTACAGCTTCGGCACCGGCAAGGTCGGCGACCTGGCGGGCTTCGCCTCGGCGCTCGTGCTCGGCATCGTCGCGCTGGGCATCGCATTGGAATCGGTGACGCGCCTGCTCGACCCGCGGCCCGTCGCCTTTACCGAAGCGACAATCATCGCCGTGGTCGGGCTGGGCGTGAATATCGTCAGCGCGCTGCTGCTCGGCCACGGGCACGACCACGGACATGATCACCACCACCATGGCGAAGCGCATGCGCATGACCATCACCACGAACGCGACAACAATCTCCGCTCAGCCTATCTGCATGTCGTCGCCGACGCGCTGACCTCGGTCCTCGCGATCGCCGCGCTGCTCGGCGGCCGCTATCTCGGCTGGGTGTGGCTCGATCCGGCGATGGGGATCGTCGGGTCGATCGTGATCGCGGCGTGGGCGGTTTCGTTGATGCGCGAAACCGGCGCGGTCCTGCTCGATGCGACCGACGCGGCGCTCGAGGCAAAGATCCGCGAACTGGTCGAGGGGCCCGGCGACACCCGGATCACCGACCTTCATGTCTGGCGCGTCGGACCGGCGGCCCATTCGGCCATCATCAGCGCCGTCGGCGCGACCCGTGAAACCATTTGCCAGCGCGTCGCCCCGCTGCACGGGATCGAACATCTGACCGTCGAGATACGATAAGCCGTCGCCTTGCCTCGACCCCTGTTCGCAACCACAGAGTCGCCCAATAATTTGGCTAGAAAGCACATGAAATTCCCAAAAATCGGGAAAAAACTTGACTTTTCCACAAAATAACGCCAATGTAATTTCGCTAACGTCGCCTGCGACGGAATTTTGATGCCGACCGGCGGATACTTCCCTTCACACGCTACCAGCTCTGCCGGTGCTTTTGCCGGTGGATATTCCTGTTTTCGTGAAAGGAAACACCCATGCCGATCGGCACCGTAAAATTCTTCAACAGCGACAAGGGTTATGGCTTCATCGCCAACGAAGATGGCTCGGGCGACAGCTTCGTCCACATCAGCGCCGTCGAGCGCGCCGGAATGTCCACGCTCAACAAGGAACAACGCGTTTCCTATGAACTGGAAACCGACCAGCGCGGAAAGACCTCGGCGGTCAATCTCCAGACTGCATGATCCGGACCCGGCGGGCGCCTTCGGGCGTCCGCCGGACCATCGGTTCGGCAGGACCATGCTCGCGCAGACCAAAGGAATATACCGTGGATATGAACGAGCTTTTCTATCATCACCAGATGGCGCTGATCGCCGCGGTCCGGTCCGGACGGACGGGAAAGCATCGGTCGAATTTCGACCTGCCCGGCCATTATGCCCGGCGCATCGACGATTATCGCACCCATCGCGGCATGCCGAAATATTTCGCAAATCCGCCGCTCAAGGCGCCGTCGGACGCCAGCATCGCCTAGTCGATTCGTTCGATCTCGATGTGCGGCCAGTGCGCCGCCAGCTGCGCTGCCCAGCGATCGTGGGGCCAGGGGATCACCTCCTCGCTGAACCAGAACAGCCGATTCCCTTCGCGGTCGTACAAATGCACCGCATCCGCGCTTTCGTCCTGACGGACGATGCGCAGCTTGCCGATACGCGACGGATGGATGCGCCCTTCGTCGCCGCCGCTGTTCCCGATCCTGCCTTGCCACCAGACGAGATCGCCCGTTTCCGGGTCTAGCAAGCTGCCGCGGTTCGGATTGGCGAGCATGTTGAGCGCGGCACCGAGGGCGACGAGCGCGCCGAAGCCCTGCGCAAGCGGGACCAGCCAGGGCGCGCATTCGCGGCCATCATCGCTGCAATTTTCGGCCGGATCGACCGTCGATCCGGCCCAGAAAAAGACCAGGCCAAAGCCGAGCAGCAGCCACATTCGCCAGTCGGTCCGCGCGCTGCGCCGATAGGAGGGGATTGCAGTACGGCTCATGGCGCGGGTCTAGCATGTCCCCCTCAACAGACGGCTAACGCTGCTTCGGCCGAAACGACCCGTCGAACATGAAACATTTTGTTGGCGTTTCAGCGTATAAGAAAGGTCTCATGCCGCCCGCGCGAATCACGCACGGCGGAGGCGACGGAATTTGACATACGCATGAAGCCCGAATTGAACCTCAGCGCCCGATCGACCTGGCGCGACCCGGCGCCCGAAAAGCCGGTGGGGCCGGGGCGCGCCTTCTGGGCCGCGATCATGGCCGTGGTCACGGTCGCCTGCCTTGCCTTCCTGCTGACGAGTGGACAATTTCGCGCGCCCGCCTTCCTGGGGCCTTATAGCGTTTCGGTGCCGCTGAATTTCCGCGCCTACGACCCGGCACGCTGGGCGATTATGAATGCCGACGATTATGAAGCGGCGTTGAAGATCGACCCCACCCTGCCCAACCCCAACAGCGTCGGTTATGGCGATGCGGCCGCGCTGCCCCCCGCCGATCCCGCGCTGCTGCGCGACGAGGCTTTTGTCGGCCCGCCCGCCAAACCCTATGTGTTTCGGGGGGTTACTGCGCTCGATCGCGAGCGGGCGCATTATTGCCTGACCGCCGCCATCTACTACGAAGCCGCGTCGGAAACCGACGACGGGATGCGCGGCGTGGCGCAAACGGTGATCAACCGTGTGCGTCACCCAAGCTTTCCCAACACCGTGTGCGGCGTCGTCTTTCAGGGATCGCAGCGCGCGGGCGTTTGCCAGTTTACCTTCAGCTGCGATGGCGCAATGGCCCGCGCCCCGTCGAAACCGAACTGGCTGCGGGCCAGCCGCATCGCATCGGCCGCGCTCGGCGGCGCGGTTTTCCCCAAGGTCGGGCTGGCGACGCATTATCACACACAGGCGATCTGGCCGCGCTGGGGCAAAAGCCTGGTGATGACCAACATCGTCGGCGCCCATATTTTTCATCGCTGGCGCGGACGCTGGGGGATGCCCGATGCATTCCGCGCGCCCTACCCCGGACGCGAACCCGTTCCCGGCCCCTATCTGCCGCTGGCGCAGCAATTGGCGATCCTGAAAGGTCAGGGCCTTCCGCCCGGCGCGGGTCCGGCACCGATGCTCGCGGGCCCTGCCGTTCCGTTGCCCGATGTGGCTGCTGCGCCCCTGCCGGGTGCGATGGCGCCCGCTGCACCCGTGGCGCCGCTACCCGCGCCCGCGCCCGCTGCGCCAACCTACACCGATCCGCGGCTCAACCAGTCGGGCCAGGTGCGCGAAGAATTTCGCGGCAGCGGAGAGTGGAAACGCTGACCCGATCGGCCTAGGCTGCCCGCATCACGACGGGAGGCCATCATGGGACATGTAAAAGGCATCGGCGGGCTGTTTTTTCGGGCGCGCGATCCGGAGGCGCTCAACGCCTGGTATCGCGAACGGCTGGGGATCGGCGCCGGTTGCAACGCCGACGATAGCGGTCCGGTGAACGAATGGGTGTGGAACGTCGCCGCAGGCCCACTGGTCTTCAGCGCATTCAAGAACGACACCGATTATTTCGCCGCCGACCGCCAGTTCATGATCAACCTGCGCGTCGACGACCTCGACGCTGTGCTCGCCCCGTTTCGCGAGGCGGGCGACGCAATCATCACCAAGGACGAATGGGACGATCCCGCGATCGGGCGCTTCGCGCGGGTCCACGACCCCGAAGGCAACCCGATCGAGTTGTGGGCGCCGCCTAAAACCTAGGGTCCTGACCCTGGGGCCAGGACTCCACGATCGTCATCCCGGCGAAGGCCGGGGTGACGGGGGACTTACCGCCCCTGGCTGCGCCAGCGCTTGACGACGCGTTCGAGGATTTCAGCCTCGCCGCCGGTTTCGCGCCACAGTTTGGAGAAGAGCGGATCGCTCGACGCCGGCCGCTTATCTTCTTCGAGCGTGTCGAGATAGACGCGGATCGGAATTGAAACCCCCTCGCCGCAGACGATGCATTCGCGGTTGCGCAACGCGGGGATCGAATCGATGAAGCCGCGCGCGCCTTCGGGCATTGCGGCTTTCACGAAATGCTGGTCGCGCTCGTTGTTCAGGCGCATCGATATGATCGTGCCGCACTGCGACAGCACGCCTTCGGCCAGATCGGACGGGCGCTGGGTAATCAGGCCCAGCGACACGCCATATTTACGGCCTTCCTTCGCAATGCGTTCGAGCACCTTGCGGACCGCCTGCCCCTGACCGATGTCCTTGGCGGGGATATAGCGATGCGCTTCCTCGCAGACGAGCAGGATGGGGCGCTGCGGCTCGCCACGCGACCAGATCGCATAGTCGAAGGTCAGGCGCGACAGCACCGCGACCACGACGCTGGTGATGTCGCTGGGAACCCCCGACACGTCGATGATCGAGATCGGGCGGCCGTCCGACGGCAGGCGGAAAATCTTGCCGATGAAATTCGCCATCGTGTCGGCGACGAGCATCCCGGAAAACATGAAATTATAGCGCGGATCGGCGCGCATTTCCTCGATCTTGCCCTTGATGCGCATGAACGGGGCGGACGACGTCGCCTTGTCGAGCTTGCCCATCTCGTTCGTCAGGATGCTGAGCAGGTCCGACAAGAGATAGGGGATAGGCGAATCGACCGTGAGCTTGGTCATGCCTTCGGCCAGTCGGCTCTTCTGGCGTGCCTGGAGAAGGCATTTGGCGAGCACGTCGCAATCGCTCTGCCGGTCGCGGCCTTCGCTGGTGACGAACACTTCGCAATGTTCTTCAAAATTCATCAGCCAATAGGGCATGGCGAGATTGTCGACGTCGAACAGCGCGCCGATCCCCTTGAACGCCGCCGAATATTCGCCGTGCGGGTCGATCATCAGGATATGGCCCTGCGGCGCCATCTCGCAAATCTTGTGCAGGATCAACGCGGCGCTGGTCGACTTGCCCGTGCCGGTCGATCCCAGCAGCGCGAAATGCTTGCCCAGCATCGCGTCGATGTAGAGCGAGCCGCGAATATCCTTGGTCGGATAGACCGTGCCGACCTCGACATGCGCGCGTTCGTCGGCGGCGTATATCTGCTTCAGGTCGGCGCTGGTCGCTGCAAAGACCTGGCTACCGGGGATCGGGTAACGCGTGACGCCGCGGCGGAAATTATGGATGCGGCCGGTGATCTTTTCCTCTTCGCCTTCGCCCAGGAAGTCGATGGTGGCGACGATCAGCCCTTCGCCGCGTTCGTGCAATTGCTGGTCGCGGATGCTGGCGATCAGCCAGACATTGCCGACGCGGACCTTGACCTGCGCGCCGACCTGGCCCGCCATGGCGACCGCGGCGTCGGCGGACGATGCCAATTTGGCGATGGTCGCCGCGTCGAGCAGGATGCGCGAGGCTGATCCCGAAATATCGATCACTTCGCCGATCATCAGGTCGTCGCGATGATGGTTGATCGCCGGTGCGACCGGCGCCGCCACGCCGCCGCCGGCCAGGCGCACATGTTGTGCCGCCGTCGAATCACCGGCCGTGAAGCCACCTTGCATGTCCATCAACTCGTCCCCGCCTTTTTATATGGTCCCGCGCATCGCTATCGCAGACGAGGGTAAATAGGCTGTGAACTTAAGGTCGTTCGCGCGGGTCAGCGGCGGCGGAAGATCGCCGACGCGGCATAACCGAGGATAAGCGACAGCAGCACGGCGGACAGGCCATAGAGAAAACCGTGGCGCTGCGCCGCGAGCGCGACGAACCGTTCAAAACCCGCCTTGCGGATCTGGACATCGCGCGACGCCACCGCAAGCACCCGGCCGCGGCTGATCAGATAGGTTTCGGCGCGATAGGTGCCGACCGGAACGCGCGCCGGCACGGGAATACGTGCCCGATAAAGCACCCCCTCCGTGATTTCGACCGCCGCCGGATTTTCATAGAATAGTCCCATCCGCCGATAAAGGTCGCTGAGACCAGCCTCGAAACGTTCGAGCTTCTTCGCCTCGGAAAAGCCGCTTGGCGACATCGACAGGTTGGCAAGGCCAAGCTCGAAAATCGCCGCCGTCCGCTCATCGACCAGCTTGTCGACCGGCCGCGACGATCCGATCGCGTAGAAACCGGGCGAGGTGCGCAGCCGAATGCTGCTGGCATTGACCCAGATGCCCGCGACACGACGCTTCTCGCGCAGGATGATCGGTCGCACTGGCCCCTTCAGCACAACGACAATGTCGGCGCGGTCGTCGGGCAGGCGTTGGCCCGGATAAAGGATCGCGCCGAACAGCAGCAATTCCTCGCCCGTGAAGCTGTATTGGATGTCGATCGCGCGGCTCGACACGTCGGGCACCAGCCGCGGGTCGGCGGCCTGCACGGCGGTCGCGGGAAACAGGACCACAGCAAGCCACAGGATCAGGGCGCACAGGCGGGTCATTGGACCGTGTAGATTTCGTCGGGGCGGATGAAAAGGTCGACCGCCATCCGCGCTGCAACGAGCAGGACGATCACCGCCAGTGCCATGCGCAGATATTCGGGCTTCACCTTTTGCGCGAAGCGCGCGCCAATCTGGGCGCCGGTCACGCTGCCGAGCAGCAGCAGCCCCGCGAGCACAATATCGACCGCGCCGGTCGTCAACGCGTGGACCATCGTCGTCGCGATCGTCACGAACAGGATCTGGAACAGCGAAGTGCCGACCACGACCTGCGTCCCCATACCAAGCAGGAAGATCATCGCGGGCACCATGACAAAGCCGCCGCCGACGCCGAGCAGCATCGTCAATATGCCGACCACCATACCCAGGATCAGCGGCGCGAGCGGCGAAATATAAAGCCCGGAGCGATAGAAGCGCCAGCGCAGCGGCAGGTTGGCAACCATCGGATGGTGGCGCCGCTTCCGCGCCGGCGCAGGCAGTCCTGCGCGCATGTTGCGGAGCGCGCCGAGGGCCTCGCGCGCCATGATGCCGCCGACCGATCCCAGCAGCACCACATAGAGGATGTTGATCACCGTATCGATCTGTCCCCAGGCGGTCAGCAGCTCGAAAAGCCCGGCGCCGATCAACGAACCCAGGAGGCCGCCGACGACGAGCACCGCCCCCATGCGCAGGTCGACCCCGCCGCGTTCGAGATGCGCCAGCGCCCCCGACACGCTGGCGCCCGTCACCTGCGTCGCTGCCGATGCCGCAGCGACCGTGGGCGGAATGCCGTAAAAGATCAGCAGCGGGGTGGTCAGAAAGCCCCCCCCGACGCCGAACATGCCCGACAGGAAGCCGACCCCGCCACCCAGCAGGATGATGACCAGCGCGTTGACCGACAGATTGGCGACTGGAAGGTAAAGATCCATAGGCCCCGAATGCGTACCGACGACGCCGGGAGAGCGCCGATTCCGAGGACCCTAGACGATTTTTACGGAGCGGGGAATCGGCTGTCGCGGGTTATTTCGCGCGAGGTCAGAAGTCCGCGGCGAGGGTCAGCGCAACGCCGCTTTCGGGGTGGGCATCGCCCGCGATACGCTGGCGCCAGTCGAGCGCGATCCGGCTTCCCTCGCCGACTTGCGGAAGGCGGAGCGTCAGCCGCGGACCGACATCGACGCGCGACGCGCCCGGCTGCACCGCCCCCGCGGCCAGGGCACCGAGCCGCAGCGCGGACGTTTCGTCGCGGCCAAGACGGCGGTCGACGATGATCGCACCATCGGCAAAACCGTCGCGCCGCCGGGTGCCGACAACGCCCGCCTGGGCATAGGCGTCGAGTCGGAAGCCGATGGGCAGCGCAACCTCGGACACGCCGCCGCTCGCCATGACGGCAAGCGCGGTGCGCCCCTCTCTCCCCGCCGCGACGCGCTGTTCGATCGCGAGGTCGATCGGCACACGGGCCAGCGGGGCAAAGGCGACGCCCAATGCGACCTCGCGCTGTGCCGGCCGCTCGATCGCGATCGTCGCCCGGCCATAGGCGCGCAGCCGTCCCGTCTCCCCAAAGCCATAAGCAAGACGGAGGCCTGCCTGACTGCCCCCAAGCTGGCTGGCTTCGCCGATGGCGCCGGGGGCTTTTCCCGAACCGTCGCGCAAATAGAGCCAGCTGCCGAGAGACCAGCTGGACAGCGGCTGGCGTATCCAGAAGGGCCTGCCCTGCCCCGGCGCGGCGCGCGCGGCGGGGATGGGCGGGAACAGCACGCCGCCGTTTCCGACAGCCGAGCGCCGGCCGTCGCCCACCGCGGACGGGAACAGCCGCGCCATCAACGCAAGGCGAAGGCTATGGCGGTCGGCGCCAGGACGGTCTGCGACCGCGACGCCACCATCGGCACCGGGCGGGTCGGCAGTTGGCAGTGACAGCAATGAAGCCGCAGCGGGCCGTGATGCCGCTGCCCGCGGCAATGATGTGCGGGCCTGCGCCCGACTAAAGGGGTCGGCATTGCTGACCGCGAAAGGGGAAGGCGCCACCCACGGCGCGGTGTCCGCATCGGGAGCGACCGACATGGCGGGGGTCCACAGCATGATGATACGCAGGATGATCCAGCCGCCGACACACAGGAGCAGGAAACGGAGCGCCGGCGCATCGCGGCGCGCGTTGGCGCGACGCGCCATCATCGCGCCACGGTCCGCGCAAAGGCGTCGCCCGGCGCGCCTTCATGGTCCAGATGCTCGGTCTTGTCCCAGACGACCTCGCCCGACCGCAGCATCCGCCAATACAGCATGACGGCGCGGCGCGCGGCGAGCATCGCGATCACATTGGCGACAAAGGCGCGCGGCACCGCGAAGGCGGCTTCGCGCCAGCCATACCAGCGTGCGGTAAAGTGGATGCGCAGCGCCATGCGCCAGCCGAGCAACATGGCGTTGAACGCCAGCAGCAACGTCATGCCGTCGCCGAGCGGCGGCGCGGTCCAGCCGAGCAGCACCTGTCCCGCCCAGCCGATCGCCGTGACGAGGAGCCCAGCATAAGCAGCGAGCAGGACGAGCGCCGCGAGCAGCGCGCGGCGATCACGCCAGAGCATCCAGCGCGCGAGCCAGGCGCGGCCAGCAGTCAGGTCGCCGCCGCGGCGCGATCCCGGCCAGCCGAGGTGATCCCAACCCGCCAGCGCGATCCCGGCGACCCAGCGGGCCTTTTGCTTCACCGCGGCATCGACCCCGCCGGGAAAGGCGCCACGCGACACGATGCGGTCGCCCGCCGGGCCGGTTGCTTCCACGAAGCGGGCGTCGAGGCCGTAGGCGCCGATCACCATTCCGACCTCATAATCCTCGGTCAGGCTGTCGGAGCGAAAGGGCTCGCCGCCGCGCTCGATCGCCAACAGGGCCAGCGTCGAACGCGCCAGCGCGCAGCCGACGCCCGCCGACGGAAGCGGCATTCCGAGCCGCGAGCGGACGACCAATTCCTTGCCATGCGCTTCGGCAAATTCGTCGCCATAATGGCCGCCGATCCAGCGCGCGCCACGCTCGATCGACGGCACGACGGGGATCTGCACCATGGCATTCGCGCCCAGATAGGTTCGATACAGCGCCAGTTCGTGCGGATGAACATGGTCTTCGGCATCGTGAAGAACGACGGCCGCGAAGCGCATGCCTTCCGCGCGTTCATCCTCGCCAAGCGCCGCCCATAGCCGGTTGAGATTGTCGCCCTTGGTCGTCGGCCCTTCGCGTCCCCCGATCACCAGCCGCAACCGGCGGTCGCGGGCGATCAGCGGCGACACGGCAAAAAGCGTTGCCGCATCGTTGGGATAACAACCGACATAGAGGCGGACGTCCTCGCCGTCCCACGCCGCGAGCGTCCGGCGCAGCATCGCGGGCAGCACCCCGGCCTCGTCCCACGCCGGTATGAAAACCGCGAACCGACCGCCAAGCGGCGGCGCATCGACAGGATGGGGGCGGTCAGGGCGGCGGGTCGCCAACCACAAAGCGTCGAACAGCAGATCATCAAGGCCCATGAGCAAGATACCGACCGATGCGAACAGCATCAGTTCGTGACCAGCGCCGAACACCAGCCATTCCAGCCATGCGATCGACAGATCCACCCTGCTAGCGCGCCCCCACCGGCGACGTGACGTCACCCACGCCAAGAATGCTAATGGGCGAGCTGAATTTGTAAAGCGGCGCTGCTGCCGTTAGTGAACCCGTGCGTCCCGGAACGAACCAAGGAACCATGTTACCCATGAACCGCGATTTTCCGCCCCCTTCGGCGCTACGCGCCTTTTTGGCGAGCGAAAGCGCGGGCGGCATGCTGCTGATTTTCGCCGCCATTTTGGCGATGATTGTCGCCAATTCACCGCTCGCCGAGACCTATGAGCATGCGATTCACGCCGTGACCGGTCCCGTCCTCACCGACAAGCTGGGGCCGATGACGGTCCATCTGTGGATCAACGACGGGTTGATGGCGATTTTCTTCCTGCTCGTCGGGCTGGAGATCAAGCGCGAGTTCGTCGACGGGCGGCTCGCGAGCTGGGACCGCCGGCGGCTGCCGTTCATCGCGGCCGCGGCGGGGATGGCCGTGCCCGCGGCGATCTACATCGGCTTTGCCGGCAGCACGCCTGGACTGGCCCAGGGGTGGGCCATTCCCGCGGCGACCGATATCGCCTTTGCCATGGGTGTGCTGGCGCTGCTCGGCACGCGTGCGCCGACGTCGCTGAAGCTGTTCCTCGTCACCGTCGCGATCGTCGACGATATGGGGGCGGTCGCGATCATCGCGCTTTTCTATACGGCCAAGATAAACCTCGTCGCGCTCGCCGCCGCCGCCGCGATCCTGGGCATCATGTTTGCGTGCAACCGCGGCGGGGTGAAGAACCTGCCGCTGTATCTGCTGCTGTTCGCTTTCCTGTGGTACGCGATGCTGTTGTCGGGCGTCCACGCAACCATCGCCGGGGTGCTGGCCGCGATGACCATCCCGTTCGAGCGCACGCCGGGCACGCCCGACAGCGCAACATCGCCGCTGCACCGGCTGGAGCATGGTCTCCATCCGTGGGTCGCCTTTGCCATCGTGCCGCTGTTCGGCTTTGCCAACGCCGGGGTCGATGTCCGCGGGCTTTCGGCCGACCAGCTGTTCGCGCCGTTGCCTCTGGGTATCGCGGCGGGGCTGTTCATCGGCAAGCAGATCGGCATTTTCGGCAGCGTGTGGCTGGCGGTCAAGCTGGGCGTTGCGGGCAGGCTGCGCGGCGCGACCTGGCTGCAGGTCTATGGCGTCGCGATGCTGTGCGGCATCGGTTTCACGATGAGCCTGTTCATCGGGGGCCTGGCCTTTCCGGGCGACGCGCTGCTGATCGAGGAGGCGAAAATCGGTATCCTGATGGGGTCGCTTCTCGCCGCGCTCACCGGCTTTGCGGTGCTGCGCTTCGCTCCGCTGCACCCGTTGCACGGCGCGGTCGAAAGCGAATCCAACGCCGAAATCACCGCCGACGGCGATGTCCGCGACACGTCCGAACAGCGCGCTACGGAGGATTGATGCGCCCTTTCTTTACCCTGTCGCTGATTGTCGCCCTGTCGGGCTGCGCCGCAAGCGAAACAACCGCGCCCGCCAAGCCGGGGATCGCCACGGTCGAGGTACGCCGCACCGCCGCGACGCAGGCGATCGACGAGATTGCGGCGAGCTATCTGCGCCTGACACTCGAAATCGGGACGCATGAGGCGGGCTATATCGACGCCTATTACGGCCCGCCCGAATTGAAGACGGCCGCCGAAGCGGCGCCGCGCGACAAACCCGCGCTGCTGTCCGCGACGCGCGCGCTGATGGCACAGGTCGATGTCGCGGCGCGGCGCATTTCCGATCCGCTCGAACGTCGGCGCGCGGCGTTCCTGCGCGCCCAGCTGCGCGCCGCCGAAACGCGGTTGATGATGATGCAGGGCACGCGCTTCGCCTTTGCCGACGAGGCTGAGCGACTGTTCGGGGTGCGGCCGCGGCTGAAGCCGCTTGCCAGCTATGATGGCGAACTCGCGAAGATCGCGGCGCTGGTGCCCGGCGAAGGTGCGCTTGCCGACCGCGTCGAGACCTATCTCGACGCCTTCACCATCCCCAAGGGCCGCCTGCAAAAGACGTTCGATGCCGCGATCGCGCGGTGCCGCGGGCGGAGCATGGCGCATATTCCGATGCCGGACGGCGAAAGCTTTCGCCTGGAGTTCGTGACCGGCAAGAGCTGGAGCGGCTATAATTATTACCAGGGCGGCTATCACAGCCTGATCCAGGTCAACACTGACCTGCCGATCCGCCTGTCGCGCGCGCTCGACCTTGGCTGCCACGAAGGTTATCCGGGGCATCATTTGCTCAACATGAAGCTCGAAGAGAAGTTGGTGAAAGAACGCGGGTGGCGCGAGTTCAGCGTCTATCCGCTCTACAGCCCGCAGAGCCTGATCGCCGAGGGCAGCGCCAATTACGGTATCGACCTGGCCTTTCCCGGCAGCAGCAAGGCAGACACCGAACGCGACATATTGATGCCGATCGCCGAGATCGCGGTGCCCGCGGACGACCGTTACTGGCAGCTGCTCGCGGCGATCAAGCGCGCGTCGGGTGCGCGGCTGACGATCGCGCAGCAATATCTGGACGGCGAGATCGACCGGGCCGCGGCGGTCGCGTTGACCCAGAAATATCTGCTCGTCTCGCGCGAGCGTGCCGAACAGTCGATCAGCTTCACCGACCAGTATCGCAGCTATGTGATCAACTATGGCCTGGGCGAAGCGATGGTCCGGGCGCATGTCGAACGCGGCAAACCCGGCCGCGACGTCCTGTGGCAGCGGATGGAGAAACTGGTCAGCGAACCGACGCTGCCCGCCGATTTGCTGGCCCGTTAAATATCGACGACGATCTTGCCGAAATGCCCATTCGCGGCCTGATGCCGGAACGCATCGGCGAGGCGGTCGAGCGGAAAATGGTCGCTAATCACCGGGCGGATGCCGTTCGCTTCGATCCCCGCGATCATGTCGAGCTGCTGCGCGCGGCTGCCCACCGTCAGCCCCTGCACCCGCAAATTCTTCGCCATCAGCAACCCCGTCTGCACCGGCCCTGCAAATCCCGTGAGAACGCCGATCAGCGCGACATGGCCGCCGACGCGGGTCGCGATCATCGACTGGTCGAGCGTCCCGGCGCCGCCAATCTCGACCACGGTATCGACCCCGGCCCCGCCGGTCAGTTCGAGCGCCTTTGCGCCCCATGCGGGCACATCCTTGTAATTGATCGTCTCGTCGGCGCCGAGCGCCTTCAGCCGTTCGAGCTTGGCATCGGACGAGCTGGTCGCGATCACCCGCGCACCCGCGGCCTTGGCGAATTGCAGCGCGAACACCGACACGCCGCCGCTGCCCTGGACCAGCACCGTCGATCCCGGCTGGGTTGAGCCATCGACGAACAAGGCGCGCCACGCCGTCAGTCCGGCGCAGGTCAGCGTCGCGGCCTCTGCGGCCGAATAGCCCTGGGGAACGCGCGTGAACCAATGCTGCGGCGTCACCACGGCCTCACGCGCATAGCCATCGATGCCGTCGCCCGGTACGCCGCGAAACGCCGTCGCGGGCGGTGCGCCGTCGATCCAGTCGGGGAAGAAGATCGACACCACCGTATCACCGGGTTTGAACTGGGTAACCCCCGCGCCCACCGCTTCGACCGTCCCGGCACCATCGGACATCGGGATGCGCCCACCGGCGGCGGGGATCATCCCGACGACGACGGCATAGTCGTGGAAGTTGAGCGATGACGCGGCCAGCCGCACCCGGATCTCGCCCGGCCCCGGATCGCCGGGGTCGGGCGGGTCGGTCGGCACCAGATTGTCGAGCGACGCCGGCGCGCGCAATTGCATGGCTTTCATGTCATCATCCTTGGGTTACCGATCAGGCGGCGGAGAGCGCGCCCGATTTCCAGAGCAAAAACGGATAGGTCGCGACGATTAGAATGAAGCTGGCCGAAATGCCCCACGGCACGTCGCCGCCACGCCCCGCCGCCACGAGCGGCGCAACAAAGGCGAGCAGCCACATGCTTTTGTAGATGATCTGCACCACCAGCAGCGGCGCGAACAGCTTTGGCATCACCAGCCCCGCGACGCTGCACGCAAGGATCGCGAACCACAAGCTGCCGACGAGCAGGCGCAGCCCCGCCGATTCATCGACTTTGCCCTCG
Source organism: Sphingopyxis sp. RIFCSPHIGHO2_12_FULL_65_19 (assembly GCF_001830555.1). Taxonomy (GTDB): domain Bacteria; phylum Pseudomonadota; class Alphaproteobacteria; order Sphingomonadales; family Sphingomonadaceae; genus Sphingopyxis. The sequence continues at coordinate 308 of NZ_MIAM01000008.1, read as the reverse complement.
AACACGCTCGCGGCCCCGCTGCCGAGAAACATCCCCCAGCAGACGGGAACGAGGATCAATATGTTCGCGACATAGGCAATGCGGAGCAACCCGGCGCCGTCGAACATCCGACTATTCCGCTGCCATCGCCATTTCGACGCGCTGCGGGCCGCGAATCACGCCGCCGGGGGTCGGTCCCTGCATCGCGCCATTGCGAAAGGTCACCTCGCCCGACTTGATCGTCGCGACATAGCCATCGGCCTTTTGCAGCAGGCGCTTGCCGCCCGCGGGCAGGTCGAACGCCAGCCACGGCTTGCCGAGCTTGATCG
>NZ_MIAM01000007.1 GCF_001830555.1 Sphingopyxis sp. RIFCSPHIGHO2_12_FULL_65_19 | reverse complement strand
CGAGCAGGCACATCTTGCGGAACGGATCGATCTCGAAGGTGAAGCGGTCCTGGAATTGCGTCGTCACCGTCTGATGCTCAAGGTCGACGAACACCGGATCGGTGGCCGCGACCGCCATCAATCGGTCGATCGCCGCTTGCGGCAACACGACAGGCAGGATGCCGTTCTTGACCGCATTGCCCGAAAAAATGTCCGAATAGGAAGGCGCGATCACGACGCGGATGCCCAGGTCGCCGAGCGCCCATGCCGCATGTTCACGGCTCGACCCGCAACCGAAATTATCGCCCGCGATCAGGATCGGCGCGCGCTGATATTCGGCGCGGTCGAACAGATTGTCGGGGTCCTTGCGGATCGCCTCGAACGCGCCGCGGCCCATGCCTTCGCGCGTCGTCGTCTTCAGCCAATGGGCCGGGATGATGACGTCGGTATCGACATTCTTCAGCCCGAATGGGATCGCGCGCCCTTCGACCTTGTCGAGCGGGGTCATGCCATCAACTCCCGCACATCGGTGAGCTTGCCGGTCACCGCCGCCGCCGCCGCCATCGCGGGGCTGACCAGATGCGTGCGCGCGCCCGGCCCCTGGCGGCCGACGAAATTGCGGTTGCTCGTCGATGCGCAGCGTTCGCCCGCGGGCACCTTGTCGGGGTTCATTGCGAGGCACGCCGAACAGCCGGGTTCGCGCCATTCGAGCCCCGCGTCGGTAAAGATGCGGTCGAGCCCCTCGGCCTCGGCCTGGCGTTTCACCAGCCCCGAACCGGGGACGACGATCGCCCATTTGACATTGTCGGCCTTGTGGCGGCCCTTGATGACCGCGGCGGCGGCGCGCAGATCCTCGATACGGCTGTTGGTGCAGCTGCCGATGAAGATATTTTCGATCGCGACATCCTGCATCCGCGTGCCGGGTTCGAGGCCCATATAGGCAAGGCTCTTGGCGGCGGCGGCCTGCTTCGACGGGTCGGCGAAGCTGTCGGGGGCAGGAACGACGCCGGTGATCGGCACGACATCCTCGGGGCTGGTGCCCCAGGTCACGCTCGGCGCGATGTCGGCGGCGTCGATCACGACGGTCTTGTCATAGGTCGCGCCGGGATCGGTCGCGAGGCTCCGCCAATATTCGACCGCGGCGTCCCAGTCGGCGCCCTTCGGCGCATAGGGCCGGCCTTTGAGGTAGGCGAAGGTCGTTTCGTCGGGTGCGATCAGTCCGGCGCGCGCGCCGCCCTCGATCGCCATGTTGCTGACGGTCAGCCGTCCCTCGACCGACAGCGCGCGGATGGCGCTGCCCGTATATTCGATGACATGGCCGGTGCCGCCCGCGGCGCCGATGACCCCGGTGATGTGCAGGATGATGTCCTTTGCCGACACGCCGGGGCCGACCTTGCCCTCGACGCGCACTTCCATCGTTTTCGCGGGCTGGAGCAGCAGCGTCTGCGTCGCCAGGACATGTTCGACCTCGCTCGTCCCGATGCCGAAAGCGAGCGCGCCGATGCCGCCGTGGCAGGCGGTGTGGCTGTCGCCGCAGACGATCGTCGTGCCGGGCAGCGAGAAACCCTGTTCGGGTCCGACGACATGGACAATGCCCTGTTCGGGCGCGACCGCGTCGATGTAGCGAATGCCGAACTCCGGCGCGTTCTTTTCAAGCGCGGCCAATTGCGCCGCGCTTTCGGCGTCGGCGATCGGCAGCCGGTTGCCCGACGCGTCACGCCGCGCGGTGGTCGGCACATTATGATCGGGGACCGCCAGCGTCAGGTCGGGACGGCGCACGGTGCGGCCGGTCGCGCGTAGCCCGGCGAACGCCTGCGGGCTGGTGACTTCATGGACAAGGTGGCGGTCGATGAAGATCAGGCAGGTTCCGTCGGGGCGCTGTTCGACGACATGCGCGTCCCAGATTTTTTCATAAAGGGTGCGGGGCCGAGTCATGCCGCTGCCTTAGATCAGCCGCACAACTTTGCAAGCTGGTGGCGATAAGAAACGCAATTTTCGGTCGTGAAGCTTGCGGGTCTATCCTCGGCCTCCATGTCATTATCGTGTCGGCAAAGACCGGGATGGCCGGGAATGGAGTGGCGCGACCGGCCGGGCGCGCCTATAATCGCCGCATGTCGACACTCGCCATCATCGCGCTCATTCTCGCCACCGTCATCGCGATGGAATGTGTCGCGTGGGCCAGCCACAAATATATCATGCACGGCTTCGGCTGGGCCTGGCACCGCGACCATCACGAACCGCATGACAAGATGTTCGAGAAAAACGACCTGTTCGGCCTGTTCGGGGCGGCGCTGAGCATCGCGATGTTCGCGGTGGGCAGCCCGATGATCATGGGTGCCAGCGCGTGGGAGCCGGGGACGTGGATCGGGTTGGGGGTACTGATTTACGGCATCATCTATACCGTGGTGCACGACGGGCTGGTCCATCAACGCTATTTCCGCTGGGTGCCGCGGCGCGGCTATGCCAAGCGGCTGGTGCAGGCGCACAAGCTGCATCATGCGACGATCGGCAAGGAGGGCGGGGTCAGCTTCGGCTTTGTCTTTGCGCGCGATCCGGCGAAGCTGAAGGCCGAATTGAAGGTCCAGCGCGAGGCGGGGGTTGCGGTGGTGCGCGAGGCGCTGGCGGAATAATCGTCGCCCCCCGCCTTCGCGGAAGCGACGCTTTTGTCAGACCGTGCGGTAATCGGCCGTGATGACGCCCGCCGCCGCCAGTTCGGCTTCATGGCTCTCCTCGCGCCATTCCTCGAGCAGCGCCTGCCGTTCCCATTCGACCATCGCGGGGTGCGCCAGCACATGGTCGACCCACGCCTGCCCGGCGCCGACGTCGAGGCCATAGGTGCGGATGCGGAACGCAACCGGGGCGAAAAAGGCGTCGACTGCGGAGAAGTCGCGGCCCGCGAGCCACGGGCCGCCAAAGCGGGCCAACCCCTCCTCGAACAATTCGCGGATGCGCGCGACATTGTCCCGAAGCGCGGCGGACATCGGTTTCGGCGTCACCCGGACCCCGACATTCATCGTGCAGTCGTTCCGCAGCGCCGCAAAGCCGCTGTGCATCTCGGCGGCGGCGCACTGGGCCCAGGCACGCGCGTCGGGGTCGGTCGGCCACACGCCGTCGTGCCGGTCGGCAAGATAGAGGGTGATGCCGAGCGAATCATGGACGGTGCGCCCTTCGTGGAGCAGCGCGGGCACCTGCCCGGTGGGCGAAAAGCTGCGGAATGCCTCGTAATTTACCGGCTGCGCGAAGGGCTCGATCCGGTCCTCGAACGCGATGCCGAGCCCCTGCATCAGCATCCACGGGCGCAGCGACCAGCTCGAATAATTGCGGTTGGCGGTGATCAGTACATACATGCGTCGCGCTCCTGACGGACGATGGGGGAGGTGTAATCAGGATCATGCGCGAAGGGCAGGTCATCGCCGCCGCGAAGCGCCGCAAGCACGCTGCCGAAATCGCTTTGCGCGCGCCAGCCGAAGCGGCGTTCGGCGCGCGACGGATCGTAAACGCGATCGATCGTTTCGGGCAAGTGCCAGCCCTGCGCCGCGTATAGATCGGCGGCGTCGGGGTAATGGCGCGCGATCACTGCGCGCGCGTCGCGGGCAAGCTCCCCGGCCTCCTCGCGCGTGAAGGGCGGCGGCGCCGACAGGATGAAGGTGTCGCAGCCGATCGTCGGCGCTGCCTCAAGCGCGGCGAGATGCGCGGCGGCGGCATCCTCGACCGTCAGCCGGCGGTTCAGCAGTTCGTTCGCCTTGAGGTTCGGGCCGCTGGGCACCGCATGCGTGTCGTCGTCCTCGGGAAAGAAGCGGCCGGTGCGCAGGATCGCGACATGGATGCCATGCTCGCGGTGGATCAGCCGCAAAGCCTGCTCGGCGGCAAATTTGGTGATGCCATAGATGTTGCGCGGCTCGATGGGGCCGAAATCCTCGTCCATCCACCACGCGCCCTGCGCGCCCGCACCCTCGCGCACATCGCCACGGACCATCAATGACGTCGTCGATGTGAACAGGAACCGATCATTGCCCGCGGCGACCGCCGCCTCGATCAGGTTCAGCGTGCCGCTGACATTGACGTCGACGAACGCCTGGCGCTTGTATCGCACAATGTCGGGCTTGTGCAGCGCGCCGCCGTGGATGATCGCCTCGATCCCTTGCTCGCCCATCGTCCGATCGACCAGCGCGCGATCGGCGACGGTGCCCAGGATGTGCGTGTGGGTGCCGGGCACGACGTCCAGCCCGGTGACGACATGACCCTTATCGGCGAGCAGCGGGGCGAGATGGCGTCCGAGCCAGCCCGAGGACCCTGTCAGCAGCACGCGCATATCCGATTCTCCTCTCGCTCGCCGCGCGCCTGTTAAACAGGCCGCGGATCAGGGGGCAAGCGCCATGCGCGCCACCGGCGGCAAGGCGTCGAGGTCGAGCCAGCCCGCGTCCGCGCGGCCATGATAGCTGTCGATCGCCGTAAACGGGATGCGGAAGGGGAAACCCCAATCGCTGTTCCACAGCGCCACGACCCCCGTTCGTGTCGCCGGTTCAAAAATCATCGTCGCACGATAACCCGCCACGGCGCCCGAATGCCCTTCGAGCCGGCTGCCGCCGTAGGTGAAGCTACGCCAGCCAAGGCCGTAGGAGGCATCGGCCGTCGCCTGCCGCAAGGGGCCGCCATATAGTCGTGCCGTGCCGACACGCGGGCGATGCGCCAATTGCAGCACCGGCGCGGGCAGAACATCGGGGCGGTTGCCCATCATCGCCTGCATCCATGTGGCGAAATCGACGATGTCGCTTTCGACGCCCGCGGCCGCGGGGACGCGCCAATAGGCCTCTTTGACCGGCCGGACCTGCGCCCCGCGGTGCGGTCTGGCCCAATCCTTTGCACCCGTCAGCCGGGCCATCCCGAACCCGGCGCTCACCATGCCAAGCGGACGGAAAAATCGGTCCTCGATCGCATCCCCGAACGGTTTGTTCGCCGCGCGGCCCAATATCTCGCTCGCGGCATCGAAAGCGATATTTTGGTAGGTGTGGCAGGTGCCGGGTTCGCATTGCAGCGGCGCCAGCGCCAGGCCCGTGCGCAGCAGCACGGGGCTTTGCCCTTCCTCCAGCTTTTCGTCATAGGCGTTTTTGGTCAGTCCGGTGCGCTGCGCCAGCAGGTCGTCGAGCGTGATTCGCGCCTCGGCCCCGTCGGGCAGGCGCAGCGATGTGCCCCACTGGCCCACCGGGCGGGCGAGATCGACCGCGCCATCCTCGGCCAGCGCGGCAGCCAACACGCCGGTCGCGGTCTTGGAAACCGAGGCCCAGCGGAACAGCGTGTGCGCGGTCACCGGGGCGCCGGTCGACTTGTCGGCGACGCCATAGGTGCGCACGAAGCGCAATTCGCCATCTTCCACCACCGCCACCGCGAGCCCGGCCATTTCGGGGCGCTGTGACAGCGCCGACAATTGCCGGTCCAGCGCGGGATAGTCGATCCGGCCGCGCCATTCGGCGGGCGTGTCGGGCAGGTTTTCCGGACCTTTGATCGGAATCGGAATGCTCGCCAGCGGGTGTTTTCCGCCGAGCGCGTGAAACCCGAACCAGCCCACCAACCCCAACGCGGCGATCGCGATGAGATAGGGGAAAGCCGACTTCCGGGACTTTTGTTTAGACTGCGACCTCATAATTGGCCGTCGTCTTAGCCGCGACATCCGCCGCCGTCACCCCCGGCGCAAGCTCGATCAGCTTGAACGGGCTGTCATGGTCCTCGCGCCGGAACACCGCCAGGTCGGTGATGATCATGTCGACGACATTCTGGCCGGTCAGCGGCAGGGTGCAGGCCGGGATGAATTTCGGGCTGCCGTCCTTGGCGTTGTGCTCCATTACGACGATGATCTTCTTGACCCCGGCGACCAGGTCCATCGCGCCGCCCATGCCCTTGATCATCTTGCCGGGGATCATCCAGTTGGCGATGTCGCCATTTTCAGCGACCTCCATCGCGCCCAGCACGGTGAGGTCGATGTGCCCGCCGCGGATCATGGCAAAGCTGTCCGACGAACTGAAATAGGCCGACTGCGGCACTTCGCTGATCGTCTGCTTGCCCGCGTTGATCAGGTCGGGGTCTTCATCGCCCTCATAGGGGAAGGGGCCGATGCCGAGCATGCCGTTTTCGGACTGGAGCGTTACCGTCATCCCCGCGGGGATATGGTTCGCCACCAGCGTCGGGATGCCGATGCCAAGGTTGACGTAATAGCCGTCGTGCAGCTCCTTTGCGGCGCGCGCCGCCATGTCATCACGCGTCCAGGCCATCTTATTTCGGCTCCCATTTTTTGTCGGAGGGGAAGGCATCGTCCCAGCCCAGCTTTTCCCATGGGCCATAGACGGGGTTGGGAAACAGGAACCAGCCCTTGTCCCAGAGTGCGGACGCGCCCGCGCCGGTCGCGAGCGCCATGCGCTGCGCGGCGGGCAAATCCTTCACATTGAACTGCTGGCTGAAATCGCCGAGCTGGTCGCCCGCCATCAGGATCACGCAATAACGCGATGCAATGGTCGCGCGGCGGTCGTCCTTGCTCGACCCGCCAGCATCGTCGCCCATCAGGAAAAGCGTCTCGCCATGCTTGAACTCGCCAAGGCCGGCGGCGCGCAGCGTGTCCTCGCTGCCCTTGGCATTGGCGGCGTTGCGGTTGGTGTTGGCGATGACGGTGATGCCCGCGGCGCGCAGCTTGGCGACCATGTCGATGCTGCCGGGCATCGCGGCCGCCTTGCCTGCGCCGGTCTTTTCCCACTGGTCCCAGATTGCGGGATCGTAACTGGCGTTTTGTTCCGCGAAATAACGCATCGGGCCAAGGTTCCAGATCAGCGTCTCGTCGGCGTCGAACACCGCGGCGAAGGGCTTGTCGCCGCACGGCTCAAAGCGCGGCGCGTCCATCGTCGCACCGGGCGCAAGCACGACGCTGTCGGCCGGGCGCTGCTTGATCCGCCACAGGCCAAAATCGGCGATGCGCGCATTGGTGGCGCGGACGGCGACCGCCGCCTCGGCCGAGCCATAGAGATATTGCAACTGGGTCGGCGGCTTGGCGGCCGCGGTCGGGGCTGGCGGCGGCGGGGCTGTCGTCACCTGGGCCGGCGCGGTCGCGCACCCGGACAGGAGCAGCGCCGCCAGGATGGGGAGGCTGCGCATCACGCCGTCTCGCGCGGGCGCGTCGTGCGGAATTCGATCTTCTTGTCGTAAGGCGCGCCGACGATCATCCGCTTCACATAGATGCCGGGAAGGTGGATGCAGTCGGGGTCGAGGCTGCCGGTGGGCACGATTTCCTCGACCTCGGCGACGCAGATCTTCGCGGCGGTCGCCATCGGCTGGTTGAAGTTGCGCGCGGTCTTGCGGAAGATCAGGTTGCCGCTCTCGTCGGCTTTCCATCCCTTGATGATCGCGAGATCGGCAAAGATGCCGCGCTCCAGGATATAATCCTGCCCGTCGAAATTCTTCACTTCCTTGCCCTCGGCAACCAGCGTGCCGACGCCGGTCTTGGTATAGAAGCCGGGGATGCCCGCGCCGCCCGCGCGGCAGCGTTCGGCCAGCGTGCCCTGCGGGCAGAATTCAACTTCCAGCTCGCCCGCCAGATATTGCCGCTCGAACTCCTTATTCTCACCGACATAGGAGGAGATCATCTTCTTGACCTGCTTGGTGCGCAGCAGCTTGCCAAGTCCTTCGCCGTCGATCCCGGCGTTGTTGCTCGCAATGGTGAGGTTCTTGGTGCCGGCGTCGCGGATCGCGTCGATCAGCCGTTCGGGGATGCCGCACAGGCCAAAACCGCCCGCGCAAATCTGCATGCCGTCGAAGAGAAGTCCTTCGAGTGCGCTCGCGGCATCGGGGTATTGCTTGTTCGCCATGGACGGCCTCCTCACCTGATATCGGCGCAACCTTGGCGCATTTGATCTATCAATTCTAATTGTTCTATTTTTCGATTATACATAAATTATGTCTATCAGTCGCGTCTCGCTTTACCATCTTGAAACCCTGCTCTGGATCGACCGCCTCGGCACCTTTTCGGCGGCTGCCGAGCGGCTCAACACGACGCAGCCGACGGTATCCGCGCGGATGCGCGAATTGGAACAAAGGCTTGGCACCGCGCTGTTTCACCGCGACGGGCGCGGCATGTCGCTGACCACGGCGGGGCGAAAGCTGGTGCGCGATTGCGACCCGCTGCTTCGCGACATGCAGGTCGCGCTGATGGGCAGCGGCGGGTTTGCAGAGGCGAGCGGGGTCGTGCGTATCGGCGCGGGAGAGATAGCGGCGGCGGGCTGCCTTCCGGCATTTGTCGCGGGCCTGAAGGCGGACATGCCCAATGTGGCGCTGGAAATCGAAATCGACCTGACGGCGAACCTGATCCAGCAGCTTTTGACCGGGCGGACCGACATGGCCTTTGCCGCAGGACCGATCGCGCACCCGGCGCTGAAAACCAGCCCGATCGGCGAGGTCGAGCTGGTATGGCTCGCAAGCCCCGCCGTCGCCGCGGCCTTTGCGGGCGGCGCCGCGATGCTTCCTGTCTGGTCGCTCGCCAGCCATTCACCGATCCACGGCCGGATGCGCGATGCGATCCAGGCGTCGCGCATTGCCCAAAAATCCCTGAATCTCTGCAATAATGCGCGCACGATGATCGACATTGCAAAGGCCGGCGGGGGCATCGGCATCTTTCCCCAGCCGATGGTCCGCGGCGATGTCGCAAGCGGCGCGCTGGTCCAGATCGCAGCGATGCCCGCGCTCGCGCCCGTCGGCTTCCATGTTGCAATGCGCGTCGCGGACACCGAGCCGGTGCTCACGCAGATTTTCGACCGCGCAGCAAAACTGAACCTCGCCGAGGCTGCGGCCTGAACTGATGGCCGGTTTCGATCGATTGCAGACATAAGATCCTCCCCATCGACTTGCGATGGGGAGGTGGCAGCGCGCAGCGCTGACGGAGGGGCTATTGGCGCGACGTTGCGGCCCCTCCACCATCCGCTTCGCGGACGGTCCCCCTCCCCATCGCAAGTCGATGGGGAGGATTTAAACGCCCGATCCCCACCCCAAACCGACATCGCCTCAAAATAGGCCTTTCCTACATTATCTGGCTGTGCCAGCCGTCATCCGGCTCTTTCATTCGGTGGATAAATGCGGGTGCGGCACAGCATGCGCGGGCGGTCGTGGCTGGGCGTGCCAAGATGCGTTCGGCCATGCTTTCGGTGCAAAACGGTGGATGCAATGGGCTGACCTTTGCTGAACTTTGGAACCCGGCCCGCGATTACCGAAGACGGCATGACCGATCGCACGCCAACGCGGCCATCGGCGTCCGACCCGAAGCGCGGGCGTCAGGGCAGCGTCACCCCCAGCGCCGCCGACAGGTCGGTCAGCGCCTGTTCGCCGCTCGTCACCTTGATCGCGTGCATTCCCAGCTGGCTTGCCGGTTTGCAGTTGATGCCCAAATCGTCGAGATAGATGCACTCGGCGGGTTCGACCCCCAGCGTCTCGCACATCATCAGATAGATACGCGGGTCGGGTTTGCGCACCCCGGCCTTGCTCGATTCGATGACGTGCGCAAAGCGCGCCATGATCCCGGCGACCTCGATCGCGGCTTCCTCGCTGCGCGTCATTCCCGCCCCGCGGACCCCCATTTTGCCGCCGGGGACATTGTTCGTGATGCAGGCGATCGTGAAACCCCGGTCCTTCAACGTATCGAGCGCCGCGACCATCGCGGGGCGAACGGCGCCGGCGATCACCGCAAGCACCGCTTCGCCGCCGAGTTCGTGTCCCAGCGCGCGCGCTTCGTCGGCGAACAGCGTGTCGAACGCCGCCGCGTCGATCTCGGCGCGCTCGAACTTCGCCCAGGCGTTGGTGTCGGGGTTGGTCGCGTTGACCCGGCGCACGAAATCGCGCGGCAGCCCGCGTTCGGCCTCCAGCTTGTTAAAGGCTTCAAAGGGCGAGGCGGTGATAACCCCGCCAAAGTCGAAAATAACCGTCGTATATGTCATGGGAAGGCTGGAAATCCTATTTCTGGGTGGGTGTGGCGACGCGGCTGCCGGACCAGCTTGCGTCGTCGATCGTCAGGTCGAGCCGGTCGGGCGAGCGCACCGTGTCGAGCAGGAAGACAGAAGGCCCGCTTGCTGCGAGGATCGCGTCCATCGCCTTTTCCAGGGGGATGGTGACCGCCGGGATGCGGGCATGGCTCGACTTGATCGCGACCTTGTTCGGTCCGACGCGGGTGACGATGATCGTCACGCCATTTTTCGACGAACCGCGCGCGTCGGAGATGATGTCGCCCTGGTAGGTGCCGGCGACGCGATCGGCGAGATCCGCCTTTCGCATCGGTGCCGCCGGGGCTTGGGCAAAGGTGCTCCCCATCGGAAGCGCGAGCGCCGCGGTGGTCGCAAATATCAGGCTACGCAGCATGGCCGGTCCTTTCGTGCTGCGGGGAAAGGGCGGCTTCCCCGGGACCCTCATGGAACGACCACGATCCCCTTTTTGGGGTCGGCCTGTCCCGAGAGCATCTCGCGATAGGCGGCGAGCGCCGCGTCGCCGCCGCTGCGCTTATCGACCGATGTCAGCCGCGGTGCAACGTCCATGAACGCCAGCCAGCTTTCGGCAATCTTTTGCCCGAACGCGGCGCCGCCCCAGTCGGCGATGCGCTTCTGGCTGCGGCCCGGCGCAAAAAATCCCTGCCGTTCGGGGCCTGGCAGTCCGGCGCCATCGGCCTGTGCGTCCCAATGCGATTTGCCGACGATGATCGAGGCCTTCAGATTGTTTCCGAAATGGCTGTGTACGACGCGCGTGACCGCGCCATTGCCCGCCATGTCGACCAGCGCGGCCGGCGTCGCGGCGTTGAGCGTCATGATCTGGTCATAGCTGATGACGCGGTCATAGATGCCCTGGTCGGCCAGCGCATCGACATTGGCGGCGCTGGTCAGTCCGACCGTTTCGGGCCGCGGCTCGGGCCGCTGCTTGATCGAAAATCCCAGACCGATCGCGGTCTTGCTCGACGCGCTGGCGATCAGTATCTGCCCGGCGCCATAATCGCTCTCGTCCTCGAACTGGTCGGCAATCAACCAGCCGGTCAGGAACAGGGGGCGGAATACCGGCCAATAGTCATGGTCCGCCGCGCGATAGTCGGGCAGCGCCTCGATCCGTTGATAAGCATTGTAGATGGGGGGCAGGGTGGTGCGTCGCGGGGTGACGTCGGTAAAGCCGCCGGGCCCCGCCTTGCCGACGTTCAGCACCGCATTTTCCGCCATCGGATAATAGCCATAGAAGCGGTCGCCGACGGATATGCCGTCGGCGGCGCTTTCGGTCACCGTGGCAAAGCCCCAGACGGGCAGGCGGCCGGGGGCCGCGCGTTCGGTGAAGAAATCCCAATAGCCCTGGTCGTTGCCGAACAGGCCGGCAGGTTTGCCGAATACGGCATAGGTGATGTTGTTCGCGGTCATCGCATAGCTGTCGAGGTGGACGCGTATCTGTCCGGGTGCGAGCGGCGTGGTTGCCTCCTCGACCAGGTTGACCTGCGTGATATCGTCGCGATCGATGTCGATCGCCCAGCTTGTTGCGCTCATTCCGGACCCCTCCGATTGATTTGGCCGCGATTGCGGATGGCCGACAGTCATACAGATGAGAGCGCCCCTGACAATCGCGGCCCGGCGTAGCGGCGAGGCGGCCGGTCTCGGGATAGGACGGATCAGCCGACCGTCGTTCCCAGCAGCGATCCGATCGCGATCGTTACCGCCATCGCCGCGGCGCCCCAGAAGGTCACGCGCACGACCGGGCGCAGCATCGGTGCCTTGCCCGCCCAGGCGCCGAGCGCGCCAAGGATTGCAAGAAAGGCAAGCGATGCGGCCGAGACGGTAAAGGGCAGCGTGTCGCCGCGATCGATCAGCACCGTCGCGAGCGGCAGCGCCGCCCCGGTCGCAAAGCTTACGGCCGAGGCCGCCGCCGCCTGCACCGGCCGGGCTGCCAGCGCGTCGGTCATGCCGAGTTCGTCGCGCAGATGCGTGTCGAGCGCGTCATGTTCGGTGAGCTGCACGGCAACCTGTTCCGCCAGCATTCGGTCGAGCCCGCGCGCCTGATAGATTTGGGTCAGTTCCTCCAGCTCAAACTCCGGATCGGCGGCCAGGTGGCGTTTCTCCAGCTCGACGTCGGACTTTTCCGCATCGCGCTGGGAACTCACCGACACATATTCGCCTGCCGCCATCGACATCGCGCCGGCGACGAGCCCGGCCGTGCCGGTGACCAGGATCGACGCCTCCGACGCGCCGGCGGCCGCGACGCCGGCGATCAGGCTGGCGGTCGACACGATCCCGTCGTTTGCGCCAAGGATCGCGGCGCGCAGCCAGCCGATCCGCGTGACGGCATGGGTTTCCTCGTGCATCCTTGCCCCTTTAATATTGCAATTGCAGCCCCGGCCGGGCCCAGCGAGTTTTCACCAGTCGGCCGGTCCCTGACAGGGTCAGATAGGCGTCCTGATGGTCGGGCCCGCCAAATGCGATGTTGGTGGTGAAAATATCGTCGGTGGCGACGAATTCGACCAGCTCGCCCTGCGGCGAAACGACGCTGATGCCGCATTCGCCGATCGTTGCGACGCAGATATTGCCATTGGCCTCCATCGCCAGGCTGTCGAAGAATTTATAGCCTGCGGGACGATAGAGCGGGATGCCGGGGCCACCCGGACCCGCGCTGTCATCGACCTTGCCCGGCGCGACGATGTTGAACTGCGTCAACCGGCAGGTGTAGGTCTCGGCGGCATAAAGCTTCGTCCCGTCGGGCGAGATGCCGATGCCGTTGGGGTTGTAGCTGGGGAAGATCACTTCCTCGATGAAACTGCCGTCCGCTTTTGCGTAAAAGATGCCGACGATGTCGTGCACGCGCTTCGCATAATCGACCTTGCCATGGTCGGTGAACCAGAAGCCGCCATGCGCGTCGAACATGATGTCGTTCGGGCCGCGCAGCACGACACCGTGATCGCCCGACTTGTAAAGGATCTCGACTTCGCCGGTGTCGATATCGATGCGTTCGATCCGGCCACCCGAATAATCGTCCGCGATGCCATGCGGCGCCAGATAGCCGTTCGATTCGACATAGTTGAAGCCGCCGTTGTTGCAGCAGTAAAGCTTGCCATCGGGGCCGATCGCAAGGCCGTTGGGGCCGCCGCCGGGGGTCGCGATGACCTGCTTTTTGCCGCCGGGCCAGCACCGCGTGATCCGCTTCGCTTCGATCTCGACGACGATGACGCTGCCGTCGTCCATCACCACCGGCGCCTCGGGAAAACGCAATCCGTCGGCAATCAGTTCAAACTCGGCCATCCCCATCTCCCTTGCTTGTCCACATCGGCTGTGCTTTGCGCGCATCATGCCCGTTCGTTCGCTCTTCGCCAGCACTTTCTATGAAGCCGATATCGGCACCCCCGACCTGATCGAGGAGCTGGAGGAAAGCAGCCGCCTGTTCGCGCAGGAGGATGGCGCGGGCCGCGCGTGGAGCCGCGAGCATGGCTATAAGGGCTATACCAGCTACGCGAGCCTGAACGACCTGCCCGAACGCGACCCGGCGTTCCATGACTTGAAGCGCCTGCTCGACAAAGAGGTGAGGGCTTTCGCCAAGGCGTGTCATTTCGATCTCGCCAAACCGCTGAAGCTCGACTCGATGTGGGTCAACATATTGAAACCCGGCGGCACCCACAGCGGCCATATCCACCCGCACAGCATCGTGTCGGGCACCTTCTACGTTGCGGTTCCGCCGGGATCGGGCGCGCTCAAACTCGAAGACCCGCGCCTCGCGATGCTGATGGCGGCGCCGGGGCGCACCGACGACGCGCCCGAGCATCTGCGGCCCTTCATCTACGCCGAACCCGCCGCGGGCCGCGTCTTCCTGTGGGAAAGCTGGCTGCGGCACGAGGTGATGCCGCATTCGGGCAAAGGCGAACGGATCAGCATCAGCTTTAACTATCGCTGACGCTTCCTATATCGCCGCCATCCCCCATTCCTTGGCAAAGGACCATCCATGACCGCGACCTACGACGCCGACCTCCAGCTCTTCATCAACGGCGCCTGGCGGAGCGGCGAGGGACGCGACGAACGGCCGGTCTATAACCCCGCCACGGCCGGAACGATCGCCGAACTGCCGGTGGCGACGGCCGCCGACCTTGACGAGGCGCTGGCGGCAGCGGAGCGCGGCTGGCCGGTGTGGCGCGCCAAGACCCCCGACGAACGCGCGGCGCTGATGCACAAGGCGGCGGGGATTATCCGCGACCGCGTTGACCATATCGCGACGCTGCTGACGATCGAGCAGGGCAAGCCGATTGCCGAGGCGCGCGGCGAAGTGCTGTCGGCGGCGGGGCTGTTCGACTATTTCGCGGAGCAGGGCAAACGCATCGAAGGGCGCGTGCTTCAGCGGCCACTCGGCCAGCGTGCGATGGTCACCAAACATCCGGTCGGCCCGGTTGCGGGGTTCAGCCCGTGGAATTTCCCCGTCAATCTGATGGTCAAGAAGATCGCGCCCGCGCTCGCCGCGGGCTGCGTCGTGATTGCGAAAGCGCCCGAGGAGACCCCGGGTTGCACCAGCGCGATCATGCGCTGCATCGCCGACGCGGGCATTCCCGGCGACGTCGTCCAGCTCGTCTATGGCGATCCCGACATGATCAGCCGCCACCTGCTCGCCAGCTCGGTGATCCGCAAGGTCAGCTTCACCGGATCGACCGCGGTCGGCAAGCATCTGATGCGGCTCGCCGCAGACGGGGTGAAGCGGATCACGATGGAGCTTGGCGGCCACGCTCCGGTGCTGATCTTCGACGATTGCGATCTTGAGGCGACGCTCGACAAGGTCGTGTGGCAGAAGTTCCGCAACGCGGGGCAGGTGTGCATCTCGCCGACGCGTTTCTATGTCCAGCAGGGCATCTACGACGCCTTCGTGAACGGCTTTGCCGAACGCACGGCGAAGGTGACGATCGGCAGCGGCCTCGACGCCGACACCCAGATGGGTCCGCTTGCCAACGCGCGCCGTATCCCCGCGTTGGAGGCGCTCGTCGCCGATGCCAAGGCCAAGGGCGCGCGCGTGATCGCGGGCGGCGAGGCGACCGGCAACGGTTATTTCTTCCAGCCGACCGCGATCGCCGACGTGCCGGTCGAGGCCGATGCGATGAACCATGAACCCTTTGGCCCGATGGCGCTGATTCGCCCGTTCGGAACTGAGGACGAGGCGCTCGAACAGGCGAACCGGCTGCCCTATGGCCTCGCGGCGTTTGCTTTCACCGAGAATGGCCGCCGCATCAACCGCATCGTCGACAGCATCGAGAGCGGGATGGTCGGGGTGAACAGCTTTGTCATTTCGGCGCTCGATACGCCGTTCGGCGGGATCAAGGAATCGGGCTTCGGCAGCGAAAGCGGACCCGAAGGGCTTGACGGCTATCTCGTCACCAAGGCGGTGCATATTTATTGAGGCGCGAATAGAACTCCCGTACTCCCGCGAAGGCGGGAGCCCATCTCCGGTCGGTGCAAAATTGAGCCCACAGGAGATGGATCCCCGCCTTCGCGGGGATACGCGCATTAAATGGTCTAATCCCGCTCCAGCGCCACGAAATCGCGCGCCATCGGCGCCAGGTGGGCGCCGCCGTCGACGAAGATCGTCTGCCCCGTCACCGCTTCGGCGCGCGCGAGATAGACGACGGCGTCGGCAATCTGCGCCGGCGTCGGAAGCGCGTCGAGCGGCATGAGCTTCGCCAGCCGCGCGACCTGCGCCGCCGAATACTCTTCGGTCGCCATTGTCAGCCCCGGCGCGACGGCATTGACGCGCGCGCGGTTCCCGAAGGCGACTGCCAGCGTCGCCGTCGCCTGCCACAGTGCCGATTTCGACAGGCTGTAGGCGATCTGGTCAGGGACTGGATGGACGACACGCTGATCGACGATGTTGACGATCGCGGGGCGCGGACCGTCGCTTGCGGCGACGAGCGCCTTCGCGAGCATCACGGGTGCGTGATGATTGACCTGCATCATTTCGGCCAGTGCATCGGTCGTCAGGTCGCGCCATTCGCCTTCGGCAAACAGCGCGGCATTGTTGACGAGCAGGTCTGGAACGCGGCCGAATTTGTCGATCACGGTCGGGATCAAGGCGTCGACGGCTAAGGGGTCGGCCAGGTCGGCGGCGAAGCGGTGGCTGCGCGCGCCCGTCTCTGCCAGCGCCTCGGCGAGCAGCGGATCGGCCTCGGCCGCGCTGCGTTTGTGCAAGGCGAGTTCATAGCCCTCGCGCGCCAGCCGCGCCGAAATCGCGGCACCGACGCGGTGGAGGCCGCCCGTGACGAGAGCGAGCTTCTGCGTCACTTCCTGATCCGTCGCATCGTGATGCCGATCTGTTCGCCGTCCTCGGCGATCGCGAGCTTGACGATCTTGACCTCGACTTCCTCGACCTTGTCGTCCTGCAGGAACAAGGTGTCGATGATATGGTCGGCGACGCTTTCGATCAGCACGAAATGGACATCCTTCGGAATGCCCTCGGTCGCCGCAAATTTCAGGTTCATATAATTTTTCGAGGCGCTGAGCGGCGTGGTCGGATCATAATGACCGGCCATCGCCAGCTTCGCTCGCACCGAAATGCGCAGCGGCTGGGGCAGGTGGGTTTCTTCGGAATAAATCCCGGTCAGCACCTGGGCGGTCAGACCCTCGACTTCCAGCCACAATGTATCGGTCACAAGGAATTCCTGTCCGTCGGGGCTTTGCAATACCGGCCCCGGTCCCTAAAGCGCCGCCGCATTAGCGAAAGGGTGCGCGTTGGTCGAGTTACTTCCATTG
>NZ_MIAM01000006.1:63684-149153 GCF_001830555.1 Sphingopyxis sp. RIFCSPHIGHO2_12_FULL_65_19 | reverse complement strand
TGCGACACCCCGTTTTTCTTGATTTGCAAAGACGCTACGTCGTTCCCCAAAAGCCTGCGACAGGCGGCGTCAGGACGCCGCGCTCACCTTTGACCCCGCCCGCGCGGTCGGCCGCGAGCCAAAGCGGCCCGTCGAGATCGACGAAGGCCGACTGCGCCGCGACGATCAACGCCGGGGCGATCGACAGCGACGAGGAAATCATGCTGCCGGTCATCACGCCCAGCCCCGCCGCCGCGGCGGCATCGGCGAGCGCGAGCGCGCCGGTTAGCCCCCCCGTCTTGTCGAGCTTGATATTGATGACCTGATATTTGCCGGCAAGCGCGCCAACGTCGCCCGCGACATGCGCCGATTCATCGGCGGCAATCGGCACGAGCGACCCAAAGCCTTCGAGCGCATCGTCGTCGCCCGCCGGCAGCGGCTGTTCGAGCAGGTCGATGCGAAGTTCGGCCAGCAAGGGTTGCAGGCGTTCGACCTCTGCAATCGTCCAGCTTTCGTTGGGATCGACGATGATCCGCGGCGTCGGCGCCGCATCGCGCACGGCCCGGATTTGCGCGGCGGGATCGGAACGATCGACCTTGATCTTGATCAGCGGGACATCGGCCAAGGCGCGCGCGGAAGCCGCCATTGCCTGGACCGTGTCGAGGCTGACCGTAATCGCAGTGGGCGTCGGCCCAATGGCGGGTCGGCCGAGCCGTTCGGTGACACTGCGCCCCGACAATTTGCTTTCAAGATCCCACAACGCGCAATCGACCGCGTTGCGCGCGGCACCGGCGGACATGATCGTCAGCAGATCGTCGCGGGTCGCGCCGTCGGCGATCGCGCCGCGCGCCGTCGCGATATCGTCGAGCGCGCCCGCGATCGTTTCATCATAGCGGAGATAGGGCACGGCCTCGCCGCGCCCGGTGGCGCCGTCGGCCGCAATCTCGACGGTGATGACATCGGCCACCGTCTTCACCCCCCGCGAAATGCGGAAAGGTTGCGCTAAAGGGAAAGCGTCGCTTCGCGCGACGACGGTTCGAAGCATGTATTGATCCTGTCGATGATGGGGTCCACCCCATGAGCAAAGGGGTCGGTGCAGGGCAGCCCGAGCAGGTCGGACGTTTCGGCGCACAGGCGCAAACCTTCTTCTGGCGAAAGTTTCGACGTGTTGAGCGCGACACCGACGGCCTGCACTTGCGGGCTGGTCAGCCGCGCCACTTGCAAATTGGCGGCCAGCGTTTCCTGAAGCCCCGGCATCGGATAATGCGGCAGGCCGCGCATATGCGGGCGCACGGGATCGTGGCACAGCAACAATGCATCGGGCTGCGCCCCGTGTAGCAGGCCGGTCGACACACCCGCGAAAGAGGGGTGGAAAAGCGACCCCTGCCCTTCGATCAGGTCCCAGCCATCGTCGTTGCGGTCGGGCGAAATCTGTTCGATCGCGCCCGAGATGAAATCGGCGATCACGGCATCGAGCGGCACGCCGCTGCCCGCGATCAATATCCCGGTCTGTCCGGTCGCGCGAAAATCGGCTTTCATGCCGCGCGCGCGCATTCCCTTTTCGAGGCACAATGTCGCATACATCTTGCCGACCGAACAATCGGTCCCGACCGCCAGCAACCGCTTGCCGAGGCGCGGCTTGCCATTGCCGATCGGAATGTCGGGGCGCGGATCGCGCACATCGTGCAGCTGACGGCCATGGCGCGCAGCGGCCGCGACCAAGGCAGGTTCGTCGCGCAGGCGATTGTGCAGCCCGGACGCAATGTCCAGCCCCGCCTCGATCGCGGCCAGCGCATCGCGGACCAGATCGTCGCCCATTTTGCCGCCGGCATTGGCGATGCCCAGCACCAGCGTTTTCGCGCCCGCGGCGACCGCTTCGGCAAAACCCATCCGGGGCAGGCCAAGCGTCAGTGCGCAGTCGTCGTGGCGAAACTCGCCGACGCATTCGTCGGGCCGGAACACCGCCAGGCCGCGCGACGTCTTGATGCCGACTTCGTCGTTCACATGGCCGAGGTAGAGAAGATAGGGACTGGCGATCATGAAAGGCCTCTCAGGTGGGGGACGCCATCATCATGCGAGAAGTTCGGCATTGATGCGCCTTCAAAGACGATGCGGAACTATAGCTGAAAGTTATATGGCGAGCGATGCCATCGTCGCCGCGCTTGACGCGCCGCCCCGCCTTGCAGAGGATTGCACGCTTGGGGTCGGCGTCAACAAGATCGGGGCACATGGGTCGATGAGAGGGTTTGTTCGCCGCGTTGCAGCGGCGCCGTTGCAATATGAAATGGCCGGCCGGGGCGCGTGGATCGGGGCGATGGCGTGACCGCGTCCGCGATCGAGGGCCATGCCCTGGCAGGGACGATGGCCGCCGACGCGCTGGCGGGCGGGCGCGACGCGTCCCCCAGGCCGTCGGCACGCCGCCTGCTTGGGCTTTACCTGCTCCTCGGCTTTTCGGCCGGGCTGCCCTTTTACATGTTCAACGCCGTGCTGACGTTGCGCCTTGCGCGGCACGGGGTCGATATCGTGATTATCGGCTTCTTTGCGTGGATCGCGCTGTTGCCGACCTTCAAATTTGCCTGGGCGCCGCTGATCGAGCGGTATGACATCCCCGGTTTCGCGCGCTTCTGGGGGCGACGGCGCGGGTGGATCATGCTGTCGCAGCTCGGTATTTTTACCTCGATGGTTGCCATGGCGTTCACGTCGAGCGACGCGAGCCTGCCGCTGACCGCACTGTTCGCGATCCTGCTCGCCTTCTGGACGACGACATTGGAAGTGGCGGCCGACGGCTGGCGCATCGAACTCGCCCCGACGCAGGCCGAACAGGCACCGATCGTCGCCGCAAACCTGTGGGGTTATCGCAGCGCAATGGTCGCGGCGGGCAGCGGCGCGATACTGGTCGCAGCATGGGCGGACTGGACTTGGGCCTATCTGGTCATCGCGGTGGCCGCCTTTGCGCCCTTCCCCATCCTCGCCGCGATGCGCCCCGAACAGGACGGCGCGCCGGGCCGTGTGCGCGCGCTGCTGCGCGGATCGCTCGCCAGCCTTGCCATTCTGCTGGCGGCGGCACTCGTCACCGCAGCGGTCGGCTGGGCTTTGCTTTCCGCCGTGCAGGGCGCAGGTTTTTCGGCGAAGACCAATGTGACGCCGATCGTCCTTGCCATCGCCTTGTTGCCCTTTACGGCGCTGGCGCTCGCCCTGCCGCGCATCCGCCGCCTGCCGTCCGGTCCCCCGGCGACCATGTCCAGCTTCGCCGCGCCCTATGTCGAGCTGTTCTGGCGCTATGGCTATGCCGTGCTGGCGGTCCTCGCCTTTGTTTCGCTCTATCGCATGGGCGACGTGCTGACGCTGACCCTGTCGCATCCGCTGTGGAACGAGGCGGGATACAGTCTGGAGCAGATCGGCTTTGCCGACGGCGTCGTCGCGCTTTCGGCCAGCATGGCTGGCGTCGCGCTGGGCGGCTGGCTGTCGACGCGCTGGTCGCTCGGCTGGACGCTGGGCACCGGCGCGGTGACCGCAGCGGCGGGCAACTGGATCTATGTCTGGCTCTGGCACAGCGAGCCATCGTCCTTCGTGCTCTATACGTCCGTGGCGGTGGACCAGTTCGGCAACGGCTTTGCGGGGGCGGTTTTCGTCGTCTATCTCTCGATGCTGGTCAGTCCGACCTACCCCGGCGCGCAATATGCGCTGCTGTCGGGTTTCGCCTTCCTGCTGCCCCGCCTGCTCGCGGGTGCATCGGGGTCGATGCAGACGCAGATCGGTTACGACGGCTTTTTCCTGCTTTCGGGGGCACTCAGCTTCGCAGCCATTTTCCTGTTGCCCATCATAACCCGCGTCAAGGGGCGCCCGGCGCCATGAGGGTCGATGCGATCTGCGAGCGGGGTTTCGCGCCGGCGCTGGAAGCGGTGGAGCGCAGCCGGATTCCCGGCGCGATGCTGGGCGTGGTCCGGGCCGACGGTGAAAGCGCCGTGCGCTTCGCCGGGATGGCGGCGCTGGTCCCCGAACGCGAGGCGCTGACACGCGACCACTGGTTCGACCTCGCCTCGCTCAGCAAGGTGATCGCGACGACGACAATGATCCTGACGCTCGCCGAACAGGGTCGCATCGACATCGACCGACCGCTGACCGACGCGATCCCGGACCTGCGGCAATATGACGTCGCCGGCGCGGCCGAGCGGCGGCTGACGTTCCGCGACTGCCTGATGCACCGGACATTCCTGCCCGCGGTCGAGCCGATCTACACCTATGGCGGCGATCCGGCGCGGCTCCGCGCCTTTATCCTCCAACGCGAATGGCGGCATGGACCGCCGCTCTATTCGGACATCAATTACATGCTGCTCGGGATCGCGATCGAGCGCATCACCGGCGCGCCGCTGTCGGACTGGGCGTTTGGCGAGGGGCTGGGATTTGGCCCGCCCCCCGGCCCGGCGGTCGCGACCGAATATTGCAGCTGGCGCGGGCGGGTGATGAAGGGCGAGGTGCACGACGAAAACGCCTTCGCGCTTGGCGGGGCGCCCGGCCACGCCGGGATGTTCGGCACCGTCGATGGTGTGCTCGGCTTTGCGCGCGCGCTGCTCGACGGTTCGATGCTGTCGCCTGCGATGCTGGCCGAGATACGCACCGCAGACGAGCGTCACCGCACCGCGGGCTGGGAACGCGCCTTTGCCGGATGGCACGGCGGCGACGCCTGTTCGGCGGAAACGATCGGCCACACCGGATTTACCGGCACCGGCCTCTGGATCGATTTCGAGCGCGGCCTGGCGTGGACCTTGCTGACCAATCGGGTCCATCCGACCCGGCATTTCGACAGCGGCATTGCCGCCCTGCGCCCCGCCGTGGGCGACCGCATCATCACAGCTTGGGACGAACAGGAATAATATGACGACATCGATCAAAGGCTTCGCATTTGCCTCTGCGCTCGCACTTTCGCTCGCGCTGACCACGGCCAACGCCCAGACGGCCCCGACCTTGGCGCCTGCACCGCTGCTGGCGGCGGTCGAACAGAAACTGGCGGAGGGACCGGCGGGCTCGCGGTTCGGGATGCTCGTCACGACGCTCGACGGCGAGGTGCTGGTGTCGATCGCGCCCGATCAGCGCTTCATCCCGGCGTCGAATACCAAGATGTTCACGACCGCCATCGCCTATGCCGAGCTGCCGCTGCTCCAGCGGACCGCGAAAGGCACCGGCGTCCGGCTCGAAACCGGCGGCGACGGTATGACCGACGTCGTGTTGCACGGCCGCGGCGACGCGCTGTTGTCGAGCGCCGACGACTGCAAGACCGACTGTTTGCAGACGCTGGCCGATGCCGTCGCGGCCCGCACGCGGCATGTCCGCAACATCATCGGCGACGACAGCTGGTTTCCCGACGAACGCTGGGGTCCGGGGATGAGCTGGAACAATATCCAGTCGCGTTACGGCACCGGCACATCGGCGCTGACACTCGACGACAATGAGCTGGTGCTGAAATTGACGCCGGGATCGGCCGGCGCGGCGCCGACGATCGAGGGGTCCGGCTATTTCACGGTCGATAACCGCATCGCCACCGTCGCCGGCAAAGCCGACGAGATCGAGACCTTTCGTATGCCGAACAGCCGCATCCTGCACCTGAGCGGCACCGTCGGCGCCGATGTCGCGCCGATGACGCTGCGCTATGGCATCGACGATCCGGCGCATTATGCGGCGTGGCGCCTGGGCGAATTGCTTCGCGCGCGCGGCGTCCGCGTCGATGGCGACATCGGCGTGCGTCACCGGCCGCTGACCGCCGCCGACGACCCGGACAATCGCAATGGCGCTCCGGCGGCCCTTCCGGCCGAACCCGCGATGCTCGCCGAGTTGCCGACGTCGTCGCTCGCCGAAAATATGGTGCGGATCAACAAGGAAAGCCAGAATCTCCACACCGAGCTGATGCTGCGGCGCGTTGCCCGGAACGCGGGCAGCGGCTCGATCGCCGACGGACAGGCGGTGATGCACAGGGTGATGGCCGAGGCCGGGCTGCCCAAGACCGGCTATCACTTCGCCGACGGGTCCGGCATGTCGAGTTATAACCGCATCAGCCCTCGCGCCGCCGTCGGATTGCTGCACTGGATCGCGCGCCAGCCGTGGGGGCTCGATTGGCGGGCGACGCTGCCGATCGCGGGCCGCGACGGGACGTTGCAAAGCCGGTTCAAGGGCACGATCCTGGAGGGCAAGCTGTTCGCCAAGACCGGATCGCTCAACGCTTCGCGCGCGCTGTCGGGGTATCTGACGACGCGCAGCGGAAAAACATTGATCTTTTCCGCGCTTGCCAACGATATGCCCGACGGCACCGACGGACAGGCCACCGCGGCGGTCGACCGCGCGCTGGTCGCGATCGCCGAAGCGCTTTAGGCAACGGCTTCATATCCGTTTGTGCCGAGCGAAGTCGAGACGCCAGTCAGGGTAGCATAAGGCCGAGGGGCATCTCGACTTCGCTCGATGCGAACGGATCGGCAGTGACTTCGTTCATCCCGCCACGGGCGTCAGCGTCAGCCGCGACGTGGCATGTCGGTCGACGGCCGCCTTGCTGAACCACAGCGGCTGCATCGCACCCGCCAGCCAGAAGGGATAGAAGTCGCGATAGTGCGGCGAGCGCGGGTCGGCCGACTGGCCGGGCAGCAGCAGGAAACGGCTGTTGTCCCACGCCCCGACGTCGGCGACGAACAGATAGCTGGCGCCGTGCGACACGTCGAACCCGCGTTTGGCGTTGAAACCGCGCGCCATCGGCGTCGTGCCGTCGCCGCCCGACCGGCCGCCCTCGATTTTCGGGAAGGCGGCCGCGATGGCGCGGTGCGATGCCGACAAAGAATGCGCGATCGTCACGCGGTGCAAGTCGCCCCAGCGCCACGCGGCGGGGTCGGGGCCGCCGAGTTCGACGGCTTTCGCCCACCCAGCGGCCAGCGCGCCGTCGACCAGCGCATCGCGCGCGGCGGCGGGGTCGTCGCCCAGACGCTTGTCGGGCGATGCCAGGATGCGCAGCATTTCCGACAGGTTGACAGACGGGATCAGGTCACGCGCCGCCGCCGGAACGATCCGGTCGTAAAAGGTCGCCGATAGCGACAGCATCACCATTTCATACAGCAGCGCGGCCGCACTGTCCGCCTCTATCCCGCAATCCCAGCGCCGAAGCAGCGCGGCCGCCTGAGCCGCGGCGCCGACCGATGGGCTGGCGGGGAGGAGTTTCAGCAAAGCGCGCGCCGGAAGCGACTGCACATCGTGCTGAAGTGCGATGCTGTCTTCGATCCGGTGCTTGGGCTGGGCGCGCAGAACCTCGGCAATCCGGTTGTAACGGAAAGGGTCGCTCCAGCTGAAACTGATGATCCGCTCGCGATATGGATAGGCTGGCGGCAGGTTCATCTGGTTGGCCGATGCGAACCAGCCTTCGCGCGGGTTATAGACGTGCGGCATGTCTTCGACCGGCAAGATGCCCGTCCAGTCGAAATCGCCGTCGCCGGGCGCCGGGAACAGTCCGTCGTGCCGGGGGCGCCGCGGGGTGAAGCCGATCGTCTGCCAGCCGGTATTGCCGTCGATATCGGCATAATGGAGGTTGGTCGGCGACACGTGCAGCTTGCACGCCTGCCGCAACGAGGCCCAGTCTTTCGACAGGTTGATCGCGATGATCGCGAACCGCTGGTTCGCGCCGGGCATCATGCTGACCGTGGCAAAGGCAACCGCTCGATTGCGCGTCGCATCCTGCGACACGATCGGCCGCCCCCCGGCGTAACGCAGCGTCACGCGCTCGGTCGGCGCGCCCTTCACCAAAATCTCGTCCTCGAACGTCTCGAACGCTTTCCACTCGCCCTTGTGCCAATATCGGCCGGGATCGCCGTCGCGGGTGCGCAGGATGAACAGGTCGGTCTGGTCGATGTGGAAATTCGTCCGGCCGAAGGCGAAACGATCGGTGTGCCCCTGCATGATACCGGGCAGCCCCGGTGCGCCTGCCCCGATCACGTCGAGCCCCGGCGCCGACAGATGACACATATGGCGCGGGTTGGCGCGCCCGATCCCCAGATGCGGATCATTGGCGAGGATCGGCCGCCCCGTCGCGCTGCGCGACGGCGCGATCGTCCACGCATTGCTGCCCAGCGCAAAACGGTCGGTCCAACGCGATTCGGCATCCAGATGCGCCTCCTGAACGGGGTCGAACGCCGCCGGGCGGTTTGCCGGGTCGAGCACGCCCAGGTCGGCGTCGCTCACCGCCGCGCAGTCGAGCCCATCGGGCACGGTAAAGGACCAGGCGGGGCGCAGCGGCACCATCAACTCGTCTGCGTCGAGCAGGCCGCGCGCCTGAAGCTGTGCCCGACGCACCTCGTCGTCGGCGTCGCCCATGCCGATGCCGCGGTTGCGGACGAAATCGGCGATGTCCCAGCGCAGCGGGCTGATCCCCAATATCCCATATTCGAGGGGCAGCTGACCGGGATCGGCCGCCAGTTCGTCGATCCGGGCGTTCACCCCGGCGACATAGCCGCGCGCGCATTCCAGCACGTCGGCCGGCAACGCCGCCAGTTCGGCCTCGACATCGCCGCGATACAGGAACAGCCGCGCCGCCTTGTCGGCGGCGACGAAACGGGGACCGAACGCCTCGGCCATCCGCCCCATGTCGCGGCGAAGCCCCATGTCTAGCTGGAACAGACGATCGCGCGCCACCAGATAACCCTGCCCGAAAAACGCATCGTGAAGCGACGCGGCGCGGACATGCGGCACGCCCAGTTCATCCTCGATCACCTCGACCGCTGCGCGCGCGCCGGACAGCCGCACGGCGCGGGCCGTCCCCTTCACCCTGGGTTTCGCAAGAAGGCTTCCGGGCATCGCGACAAGCGCGGCGGAAGCCAGCAGGAACGCACGGCGCTGGATCAAGGCGTCTCTCCGACTGAAAGGAAGTTAGCGAATGCAGGAGCCTATCGCACGATCGGGCGCCAAGGCCATAACAAGCACGCGGCGTCCTATAACTGCAAGCTATCGCCGCCCGCCCATGCCATCCGGCGGTCGACATTACTTCGAGCTATATATCCATATGTTCAGGTTATTAGCCTAGCTGTTGACCTGCTGTCGTCACCCTGTAACTTCGTTGTCACGGAACCAGCTGTCCGCGCGTCTCGGTCGTCGCGATGGCCGGGTCGGTACGACGAATATCACTAAAAACAAAAAGGCGGAACCAGCATCCGCCGAACGGTCAGGTGGGACAACAGGGTAAGCCAACCCGGCGCTGCGCCGGGCACGCCTTGGGCGGCGTGCGGCTCATCCCTTGGAAACAAAAAGGGGACTGATGAAATGCGTATTCGTGAACAATTTCGCCTGCCGTTGAGCCGCACGCGCCATTTCGGCGCGGCGATGAGCGCCATCGCGCTGGTCCAGGCCGCGCCCGCGCTGGCGCAGGAAACCGCGACCGTCGCGCCAGACAATGTCGAAGCAGCGCCCGGCGACCAGATCATCGTCACCGGCTCACGCGTCGCGCGCGACGGCTTCCAGGCGCCGACACCGCTGACGGTGCTGAGCGAAACCGAAATCGACGGCGGTTCGCCGACGAACAACATCGCCGATTTCGTCAACACGCTGCCCGCGCTGGCGGGGTCGACCCGTCCGTCCAACTCGCGCCTCAACATCTCCAGCGGACAGGCGGGGATCAACGCGCTCAACCTGCGGAACCTGGGCGCCGAACGCACGCTGATCCTGGTCAACGGGCGTCGCTCGGTGGGCTCGACGATCACCGGGCTGGTCGACATCAACACCATCCCGCAGGCGCTGATCTCCAGCGTCGAAGTGGTGAGCGGCGGCGCTTCGGCCGCTTATGGCTCGGACGCGGTCGCGGGCGTCGTCAACTTCGTCCTCAACAATAAATATGAAGGTCTGAAGGTCGAAGCCGACAGCGGCATCACCCAGGAAGGCGACGGTTTCAACTATTCGGCCAATATCGCCGCCGGGATGGCCTTTGCGGACGGGCGCGGCCATGTCCTGCTGAGCGGCGAGGTCGCCCATCGTGACGGCATTTTCGACGTCAACCGCGACTGGAATGCCACGGGCTTTGTCCGCATTACCAACCCCGACTACACCACGACGAACGGGCAACCGCAGTTCCTGATCCGTCGCCAGGTCGGCGCGGCAAACTCGGCGCCGGGCAGCCTGATCACCGGGTCGGCGGGCGGCACCGCCAACCGGCTGCGGGGGCTTTATTTCACCGAAAACGGCGCCATCAACCAGTTCATCTATGGGCCGCTGACCTTCCCTTCGCCGACGGGCTCGTCCCCGCCGACGCTGACCCAGGGCGGGTCGTGGCAGGTCAATGATTCGGGCCGCCGCATCGGCCTCGACCCGGAAGATGACCGTTACGGGGTTTTCGGCCGCGTCAGTTTCGAGATCAGCGACGGCATCGAACTGTTCGCCGAAGGCGCGTATAACCAGCAAAAGGTGCGGTTCAACGCCGGCCCCAACCTGCAAACCGGCATCCTCCTGAACGCCACCGGCTGCACCCAGACGCCTGTTCCGATCACCTGCAACGCCTTCCTGCTCAATGCGCTGGGCGCGGACCGGCTTCAAGGCATCACCAGCGTCACGATCGCCACGACGTCGGCCGACCTGCCCGGCCGCGGGATCGACAACAAGCGCAAGGTGCAGCGTTACCTGATCGGCGCCCAGGGTGATTTCGACGCGTTCGGCAAGACCGCGCGTTGGGACATTTTCGGCCAGTATAGCCGCGCCGAATTGCGCGAACAGCTGCGCGACATCCAGAATATCGCCCGGATCAACGCGGCCCGCGACGCCGCCTTTGCACCCGCGGGGAGCGGCTTTCCCGCCGGGTCGATCCAGTGCCTGATCAACGTCGACGCCGACCCCTTGAACAATGATTCGGCGTGCGTGCCGCTCAACCGTCTCGGCCTCGGCGTCGCCGACCCCGCGGCGATCGATTATGTGCTGGGCGATCCCTATCGCGACCAGGTGATCGAACAGACGGTGATCGGCGCCAACTTCTCGGCCACCCCGTTCGCAACCTGGGCGGGCGACGTCAGCGTCGCGATCGGCGCCGAATATCGCAAGGAAGAGGTCAAGGGGTTCGTCCCCGAAGAGTTCCAGCCGCTGCAACTCACCGATGCGAACGGAAATGTCACGGGTGCCCGCAACCTGTGGTCGGTGGGCAATTATCTGCCCAGCTTCGGGTCGTATGACGTCAAGGAAGCCTATCTGGAAACCGTGATCCCGCTCGGATTCGGCCTTGAATTCAACGGCGCCGTGCGCGCGACCGACTATTCGACCGCGGGCTATGTCACGACGTGGAAAGCGGGCGCGACCTGGCAGCCGATCGACGACATCCGGCTGCGCGTCACCCGGTCGCGCGACATTCGCGCACCCAATCTGAACGACCTGTTCCAGGCTGGCACCGCGAACAGCGATTCGGTCAGCAACCCCGGCTTTGTGAACGGCACCAGCCCGTCGTTCGTGCCCGCGGGACAGCCCGCGCAGTCGGGATACGCCTATTCGGGCTTTGCCACCGGCAACACCGCCCTGGGCCCGGAAAAGGCCGATCAGTGGAATGTCGGCGCGGTCTTTACGCCGACCTTCCTGCCGGGCTTCAACCTCGCGGTCGATTATTTCGATATCGAGGTGAACAGCGGGATCAGCACCTTCAGCGCGCAGCAGATCGTCAACCTGTGCTTCCTGGGCGAGGCGGCATTCTGTGACGCGATCACGACCGATCCCACCCGCACGCAGGAGCCGGCGCGTCCGTATCTGATCATCCGGACCCAGCCGTTCAACGCCGCGAGCCAGAAAGTCCGCGGCATCGACATGGATGCGTCCTATCGCATGCCGCTCGGCAACGGCGCCGTCACGCTTCGCGGTATTGCCACCCGCTATCTGGAAAATCGGTTCGACAGCGGCGTGCCCAACACCGTCGTGATCGACACGACCGGCGTCAACGGCGGCCAGTCGAGCACGCCGAAATGGATCTACCGCGTCAGCGCGTCCTATGATTCCGAAGATTTCGGCATCACCGCGATCGGCCGCGGCGTGAGTTCGGGCAAATATGTCGCCAACGGCATCGAGTGCCAGACGGGCTGCCCGACCTCGACGGTCAATGCGCCGACCTATGAAAGCAACAGCATCGATGGCGCATTCTATGTCGACCTGAACCTGACGCAGAAATTTTCCGGCAGCGGCGACACGCAGGGCGAGTTTTTCATCAATGTGAGCAACTTGTTCAACGCCGATCCGATCCTGCTGCCCGAAACCGGCCTGGCTGCGAACAGCACCTATTCGGACCTGCTCGGCCGCAGCTTCCGCGTCGGCGTACGCTTCAAGCTGAAATAACGACAAAGGCCCCCTGCGGCGTGATCGACACGCCGCAGGGGGCCTTTTTTTTGGCGAGCCAGTCGAACGTCGGCGCCCGGCTGAATGCCGATATTATCGCGGTGCAGCGAGCCTGATCGCCGCCCCGCCGCCCGGGGCGAGCCACAGCGTATAGCTGTCGCCCTTCTTCACCTTGATCGTTTCGTAAGCGATGCGGTGCCGCGCCTCGGTCAGATAGGTTGCGCCCTCGCCGTCCTTGTAAACCGTCGCGGTATAGGTCTTGCCCGCGTCGAGGAAATCGAAACGGAGGGTCAGCGTTCGCGGCGTCGCGTCGTTGACCCCGCCAACATACCAGTCCGCGCTGGCGCGGTCCTTGCGCGCGAAAATCGCATAATCGCCGACCGCGCCCGCGATCAGTTTGCTGTCGGCCCAGTCGGCGGGAACCTGCTTGATGAACGCCAGCTCGCGCGGGAATTTCTCCAGCGTCTCCGGAAAGTCGGCCGCCATCTGGATCGGCGAATAGATGGCAAGGTAAAGCCCAAGCTGTTTGGCAAGCGTCGACGCGAGCGGCGCCTTGTTCGCACCCTCCAGGCTCAGCACGCCGGGGGTGAAGTCCATCGGGCCCGACAGCATCCGTGTATAGACGAGCGTCGGTTCATGCTCGGGTCCGTTGGCGAAGGCGCCCCAGGCATTATATTCCATCCCGCGCGCGCCTTCGCGCGCGACCCAGTTCGGCCAGGTCCGACGCAAGCCCGTGTCCTTGACCGGCTCGTGCGGATTGACCGCGACATGATATTTCGCGGCGGTCTCGACGACCTTTTGATGATGCTGCACCTGGCGCTGGCCGTCGTGCCATTCCATGCGCGTCTCGCCCGGCGCATCGCCCGGCGCGATGATCCCGCCCGCGTCGGCGACATAGCCCGTCTTCACCGTGCCGACGCCCAGCCCGCCGTAAAGCTTCATCGCGTCGTCAAGCTGTGCCTCGTAAACCGCGATATTGCCGCCGGTTTCATGGTGGCCGACCAGCTGCACGCGCTTTGCCCGCGCATAATCGGTGACGGCTTTCAGGTCGAAGTCGGGTGTCGCCTCGGTGAAGCTATAGGCATCGCCATGGCCGAACCAGTTGCCGTTCCAGCCCTTGTTCCACCCCTCGACCAGCACGCCGCCAAAGCCATGTTTCGCGGCAAAATCGATCGTCGCCTTGGTGCGTTCGGTCGTGGCGCCATGCTTTGCCCCTTCGGCCCAGCTCCAGTCGCCGCGGATCATGCCCCACCAGATGCCGACATATTTCATCGGCTTGAACCAGCTGACATCGCCCAGCTTGTTCGGTTCGTTGAGGTTGAGTTCCAGATCGCTTTCGACCAGGCCGGCGGCATCGTCGGCGATGCGGATGGTGCGCCACGGCGTCGCGAACGGCAGGTCGCGCACGACGCGCGGCCCGCGCGACGACGGCGCCAGCGTTGCGCGAAACTTCTGCCCCTCGGCGCGCTTCAGCCACATGCCCGAATAGTCGACGAGCGCGGCTTCGTGGAGCGACAAATGCGTGCCGTCGTCGAGCCGCATCGTGATCGGCGTGTGCGCCGTGGCGATGGCGTCGATCGCCGTTTCCTGATACACCTGTTCGTACCGATTCCATTCGCCGCCCGGAATCCACCACGCCGTGCCTTTTGCCGCGATGTCGAATTCGGTGATCTCGTCCGCGATCTTCGCAGTCTTGAGCCCGTCCTGTTCGGGCAGTTCGTAACGAAAACCGAAACCGTCGTCGAACAGGCGAAAACGCACGTTCATCCGGTGCCCGCCCCAGCTGTCATTCTGGCGAAACCGGACAAGCAATTCATTGTGCTGGTCGCGCACAAAGCGGCGCTCGCCCCAGGGCAGTTCCCACCGCGTGTCGCTCTTTGCGCGTTCGGCGCTCTCGACCGCAAAGCCGCGCTGAAGCCCGATCCGGTCGGCCAGGATGAAGCCGAGCTTCGACGGCGCGATCAACAGCTTGCCCTTTCGCGACAACGACCAGGTCGGGCGCTGGTCATTGTCGGTCGCGACGGTCAGAATGATCGAACCGTCGGGCGAAGCCGCGGTGATCGGCGCCTCCTGCGCCGCGGCGGGGGCGGCCACAGCGGCGGCGAGGAGCAACAGATTCCGCATTATTTCATCACTTTCATATCGAGCCACAGCGCGCCCGCCGGCGGCAATTCATTCATGTCGGCGCCGTTCACCGCCAGCATCACGGCCGCGCCCGCGGTGTGCGCGGTCACCGCCACCGGCGCGGCGCCCAGGTTGAAGAGGCAGCGGATATGCTGCCCATCGACCACCCGGTCGAAACCGAGCAGTTCGCCCTCGCTTACCCAGCGCGCGTTTGCGCCCAGACGCAGCGCCGGGTTCGCCGCGCGCAGCGCAATCAGCCGCCGCGTATGCGCAAGCATCGAGCGCGGGTCGGCATCCTGCCGGTCGACCGCGAGCGCGGGATGCTCCGCCCCCAGCGGCAGCCATGGTGCGGTGTCGGAAAAACCGGCATGTGCCGCCCCCGCGACCCACGGCAAAGGCGTCCGTGCCCCGTCGCGCGACAGCGTCAGCGGCCAGTTCTTCAGCGCCTCGGGATCCTTCACCAGCTCGAAGGGAATGTCGACCTGGTCGAGCCCGAGTTCTTCGCCATTGTAGAGGATGATGCTGCCGCGCAGCGCGCACAGCAAGGCCATCTTCATCCGCGCGAAGGCGCCGGGCGCTACAGCTTGCGGGGTCCAGCGCGACACCGCGCGCGGCGCGTCGTGATTCTCGAACGCCCAGCTCGGCCAGCCCACCCCCGGCGTGTCAGGCCACGCATCGGCGGCTTCGCGCACCAGTTTCGGCGTCAGGCGGTCGGCGTAGAGAAAGTTGAAGCCATAGGCGCTGTTCAGCCGCCCCTCGCCCGCCGTGAAGCTTTTCATCTCGCGTAGCGCGTCGTCGCCGCCGACTTCGGCGACGGTGAAGCGGCCCGGATATTGGTCGGTCAGCGCGCGGATGCGTTCGAGGAACAGCGGAATGTCGGGATGCGACTGATTATAGATTTTCTGCTGGAAATCGAATGGCCGCGTGCGCGGCTTGTTCGACGGCGGCGCGGGCGGATTGTCGCGCAAGTCGGGATCGTGCATCGAAAAATTGATCGCGTCGATACGGAACCCGTCGACCCCGCGGTCGAGCCAGAACCGCACGACGTCGAGCAGCGCATCCTGCACCGCGCGCTTGTGGACATTGAGCTGCGGCTGGCTCGTCAGGAAATTGTGCAGATAATATTGGCCGCGCCGCGCGTCCCAGGTCCACGCCGGGCCGCCGAACACCGATTGCCAGTTGGTCGGCGGCGATCCGTCGGGTTTCGCATCGGCCCACACATACCAATCGGCCTTGTCGCCATGCTTGCCCGCGCGGCTGTCGGCGAACCAGCGATGCTGGTCGGACGTGTGCGCAAAGACCAGGTCGGTCGTGACCTTCAGGCCCAGCGCGTGGGCCTTTTCGATCAGCGCATCGAAATCGGCGAGCGTGCCGAAAATGGGATCGACGTCGCAATAATCGGCGATGTCATATCCGAAATCGTCCATCGGCGACGGGTAAAAGGGCGACAGCCAGATCGCATCGACGCCAAGCGACGCGATATGGTCCAGCCGCGCCGTGATGCCGGCCAGATCGCCGATGCCGTCGCCATTTGAATCGGCGAAACTGCGAGGATAGACCTGATAGATCGCCGCGCCCTTCCACCACGGCGCGGCGGTTTCGGTTGCGGTCTGGTCCTGAACGAGGGGGCTGTTCGTGATCACGCGTGCTTTCGCTTATTCGCTGGCCTGGCAGATGGCGGTGCCAAAGGCGGGGAGGGAAAGATGGAGGCTGCCCGGCGCAGCAGGCCTTGCCGGGCAATCGCCATGAAGCGCGGTAAAGCCCGCGCTTTTCATATCGATGGCAATATGCGCCGACAGCGGCGCCGCGGA
This sequence comes from Sphingopyxis sp. RIFCSPHIGHO2_12_FULL_65_19, assembly GCF_001830555.1. Lineage (GTDB taxonomy): Bacteria > Pseudomonadota > Alphaproteobacteria > Sphingomonadales > Sphingomonadaceae > Sphingopyxis. The sequence goes on along the minus strand of NZ_MIAM01000006.1, from coordinate 132,927 downwards.
GCTGTTGAACGCCAGCACCAGTTCGCGCCCGGTGTCGGGATCGAAGCGCGACACCGCGAGCAGTCCCGGCTTTTCGGAAAAGGCCCGGACCTTCGTTGCGCCGCGCGTCAGCGCCGGCGTTTTGCGCCGGATGTCAGTCAGCGCGGCAATATGGCGATACAGCGGATGCGCCGGATCGAAATTGGCGGTCGCGGTCGTCGCGTCGGTGCCGATCAGGTCGTTGTCGTTATAGAGTGCGACCTGGGACGCGAACATATCCTCGCGCGCCAGCTGGTCGTTGCCGTCCGAGACGAACCCCTGTTCGTCGCCATAATAGATCGTCGGAACCCCGCGCAGCGTCAGCAGCATCGAATGGCCGAGCATCACGCGCGCGAGCAGTTCGGCTTCGCTCGCATCGGGGTTGGCCTGTTTCACGAACATCGCGAAGCGCCCCATGTCGTGATTGCCAAGGAAGGTCGGAAGCCCGAGCGCCGCCGCCGCGCCACCCTTGTAAAGCAGGTCGCCATCGAACAGCCGCGCAAACTGGTCAGTCCCCTTCGTTCCGCTGACCGCGTCGATCGCCGCGCGCGCGAATCCGAAATCGAGCACCGCGGGAAGGCCCGCCGCATGTGTGTACCAGGCGAGCGCGCCGGGATCGACCGCATCGACATAGACTTCGCCGAAGATATGGAAGTTGGGAATGCCCCTCGCCTTCGCCCGCGCCTGCATCGCGGGGACGAACGCCTGCCAGAATTCGGGGTTTACATGCTTGGCGGTATCAATGCGAAAGCCGTCGATGCCAAAATCGTCGATCCAGCGGCCATAGATGTCGATGAAGCCCGCAACGACGCGCGGATGTTCGGTGGCAAGATCGTCAAGGCCCGCAAAATCCCCATAAAGCGCGGATTCCCCGACCCAATTGCTGTTGCCCCGATTGTGATAATAGATCGGGTCGTTGAGCCAGGCCGGCGTCTTGGCATTTTCCTCCCCCGCCGGGACCACAGGGGTATAAGCGAAGGCGGGATTGGTCAGTTTCTGCCAGTTCGCCGTATCGGCGACCTGATCGCCAGCAAAGCCCGGATTGATCGGCGCCCCGCCGACCCCGCCCCGCCGCGAAAAAGGATAATCGGCAAGCGCCCGATAGGGAAAAGCTTCCGCCGCGCCCTCCTTGTACCGGATCACGTCGGCGGTGTGGTTGGTGATGATGTCCATATAGACCTTCATCCCGCGCGCGTGCGCCGCATCGACGAAGGCCTTGAACTCTGCGTTCGATCCGAAGTGCGGATCGACGCGCGTAAAGTCGGTGACCCAATAGCCGTGATAACCGGCGCTCTCGTCGCCCTTCGGTCCCTGCACCGGCTTGTTCTGGAACACGGGCGCAAACCAGATCGCGGTCGCGCCCATCCCCTGGATATAATCGAGGCGCTTGGTCAGGCCGGCAAGGTCGCCGCCATGGTAAAATCCCTTCGCCGCCGGATCATGGCCGGTGACGAGCCGGTCGCCCTTCAGCCCGCCCCTGTCGTTCGACCGATCGCCATTCTCGAACCTGTCGGGCAACACGAAATAGATGACCTCGTCGGTCGCCGGCCGCGCGCGCACCGCCGCCTCGTCGGCCTGCGCGGGAAGCGACGCGAGCAGCAGAGCGAGCGAGGCGAAACGGCGGATCATGCGGCGACTCCTGCGGCGGGACGGGTGGCGGCGAGAAAGGCGTCATAATCCTGCATCGCGGCGACCTCGCGCTCGATCATCAGTGCGATGCCCGCCATATATTGGGCGATTTCGGTGTCACCGATGCCATCGGCGATCGGGTGCCATCGGCGCGGTTCGATCCCCTGTCCGACCAGCACCTGGAGCCAGCCGGATTCGGTGAACAATTCCTCATGCTCGCGGAAGATCAGGCCCTGCGCGCGGAACAGCTCGATCTTTGCGGCCAGCGTATCGGGGATCGGCATCGCCGCGCGGTCCTGCCAATAGGGGGTATCGCGCCGCTCGGTCGCCTTGAAATGCAGGATGATGAAATCGCGGATGCGCTCCCACTCGAAATCGCTCTGCCGGTTGAACTCGGCCGCGACGGCGGGGTCGGCAACGCCCGCGGGAAGCATTTTCAACAGCCGCGAGATGCCCGACTGGACAAGATGAATGCTCGTCGATTCGAGCGGTTCCATGAACCCGCTGGCAAGGCCGAGCGCGACGACATTGTGGTTCCACATCCGGCGCCGCTTGCCACTGGTAAAGCGCAGCCGGTTCGGTTCGGCATGCACAGGGCCGTCGAGATGCGCGAGCAGGGTGTCGATCGCCGCATCGTCGGACAGATGCGCCGACGAATAGACATAGCCGTTGCCGATCCGGTGCTGAAGCGGGATGCGCCACTGCCACCCGGCGTCGCGGGCAGTTGCACCCGTCCAGGGCAGTTGCGGCGCCGCGCCATGTGCGCACGGCACGGCGACCGCACGATCGTTGAGCAGCCAGCCTGACCAGTCGTCATAGCCGGTTGCCAGCGCGCCCTCGATCAGCAGTCCGCGAAAGCCCGAACAGTCGATGAAGAAATCGCCGTCGACGGCGCGCCCGTCGGCGAGCGTCACGCCGGCAACATCGCCCGTCTCGCCGTCGCGGCGAACCCCGGCGACCTTGCCCTCGATCCGTTCGACCCCCGACGCCTCGGCACGGCGGCGCAGATAGGCGGCGTAGAGCGCCGCGTCGAAATGGAAGGCGTAGGGCATGTCATGGAGATAGGCGGATGTCCGCGGGCTTCCCCGCTGCATCCGCCGCGCGCGCGCGGCCTGTTCGTTCAGCGAATAGGCACCAAGCTCTTGCGCTGCACCCAGGTCGCGCGCGCGAAGCCAGTAATGCTGGAATTCGAGCAGGCCCAGGCCGCGCCCGATCGCGCCAAAGGCGTGCATGTACCGATGCCCCGGCCGCGTCCAGTCGGCAAATTCGATCCCCAGCTTGATCGTGCCCTGTGTTGCGGTCAGGAATTCATCTTCGTCGATCCCCAGCGCATCGTTGAACAGGCGGATCTGCGGAATCGTCGCCTCGCCGACGCCCACCGTGCCGATATCGTCGGATTCGATCAGTTGGACCGACCAGCCATCGGGCATGAAGCGACGCAAGCAGGCCGCGGCCATCCAGCCCGCCGTTCCGCCACCGATGATGATCAACCGCATAGGGTTCATGGGATCAGCCTGCGACCAGTTGAGCAGCAAAAGCGTGGGGCGGCAAGCGCGCCGCCCCACGAGGGAGGACTCAGAATTTGAACGACGCGCCCGCGAGGAAGCGGCGGCCATAAACCTGATAGTCGATCACCGCGCGGCTATCGCGCGGATCGTCGGTGACAAAGGGTTCGTCGGTCAGGTTCTGGCCCTGCACAAAGATCGACAGGCCTTCGAGCGTGCTTCCCGGTTGGAAGTCGTAACCAAGCTGGGCGTCGACAATCGTTTCGGCGCGCGCGCGGCGCCGGACGCGAACGCCGCCGAAACCCGACAATTCGCCGATGAAGCTCGACCGATAACGCGCGCTGACGCGGGCGTTGAATCCCGATTTCTCGAAATAGGCGGTGCCGTTGGCGACCCATTTGGAATAGCCGGGGATGTCCTCCGCCGGTGCGCCCGGCGTCGGCTCGATCTTCGTCTTGGTATAGGAAACCCCGCCGGTCACACCAAAGCCGTCGAGCGCCGCGGTAAAGGTGCTGAACGGCAGCGTGCCCGCAAATTCGGCGCCATAAATCTTGCCGCCCTCGCCGTTGATGGGAACATTGGCGGTGCCCATGTAATTGACGATGATCGGCAGGCCGTTGCCGTCATTGCCCGCCTCCGCCACCGGGTAACTCGAAAAATCGAACGGCACCGCCTGGTTGTAGATGTAGCTCTTCAAATCCTTGTAGAAGAGTTGCAGCGCGACATAGCCCGACGATCCGAAATATTTTTCGAGCGTCACGTCGGCGGCATTGGCGCGCCAGGGACGCAGGTCGGGATTGCCCGAATCGCCGCGCACCACCGCGCAGGTCCGTCCGGTCGGGCAGACCATGCCGCCCGGATCGCCGACGGTCGTGCCATAGCTCAGCGTCGCGCGCATGTCGTCGAGCCGCGGGCGGATGATTTCGCGTGCGACGCCGACCCGGATGACGAAGTCGCTCGCGGTGCGCAGCGACAGGTTCAGGCTGGGCAGCACGTCGAGGTAATCGGTGCTTTCGCGACGTGGAATTCCCTGGATATTCGGCGACCCATTGGGGTTGGTGCCGATGAAGGACGCGCTGGCGCCGCTCGAATTCTGGTCGGTGAAGATTGCCTGGACGCCGAAATTGCCCGTCAGCTGCGACGACCCCATTTCATGGTCGATATTCGCCTGCAAATAGGTCGTCATCAGCTTTTCGCTGACATCATAGGCCTTCACGACAACATCGCCATAGGGGTTCGGCACCAGCTGATAAACGCCGCCCGCGATCAGGTCGCGCGGGTCATAGCTGACCACCGGACCCAGCCCAAGATAGGAGAGGTTCGTCGTGCCAAGGCGATATTGATCGGGGATCGGCACGCTCGTCAGCCCGTCGGTGTTGTCGACAAGGCCCAGAAATGCTTCGTCGGGGGTCAGGCTCTTTTTGCGATCGGTGTAATTGGCACCGAACTGCACCGATTTGAGGAAGCCTTCGAGCTCGCGCTCGATTTCGACGCGATATTGCCGCAGCTCGTCCTTGATGATGCGATTGTTGTAATAGCCGTCCTGCCCGCCGCGAATACGCCGGCCGTCGACCGACGTCTGGTCGCCGCCCCAGCCCAGCGGACTGGTCAGCTGGATCAGGTTGTAATCGCCATAGTTGAGCATGGGCGAGAAGAGGGTGCCGTTGATGTCGCTCGTGAAACCGATGGTGTCCGTCGCCCCGACGCCCGCACCGCGGCCCGTCCCCGCATTGCTTTCGACGATCAGTTCGTTGCGGTCGGTTTTCGACAGGCTGATGTCGAACGTCGCGTTCCAGCCATCATCGCCTTCCCAGCGATTGTTCCAGCCAAAGCTGTAGAGCTTTGCCTTGCGCTCGAACACGTCGTTGCGCACCACGCCCTCGACGCCCGTGAAGCGGCCCGATCGCGCGAAGACGAACTCGCCCGTTTCATCAATGTCATCGACGATCACGCCGGCGCCGCCGAACGCGAGCGGCAGTTCGATGCCGCGCTTGATCTGGTCGTCGCTGAAATCCGAATAAAAGGCATCGAGTGTCGAGGTAAAATTGGGGGTCGGGCGCCACTGGACCGTGCCTTGCAGGCCCAGACGCTTGAGCTGGGTCGAGGTCGCATAGCTTTTCGATCCGCCAATCACGACCGGGTTGGCCGCGGTGCCGTCACCGGCATAACCCCACGCATTGAATTCCTGGATCTGATAAGGTTCGTCGAGATAGCTCGCCGACAGCGCGATCCCCAGCGTGTCGTTCGCGAATTGATCGACGAAGGTGCCGTTGATGCGATAGCCGTATTTTTTCGACCCGGCGTTCAGCTTGCCCAGGTCGGCCCACGTCCCGCGGCCGCCGATCGAGATCACCCGCTTGCCATAATCGAGCGGCCGGATCGTGCGCAGATCGACGGTCCCCGACAGGCCTTGCCCGACGATCGACGCCATCGGCGTCTTGTAGACGAGCACCTGGTTGACGACTTCGGACGGATATTGGTCATATTCGACCGCGCGATTGTCGCCGGTCGAGGTCTGCTCGCGCCCGTTGAGCAGGGTGGTCGAAAAGTCGGGCGCGAAACCGCGGATCGAGATGGCGTTCGAGCGGCCCGAAACGCGCTGCGACGTCAGGCCGGGCAGGCGCGCGATCGCCTCCGCGATCGAGGCGTCGGGCAGCTTGCCGATATCTTCCGCCGAAATCGATTCGACCACCTGGTCGCGGTTCTTCTTGGCGTTCACCGCGCTCTGCAAGCTGGCGCGGAAACCCGATACGACGATCTCGTCCTCGCCGCTGCCTTCCTCGGCGACGGGCGCGGTTTCACTATCCTGCGCCATGGCGGCGCCGGGCACGAAAGCGGTCAGGGCAAGGCCGAGCGCGATGGCACTGGCGCCGCGGCGAAGGCTGGTGGTTCTGGTCATTCAAAGTCCCCTGCTGCGATGGGCGGTCGAACCCGAGCGACGGCAAAAGGGGGCGGCAATCGTGCCGCGCAGCATCCTCTCAACGAAGCGTGGGTTTTCCCATCTCGGCCTTGCAATTGGAACCAATCGGGCCATGGGACCATAGGGTATACGTATACGCATAATATGCGAAAGGGCGGCGGCCTTCCAAATCGGTCGTTTTCCGGCCGATCGCGACGCGCGTCGGCTTCATGCAAATTCTTGGCATCGACCGGACCAATCGCTAGTCTGCCCCATGCAGCGACCAGCGATAAGGCCGCCGCGACCGGGAGAGCAGCATGGGGCGACAGCCCTCCGCCAAGCCGACGAGCTTTGACATCGCCTATCTCGCGGGCGTGTCCCAACCCACGGTGTCGCGCGCGCTGCGCGGCAGCAAGTCGGTCAGCGCGGCGACCCGCGCGAACATCGAACGCATCGCGCGCGAACTCAACTACACCGTCGACAAAAACGCCTCCAGCCTCCGTTCACAGCGCACGCATACGCTGGCGCTGCTGTTTTTCGAGGACCCGACCCCCGACCAGTCGATGATCAATCCCTTTTTCCTGTCGATGCTCGGGTCGATCACGCGCCAGTGCGCGCTGCGCGGCTATGACCTTCTGATCAGCTTTCAGCAGATGCACAACGACTGGCACGTCGCCTATCAGGACAGCCACCGATCCGACGGCATCATCTTGCTCGGCTATGGCGATTACCAGCTTTATCGCTCGAAACTCGAACATCTGGTCGAAATGGATACCAAATTCGTCCGCTGGGGATCGGTGTCGGACGACAGCATCGGGCTGACCGTCGGATCGGACAATGTCGGCGCCGGAATGCAGGCGGGCCGGCACCTGATCGAAATCGGGCGGCGCACCATCGCCTTTCTTGGCGATGCATCGGACCACGCCCCCGAATTCCAGGACCGCTACGCCGGGCTGTGCCGGGCGATGGAGGGGGCGGGTCTGTCGCCCGATCCCGCGTTGCAGCGCGACGCAATCTCGTCGGAGGAATCGGGCCATGCCGCCGCCCGCGCGCTGCTGGCGAGCGGGCGCCCGTTCGACGCCATTTTCGCGGCGAGCGACCTGATCGCGATCGGTGCAATGCGCGCGCTGACCGAGGCGGGGCTCCGCCTGCCGCAGGACGTCGCGGTCATCGGCTTCGACGATATTCCGGCCGCCAACCTGACCTCGCCGACGCTGACAACGGTGATGCAGGACATGAAAAGCGCGGGCGAATTGCTGGTCGATGCGCTGCTGCGGCGTCTCGACAACCTGCCCGTCGAGCGCAGCGTCTTGCCGACGCGGCTGATCAAGCGGCAGAGCACGGCGGTCTAGGGTCAGGACCCTAGCCGCCCCCCTTCGGCCAACGTATTCGTATACGCAGCGGCCGCGCGGCTTGCCCTGCCTTGCCCCCGCGGCCATCGTCGCGCCGGGCGAGCCGCACCAGCGGCCACCGGGGAGAGTGAGATGGAAAAGCCGAGACAGGGCTTTTGGGGCCTGTGGAATATCAGCTTCGGCTTTCTGGGAATCCAGATCGGCTTCGCGCTGCAAAATGCGAATATGAGCCGGATTTTCCAGACGCTCGGTGCCGAACTGGAAACGCTGCCCGCGCTCTGGATCGCCGCACCGCTGACCGGCCTGCTCGTCCAGCCCGTCATCGGCCATATGTCCGACCGCACCTGGCTCGGTCGGCTCGGCCGTCGGCGCCCCTATTTCCTCGCCGGTGCGATCCTCGCCGCGCTGGCGTTGGCCGTCATGCCCGAATCGCGCATATTATGGTTCTCGGTCGTCATGCTGTGGATCCTCGACGCGGCGATCAACATATCGATGGAGCCGTTCCGCGCCTTTGTCGGGGACATGCTGCGCCGTGACCAGCACAGCATCGGTTATGCGGTGCAGACCTTCTTCATCGGGGCCGGCGCGGTGGCGGGATCGGCCTTTCCCTGGCTGCTCGACCAGTTCGGCGTCGCCAACACCGCGCCGCCGGGCGAAATCCCCGATACGGTGCGCTACAGTTTCTGGGCCGGAGGCGCCGCATTTTTCGTCTCGGTCCTGTGGACGGTGCTGACCACACGCGAATATACGCCCGAAGAAATGGCCGGTTTTGCCGACGCAGAACCGGCGGACACCGCGACCAGCCTGACCGAACGCCTCGCCGCGCGCCGCTATGCCGGCAGCGTGGCATGGATCGCCGCGGGAATGGGCGTCGCCCTGGTTGTCGCCCGCTGGGCGCTCGAAAAGGAACTTTATCTGCTCGCCGCGCTGCTCGTCGCCTTTGGCGCCGCGAATGCCGCCGCCATCGCGCTCGCCCGCGCCGGGCGCGGCAACAATATGCTGGCGCATATCGTCGGCGATTTCGCCGGGATGCCGCCGGTGATGAAGAAACTCGCGCTGGTCCAATTCTTCAGCTGGTCGGCGCTGTTCATCATGTGGATCAACACCACGCCCGTCGTCGCGCAATATATGTTCGGAAGCAGCGATCCCGCGTCGTCCGCCTACCAGGCCGGGGGCAATTGGGTCGGGGTGCTGTTTGCCGCGTATAACGCCGTTGCGGCCATCGCCGCCCTCACCCTTCTTCCCTGGCTGTCGCGGCGCGTCGGGCAGGCGCGCACGCACATCATCTGCCTGCTGATCGGTGCGGCGGGGTTTGCCAGCTTCCTTGTCCTGCGTGACCCGCAGGCGCTGTTGCTTGCCGAGGTGGCGATCGGCATCGCCTGGGCCTCGATTCTCGCCATGCCTTATGCGATCCTCGCCTCGAACCTGCCGCAGGCAAAGCTTGGCATCTATATGGGGCTGTTCAACATCTTTGTGGTCGTCCCCCAATTGCTGGTCGCAACGGTGATGGGCCAGGTGATGAAGGCGCTGTTTCCCGGTGAACCCGTCTATACCATGGGCTTTGCCGCGGCCGCGTGGGTGATTGCCGCGATCGCCATGCTGCGCATCGTGCCGATGATCCCGCACGGCGCGGGCGGCGTCATGGCCCCGCGTTGAATTCTGCGACCAGGTCGAAACGGTCGCCGCGGAACAATTGCCGGACATGCGTGACGACGCGACCCGCGCGCCACGTCGTGCGGTCGAGTTCAAGGCAGGCGGCGCCCGTTCCGATCCCCAACAGCGCGGCTTCCCGGCGCGTCGGGGTCAGCGCGCGGATGACGTGCCGCGCCTGGGTCCAGGGGATGTGGCCCAGCAGCCAGGTGCCGGGCGCTTCCTTCGCAAAATCGGCCTCCGCCGCCGCGGGCACTTCGCCGAGCGCGATGACGCGGCGTTCGAGGGCAAAGGCCTCGCCCGCCGCCATATGCACGCCCTCGATCCGCAGCGCCGGACCGGGGCACAGCGCCTCGCCCGAATCCTCCGCCGCGATCGACGCCAGATCCCAGCGATAGGCCTCTCCGCGCGCGGCAATCAGTTCGGCGAGGTCGGGCACGGTCATCACCGCCGAATGAACCGGCGGATGCGCGACGAAGGTTCCGGCCTTGCGTCGCCGTTCGACCAGCCCCGATGCGGCCAGCTCGCCAAGCGCCTTACTCACCGTCGCGCGCGCGCACCCATATCGGGCCGCCAGTTCCTGCTCGGTCGGCACCCGGTCGCCGGGGCGCCATTCGCCCGACTGGATCGACGCGGCAATCTCGTCGCGGATGCGGCGCGCGGGGTTCACGCGAGCAGCCGCGCGATGCAGGCGCGATAGGCGCCGCCGATCGCGTCGGCCGCGACATGCCGCCCCTTGGCGACGCGCTGGACCCCCGCGCGCCACACGCTGTCGATCGCACCCGCGCGCGCCGCAAAAATCCAGCGGTCGAAAAGCGTCGCATCATCGGTCCCTGCAAAGGCAGGATGGTCGAGGTCGAGCGAGACGATGTCGGCGGCATGGCCCACCGCCAACCCGGCGGGCACGCCAAGCGCCTGCGCCCCGCCGGACAGCGCATATCCGAACATATTCGTTCCGACAAAAGGCACATCCTCGCGCGCCAGCAGCGCGCGCGCGCGCTGCGCCAGCCGCTGCGAATATTCGAGTGCGCGCAGTTCCTGCGCCGCGTCGACGAGGATGTTGCTGTCGGTGCCGACGCCGAAACGGCCGCCCGCGGCGAGATATTCGGCCGCAGGAAAGATGCCGTCGCCCAGATTGCTCTCGGTAATCGGGCACAATCCCGCGACCGCCCCGCTGGCGGCCAAACGCACCACTTCGCTTTCGTCGATGTGCGTCGAATGGATCAGGCACCAGCGTTCGTCGACTCCGGCATGGTCGAGCAGCCATTCGACGGGCCGTGCGCCGCTCCACGCGACGCAGTCGGCAACCTCCTTCACCTGTTCGGCGGCGTGGATATGCACGGGGCCGGTGGGCGACATGTCGAGCAGCGTCGCCAGTTCGCTCGGCGTCACCGCGCGCAGCGAGTGCGGCGCGATGCCGATATTGGCGTCGCCGACCAGCTTTGGCCGCGCCGCATCGAGCAGCGCGGCAAAGCCGTCCATATCGCAAAGGAAACGCCGCTGACCGGGGCTGGGTGGTGCGGCGCCGAAATTGCCATGCGCGTAAAAGACGGGGAGCAAGGTCAGGCCGATCCCGCTCACGGCGCTGGCCTCGACAATCGCCCCCGCCATGGCGCCCCGGTCGGCATAGGGCGCCCCGGCCGGGTCATGGTGCAGATAGTGAAACTCGCCGACGCGGGTGAACCCGGTCTCCAGCATCTCCGCATAGGCCTGCGCGGTGATCGCGGCGACATCCTCGGGCGTCAGCCGGTCGAGGAAGCGGTACATGATCTCCCGCCAGCTCCAGAAATTGTCGTCGGGTCGGCTGCGGCGCTCCGAAAGCCCGGCCATCCCGCGCTGAAAGCCGTGGCTGTGGACATTGCAAAGCCCGGGCAGCGCGACGCGGTGCCGCTCATCACCCTCCTCCGCTTCGACCCCGACCTCGACCGCGGCGATCATGCCGTCGGCGATCCGCAGGCGCACATCCCGTTTCCACTCGCTGCAAAGCCACGCCCGCTCGAACCACAGAGAAGCCATCATCCGTCCTCATATTATGTCTAGACATAATGGCGCATCGGGGCGAGACTGTCCAGATGGAGCAGATCTGGACAAACGCCCGACTCGCAACGATGGCCGATGGCAGCCTTGGGCTGATCGACAAGGGCGTCGTGGCGGCGAAGGATGGGCGGATCGTCTATGCGGGGCCCGCCGACGACGCCCCTGCGACGGCCGCGCGCATAACCGATTGCGAAGGCCGCTTGATCACCCCCGGCCTGATCGACTGCCACACGCATCTGGTCCATGGCGGCAACCGTGCCAATGAGTGGGCCATGCGGCTTGCAGGCGCGCGTTATGAAGACATCGCCCGCGCGGGCGGCGGGATCGTATCGACGATGCGCGCGACGCGCGAGGCGAGCGAAGCGGACCTGGTCGACGCCGCCCTTCCCCGCCTCGATGCGCTGATCGCCGAGGGCGTGACGACGATCGAGATCAAGTCGGGTTATGGGCTTTCGACCGCGGACGAGTTGAAGATGCTGCGCGCCGCGCGCGCGCTCGCCGGACGCCGCGCCGTTCGCGTCGAACCGACCTTCCTCGGCGCGCACGCGCTGCCGCCCGAATATCAGAACGACAGCGATGCCTATATCGACCTTGTCGTGGCCGATATGATCCCCGCCGCCGCGCCGCTTGCCACCGCGGTCGACGCTTTTTGCGAAGGCATTGGTTTTTCGCCGGCGCAATGCGAGCGCGTGATCGAAGCTGCCAAGGCGCACGGGCTGGCGGTCAAGCTGCATGCCGAACAATTATCGGCGCTGAGCGGCAGTGCGCTCGCGGCACGGCACGGCGCCTTGTCGGCCGACCATCTCGAACATGCGACCGAAGAGGACGTTCGCGCGATGGCCGAAGCGGGCACGGTCGCGGTGCTGCTCCCCGGCGCCTATTATTTCATGCGCGAAACCAAATTGCCGCCGGTCGACGCGATGCGCCGCCACGGCACGCGCATTGCGCTTGCGACCGACAATAATCCCGGCACCTCGCCGACGACTTCGCTGCTGCTCATGCTCAACATGGGCGCGACCTTGTTCGGGCTGACGGTGGTCGAGGCGCTGCGCGGCGTGACGGTCAACGCCGCCGCCGCGCTGGGCCTTGGCGAAGATGTCGGCACGCTTGAGCCCGGCAAGGTCTGCGACCTCGCGATCTGGGACGTCACCGACCCCGCCGAGCTGGTTTACCGCATCGGCTTCAACCCGCTTCACCAACGCATCAAGGACGGACAATGATCATCACCCCCGGCGCCATGACGCTCGCCGACTGGCGCGCCATTTATGAAGGCGCAAGCGCGGCGCTGGACGCCGGTGCATGGGATGCGATCGACGCGAGCGCCGCCGCGGTGGCGCGCATCGTTGCCAAGGGCGACCCGGTCTATGGCATCAACACCGGCTTTGGAAAGCTGGCGAGCGTGCGGATCGCGAGTGACGATTTGGCGACGCTCCAGCGCAACATCGTGCTCAGCCATGCGGCGGGCACCGGCGCACCCTCGCCCGTCCCCGTCGTCCGGCTGATGATGGCGCTGAAGCTTGCGAGCTTTGGCGTCGGTGCATCGGGGGTGCGGCGCGAAACGGTGGCGATGCTGGAGACGATGCTCGCAAAAGGCCTGACCCCCGTCGTCCCGTCGCAGGGATCGGTCGGCGCGAGCGGCGACCTGGCGCCGCTGTCGCATATGGCAGCGGCGATGATCGGGGTTGGTTTGATCGAGGTCGGCGATCAGACGCTGCCCGCCGCCGATGCGCTGGCGCAGGCCGGTCTCGTCCCACTCGAGCTTGGCCCCAAAGAGGGCCTTGCGCTGCTCAACGGCACCCAATTTTCGACCGCCAACGCGCTCGCGGGGCTTTTCCGCGCCGAAACCATCTTCCGCTCCGCGCTCGTGACCGGCGCGCTTTCAACCGAAGCGGCGAAAGGCTCCGATGCGCCGTTCGATGCGCGTATCCACGCGCTGCGCGGTCACAGGGGGCAGCGCGAGGTCGGCGACACGCTGCGCACCCTGATGGCGGGCTCCGCGATCCGCGCCTCGCACGCAGAGGGCGATCCGCGCGTGCAGGACCCCTATTGCCTCCGCTGCCAGCCGCAGGTGATGGGCGCCGCGCTCGACCTGCTGCGCCAGGCTGGAGAGACGCTGGGCATTGAAGCGAACGGCGTGTCGGACAATCCGCTGATCTTTGCGGATAGTGACGAGGCGCTGTCGGGCGGCAATTTCCACGCCGAACCCGTCGCTTTCGCCGCCGACATGATCGCCATGGCGCTGTGCGAGATGGGTTCGATCTCCGAACGCCGCATCGCGATGCTCGTCGACCCCGCGCTGTCCGGCCTCCCCGCTTTCCTCACCCCGCGCCCCGGCCTCAATTCGGGTTTCATGATCCCGCAGGTGACCGCCGCGGCGCTGGTCAGCGAGAACAAGCAGCGCGCCTATCCCGCCAGCGTCGATTCGATCCCGACGTCGGCCAACCAGGAGGATCATGTGTCGATGGCCGCGCATGGTGCGCGCCGCCTGCTCGACATGGCCGACAATGCCAGCGCGGTGATCGGCATCGAATGGCTTGCGGCGTGTCAGGGTATCGACTTCCATGCGCCGCTGAAATCGAGCGACGCGCTCCAGGCCGCACACACACACCTCCGCGCCGCGGTCCCGATGCTCGGCGACGACCGGCATTTCCATCCCGATATGGAGGCCGCGACCGCGCTGGTCCGGTCGGGCAGCCTCGTCGCTGCGGTGCCCGCCGCCCTGCCCGGCATCGCGTGATGGACTGGCTGCGCGTTCATCGCGGCGACGCGCCGCTCATCCTCGCCTTCCCGCACGGCGGCACCGACCTTGCGGGGCTCGACGACCAGTTCGTTTCGCCCTGGCGGGCGCAGCTGGATACCGACTGGTGGATTGCCGATCTTTACGCCTTTGCCGCCGACCTTGGCGCCACGCTGGTCGCCACCGATATCTCGCGCAGCGTGATCGACATGAACCGCGATCCGTCAGGCGTGTCGCTCTATCCCGGACAGGCGACCACCGAACTCTGCCCGACCACGACCTTCGACGGCGATCCGCTCTATCGCTTCGGCGGACCCGACGAGACCGAGATCATGCAGCGTCTCCACCTCTATCACCGGCCGTATCACGAGGCGCTGGCGGGCGAGATCGATCGACTGCGCGCGCGGCATGGCCGCATCACCCTTTATGACGCGCATTCGATCCGCAGCCATGTGCCCCGGCTGTTCGATGGCGAGCTGCCGCAATTCAACATCGGCAGCAACGATGGCGCGACCTGCGCACCCGAACTCGAAACCGTAATCGCCAACATCTGCGCAGCCAGCGGCCACAGCCATGTCGTCAACGGTCGCTTCAAGGGCGGCTGGACGACGCGCCATTATGGCCGTCCCGACGAAGGCATCCATGCGATCCAGATGGAGCTGGCGCAGCGCGGTTACATGACCGAATCCGCTGCACTGACCGAAGCCGCTCCCCTCGACCCGAACCCGGCGATCCTGCCCACCTTGCAGCAAGTGATCGCCGCGGCCCTCGACTTTGCGAAAGGACAGAAATGAACCGACCCCTCAGTCCGCGACTGGACAACAGCCGGGTGATCCGTCCGGCGACCGGCCCCGAGATCAGCGCGAAAAGCTGGCTGACCGAAGCGCCGATGCGGATGCTGATGAACAACCTCCACCCGGATGTCGCAGAGGCGCCGCACGAACTGGTGGTCTATGGCGGCATCGGCCGCGCCGCGCGCGACTGGGACAGCTATGACAAGATCGTCGAGACGCTGAAACGGCTGGAGGGCGACGAGACTTTGCTGATCCAGTCGGGCAAGCCGGTCGGGGTGTTCCGCACCCACGAAAATGCGCCGCGCGTGCTGCTCGCCAACTCGAACCTCGTCCCCGAATGGGCGAATTGGGAGCATTTCCACGAGCTCGATCGCAAAGGCCTGATGATGTACGGCCAGATGACCGCGGGCAGCTGGATCTATATCGGCAGCCAAGGCATCGTGCAGGGCACCTACGAAACCTTTGTCGAGATGGGGCGCCAGCATTATGGCGGCGACCTCAGGGGCCGCTGGCTGCTGACCGCGGGCCTGGGCGGCATGGGCGGCGCCCAGCCGCTCGCGGCGGTGATGGCAGGCGCCAGCTGCCTCGCGATCGAATGCCAGCCGAGCCGCATCGAAATGCGGCTGCGCACCGGCTATCTCGACAAGCAGGCGTCGAGCATCGACGAGGCGCTGGCGATGATCGAGGAGGCCCATGCCGCGGGCAAGCCCGTGTCGGTCGGCCTGCTCGGCAATGCCGCCGAACTGCTGCCCGAAATGGTTCGTCGCGGCATCCGCCCCGACCTGCTGACCGACCAGACATCGGCGCACGACCCGATCAACGGCTACCTTCCCGCGGGCTGGACGCTCGACGCGTGGTTCGCGAAGCGCGAGAGCGATCCCGCCGCGGTCGCCAAGGCCGCGAAAGCGTCGATGGCCGTCCATGTCCAGGCGATGCTCGACCTGCAAGCCACGGGCGTTCCCACCACCGATTATGGCAATAATATCCGCCAGGTGGCGAAGGACGAAGGCGTCGAAAATGCCTTCGACTTTCCCGGCTTCGTGCCCGCTTATGTCCGCCCGCTTTTCTGCCGCGGCATCGGCCCGTTCCGCTGGGTCGCGCTGTCGGGCGATCCCGAGGATATCTACAAGACCGACGCCAAGGTGAAGGAGCTGCTTCCCGACAACAAGCATCTCCACAACTGGCTCGACATGGCGCGCGATAAAATCCGGTTCCAGGGCCTGCCCGCGCGCATCTGCTGGGTCGGGCTTGGCGACCGCCACCGGCTTGGCCTCGCGTTCAACGAAATGGTGGCGTCGGGCGAGCTGAAAGCCCCGATCGTCATCGGCCGCGACCATCTCGATTCAGGCTCGGTCGCCTCGCCCAACCGCGAGACCGAAGCGATGCGCGACGGGTCGGATGCGGTTTCGGACTGGCCACTGCTTAACGCGCTGCTCAACACCGCGTCGGGCGCGACCTGGGTGTCGCTCCATCACGGCGGCGGCGTCGGCATGGGCTATTCGCAGCACAGCGGCATGGTGATCGTCGCCGACGGCACCCCCGAAGCGGCCCAGCGGCTCGAACGCGTGCTGTGGAACGACCCCGGCACCGGCGTCATGCGCCACGCCGACGCGGGCTATGACATCGCCATCGACTGCGCGCGCGACAAGGGTCTCGACCTGCCGAGCATCTGACATTTGTTTCAGTTGCACCGAAACAGCTTCGCATTCTAAGGCTCTCCCCAACGATCAGGGGAGAGCCAGACGCCGATGTCCGAAGCCCAGCCGCAAAGCCATCCCGAAATCCGCGACGCGGTGCGCCGCTTGTGCGCCGGTTTTCCGGGCGAATATTGGCAAGCACTCGACCGCGACCGTATTTATCCGACCGAATTTGTCCGCACCCTGACCGAAGCGGGTTTTCTGTCGGTCCTGATCCCCGAAGCCTATGGCGGTTCGGGCCTCGGCCTGGGCGCCGCGACCGCGGTGCTCGAGGAAATCCACCGTTCGGGCTGCAACGGCGGCGCTTGCCATGCGCAGATGTATACGATGGGCACGCTGCTGAAACATGGGTCAGAGGCGCAGAAACAGGCCTATCTGCCCGCGATCGCCCGCGGCGAGCTTCGGCTGCAGGCCTTTGGCGTCACCGAGCCGACCGCGGGCACCGACACGACGCGTATCCGCACCTTCGCGCGCAAGGTCGGCGACAAATATATCGTCAACGGGCAAAAGATCTGGATCAGCCGCGCCGAACATTCGGACCTGATGGTCCTGCTGTGCCGCACCACGCCGCGCGAGGAATGCGCGAAGCCATCGGACGGGATGAGCGTGCTGCTGGTCGACATGCGCGAGGCAGAGGGCAAGGGGCTGACGATCCGCCCGGTGCGCACAATGCTCAACCATGCGACAACCGAGCTGTTTTTCGACGATCTCGAAGTCCCTGCCGCAAATTTGATCGGGGAGGAGGGCAAGGGTTTTCGATACATCCTGTCGGGCATGAATGCCGAACGCATCCTGATCGCATCCGAATGCATCGGCGACGGTCGCTTCTTCATCGACCGCGCCACCGCTTACGCAAAGGACCGCGAAGTGTTCGGCCGCGCGATCGGCGAGAATCAGGGTATCCAGTTCCCGATCGCGCGCGCCTATGTCCAGATCGCCGCCGCCGCCGAAATGGTCGACAAGGCGGCGCGGCTGTTCGACGCCGGACAGGACGGCGGGACCGAGGCGAATATGGCAAAGATGCTCGCCTCGGAAGCGAGCTGGTATGCCGCCGACATGTGCGTCCAGACGCACGGGGGTTTCGGCTTTGCCGAGGAATATGACATCGAGCGCAAGTTCCGCGAAACGCGGCTCTACCAGGTCGCGCCGATCAGCACCAACCTCATCCTGAGCCATGTCGCGACCCACGCGCTCGGCCTGCCCAAGAGCTTCTGATCCGATGGACGATTATTCCGCCTGGGTCGGCCGCAGCGAAATGCGCGAGGATGTCGCGACCGCCGCGCCGCTCACCGGGCTGGCCGCGCTGCTCGACCATGATGTCTCGCCGTGGACGGCGGGCACCGTTCCCCCGCTCGGTCACTGGCTCTATTTCCTGCCGACCGCTCGCCAGTCGGTGATCGGCGCCGACGGGCACCCCGTGCGGGGCGACAAGGGCCTGTTACCGCCCGTCCCGCTGCCCCGCCGGATGTGGGCAGGCAGCCGGATCGAATTTCTCGCGCCGATCGCGGTCGGCGCCGCGATGATCCGCGTCACGACGATCGACGCGATCAAGCCCAAACGCGGAGCCAGTGGCGACCTGTTGTTCGTGACGCTGCGCCACGAGATTTCGGCCGATGGCGTTCCCGCGATCCGCGAAGACCAGGACATTGTGTTTCGCGAGGCCGCAGGCGCCGCGCCGACCGCTGCGGCCGCCCCGACCGCTCCCGCCGCTCCCGAACCCGCCGACTTCGTTCGCAGCGTCCTGCCCGACCCGGTCCTGCTGTTCCGCTATTCCGCGCTGACCTTCAACGCGCACCGTATCCACTACGACCGCGACTATGCCCGCGATGTAGAGGGTTATGCCGGACTCGTCGTCCACGGCCCGCTGATCGCGACGCTGTTGATGGACCATGGCCTGCGCGCCGGGCTGATCCCGCACAGCTTCGCCTTCCGCGCCGAGGCGCCGCTCATCGACGGCGCGCCCTTCGACCTCTGCCTGACGCGGGCCGACGACGGTGCGCGTCTGTGGGCACGCGATGCCGCGGGGCGCACGACGATGCGGGCG
This sequence comes from Sphingopyxis sp. RIFCSPHIGHO2_12_FULL_65_19, assembly GCF_001830555.1. Lineage (GTDB taxonomy): Bacteria > Pseudomonadota > Alphaproteobacteria > Sphingomonadales > Sphingomonadaceae > Sphingopyxis. Next base: position 114,565 of record NZ_MIAM01000006.1, on the reverse strand, counting down.
AACCTCGCCTGAAACAGCGAATTTGCGGCGGCTTGGACCCTGCGCAATTCCTCCCACTGATATCATCTGGGTAATTCTCCACCGCTGACATTGCCAATTCGCAAAGCGGGCGGCGCGGGCAGCGAGCATAGTGCAGTTGTTCGCGAGAATGCGGACATATGTGGGGAGGTCCGCACCATCGCGCCAAGCGGCGCGAGCGAATTCCCTTTTTGCCAATGTAAGGAGACGATCATGAAGAAAGTCATGCTTGCGGCGTCGGTTCTGGCGCTTGCCATTGCCGGGGCCCCCGCTTACGCGCAAACTCTGGGCGGTGGTACGAACACGAACGGCGCTGCCGGAAACAACAGCGACACGCTCGTCGTCAACGACCTGATCGACCTGTTCGTCCAGGACAACGCGGCCGACACCTTCTCGGACGACGATCAGGACAATGACGGCAATGGTTCGTTCAACGGCAACAATCTGGTTGTCGCGACGCAATCGCTGAGCGCCAACAACACCAACCAGAATCTCGACGAAGTCGTCGATATGGACGGTGAAGACGACAGCGACACGAACGTCGGCTATCAGAGCGGCAACAACTCGGTCCGCGGCAACGCGTTCGCGGCCTATGCCGGCATCCTGAATGCAGCCTGGAACACCGGCATCAACGCCAACACCCAGGCCGCAACCAACATCGCGGCACAAGGCACCGTCAACTTCGGCACCGGTGGCGGTGACGGCAACGGCGGCGGCGGCGACTAACCACGTCCCCCCGGATGGCCGGCGCGCCTGCCCCCCAGGGCGTCGGCCATCACCTTTTTTGATGTTTTCAGGAGTATTCCTGTCATGAAACCCGCAATGCTTCCGGCTCTGCTGATCCTGGCAAGCTTGTCCACCCCCGCCGTCGCGCAACTGGCCCCGCCGGACAGCGCGGTGTCTGTTCCCAGCCCCATGCTGTCCTATGCCATCCCCGTCGATGCCGCCGCCCCCTCCATTACGGTGCGTGCAGAGCGCAAATCGCCGATGCTGGCCGACAGCGAACTCGACACGCAGCGTGGCGGCCAGTCGCTGGTCATCACCAATCAGACGATGGAGTCCATCGTCAGCGGCAACGTGCTCAAGGGCGACTATACCGCCGGCGCGGTGACGCTCAGCGATTTCGCCCTGTCCAATTTTAACGGTGTCGGCAACCTGCTGATCAACACCGGCGCGCAGGTCAGTGCCCAGAGCGGCATGAACCTGACGATCAACCTCGGCGACTGAGCCGCCATGCGGGCTATGCGAGCCTTGATTGCGGGCGCCCTGTGCGCACTCGCCGCCGCGCCCGCGGCTGCCGAGGTCCGGCTGACCGGACCCGAAACCGGCGGCAGCTATCAGTTGAACGTGATGACCTGGTGGGACATTCCGTTTCGATCGGTCATCCGGCAGCGTTATGACTTCAGCTGCGGTTCGGCCGCGCTCGCGACGCTTCTCACCTATCATTATGATGCGCCGACGTCGGAATCGATGCCCTTTCGCGCCATGTGGGAAAAGGGCGATCGTGAAGAAATCCGCAAGGTCGGCTTCTCCATGCTCGACATGAAAACCTATCTCGCTTCGCGCGGCTACCGCGCGGAGGGGTTCCGGTTGACCACGGAGCAGCTGAAGCAGGTCAAACGTCCGACGGTCGTGCTGATGGATCTCAAAGGCTTCAAACATTTCGTGGTGATCAAGGGGGTGCGGGGCGACCGCGTCCTCACCGGCGATTCGGTGCTCGGGCTCAACGAATATTCGCTCGAGGATTTCGACAAGCATTGGAACGGCATCGCGCTGGCAATCGTGGGCGGCGGCCAGAAACGCCCGGCGTTCAACCTGGCCGGCGACTGGGGTCCCTGGTCGCAAGCGCCGCTCGAAAAGGACGGCTCGCTCCACGTCTCGGTCGGTGATCTGACGACCAACCTCCCCCCGCAATATCAGCTGACACCGCAGGTCCTGCTCGATGTCCGCGTAGGAACCGTACAATGAGAATGCCCCTGCCCAGACGCCTCCTCCTGGTCGCCATCGCGCCAGCCCTGCTCGCCGCCGGCGAGCCTGCGACCGTCGACCCGCTCGCCAGCGCGGCGGTGGTGTCCGACGAGGTGCTGGACGAGCAGCGCGGCGGCTTTGCCTTTCAGGGAATGGTGATCGCGTTCGGCGCCGACATCCGCAGCTTTGTGAACGACGAGCTCGCGCTGCGCACCATCGTCAGCTGGACGCCGCACGGATCGACGATCGAACGGTTCGTCTCGCCCGCGCTGACCGCCGTCGACGCCGCGCAGATCCAGGGCGGCATATTGACGAGCGGCGGCATCACCATGCGCGTCGGCGATGAATCGGTGTTCCTTGCCAACAACGGACAGACCGCGCTGATCCAGAGCACCGACTCGATCCAGAATGTGCTGATCAACACCGCAAGCAACGTCTCGCTGAACCAGCAGGTCGATGCGGTGCTGGACATCAGCGGATATGAAGGCTTCCGCGATGCGCTGGCGACGACCCGGATGAGCGACGCGATCGGCGCCGTGATGGGCGCGCAGACGGTCGGCGCGATCGGCAACTGAACGACCCCCCGCCCCCGTTGCGACGGGGACGGTCCATCTGGCCCCGCTTCGGCGGGGCTCTTTTTGTTATCGCGGGTCTATTTGCCGCCGAACGGCATACGCAGGGTGATCGACACGTCCGGCGCATCCTCGGTCACCCCGATCTCAAAGCCGAGGTTCAGCACATCGCGCTCGGTCAGGCGATAGGACATCCCGAAATTGAGCGACCCGACGTGCAGATAGTTGGATTTCTGGATCGTATCGCCGATCTCGGACCGGGTCGGGAAAATATAGTTGTGGCGATAGCCGAGCGAGAAGGAAAAGCGCGGGTTGAGCGCAAATCCGAACCCGATGTTGGCGCTGACCGCGTCGCCCGGATCGACACGCCCGATCATCACGTCGCCGACCAGTTTGTTCACGTCGCGCGGGATATGGTACAGATAAGCGACGCCGCCATAGATCACCGCGGGGTCCGACGGCATCAGGAAGTTGAGGCCGGGCTGCACCGCCCAGAAGCCCGATCCGGTCGCCAGCCCCGTCGCCACGCCGAACTCGTCATAACCGATGTCGAACGGTCCCTTGCCGGTGTCCGATTTGACGCGCAGCGAGCCGACGAAGATCGGCTTTTGCCCGACCGGCCGGTTGAACTGATAACGCAGCGACAGCTCGGCATCGCCGATCCCGTCCTCGCGCAGCTTGATCGACCGCACGATGCCTTCGTCGCGCTGCTGCACCACTTCGATGCGGTCGTTGCGATAAAGATAGGGGACGCGCACCTCGACCTCGAGCCGGTCCGAAAGGCCGTAGCGCAGCGAACCCGTGCCGACCAGCGTATCGCGGTCGGCATCGGTCGCCTCGATCAGCCCGATCTGGATGCCGGGGATCAGCTCGATCCCGCGGAAGACCAGCCGGTTGGTCGAAGACCGCGTATATTCAAACGATGGTTCAAAAAACAGCTGCCCGGCGCGCGTCAGCACGCCCTGCCCTTCCGGAACGGCGGCGATGCGCTGTTCGGGCGACTCGGTCGGCGGCGGCGCTTCGCCCACCGGGGCGTCGGGCAGCGCCACCGCATCGCTGCCGGGACCGGGAAGCGTCGGGCCGGGGAAGCTGCCCTGCCCCATGCCGGCGCCGCGGAGCTGGTCGAGCGGCCGGTCGGCGAGCGCATAGGATGTCAGCCGGTCGACCTGGACCTGCTGCGTCGCCAATTGTTGCTGCATCTGCGCGATTTGCTGTCGTTGTTCGGCGAGCATGACATTCTGCTGGTCGATCAGCGCGCGCTGTTCGGCGATGACGCGGCGCTGGGCCTCGATCTCGCTTTCGGCGCCCGCGGCAGGCTGGCCTTCGGGGATGCTGCCCTGTCCTGCCGCCACGGCCTTCCACGTCGTCGCCACGTCGAGAAAGGGCAGCGCCTCGCACAGGCATTCCAGCGCGACGCCTTGTTGTGCGTTCGCCGACGGCACGACGAAAATGACCGACAGGCCCGCGGCGGCGACGCCCATGTGACGCAGCGCGGGTGGGGATGCGAACATGGTCATAGCCCGGCTCCTTGCGCGCCCGCCACGTCGCGCTGGCGCATGACCGCAAGCGTATCGATCGCGGCGCCAATCTCTTCGCCCGCGATGGCGCGGAGTCCCTCGACGTCGATGAGGCGGCACCGTTGCGGGCCTTCGAGTTCGATCAGGCCCTGACGGACAAATCCCGAAATCGTGCGGCTGACGGTATGGATCGTCAGTCCCAGATGGTCGGCGATGTCGCTGCGCGTCATCGGCAGCGGGATGCTGCCCAGCGCCGACGATCGCTTGGCCGCGATTAGCAGGAATGCGGCGACCCGTTCATTGGCATTGCGGCGGCCGAGCAGAAAGATGCACTGGTTCGCACTGTCGAGCGCGCGTTCGAGCGCGCGGCTCTGCCCCGATGTTTCGGGGTCGTCGTTGGAGACCGGGCGGCGAGCCAGGATGGTGTTGGTCACCGCCTCCGCCGCCGCATCGCGATTGCCATATCCGACGCCGAAAACATCGCCCTGATAATAGAATCCCGTCAGCTGGCGATGCCCGTCGAGATGGAAGTGACAGGTGCGGACGGTGCCCGACACGACCTCGAACCAGCAATCGCCGGGGTCGCCCTGAGAGAATATGATCTCTCCTTTGCGAAACTTTAGGATGGTGTCCTGGGGAATGCCCCCGCGGTGAAATTTTGCCAGACCTTGCACGCCACTTCTCCAACTGAATTGGTATTGCGGCGACCCCATTTGTGAGTCTCATGTGCCTTTGGGCATCGTGAATCCATCCGAAGAAAGACGTAGGAATTCGCGTGGCCTATTAACATAGCAAAAATACTAGGTATTATTCCTTAGGATCCACCTGCGATATTATATTTGATTTCAGGTCTGTAGCTGAATTGACATCAACAGTGTCGCTAAATTTGCGGGCAAGCCGAGTTAATTGCTAAACAGGTCGCAAAGGGATATTATGCAAATAGAGCAGGTGGGGTAGCGGCATTGCCGCGCGTTAAAGCTGCTCGTCGGTCGCCAATTGTCCACGCCTTGGGTGTCAGGGGATTGCGCCGTGCATCGAAACGCCTTGAATATTGAACCGCATCTAACTTTTCGCGAACACCAAATCCTGGAGCTGGTGGCCGTCGGGTGGTCGGCCAAGCAGATCGCGCTCGAAATCAATATCGCGCCGCGAACAGTGGAACGGCATATCGAAAATGTCCGTCTGAAACTGAACGCGCGAAACCGTGCGCACCTGATAACCCAGGCGATGCACCTCGGCCTGCTCGTGATCGACGCGCCGGTGCAGGACGAACCGACCCTTTTTGAATTCAAATGACGGGCGGCGCGTCCGTCATATGGGCGACCCGCGCCCGGCGATCGGATGCCAAGTTCAGAAAGCGGCGGCCGCCATCCTCGAACAGCGCGAACGCGCGGCGGGCGGCGTCGATCGCTTCGCCCTGCCGCGCGGCCGTGTCGAGCGCCCGGTCGAGCAGCGCGAGCAGCGACTGCCACGAACCGGCACCGCCGCCGCCCAGAAATCGCGCGGGGAAATGAGGCGGCACCGCCCGTTTCAACATCGCCCCGCCAAGGCGCGAGCCTTCCAGGACATAGAGCGCGCCCAACATTTCGGCGCGCGTCGCGATATCCAGCCCGCCGATCGGTGCGGGAACGGGAAGGCCCAGGTCGGACAGATCCCGCACCAGCAGCGAACCGCGCATCCGCGCCGGCCAATCGTCCAGCAGCGTCGCGATACCGGCTCGATCAAGCGCCCGTTCGGCGGGCAGATGCGCCGCCGCCTGGGCCCGCAGAAAATCGCCATAAGACCCGCGATCGCCCAGCACCGCCGCCGAATAGATGGCATCGACGCGCCGGTGACAATCGGCGGTTGCGGCGCGAAGCACGGCGCGCGACGGATTCCTTGCCATCACCCCTGCGCCGCGATCCGACGCGCCTCGGCAAGCTGGGCCGACACGCTGGCCGCGCTCGCCGGTTTGCGAACGACGGGCACCGACCGCAGGTGCCGGGGGATCATCACGCTGTCACCATAGCCGGTCGCAAAGGCGAAGGGCACGCCCATCGCGACAAGCTGATCGGCAACTTCCTCCGACGTCGTATCACCCAGGTTGAAATCGAGGATCGCCGTATCGGGCCGGAACGACTGCAAGGTCGAAACCGCGTGCGGCGCGTCGGGCGAAAGGCGGACCTCCTTTGCGCCCAGACGGCGAAGAATATCCTCGGTGTCGAGCGCGATCAGCGACTGATCCTCGACGAGCAGCACCGACATGCCCGCGAGCGAATGATCGTCGACCTTGTCTCGCGGCGCTTCGGCTTCGGGCTCGCGCTCATCGTCGTCGATCGCGACATGTTTTGCCGGAATGACAAGATGCGCGACCATCCCGCTCGGCGGATAGGATATGTCGGCGCGGCCGCCCAGATCATAGACCATCATGGTCTGGATCAGCTTCGACCCGAACCCCTCGCGCGTCGGCGCCGAAACAATGGGCCCATCGGTCTCGACCCAGCTTACCCGGCAACCCTCGGTTTCGCTGCACGACCAGCGGATTTCCAGCCGTCCCTCGGGCACCGACAGCGCGCCATATTTGGCGGCATTGGTCATCATTTCATGGACAACCAGCGCCATGACGCCAAAGGCGCGATCGTCGAGCCGCACCTGGTCGCCGCCCGCGACGACCCGGTCCAGGTCGGGACCGTGGCGATGAAAGCCCGCCTCCGCCTCGACCAATGTCGCCAGATCTCCGCCGACCGCTGCGCTGAGCGACTGGTCATGGGCAAAGGCCAGCGCCCGCAGACGCCCTTCCAGCGACGCCGCATAGCCGGCGACGGTTTCGGCATGGGCGCCGGTCTGGACGGCGATCGACTTGATCAGCGTGATGATGTTTTTCACGCGATGATTCAGCTCGTCGTTCAGCACGCGCCTGCGATGTTCGGTCCGCCCGCGTTCCTCGGCCGTGACCTCATTCTGCTTCAGGAACAGGTCACGCAAATAGCTGCGCACCGTGTCGCACCCCGACAGGTCGGTTTCGGTCCACGGCTTGCTCTGGCCCCGCACATCCTCACGCCATGTGTCGAAACTGCCCCGCGGCGTCAGCCGGTTGCCATTGGGGGTCGACAGGATGATTTTGGCAGGCTCGCCGGCCCACTCGATCCGATGGGCTTCCTCGCTGCGGAAAATCAGCAGATAATCGCGCGGGGTCAGCGTCAGCGGAATGGCGAGCGCGCCCGCGACCGCCCCACCGAAACCGTCAAGCCCGGTCACCCCGTGCAAGTCCTGCGTATGCCACAGGCCGAGTTTCGAGGACATGGTACGCGGAAGGCCCTCGCCCTCCCCCGCCAGAAAGCGGACGAGCGCCAGCGCCTCGTCCTGCGAGGGCGCGAGCCCGGCGGAGGCCCATCGTTCCTCCGCCCAGATGCCGACGCCATCGCAGTCGAAAAGGGCCATGAAATCGTCAAGGTGGTCGCGAAGTCCGGGCAAAAGTGCCTCATCGACCGGAAGCCCGGACAGGATCTTGTCGATCCGTTTCCGCGCCAGCCCCGCGGCGACGACATGCGCGCGCCGCTCCGCAACCGCGACTTGCAGCGAGAAATAGTGGCCGAAGAGTTCGGCCCCGATGCGCAGCGCAACGGGAACGATATGCGGGCTGTCATGATGGCACGAAATGAGTCCCCACAGCTTGCCGTCGACGAGGATCGAAATCGACATCGACGCGTGGACGCCCATGTTCTGAAGATATTCGCAATGGATCGGCGAGACCGCGCGAAGCTGTGCAAAGGACATGTCGACGGGCGGATCGCCGGGGACAAGCGGGGGCTGTAACGGCACCGGCGTATAACCGGAATCGCCGATCATCCGGATGGCATTCAGTTCGTAGAGGCGCCGCGCCTGATAGGGGATGTCCGACGCCGGGAAATGCTGGCCCATGAAACTCTGGTGATCGGATCGCTTGGCCTCTGCGATAACGCGCCCGGCGCCGTTGTGGAGAAACTGGTACACCATCACCCGGTCGTATCCCAGCATCGTCCTGACGAGCCGCGCGCCGGCCCGCGCCAGGCCTGCAACTTCGGTTTCGACACCGAGGCGGCGGACCAGCGCGTGCGTCAGTCCCAGCGCCTTTTTCGCGCTTCGCCCGCCATCGAGCGAAGGCTCGATCTCGATCAGCACACGATCCTGATGACGATGCGCGATCACATCGACCGGCGCGCTCGAATGGCCGAGCCGCAGACCGAGTTCGATGCCCGCAATCTCGCCACCGCCGGATTTGGCGCAGGCGTTGCGAATATCGTGGACCGCCTGCTCGCCGACGATATCGGCCAGAGGCGTGCCGCGCTCGATCACGCCGCGATATCCGGTCAGTTCACCCGCATTTTCGGATGCATAGAGCAACTCGAACCTGTCGGGATCGACGACGAGCATCGCGCCGTGCGGCTGGATACTGCCCGGGATCTGGATCGGTTCGCGATCGCAGTTGGTCAGGTCGACCTGGGCCGAACGGGTTTTCGTCATGTCAACGGTCATCCGCCCACCGTTTCGCAGAAACCAGGGACAAGGTGACGGCCAGAAGAGGGCCGAAGGATTGCTGCGAAGCCCGAGGGCGCCGCAGATCTGAGCAAAAATGCAAGGACGTCACCTATTTCGTTCGAGGACCGGCAAAAAAGCGCCGCCGGAAACATGGCTGCGAGGCGACCCGGCGCGGCATCGCTGGCAAGTTATGTGCGTCAGTAACATAGCGCCGGGCGGATGTCGGTCCACTTGTGGACAGACAGGCAAGTCTCACTCATATTAGGCGGAGAATCCATGACAACACCCTCCGAAGATGATCTCCGCCGCAACGGCCTGCTCGCGACGCTGAGCGACGCTGATCGAGCGCGCCTCGCGCCGCATATGATCGTCGTCGATCTCGACGCGCCCGACATGCTCCAACATGCGGGCGACGAGGTTATTCACACATGGTTTCCGTGCAACTCTGCCATGGCGGCTTTCTGCATCGCCATCGACGATGAAAATTCGGTCGAGGTGGCCCTGGTCGGCAGCGAGGGGGCGATCGGCGGGATTGTGTCGAACGGCCATGTCCCGGCCTTTGCAACGGCGCAGGTGCGTTTCAGCGGCCGCTTTCTGCGGATCAAGACGTCGGCGCTCGAACATGCGAAACTCGACTCGATCACGCTGCGCCACTGGTTCGCGCGCTATTCCGACTGCCTTCTGGCGCAGGTGTTCCAGACCGCCGCCTGCAATGCGACCCACACCATATCGCAGCGAGCGGCCAAATGGCTTCTCGCGGCGGCGGCGCGGACCCAGAAGTCCGAGATCGAGCTGACCCACGAGCAGCTCGCCGAAATGCTGGGCGTCGGCCGCACCTTCGTCACCCGGGTCATCAGCCGTCTGCGCGCCGAAGAGTTGATCGCAACGCGCCGCGGACTGTTCATCATCAAGGACGAAGACGCGCTGAGGGAAAGATCGTGTAGCTGCACGACGAGCATCGAGAGTCACTTCGATGCGGTGCTCCACGGGATCTACCCCGTCGAATAGAGCCCCAAACCCGAAGAATTTACGGGGGCGACACAGACGTTCTTGTCGACAAGCGCCGCAGAAGAGCCTGCCCGGCGCGATCAATCACCATTTTGGTATCTGTTGATGACTGTCGTTCGGCCGAATCAATGCTATCGCCAGGGGCGGGAAAGCGATAGCGGTTCAAGGACACAAGGACGTCTTTGACGACTGCAATAAAACGACAGGTAAAATAAATATAGGGACAGTCGATTCAAACGGGGGGATGAATCATGCGTTACCGTCTACTTTTTCTGGCACCGCTGCTGTTTGCCGCGGCCTGCACCAAGCTGGAAGTCCGGCCATATAGCGCGAGCGATCCGAAAAGCGGTGCGGGCTACGCCTATATGCTCGACTATACGCAATATGAGGTCGAACTGAAGCGCAGCTTGTTGAAGTGCGACGCCGGCGAAATGCCAAAGATCAAGGCTGAGGCCACGATCGGCACCACGCTCGTGCCCGACGGCGAGCATGTCTATGTCATCGACCCCAACGCGCTTATTTCAGCTTTCAAGACATCCGACATCAGCGTCGAATATAAGGACGGGCGAATGACGGCGTTCAACGCCTCGACCGTCGACAAATCGGGCGAGGTGGTGAAATCGATTGCGGTGACCGCCGGCAAGCTCGCGGGGCTCGCGGCGGGTTTCCCGATCCCCGTGGCCGCCGGTGCAAACGAAACCCAATATTGCAGCGCCGAAGCAGTCGATAATTTGAAACTGATCGAGACGAACAAGCCGTTGATCGAAGCGGCGACGAGCCAGATCGACGACGCGCGCGGCCAGTTGACGACGCTGACCGCGCAATTCAGCGCCAAGCCGACCGAAAAGCTGCGCAAGGCCATCAAGGCGAAGACCGACGCGATCGAAAAGGCACAAAAGGCGCTTGATGCACTGACCAAGGCGTCGACGAAGGCGCAGGATTGGCTGACCGACAAGCAGACGTTCCGCTGGCCCGAACAGAGCACGCGCTTTCACGAGGGGCCGATCAAACCGATCCGGCCGGCAACGATCGCGAAATGGTTCGACGGTGCGCAGGTTCGCGCCGGGCTGCTCGAAGCCGCCCCCGTCGCGCTCAAAAACGGCAAGGAGTTGCGGAACGATGGGCCGAACGGGAACATCAAGCTGCTCGGCATGGAACCGGCGGCTTTCTATGCGGGGTTCCCGATGCTCACCAATGGCGCGGACATCTCCGGCTGTCCTGCTGCGGGCGGGCCGTTGTGCGAACAATATGAGGCGATGACCGCCCGGCGGATCAAGCCGAAATATGACAGCGCCTTCGCGCTGCCGGTGTCGCTCCATCTGGTGGCGATCGGCAGCTATGGCGGCGAAACCAAGGATCGTCCGAAGGGTATCGCCACCGACGGGCTGCGCTATCGCGTCCCGGCCGCCGGTGCGATCTATGTCTGCGAGGGCGATGAGCCCTGCCACCTCAACGGCAGCGATGCCGAGCCGATCGCGCGCGTGACCAGTGCGATCGCCCAGCTCGGACATGTGTTCAACCTGCCCTTCTCCAGCCCGGCCTTCGCGTCGGGCGGCGTCTACGCGAACTTCGACGATCAGGGGCGCCTGACGAAAGCCGGGCTCCGCCGCGACAATGCCGCGGCGCTCGACATGGCAGGCGCCGGCGGCGCGATCGCCGACCAGATGCTTGCCTATGCAAAAGCAAAGCAGGAAGAGCCGATCGCGGACCTGAACTTCGCCACGCGGCTCGCCAAGGCGCAGAAGGACCTCGCCGACGCCGAAAAGGCGCTGGAAAAATCGCCAACCGAACAGCTGACCGACGAACTGGCCCTGCTCGATGCGCAAAAGAAGGTTGCCGACGCCCGCAAGGCATTGGGGCCCAACCGCGTCGAGGACCTGACCAATGCGATCCAGATCGCGAAGCTTGAGGTCGATCTTGCCGAACAGCAAAAACGCCTCGAGGATGATCCGAACGCCGATCAGGAAGAGATCAGGGAACAATATGCGGCGCAGACCGCGGTGCTCAACGCGCGCAAGGCACAGCTCGAGGCCGAAGCCGCGGTTCTCGCCGCCGAACGCGCGCTCGCCGCGGCGCAGGCCGCACCCTAACCGGGGTAACGCGCGACGAAGTCGATGATTTCGGGAAGGGGGATTCGGACCTCGGCTCCACCTTCCCGGTTCCTGATCGCCAGAAACGCGTCGGACGGCATGACCGAACAGGCGGCAAGCCGTTCGATCCGCGACAGGGCGCCCGCGTTCGGATTCATCCGCCAGCCGCGCCAGATCGGTGGTCGCGCCCCGGTCGGATCGCGCGACAATGCGAGTTTTCTGAGCGCCCCCAACTGCACCTGAACGCCGCAGATAAGGGGCGCGTCATGGCGGTTGAGCAGTTCGCCGCGCACCACATGGCGAACCACCGTCCCGTCGGGCTGCGCTTTTCCATATTCGACGAAATCGTGGGAAATCGACAAAGCCTTGGCGATGTTGAGCCGGCCGCCGGACCAGACCCGTGCGTGCAGCCGTTCATCGACATCGGCACTGACGATCAGGCGATCCTTGATTGCGGCGGGCGCCAATCCTTCGGCAGACAGTTTCGCCGCCACCATCGACACGATCGGCGCCGCATAGGAGGTGCCGCTGCGCAGCACGTCCGTCACGGCACCGCTCGCCGGATCGAAGCTGTAGGTCGGTATCCGGCATCCGGGCGCCAACAGGTCAACATGCGCCTCGCCTTCGCGGCTGAAGGCCAGCAGGCGGCCTTCGGGATCGTGCGCCCCGACGCTGATGACCGTGGCAGGCGCGGCGCCGAGCGGATTGCCGCCCAGCGCGCCGGGCCAATAGGGGCTGCCGGGGACAAATTCCTGCGGCGGCCCCGACACATTGCCGGCGGCGGTCACGAGCAGCGCCTGATCACCGAGCGCCTTCAGCGTAAACTCAAAATCGTCGCGCTGCGACGTGGCGGACAGGCTGGTGTTGATCACCGGGATCTTGCTGCCAACAGCATGGCGATAGGCGCGCATGATGGCACCGACGTCGAGAAAGGGGCCGCCCGCGGACGATTGCGCGACGCTCGCGAAGACGACTTTGGGCAGATGCGCGGCGTGGTCGGTCCGGTCGAGGAAGCGGCCGCCCAGCAAGGTGGCGGCGACCTCGCCGCCATGCGATGCGTGCGGCAACCCGGCAAGCGGGGTCGGGTCATCGACGCGGCTGGCGGTGTTCACGCCGATTTCCCTGTAAAGGCTCCGCGGATCAATGCCACGCATCCGGCCGTGAAAAGCCGCGGGTATCGCAGGGCCCGTCATGCCGGGGAAATATCCGGTATCGACGATGAGGACGTTTTGCGGCGGAAGCACGGCGTGGTCGCTGCCCGCCCTGTTGATCGCCAGCGCCTCGCGAAAGGCCGCTTGCGGGATCGGCCAGTCGGGATTGCCGTCGGCGCCGGGGCAATCGGCGGGGCTCACCTCCAGATTGGAGATCAACTGCGCGACTTCGGCGGCCGCCGTGACGATCGTGGCGCCATCGCTCGCCGCTACCGCCTGCAACGCGTCTGTGCCCGAACGCGCGTCGAAGCCGCTACGCAGGGGAACCGTCGCGCGCTGCGGTGCGGACGGAAACCGGATTTCGGCGCCCTTCTGCATCTTCGTGAATTGGACGTCGGGATTGTCGAACGCAAAGCGGCGGGCATATTCGGTCGCGGTAAAGCCGCGATTGGCGGCCAGGAACAGGTCGAGGTTGCCCGCTAGGTCGGCAGAGGCCAGCGACGACAATTCGCGCGCTTCGATCGCCTTGCCACCCTCCGCCGTGTCCTGGAGTGCCTTGGCGTCGAGCGGGAGCCTCGCCGCGGCGAACATCGCGCTGACCGACGGGCTGGCGAGCGCCACCGGGCGCGCTTCAAAGCTCAGGCAATAAGGAAAGGTCAGCGTCGTCCCGGGCAGCGGTTCGTCGCGTTGCTTTGCCGTCAGCTTGCCCAGCGTGTCCCTATTCTCTTCGAGGAAGATGGCGAGATAGCCCGTGTCGACAATGCCGCACCGCGCTTCGATAATTTGGCGTATGGTGTCGTCACGGCCCAGCGTGATCCGCTCCGGCTGACCGATCTCGGCAATTTTCGCGACCAGGCGCGGCGTCGGCGGGCCGTCGATGCGCATGTCGAGCGCCGTCGGCGACACGCTCGCCTGGGCCAGGGCGGGCGGGGCCGCGCAGGCGCTAAGGATGGCAAGTATAGATCGGGTCGAGACCACAAATATCCGCCTTGATGGTTGCGCCGGTTGCAGGATCGACCCGGCGGCTCTGCCAGTCGCGAATATATTGCGCGACATCGGGGTCGGCGAGTGCCGCAAAATTGGAGCGATCGCCGCCGGCCATCGCCGACGCGATGCCGACGATACGCCGCGAAATCGCACCCGACACGCGGTAAGCGCCGCCGCCGCTGTCGCCCGAACAGACCGCCGCGCCGCCGCCGGTCACGAAATAGGGCATTTCGGCGGTCGCGGCATCGCGGACGATGCCCGCGCCCCCATAAAGGATGCCGCCTGCGCCGCCCAGCTTTGTGCAGCCATAGCCCAGCAGCATCAGCTGTTCGCCGCGCACCGATCCGTCGGCGACGTCGATGCGCTCATAGGGGGCGCCGGCCAGCAGCTTGATGTCCGTGGAAGCAAAGCACAGGGCGATGTCATAATAAGCGCCGGTCGAATAATTTTCGTGCGCATTGCATTCGACCTTCACCGCCGATCCGGCAATCTGGCCCTTTGCGCCGCTGCGGATGCAATGCCCCGCGGTCAACAGGACGCGCGGGCCGATGGCGGTGGCGGTGCAGCGTTCGGCCGAGGCCGATGTGAACACCAAGGTCGCCGGCCACTGGTCAGGATCGAGTTTCGAGCCGCCGATAATTTCGGGCGACGCGTCATTTGGAGCCGTGGGTCGCTCGAACAGGAGGTCGGCCGCCTCTGCCGAGGCGGAGCACGCCGTCAAATAGACGAAAAATGCGAGTCCGCGCATCACCCCCTCCGCGCCTGATGAACCCGCTTATTCAGTTAATGCCGATGAATTGCAAACAGCTATTGCGACCGATTTGAAACAACTTCGATGAAGAATGATGGTGGGCGATGCTGTGACCGGATCAGGATTGCGGACCTAGAAGCTGGATCAGATCGAGACCTGCACGATCACGCATGTTTTTCGAGACAGGATATGTTGTGTAGTCCATCTCCATCGCCAGGAACGGCTCCATGATCGCGTGATAGTGGCGCACATTCCGCGCGAAGATCCGCATGACATAATCGACCGCGCCGAACACGGCGTCACACGCGACGATGTAAAGGCTCTCACCAACGATCGCCTCGAACTGCCGCGATTTTTGCGTGGTATAATCCTTGATGCTGACCGTCACGACAAACTGGCTGAGATTGCCGAGCCGTTCGACATCGAGCGCGGCATGATATCCGCGGATAATGTCGGCCGCTTCCAGCCTGTCGATCCGCGCCGCGCACGGGGTCGGTGACAGGCCGACCGCGCGCGCCAGCCGGACCTTGCTCAGCCGCCCGTCCGCATGCAGCGCGGCAAGGATTTTCAGGTCGATCGGATCAAGCGATCCCGGACGGCTATACGGCACCGGCATCACCCGTCGCAGCTGTGCCGCAGCACCATTCCCGAACGGGCGCCCGTGTGACGGCCCTGTTCGAGTGCCAGCACCCCGTTCACGATGACATGGTCGATTCCCGTCGCCGGCCGCGTCGGCGCCGCCCAGTCGGCATGGTCGCGGATGTCGTCGAGGTCGAAAACGATGACGTCGGCGCGCAACCCTTCGCGCAGCACACCCCGGTCCGCCAGCCCCAAGCGATGCGCCGGCCACGAGGTCATCTTGCGCACTGCGTCTTCCAACGGGAGTATCTGGCGGTTGCGCACATATTCGGCGAGGACGCGCGCGAAGGTGCCGTAGGATCGGGGATGGGGCAGCGCCATGCCGTCGAGCTCGCCCAGCTTTTCGGCCGCCGCCCCATCGCTCCCGATACCCACCCACGGCTGCTTGATCGCCGCGTCGATGTCGGCTTCATCCATCACGAAATAGAGTGCGAACGCGCGTTCAGGAAGCGCATCGAGCATGATGTCCCACGCGGCATCGGCGGGGTCCTTGTCCAGCATCGCGCCGATCTCGACAAAATTCTTGCCATGGAGGCGAGCAGTGTCGGCGCGATGCGAATTGGCGAGCACGATATTCCGCCAGCCACCGGCGGCCTCGACAAGGCTCGACCAACCCGCCCGGCTTCCTGCCGCAAGCTCCTGTTTCAGCCGGGCGCGCATGGCAGGATCGCGCAGCTTGGCGATCGCGGCATCGGTGCCTTGCGCAAAGACATGCGCGGGCACAGTCCCTTCGAGCCCGGTGCCCGCGGCGGTGTAGGGATAGATGTCGGCGGCGATGTCGAGCCCGCGCGCGCGCGCCGCGCCGATGTTCGCGATCGCCCGCGGCATCAGCGTGCCCCAGCCCGGCGCATAGGCCGCCTTGAGGTGGAATATCTCGACCTTCGCGCCGCTTTCTTCGCCGATCCGGATCGCCTCGTCGACCGATTCCACCAGCCGCGCGCTTTCGTCGCGCAGATGCGTCGCGTAAAACCCGCCGCACCGGGCGGACACTTTTGCCAGCGCGATCAGATCCTCGGTCGATTGAAAGGAATCGGGCGGATACATCAACGCGGTGCTGATCCCGAACGCCCCCGCTTTCATCGCGGTATCGACCAGTCCGCCCATCTGGTCGATCTGGGCCGACGTCGGAGCGCCCGCGGCGTCACCCATGACCTCGACCCGTGCCTGCGTCGCGCTGTAATATGTGCCGAAGTTGACGGCGATCCCCCGCCGGGCAAGGTCATCGAAATATTGCGTTATCCGACCGGCCGGGACGGGCGTCCCGCCCTCGCCGCCGATCAACGTCGTCACGCCCATGCGCAGCTTGTTCTCCGCCGCGCCGCTTTTCAGCAACACGGCGCCCGACTGGTCCATCATGTCGATGAAGCCGGGCGACACATATTTTCCGGTCGCGTCGATGACCTTCGCGCCCGGCGCCGCGATGCGTCCGATCTTTGCGATCCGGCCGTCCTTGATGCCGACATCGGCATGGACCCAGGGATTGCCCGCACCGTCGAGCAGGCGCCCTCCCCTTATGACGATGTCATAGTCGGCGGCGGGTGTTGCCGAAACCAGCAGGGCGGCACAGGCGGCAACGGCCAGCGCGCGTGCGGTGCGGGCACGGCGGAACGCCGAAGCAACCGCGGCGGAACGGCGTAACCGGCGCATCACCCGCGCGCCCCGCTGGTCGCTGGAAATCCCCAAAGGTCGTCGGGGCACCGGGCGCGGCCGCGAACATATTCCATCGACGGGACACGATCCTCTGCCAGAAAGATCGGGCCGTCGAGATCGACGACATCGCAAAGCTGTCCCAGCACGCACGCCGGCGCCATGCCGAGGCTGGACCCCACCATGCACCCGACCATCACGCCCAGGCCAAGCAGGCGGGCCTGCTTCGCCATTTCCAGCCCTTCCGTCAGGCCGCCGCACTTGTCGAGCTTGATGTTGACCACGTCGAACCGCCCGACAAGGCCGGGAATTTCCTCCAGTGTCAGCACGCTTTCGTCGGCCGCGATCGGGATCGGGCATTTCACCCCGTCCAGGTCGGCCTCGCGGCCCCGCTGCACCGGCTGTTCGAGAAGCGAAACCCGCTCTTCCACAAGCGCGGCGATCAGCGGCTTGAGATCCTTGCGGGCAAACCCCTGGTTGCCGTCGACCCCCAGCCAGGCGTCAGGCCGCGCCGCGCGGATGGCGCGGACCCGGTCGATGTCGACGTCCAATTCGCCCGTCAACTTGACCTTCAGGTGCGGGACGTCGGCGAATGCGGCGGCGCGGGCGGCCATCGCGGCCGGATGGTCCGCGCCCAGCGTGAAAGTCGTCGCGAGCGCGGCCAGCGGCGCAATGCCGACAAGTTCATAGACCGAGCGCCCGGCCCGCTTGGCTTCCAGATCCCAGATCGCCGCATCGACCGCGTTGCGCGCGCCGCCCGCTGACATCGCCGCGCGCAGCATCGCGCGGCTCACGCCCTGTTCGATGAGCGCGCGCGTGGCCTCAACCTGCGCCGCCATGACATCGGCCGTCTCGCCCCGATAATAAACGCCCGACGCCTCGCCGCGGCCGACATGTTCGCCATCGGACAGCGTCACGACGATGACGTCCTGATGATCGAAAACATATCCCGAGATGCGAAACGGCGCGGCAAAGCCCAGCCTTTCAATCGCCACGTCGAGCGACAGCGGGGGCATCGGCGACGCGGCCGCGACGATGGTGTCGGCGGCCCTGGCGGCGCCGAGCATGGGAGCAGGCCCGGAAAACCTATCCATCGGCGCGGCCCAGGATGGACGCCAGCGCGTCGTCCATCGACGTCCGCAACGGATCGAACGCCGGCACCCCCAGTTCGGCGCTGGCGCATTCGAGCGCCCGCGCACAGGCGGCATCGTCGAGGTGCGACGTATTCAGGCTCACCGCGGCAAGCCGTGCCGACGCGTTGGTGACGCGCGCCGCATCCAGACAGGCATCGGCAACCGCGCGCAGCGATCGGACCGGAAAGTCGGGGAAGGAATGGAAATGGTCGCGGCCGGGTTCGTGGCACAAAATGATCACATCGGGTTGCGACCCATGGATCAGCCCGTGGGTCACACCGGCAAAGGCGGGATGGTAGATCGCGCCCTGCCCCTCGATCACGTCCCAATGATCGGCTGCCGCATCGGGTGACAGCGCCTCGGCCGCACCGGCGATGAAGTCGGACACGACGGCATCCATCGGGATGCCCGAACCGGCGATGATGATGCCGGTCTGTCCCGTCGCGCGGAACGATACGTCGGCGCCCGACCGGCGCAGCGCATCGGCAAGCGCCAGCGCGGTATATTTCTTGCCCAGCGCACAATCGGTCCCGACGGTCAGCAATCGCCGCCCCGTCCGTTTCCGTCCGGTCGCAATCGGGATATCCGGCGGCGGCACGCGCACGTCGACCAGGCGCACGCCCGATGCCTCGGCCGCTTCGCGCAGCGGCGCGATGTCGGCCAGCAAGCTGTGCATCCCGCTGACGATGTCGAGCCCGGCGTGCGCGGCCTCGATCAACGCCGCGTGCCAGCCGGCGGGAATCTGGCCGCCCACCGGCGCCACGCCGATCACCAGCGACCCCGCCCCGCTGGCAGCTGCGGAGCGGGGATCGAGATCGGGCAGGCCGATATCGACGGCGCTGTCGGTCAGCCGATACTGGCCCAGACAGGCATCGCGCGCCCAGTCGCGGATGCCGAACGCGGTTTTGGCGCTATGGACTTTCGCCACGTCGCCGATGAACAGAAGATAGGGTTTGCGCAGCTCGATCATGATAGGCCCCAATGGCAGAACAGGAAAAGACGGCAGGCTGCGTCCCGTTTCCCGGACGCCCCCGCCTCCGCCGGACCTAGGACAAGAGGCACAGGATTTGTGTCCATATTGGCGCGCCGCATCAGCGACTTCGCCTGTCGGGACCGTCGAGCGCCAGCAGGGTCGTCATGGCAATTTCGTGCGGCGCGCGCACGGTGCGCGACACCGGCAGAACGGTATAGTCGAGGTCGATCGAAAGCAGCGGCGCCATGATCGCGCTGCAATGCGCCGCGTCGACCGCATAAACGCGCATCATATAGTCGACCGAACCGAAAACCGCGTCGCATTCGGCGATCTGCGGAACGCCCGCCACCATCTCCTCGAACCGCCGCGCGCGATCGGACGTCCATTGCGAAAGGCTGGCGATCACCACAAACTGGCGCAGGCCGCCCAGCCGCTCGATATCGATGTCGGCGTGATAGCCCCGGATATCCCCGGCCGCCTCCAGCCTGGCGATGCGGGCGGAGCAAGGCGTTGCCGACAGGTCCACGGCGTCGGACAATTGCGCCCTGGTCATGCGCCCGTTCCGTTCGAGCGCCGCCATGATCTTGATGTCGAGCCGGTCGACCGGGCGCGTCCGGGTCATGGTCGGTCAGGCGGCGGCGCTGTCGATGGCCGACACCGCGCTAACCGATGCTCGCCGCATAAACGCGCATCCAGTTTTCTCCCATGACCTTGTCGATCTCGTCGGTGCGCCAGCCGCGGCGTACCATCTCGGCACGAACCGCGGGCAGCTTTGAAATATCCTCAAAGCCGTTCGCATATTGGATCGGGTCCTGAACATAGGTCATTTCGGGCGGAAAGGCGAAGGACTCGTCGGGATAGATCGACGAGGTCGAGCCAACGGTGAAGTCGCCGCCGATGCCGATATGGTCGACGCCGACGAGCCTTTTCAGATAGTCGAGTTCGTCGACGTAACGTTTTACGTCCGCACGTTTTTGCGGCTGCTGCCGTTTGCCGACATCGTTGCCGCTCCAGCTCATGAACGGGTCGATCGCGCTGACGCCAAACAGGCCGCCGGTCCGCGCGATGCCCTCGATGACCCGGTCGGACGTATTGCGCGGGTTGGGGTTGAGCGCGGCGACGTTGGAATGCGTACACACGATCGGGCGCTCGGCCATCGCGATGATGTCGAGGCTCGATTGCTCGCCCATATGCCCGCCGACATCGACCAGGATGCCCATCGACTGCATGTCGGCGACGACCGCGCGGCCCGCCTTCGTCAAACCGACCTTCGGGTCCAGGCAGCCCCCGGCAAAGGCGTTGGTGAGGTTATAGACAAGGCCCACGACGCGCAGCCCCGCTTCGTAGAAAAGCCGCATCGTGGTTTTTGGCGGTTTGGACCACCAGTCGCTTTCGCCCTTCATCGCGAACAGGTCAGCTTCCTGCCAACCGATGGTGAGCGATATCCTGCCCTCCTGCTTCAGGCGCCGAATGTCGGCGGCGCTCTTTGCGATGGCGACTTCCTTGGAATGCAGGTCGACGAACTCGAGCAGCGCCGACATCTGGAGGAGCGTGGGCAACATGCTGACGCTCCAGCTATCGACGCCGCCCTTGCGCAGCAGCGCCAGATATTCGGCGGTCGGTGCCGAGGGGCTGCATCCGTCGACGACGATGGGCGTCACGCCGGGCGATGGCTTTGCCGGCGCGGCGGATGCTGCCGATGCCGCGCTTCCCGCGCCCGCCGTCGCTGCAAAAAGGCCGCCACCGGCAAGCTTCATCAGGCCGCGGCGGTTCATGTCGGTCGTCATCATTCCATCTCCACCAGGCAACATTTATTTCAACGGCTGCGCGAACGGGACAGGCGGTTCCTGGCCCCTCAAATGGCGCAGGAAATATCCCGCCAGCCGCCGCGCGACATAGGGGTGATAACCGACGTCATGCGCGGCATTGGGCACCAGAACCAGGTCGAATTCCTTGCCCGCCCTGATCAGCGCGTCGGATAATGCGACCGTCTGGTTGAACGGCACATTCTGGTCGATGTCGCCCGCGACGAGCATCAGCTTGCCGGTCAGGCGATCGGCAAGGTGCAGGTTGTCGACCCGCGTATAGCTGTCATCCTTCGCGCCCTTTTCGCCCGGCACGCCAAAGAAACGCTCGAGCGAGATCGACGAAATCATCGTGCGGTAATCGTGCGGTCCGGCGATCGAGACCCCGGCCTTGTAAAATTCGGGGAAGAGCAGCATCGCGCGCGCCGACGCATAGCCGCCGAAAGAAATGCCGGTAATGCCGACCCGGTCCAGGTCCATATAGGGGCGGCTGGCCGCCGCCGCCCGAATGCCCGCGACATGATCGGCCAGCGCGATCGAATCCTCGTCCTGCATCGGCGCCATGTGAAAGTCGCGCGACCGCCGGGGCGTCCCGCGCCCGTCCTGAACGACGATGACGAAGCCCAGTTCCGCCAGCGCCTGCATATAGGCCGCGCGCGCGCCGATCGCGTCGGTGAACCCCTGCGGCGCGAAGGACACCTGCGGGCCGGCATAGATTTGCTCGATCACCGGATAGCGTTTGCGCGCGTCGAAATTCGTCGGCTTGATGAGCACGCCATAGATGTCGTGCGTCCCGTCGGCGCTTTTCGCGACAAGCCGTTCGGGCGGGGTCCAGCCGGTTGCGCGCAACGCGCTGGCGTCGGCGTCGACAAGTTTCGCGACCAATGTCCCGTCGGACCGGCGGACCAGCGTGGTCGGCGGCGTCGCGATCGTCGAATGCGAGTCGACGAAATAGCGGCCGCTGGGCGAAAACCGCTCCACCGGCGTATCCCAATGGCCGTTTAGCCCCCGCGCCGGGAAGTTGGTGTAGGAATGATCGGCATCCTCGGGGGTCAGCAGCTTCGGATCACCCCCGCGAAGGTCGGCGCGATAAAGATGGCGGTAATAGGGGTTCCGCCCGGCCTCTTTCCCGCCCGCCGTGAAATAGACGAACCCTGCCGCCTCATCGACGCGGACGATGTCGAATACCGCCCAGTCGCCCCTCGTCACCGCATTCTTGAGCGCCCCTGTCCGGGCGTCATAGCGATAGAGATGCCCCCAGCCGCTGCGCTGCGACCACCACAATATCTCGTCGCGCGCCGCCAGCAGGCGTATGTTGGGGACGTGATAGTCGAAGGGGTTGAGGTTGAGGAACTGGTCGGCGCGTTCCTCCAGCACCGTGCGACTGGTCCCGTCGTCGAGGTTGATCGCCACCAGGCCGAGCGCGCGCGAATCGCGGGTCGATGTCGCCAGATATAATGCGCCGTCCGCTATGTCCCAACCCGGTTCGCCGACGATCGCCCAATAGGGCGCATAGTCGTTGAACCCCAGCGCACCGCCATCGACCGGCACGATCCCACCGTCGTGAAGGTCGATCAGGACCAGCGCATAGGGGGTTTCGGGCGCGTCGGCGGGGGTCGGCATCGCGATCTGGTGCGCGATCGGGCGCGGCGAATCCGGGGGAAGATATTCGACCACATAGGGTGCGGTCTTCACGCCGCGGCGGTCCGTGCGGATCGCGAGCACATAGCGGCCATCGGGCGACCAGGTCGCACCCGCATAGGTCGGTTTGGCCTGTCCGCGCCGTTCCTCGACATAGGTCGTCTTGAACGCGGTATATTGATAGGGGAACTCTGCGGTGCCATCGGTGGTCAGCGGCCGTTCCGCGCCCGTCGCCATATCGCGAAGCCACAAGTTGCTGTCGCGCGTGAACAGCGCGCGCTTGCCGTCGGGCGACGCGACGATGGCGGGGTCGGGCGCGATCGCCGCCATATCCTTGCACCGCGTCCCGGCCCGGTCGCATTGGAACGATCGGTCCCCGGCCGCAAAGGAAATGTCCCGCATATCCTGCGAATAAGTGATCGACCCGAACGGCAATTGGGTGGGAGACACCTCCTTGCCCAATGCGCGCGACAGCATCGCCGCGACGGCCTTGTGGTCGAACGAGGGTTCGGCACGCCCCGTCGCGGCGTCGACGGTCAGGAAGCGGAAGCCGCCGTCGATTTCATGCCGATACCAGAAGCGATCGCTGCCCGCGATCCAGTTGGGCACTGGCGCAGCGTTGCGCACGAGCTTGCGGACATTTGCCGGATAGAAAGCGGCGGCTCGTTCGACGTCGGCGCGCGTCAGTGCGCCGTCCTGTTGGTCCGCCTGGCCCGGCGACGCGCTGGCCGATGTGGCCCCCAGAACCAGCAGTGCTGCCGCCAACAGGCGTCGAACATAAGCGTCGATCATCGAATTTCCTGGATAGCGACGTGGTGACGGCGATCCGTTGCGAGAACGAACCGCCGCCATCTGGGACATCATTAGTAACGAACAGTCAATGTCAGGCCCGTCGTCCGCGGACGATTGATGAAGGCCGACGACAACGGTCCGTCGAGCACGCCGTTGACCAATCGCGCCGAACTGGTCGGGATGGTCGTCGCCTGCAATTCCAGATCGTTGAGCACGTTCGTCATATAGGCCGTCAGCGACCACCATTCGCGTTCCAGCCCGACGCGCAGGTTCAGCATTTCCATGCTGCCCAATTTGCCCGTCGCGAAATTCTGCGGAAACGTTTCGCGCTCGCCAATATATTGGAAGGCAATCTGTCCGGTCAGTTCCAGGTCGTCGCTGCCCAGCGGGTAGCGAAGATCCGCGCCGGTCGAAAAGGACAGGCTCGGAACGTTCGGCGGCCGGTTCCCCTTGGCAAGATCCTGATAATCCGCCGGTGCCCCGGCGACGGCAAACACCGACATGCCCTTGGTATATTCGGCTTCGGTCAGATTGCCGCTGAAAAAGAGCGAGACATTGCTGCTGGCCTTGTAGACGCTCTCGACTTCCAGCCCATAGATGCGAAGCTGCGGTCCGTTGGCAGTGAGCGCGCCGGGGTTGCTGATCCCAATCTGCGGATTGTCGAAATCCGAATAGAAACCGGCAAGGTTCAACGTCAGCTTGTCATCCATCAACCGCGACTTGACCCCGATTTCACCCGTGACGATGTCGTCCGATCCATAGGTCAGCGCATCCTCGAACTCGGGTGATCCCACCGGCCCGAAACCCAGCGCCGAGAAGGGACTGTTGAGCCCGCCGTTGCGCACACCGCGCGCCAGCGTGCCATACAGCATCACATCGTCGCTGATGTCATATTCAAACGCCACGCGCGGCAGGAAGGTATTGAGTTTGAAGTCGAAACTCGTCCCCGGCCCGCCCGGCGCGTTCAGCGCCTCAACATCGTTCGGCACCGGGAAATAGATTGGCGCAAAAATATCGCTGGGATCGGTGAAGATCGGGGAGAAGATGCCGATGACAAAGGATTCGACCAGCGTCGATGTCACCTTTTCGTTGACGTAGCGCGCGCCGGCAAAAAGCCGCAGCCGGTCCGTCACGTCATAGCTCAGTTCGACGAAGCCGGAGAATTGCCGGGTATCGATCCGCGTCGTGCTGCGTTCGATCTCTGTCGACCCCGTATCGGTGATATTGGCATAGCCGTCGCCGGTCACCAGCGCGGTCGAGGTCGACTTCGTATCCTGGAAAAAGCCGCCTGCGGTGACGTTGAGCGGCGAGTCGAAGTCCGAAACGAAACGAAACTCCTGCGACACGCTGCGTTCCTTGCCGCGCGTCTGCGCGATCGCGGTCAGGTCGGACGACAGGAGGTTGCTGGCGGTATCGAACGGCGGGAAAGCGTTGAAGAAACCCTCGAACCCATAGGTATAGGCCGAGCTGAACGTTTCCGCTTCACGCCGACGCTTGTACAGGCCGGTGATGGACTCGATCGTGATCGGCCCCGAATTGTACGAGATTTTGCCGCTATAAAGCTCGAAGTCGTCCTGGTTCAAACCGTCGATCAGGCTCAACGACGGCGCGATCAGGTCTTCGGTGCCGACGCTGTCGCCGATGGTCGTCGGTTCGATGAAATTAAGCTCGCCGATGTCGTCGCGCCCGACATGCGCCGCCAGGCGCAGGGTCAGATTTTCCGTCGGCCGGGCCACGATGATCGCGCGCCCGCCATAGGATTCAAAATCATTCATATTATTCTTGTTGAGGCCCGGATTGTCGATGTAGCCATCGTCCTTGCGATAGAAACCGACCATCCGGATGCCGAGCTTTTCGGGGACAAGGATCAGGCTCGTCGCGTTTTCGACCCGATAGTTGAAACCGCCGTTGTTGGTCGCGCTGACGCCGCCGCTCCAGGTGCCTTCGACCGTCTTTCCGCTGTCGAGGTCGGGGTCGGCCGAAAAATAGCGGATCACCCCGCCCATCGCGCCTTCGCCGAAATAGGTCGGCTGCGGACCGCGCAGGACTTCGACCCGGTCGAAATCGAAAAAGTTGAAGTCGCGCTGCGATGCGGACGACGACGCCACCGAGATGTCGTCGACAAGGATCGAAACGAGCGGCTGGAGCGCGTTGCCCGAAACCTGGGTGCTGTTGGTCACGCCGCGAATGTTGATTTCATTCGTGTTGGGCCCGCGATCGAGCAATTCGACACCCGCGACGCGGTTCGCCAGATCCTCGAAATCGACGATCCCCGATCGTTGCAGCTCCTCGCCATCGAGCGCCGCGATGCTGCCGCCGATATCCTGAATCGATTCCTCGCGAAACCGGGCGGTGACGACGATCTCGTCGGCCTCGCTCGCCGCGACGCCCGCCTCTTGGGCCCCGGCCCCCGCGCCGAACATCAATGTCGAAACGCTCGCGACCAAAGTCGCCGTTATCCCCCTACGTGCCACATGACCCTCCTCTAATGGACGAAACCGATATTGTAATTAAATAACAATGGTATAGTCATCACCGTGCCAGGCCGCGTGGCCTCGAACCGGGGTGCGCAGACACGCCACCGCGGATGCACCGGGAAAAGCGCGCCGCGCAAAACCCGTCCCGATCTTCCTGCCGTCCAGACATGGGACGCCGACGACATTTCGCGTCCGGCGCCTCCTTCCGGCTCCCTTTGATTCCCCTCGCACTCCAACCTGATTCGTTTTACAATACATCAATGTATTGTCAACAAACTGTCACGGGTTTTTTCGTCTTGCTCCGGGGCGTGATGGCGCGGTTTCGCGGCGCGCCCGACAATCGGCGGCGTGCCCCGCACAGGCCGCGAACCCGTCGGTCGCCCGGCCGCGCGGCGCGGCGACAGAGCCGAAAAGCAAACAAAATCTATTGGTCGATTTCGTCGAGGAGCATCCGCTGCAACGGCCGTCGGACGAACAGCATCACCACCATGGCGGCAGCGGCGAACGCAGCGTGCAACGCAAAGAAACTCGCGTGGCTCATCGCCTCCCACCAGGTCGCAACATGGCCGACGAGCAGATTGCCGAGGAAGACCGACAGGAACACCGCCCCCATCATCGTCGAATTGACCTGTGCCGGTGCGGCGCGGGCGAACAGCGCGAGCAGCGTCGGCCAATAGAAGGTAAAGCCGAGCGCGTTCAACGCATAAAGCAGGACCGGCCAGATCGCGCCCACAACCTCGCCCCGATCCGCCCATCCGGCGGGGATGACCATCATCAGGTTCGCGCCCGCGATGATCATGTATCCGATCGTGATCTTGGTCATCTCCGGCGTTTCGCCGCCCAGCCGCGCCTGCCGACGCCACACTGCGATCAGTGTCGGCACCGCCAGAATGCAGAACAGGCCGTCGAGCGCGTTGAACGACGGGGTCGGCACCGTCCAGCCGAACAGGCTGCGATCGACCGACGCATCGATAAAGAGCAATCCGGCATTCATTTCCTGAAAATAGGCCGCACAGGGCAGGATGCTGATCGCGGCGAGGAACAGCAGCGCCGCGATGTTCCGCCAATCGCCCGTCGCCAGCCCGCTGCTTTCGGCGGTCCCGCGCTGTCGCTTGCGATCGGGCGGCAGATGTTTCCAGCCCGCCATATAGGTCGCCAGCGCAACCAGCATCAGCACGCCTGCCATGCCGAAACCGACATGCCAGCCATAGCTTTGCGCCAAGATGCCGCACACCAGCGGGCCGAGCAAGGCGCCGACGTTGATCGCGGCGGAAAAGATCGCGAAGGCGCGGGTGCGGCGTCCGCCGTCGGTGAGTCGATAGAGGTGGCCGACCTGGACCGAGATATTGCCCTTCAGGCACCCGGTTCCCGCGATCAGCAGCGACAGCGCGAACAGAAAGCCCGCTTCATAGGCCATCAACGCATGCCCCGCCGTCATCAGCAATGCGCCCAGCACCACCGTGCGGCGCTGGCCCAGCAGCCGGTCGGCCAGCAATCCGCCAAAAATCGGCGTGAAATAGACCAGCCCGGTGTAAAGGCTGAATATCTGGCTGGCGAACGCCTGGTTGGACAGCGGGCCGGTGAGCGACTCGATCGCCGAACGGAGACCGGCGAAGCCGTGGACGCCGTCGGCGACGCCCGGCGCCAGCAAATGCTGGATCATGTAGAGCAGCAGCAGCGCCGACATGCCATAAAAGGAGAAACGCTCCCACGTCTCGGTGAAGGCCAGATAGGCCAGTCCCTTGGGATGACCTAGAAAGCTGTGCCCGGCCGGTTCCCCTGCCCCGCCCGACGGGATGGACGCCGCCGCCACGCGGCTACGACCCGCTGTCGGGCGAAACCGGCGCGGCGAAACGGTCGGTTGCCCGGATCAACTGGTCCAGAATACCCGGTTCGGAATAGGCATGGCCGGCGCCGTCGATCAGGTGAAAATCGGCTTCAGGCCAGGCCTGGTGGAGCGCATGGGCATATTTCGCGGGGCACGGCAGGTCGTACCGCCCATGAACGATGACGCCGTCGATGCCGCGCAAGCGATGGGCATCGCGCAACAATTGCCCGTCCTCGAGCCACGCGCCATGGGTGAAATAGTGATTTTCCAACCGGGCAAAGGCGAGCGCATAATGTTCGTCCTGCCACAGCGCGGCCAGCGCGGCGTCGGGAAGCAGGGTCGACGTCTCGCATTCCCAGCGCGTCCACGCCTGCGCCGCGGCGACCCGCGCCATCGGATCGGCGCCGGTCAACCGGCGGTGATAGGCCGCCACCAGGTCGCCGCGTTCGGCCTCCGGGATCGGCGCCTGGAGCATCGCAAATTTTTCTGGAAAAACTTCCGACACACCATGGCGGTAGAACCAGTCGATTTCGGCCTTTGTCACCATGAAGATTCCGCGCAGGACCAGTTCGCTGACGTGCTGCGGATATTTTTGGGCGTAAGCGAGGCCCAGCGTCGATCCCCACGATCCCCCGAACACCAGCCATTTTTCGGCCCCGACGAGCGCCCGCAGCCTTTCGATGTCGGCGACGAGATGCCAGGTGCTATTGTCGTCGATGCTCGCGTGCGGCGTCGATTGTCCGCAGCCGCGCTGGTCGAACAGCAGGACGTCATAATGGTCCGGGCTGAACAGGCGTCGATGCGATGGCGATATGCCGCCGCCCGGCCCGCCGTGGAGGAACAGCGCGGGCTTGCCGCCACGCGTGCCGACGCGCTCATAATAGACATGGTGGCCGTCGCCGACGTCGAGCAGCCCGGTCTCATAAGGCTCGATCGGGGGATATAGGGTGCGGAGCGCCGTCATCGGCGCGCCATCCCCGCCGCAACGGTGGCGCGGCACACGCGCCGCTCATTCGTCTTTCCGTTCCGCAGGCCAAACCGCCGCATGCCACGCCCCTCCGAGTCATAAATACAGTTATGTATTGTGACTGCATTGGCGGTCGCCGACTGTCAAGGGCAATGCGCGCACGGCGGTCGGCGCGGCCCTATGGCCGCATGTGGCTGCTCGGCATGAATGGCAATCGCGCCAATGGCCGCGCGGCCGCGTCAATCGCGCCCGGCAAACACCGCGACATAACGATGGATGAGCGCCTGCCGCTGCTCGAGCGATTCCTGGAGGCCGGTCGCATAATATCCAACCTGGTGGAAATAGACGATGCGGGCGCGGATCATCGAATCATCCTCGCTGTAACCGCCATCGACAAACACCTGGCGGATCGCGGCGATGCGTATCGCGTCAACTTCTTGCACGACGGTTTCGACGTCGGCTGACAAATTGGCCCACGCCCGCACCGCCCGGTCATAGGCCGGACTGAACCCCTGTTCGGAAATGTAGAGATGCGCGAGGCGGGACAGCCGTTCGCTGACGGTTCCGGGCATCGCGAGCACGTCGAGCATCGGCTGCGTGTTGCTGGCGCGCCAGTCCTCGAGCAGCTTGTCGAGAAGTTCGGTATGATCCTTGAACCGCCAGTAGAATCCGCCGCGGGTAACCCCCGCGATTTTGGCGAGCCGGTCGATCTTCACGCCGACGATACCATCGTCGATCAGCGCGCGCCGCGCGGTGTCGATCCACTCCTGCGTCGATGGCGTGTGTTCGGGGGGTGGGGTCCGCCGCCAGGTGCGCCCCGTTTTCCCTGTCCCCGTCCCCGTCTTCGCTGCTGTCGATTTTCTCTCAGCCATATTGCCTCATTGCCGGAAAAACAGGCGCGCGGTCAATCGCCCCGCCACCAAAGGGGACGGCCGTTGTTCGGAGAGGCTGGACATGTCAATACATAGATGTATTCCAGACGGCGACGCGGCGCTATCGAGAGGGAACAAGGATGGCACGAAGGACGGACAGCTGGGCATTGATCGCGGCGGTCGTCATCGGCAACGGCATCGCACATATCGGCACATCGACCATGCCGTTCCAGGTTGGGGCGCTGATGGACATGGGCCTCAACGGGCGCGAAGCTGGGCTTTTCGGATTTTTCCAGATCGGCGCGCTGGCCTTGTCGATGATCCTGCTCGCTCCCGTCATCCACCGCGCCCGTTCGGTCACCGTCGCGATGACGGGCGCGGCGCTCGCGATTGCGGCGCACATATTGATGTATCTGGTGCCGGGATCATTCGCCCTGTTGCTGCTGTTCGCGGCGCTCGCCGGGACCGGCTATGGCCTGATCTTCGCGGCGACCATTACCGGCGGCTCGACCGCCGCAAACCCCGACCGGGTCTATGCGATAGGCAATGGCGGCGCGGTCGCCTATGTCGTCGCCTTGATGTTTGTGATGCCGATGGCGAGCATATATCTCGGCACCATGGGGGCGTTTCTCGCCGTCGCGATCGCGATCCTCATTACCATGCCCGTCATGCTGGCGTTCAGGGCTCGCGCCAGCCTGCCGACAATCCACGCCGGCGGCCTGCTTCGCCAACCCGCGGTCCTCGCGCTCATGCTGATGTGGGCGGGTTATTCGCTGGGAACGGGCGCGCTGTGGAGCTTTGCCGAACGGATCGCGAAAGGGCTGGCGATCGCGCCCGAAACAACCGCCACCATCCTGTCGCTCAGCGCGCTTTGCGGCATCCTGGGCACGGGGGTCGCGGCATGGCTGGGCGGCCGGTCGCCGCGCATCCTGTCGATGGTGGTCGGGCTGGTCGGCACGGGCATTTCCTGCCTTTTGCTGGGTTTCGCGACGGGAACGGTGATGTTTGCCCTCGGCGTTCTCACCTACTGGATTTTCTATATGTACCAATATTCGGTGTTCCTGGGGGTCGCCGCGTCGATCGACCCGTCCGGCCGCGCCGGCACATTGGGGGGCGGCTGCGAACGTTTCGCCTTTGCCATCGGCGCCCCGATTGGCGGTATCGTGGCCGACTTCGGTTCCTATTCGATGCTGGGCATATTGGGGTTCCTCAGTTGCGTTCTGACCATCCCGCTCTGCATGCCGCTTGTCGCCCGTCGTCTGTCCGGTGGAACCCCCGCTGCTCTTCCGTCGTGAAAATTCGGTCATCAGACCATTGCACAAATACAGTGATGTATTTATAGAGGCACGCAGATTGTAGCAAACGGGGGGAGCAGCGTCTGTGACACGATATTCGGCGTGGTCACTCGTGCGCGCGGGTTTCTCCGGACAACGGACATGGGCGCCCGCTTGGCGCGATGCGGCGCCCCGAAAACGCTATCAGGCCGTCATCATCGGCGGCGGCGGCCATGGGCTGGCAACCGCTTATTATCTCGCCCGCAAGCATGGCATCCGCGACATCGCGGTGCTTGAGCGGGGATGGATCGGGGGCGGCAACACCGGGCGAAACACGACGGTCATCCGCTCCAATTATTTTTTTCCGCAAAGCGCGCGCTTCTATGACTTTGCGCTGACCCTCTACGAAGGCCTGTCGCGCGAACTCAATTACAACATCATGTTTTCGCAGCGCGGCATGTGGAGCTTCGCGCATGATCGGCACGGCGTCGAAATGCTGCGCCGGTCGGTGAACGCGATGCAACTGAACGGCGTCGATGCCGAATATCATGATGGCGATACGGTGCGGCGGCGCATTCCCGGCCTCAACCCGTCGCCGCGCTTTCCCATCCTGGCCGGCCTGCTTCAGCCGCGCGGGGGCACCGCACGCCACGACGCCGTCGCCTGGGGATATGCGCGCGCCGCCGATGGGCTGGGCGTCGACATCATCCAGAATTGCGACGTCACCGGCTTTGACATCCGCGAAGGCCGTGTCGTCGGCGTCCAGACCACGCGCGGCAATATCGCCACAGAATGCGTCGGCATGGCGGTCGCGGGGCACAGCGGGGTGATGGCAGAGCGGGCGGGCTTTCGGCTGCCGATCATATCCTATGCGCTCCAGGCGTTCGTGTCCGAACCGCTCAAACCCGTACTCGACACCGTCGTCCTCGCGCCATCGACCGGCACCTACCTCAGCCAGTCGGACAAGGGCGAACTGGTCATCGGCAGTGCGCTCGACCTGTTCCCTTCCTATGCGCAGCGCGGCAGCCTGCCCGTGCTCGAACAGACCGCTGCGGGGCTGATCGACCTGTTCCCGCAATTCTCGCGCGTTCGATTGTTGCGGCAATGGGCAGGCATCGTCGACGTGGTGTCCGATTCAACGCCGATCCTCGGCGAAAGTCCGGTAAAAGGACTCTACCTGAATTGCGGCTGGGGCACCGGCGGTTTCAAGGCCATCCCCGCCGGCGGCTTTTGCCTGGCGCACCATATGGCGACCGGCGCGGCCCATCCGCTTGCCGCTGCCTTTTCCCTCGACCGTTTCCGAACCGGCGCGTTGATCGACGAAGCGGCGGCGTCGGGCATCGCACATTGAGGTTCCTATGCTGTTGATCCCCTGTCCGTGGTGCGGGCCGCGAGCCGAAAACGAATATCGCTGTGGCGGCGAAAGCCCGATCGTGCGCCCCGCGGACCCCACCGCGACCGACGACGACGCGTGGGCAGACTATCTCTTCTATCGCGACAATGCGAAGGGGTTGAGCTTCGAGCGTTGGCATCATCAATGGGGCTGCGGCGTCTGGTTCAACGTTGCGCGCGATACGGTTTCACATCAAATCCTGGCGGTTTATGGCATCACCGATCCGCGCCCCCTGCTGGAATCGGGCGCATGAGCGGCTATCGGCTGGACCATGGCGGCGACATCGACCGCGACCGCCCGATCCGCTTTCGATGGGAGGGCAGACATTACACCGGCTTTGTCGGGGACACGCTGGCGTCCGCCCTGCTGGCGTCGGGTGTGCGCATGGTCGGTCGCAGTTTCAAATATCACCGCCCGCGCGGCCTGATCGCCGCCGGCCTCGACGAGCCCAATTTCATCGTCCAGCTCGGCCGCGGCGCGCGCACGACCCCGAACCTGAAAGCCCCCTATGTCGAGCTTTACGAGGGGCTGGATGCCGCCCCCGTGAATGCGTGGCCCAGCCTTCGCCTTGACCTGCTGGCGGTCAACGAGCTCTTCAAAAGATTCATCCCGGCGGCTTTCTATTACAAAAGCTTCATGTGGCCCAACTGGGGACTGTTCGAGCCGCTGATCCGCAAGGCGGCGGGACTCGGCACCGCACCCGCGCTTGCCGACCCGGACCATTATGCGCAGACCTCGGCGCATATCGACACGCTGATCGTCGGCGGCGGCATCGCGGGACTGGCGGCGGCGCACCATGCGGCGACATCGGGGCAGTCGGTGATGCTGGTAACGGGCGGCCGGCATTGGGGCGGCCGACTTGCCGGCACCAGCGACATGGTCGAGGGCAAGCCCGCGCGCATCTGGATCAAGGATGTGCTGCGCACGCTGGGCGCGATGCCCAATGTGACGCTGATGACGCGCACGATTGCGACGGGCCATTTCGACCATGGCATGGTCAGCCTGTGCGAACGCCTGACCGATCACCTGCCGCCGACCGAAGGTTCGGGGCCGCGCCAGCGATTGTGGCGCGTGCGGGCCGGGGAATTGATCCTTGCCACCGGGGCGATCGAACGCCCGCTCGTCTTTCGCGGCAACGACCGGCCCGGCGTCATGCTGGCAGGCGCGGCGCGCGCCTATCTGCATCGCCACGGCGTCGTCGCGGGGGAGGACGTCGTCGTAGCGACCACCAACGACAGCGCCTGGTACGCCGCTTTCGATCTGGCAGAGGCCGGTGCGCAGATCGTCGGCATCGTCGATGTCCGTGCGGCCCCGTCCCCAGCGCTCATCGAACGCGCGCAGCGGCTGGGCATCGCCCTTTACCTGGGCATGGCCCCCGCCGAGGCGCTGGGCCGGCGCGCGGTGCGGGCGGTCCGGATCGGACGGATCAGCCATTCGGGGCGGATCGAGGGGGCGACCCGGACGCTGCGGTGCGACCTGTTGCTGATGGCGGGAGGCTGGAGCCCGGCGGTGCATCTGCATTCGCAGGCCGGCGGACGATTGCACTTCGATCGCCGCCTGAACGGCTTTGTCCCGGAACCGGCGGGCGGCTATCGCTGTATCGGCGGGGCGGCGGGCGATTTTGCGCGCTACAGCACGCTCGCCGCAGCGCGCGGGCAAACCGCCGAACAACGGCACGGCCCGATCCATGCGACGCTGTGGTCGATCTCGCAAAACGGGGCGCCCGACGCCCAGGCCTGGGTGGATTTCCAGAACGACGTGACCGCGGGCGACATCGCGCTCGCGGCGCGCGAGAACTTCCGCTCGGTCGAGCATCTCAAACGCTATACCACGCTGGGCATGGCATCCGACCAGGGCAAGACGTCGAATGTCAACGGCATCGGCATCCTCGGCGACCTGCTGGGAAAACCCATCGAAGCGATCGGAACGACAAAGTTTCGCCCGCCCTATGACCCGACCCCTTTCGGTGTGTTTGCGGGGCATCGGGTCGGCGACGGCCTTCGCCCGCGCCGCCATCTGGCACGCCACGACTGGCATGTGGCGCGCGGCGCGGCACTCGACGAATATGGCGGCTGGATGCGTCCCGCGGCTTATCCGCAAACCGGCGAAAGCGAAGCCGATGCCGTCCATCGCGAGGTGCTGGCGGTGCGCAGCGGCGTCGGCATTTTCGAGGCGTCACCGCTCGGCAAGATCGAAGTGAAGGGGCCGGATGCCGCGGCGTTCCTGGACCGCATGTATGTGAACCGGATCAGCACGCTGAAACCCGGTCGCTGCCGTTATGCGATCATGCTCGGCGAAAATGGCACCGTGTTCGACGACGGCGTGGTAACGCGGCTGGCCGACGATCATTTCCTGGTCGGCACGACCAGCGGCCACGCCGCCGCCGTCACCGAAGCGTTTCGAGAATGGCTGCGCTGCGAATGGACGACGATGCGCGTTCTGGTGGAGGATGTCACGGCTTGCTGGGCCGTCGCGAACATCGCCGGACCAAAGGCGCGCGCCCTCTTCCGCGCCTTGCCGACCGACATCGACGCATCGGGCGACGCCTTCCCGCACATGACCGCGCGTATCGGCCATATCGGCGGCGCACCCGCCCGTGTCGCACGCGTCAGCTTCACCGGCGAGCTTTCCTATGAAATCGCGGTGCCCTGGCGGCGGGCCGGAGATTTGTGGGACGCGCTTGTCACGGCCGGCGCTGCGCACGCGCTCACGCCGTTCGGGGTCGAGGCGTTGATGACGATGCGAATCGAAAAGGGGTTTCTTCACGTCGGCGCGGACACCGACGGGACGACGCTGCCGCAGGACATCGGCTTTGGAGAGATCATGCGCAAAAAGACCGATGACTTCGTCGGCCGTCGCTCCGCGCATCGCCCCGACGGCTTGCGCCCCGACCGGCGCAGCCTGGTCGGCCTCGAAACAACCGATGGCAATGCCGCCCCGCTGACGATCGGCGCGCACATCCTCCCCGCCGGAACCGGGCAGCCCCGGCCCAGCGACGGCTGGGTTACATCGAGTGCATGGTCGCCGACGCTGGGCGTGCCGCTGGCGCTTGCGATGGTCGAGCGTGGACAGGCGCGAATGGGCGAAACTGTCCCCATATGGGATCTCGGCAACTGGCGCGAAGCCCGCATCACCGACCTTTGCCGATATGACCGCGAAGGAACGCGGCTCGATGGCTGACCTGTCGCCTCCCCCCGGCTGGTGCCGGATCGACCCCGATCTGGCGGTGGCAAAGGTTCAGGTCTGCGGTGCTGCCGATGCGCCCGCCCGGCTTTCCGCGGCCCTCGGCATCCCGCCGCCCGCCGCGAACCGATACAGCGCGAACAGCGACATCGCACTGGCCGCCATCGCGCCGGGTGAATGGCTGCTCACCGGCAGCGCGGACGGCGTCGCATGGGCGCTCGAACGGGCCGAGGCGGCGCTCGGCGAGGACACGCTGCTGGCGCTCGATGTCACCGACGGCCTGGTCGCGCTGCGGCTCGAAGGCGCGGCGGGCACCGCCTGCCTCGCGGCCTTCACCCCGCTCGACCTGCGTCCGCAGGCGCTGCCGGTCGGCGCAGCGGTCCGGACCCGCTTCGGCGACGTCGGCCTGTTCGTCGCGCGCACCGGCGACGCCCCAGCCTATCTGCTGCTCGCGGAGCAAAGCTATGCGCCCTACATTCTCCACCTCATCGGCCAAGGCGCCCGTTCCGCCTGATCCCGCGCATAAAGAACGACAATGGTGCGCTGCTACTGGCGAGGAGCCGGTATAATTGGTGGTTCATTTGGCTGACGGCGAGGGCAAGCTCGCCGCAAGTAAAATTCTAACAGCTACTTACCTGTCAGGCTATCTTGGGTCGCATGCGATCGCGCAAAGGCTTGAGATAGGTCCGCCCCACCCGCACTTCGGCGCCCGACCGGAGTAGCACATGCACATTACCATAGCCCCGGTCGCGGATCGATTCGATGCAGTCGAGCCGGACCAGTGCGGAACGCCGGACACGAATGAAACGTTCGCTACCCAGTCGGTCACTCAACGCTGCCATCGTGCTCCGAAGCAGGAAAGCGCGCTCGTGATTATGGATGTGGACATAATCGCGTTCCGATTCCACCCACTGGATCTCGCGCGCGAGCAAGCGGACATATTTGTCGCCGCGCTGTGCCCATATCTCCTGATCGTCGCTGTCATACCCGGCAGCCACGGTCGATCCCCGAAGCTCGTCCACGACACGCCGGAGATGCGCGACATGGTGCGATGCCCGTTCCTGTTGAATCCGTAGACGGGCATGGTCGAACGCGATCGAAAGCCTGTCGGCCCGCAACGGCTTCATAATATAATCGACGGCACGCGTTTCAAACGCGCGCACGGCATGTTGGTTGAACGCGGTAATGAAAATGATCTGTGGAACATGGCCGCCGATATGCAATAATTGTTCCGCCAGCTCGATCCCGCTGAGCCCCGCCATCTGGATATCCAGCAACAGCACGTCGGGTTGCAATTGGTCAATCTGGGTCAATGCATCCAGCGGATCCTGGTTCGTCGCGACGAGTTCCGCGTCGCCGATCTCTTTCATCAGCAAAGCGATACGGCGCAGCGCCAGATCTTCATCGTCGACCGCCATGACCTTCAGAAACGTCATCATGCCTCCACAAAGCGCCGTGTTGCTTCCACGCTCGGCGGAATAAGGACAAGTTGCGGCTCGCTGGTTGTCCATTTAAGCGATGAAACATCGGGCAACACCGTTGCGGCCAGATCGCGGCAATTCCGTATATTCAAAATGCGATTGCGAAATGCAATCATTTGGTGCGAGCGACAATTCGATATTTCTGCGCGGATGAAGGCGATATGGCCCGGCGAACCCGATTACGGAGGACGAAACAGATGTTCATGTGGAACCGGCAGCAATCTCCCGAGCTGCGGCTGACATTTCAACTTTCGATAGTCCTGTGGCTCGCATCAAGCACCGTCGTCACCATCGGGGCAATCTTCGTTGGTCAGATGAACACGATAAGCGCGTATCTGACGGTACCCGTCACGGTCAGCACGGCCGCAGGAATTGCGACACTGCTCTATGGACCGATCCGCCTTTTGCAGGAAAGGCGCGCGGTCATCGCTTTGGCGGGCGTCATGGCCGCCATCCTGGTCGCATCGATACTACAGACGGCTGCCGACTATGGCACGCACGCGCTTTTTGCACAGATATTCCCGGATCACGCCATGCCGCAGACCGACCTGAAATATCTGGGGATCACATGGGTCGTTTATTTCGCGCTTTACGCCTGCAACGCTGCGTTGCTCTGGCTGTCGGTGGTTGCCCAGCAATCAAAAGCACGGGAAATCGCGCTGAGCCAGACCGAGCGGGATCTGGCTTTGGCAGAAACGCGTCGTACGCAGGCCGAACTCAAGATGCTGCGCCTGCAGCTCGACCCCCACTTCATGGTCAATTCGCTCAGCGCCATTTCCACACTCGCCCTCACCGACGACGGCCCGCGAGCATCAGAGATGGCGGATAACCTGGCCGACTTTCTGCGCTTTTCGCTGGAGCGCTCGGATGGTGCGGAACAACCGCTGCTTGACGAGATTGCGCTGGTGCGCGCCTATCTGAACGTCGAACGGGTCCGATTTGGCGATCGGCTCAGCATCGATGTGACGTGCCCGGACGATCTTGGAAATGCGGTGGTCCCCAGTTTCATCCTCCAGCCGCTGGTAGAAAACGCAATGAAGCATGGGTTCAACAGCGCGATCGGGAATATGACCCTGACCATTGCGGCGCGCGAGAGGAACGGCGACCTGATACTGACGGTCGACGATCACGCCGCGCAGCGGCGCGCGGCGCCAAAGACATCGGGTTTTGGTATCGGCCTTGCCAATACGCGTGAGCGGCTAGGAACGATGTATGGCCCCGACGCCGAATTGATGACAACGCAGTTGAACGAAGGGTTTAGATCCGAAATCCGCCTTCCCATCAAACGAACCATCCGCCAGCTCCGCGAAACCCGCATCACCGAACCCGCATAGCGACCGAAGAGCCGGGCGCGGTGCCCAGCATTGTTCCGAAGTGGTGCACCCGACAGGATTCGAACCTGTGGCCCCCAGATTAGGAAATGGGAGGGCCGCGGTTCGCCGCGGTATCCAACCGTGTCCGTTTCTACGAAATATGTAATTTTATCTGGTATTTAAGCTACGAACTCGTATTCTCGTTTTCGCCACAGCTTTCTTTGTGGTGATTGCGGTGTGATTGCTATGACTGTTGGAAAGATCGCAAAGACGAGTGTCGACTCGCTGTCGAAAGGCCCACGAGACACCTTCCTATGGGACACAGAATGTAAGGGGTTCGGCGTCAAGGTAACGCCCGAGGGTCGGCGGATTTACGTTCTTCAATATCGAATGGGTGGGCGAACGACGCCAACCAGGAGATACAAGATTGGCCAGCATGGAAGCGGATGGACGCCAGAGCTGGCTCGAAGAGAAGCCAACCGCCTCCTTGTCCTCATTGCGCAGGGCATCGACCCCGCTGAAGAAAAACGGCGCAGGCATTACGTCGCGAGCGAACTGACGTTTAGCGCGGTCGCTGATCGGTTCGAAGAAAAGGGCCTTGAAGGCTTGCGCGAAAAGACTCGCGAATTCTTCAAATCGACCCTGAGAATCTATCTCCGCCCCAAATTAGGCAAGCGTCCGTTACCCGCTATCCAGGGTAGCGAGATTTTTTCGGTCCTCGATGGCCTTTCGACGCACAGTCCCGCGCTGCGACGGAATGTTTTCGCCGTTGCTCGCAGGATGATGCGGTGGGCCAAAGGCCGTGGCATTATTGACCGTAATCCTCTCGAAGGCTTCGAGGTACCCGCCGCCGCTCCGAGCCGGGATCGCGTGTTAAACGATCACGAATTGAAGCTGGTCTGGACCGCTAGCGAGGAACTCGGAGCGATATTTTGCGGGCTCGTCCGGCTGCTGCTTCTTACCGGCCAGCGCCGCGACGAGGTCGCCGGGCTGGAGTGGCAAGAACTGGATCGAGCCCGGGCAGAGTGGATACTGCCTTCGGCCCGGGCAAAGAATGGCAAAGAGCACCTTATTCCCCTGTCTAAACAAGTCATCGCCGAACTGGACGCCCTGGCAGGAAGCGCATCTTGGCCACGAAAAGGCTTTGTCTTGACGACCGATGGCGGAAAATCGCGCGTATCCGGCTTCTCGCGGTGCAAACGCAAATTGGATGAGCAGGTACGTGACCTTGTTGAAGATGACGCGGCGCCCGTCACCGCGTGGCGATTTCACGACCTACGGCGATCGGTTGCAACGGGTCTGCAACGCCTTCGCGTTTCTAGCGAGTGGATCGAGGCCGTACAGAACCGGCGAAAGGCGGGAGTCGCGGGCACGTATCAGCGCTATGAGTATGCGGACGAAAAGCGCGAAGCGTTGAACACGTGGGGTCGGCACGTAGCGAGAATAGTTCACGATGCCCGCGAACCTCGGCCAGTTGAACTGGCTGACGCGTCGTAAATGACCATAATTGGCCGATCGCGGACCGGCGGCTTCTAGGCGGCGAACATAGAGAAGCGGACGTTCGCAGCCCGTGGAGCGAGAGTGACAGCACGTGACCGGTAGCGGTCGCCGCGTTCTTTTCTTTTTCATCATCCCCGCGAAAGCGGGACCCAGGGCGTGCGTCGGCTTACTCCACACTGGGTTCCCGCGTTCACGGGCACACCATTGTTATAACTCACTGGAGATCACCATCTAAAGCTCTTTTAAGGGCAAAGAACGGCTGTTTTGCGCCTCTAGTAGGACATTTGACGACGTTTGCGTTGCGCCCAAAAGTCGGCCTTTCATGGACAGGGAGCGGCAAAAACTGGTGCGAACCGGTCGGGAACATGCTCCCCCTGAAATAGACCGATCATAAATAGAGTCCGGCGCAAAAGTCAGACGGATGTAAGCCGAAAGCTTTTCTCGGAATCCGGGTTTGAGAAGGCGGCTCAAACGCACCCAAAGATTGTCAGACGGCATACTTGAGATAGGTCAAGCTATCACCGATCACGCGGTGGAGCCGAGTGTAAACCCCGACGAGCGTCAGAGGCGCCGCGCGCAGTCCACCAGACCCGCCTTGGCGCAGCGTGGCCCGAGCCCAGCCAGTCATCATAAGCCAATAAATCAAGATGGATGTGGTCACGAAGCTATTGTCGGGCGCGGCCTTCGGCGCCGACGTTGGCCATGCTATCGCGCAGCGCTTGCACCGGCTCGGCCAGAGCCGCCATCGGTACAAGCGATGTAGCCGCAGCCGACCGTGCCATGCTGGACGAGGTCGCCATGGCTGCGTAGCTTAAACCAAATGGCCTCCGGCAGTCCCGGCGCGGTTCAGTCCGCCGCGCTGACGGGAGCATCGATTAGCGCCAGGAGGCCGGGGCCGGATGTTTCCGAGCATCAGTGCCGTCAGTCATGACAGCCCGCAACTCAGTCTTCGCATCATACTCACCGGTGGCGTTTACCCCGCTCGCGCTGCCGTTCTGCGACCGCCGCGCTGCACCTCCTAATATGCACCAAAGTTATAGAACGGCCAACTGTAATCGCTTGTGCGGTCTTTGAATGCGGTTTCAAATACATCCAGATTAGCCGACGCGCCGAGCGCGCCGGCATTCCGATCAGTCTGTGGGACTGTTTCACAATCACGTTGTGCCGATTGGCGGAGCGGGAAGCAAAAGGCCGCGGGCGCATCCTGGGTGCACCTGCGGTTAGACGGAGAGAGCAAGAGGAGTACCGAATGACCGAACAAAAAGTAACGCACGCTGGCTTCAAACTGGCGCTGCTCGCGACCGCGAGCCTGCTGGGAACAACGCCGGCGTTTGCGCAGACCGCCGCCGCGGCCGACGCAGATGAGGCACAGGGCGAGGACATCATCGTTACGGGCTCCCGTGTCGCCCGTTCGGGTTTCAGCGCACCCACCCCGACCACCGTTCTGGGTACCGAGGAATTCGAGAAGGTAGCAGCGCCGAACCTGGCCGATGTCGTCAATCAGATGCCGGCGGTCCGCCCCTCGCTGACTCCCTCGAGCTCGACCAACAACTCGCAATATGCCGGCGGCAACTATCTCGATCTGCGCGGCCTCGGCTTTAACCGCACGCTCGTGCTAGTCGATGGCAAGCGTTTCGTTCCGGCCCAGATCCAGGGTCCGGTCGACATCAACGCCATCCCGCAGGCGCTGATCGGCAGCATCGACATCGTCACCGGCGGCGCCTCCGCGGCGTGGGGTTCCGATGCCGTTGCCGGCGTCGTCAACTTCAAGTTCGACCACAAGCTCGAAGGCTTCAAGGGCAGCGTTCAGGCCGGCATCACAGACCATAACGACCACCGCAACTATCTCGCTTCCATTGCCTACGGCCGTGGCTTTGCCGATGGTCGCGGCAAGCTGCTGCTCGCCGGCGAAATCGCGCAGAATAGCGGCATCGCGCGCCAGGGCGACCGCGACTGGGGCGACCAAGGCTGGGGCATCATCGCGAATCCCGCCTACACCTCGACCAACCAGGAGCCTCGCAACCTCCTCGTCGCCGACGCGCGCTCCGCCAACCTCTCGTACGGCGGCGTCATCAACTCCGGCCCGCTGGCTGGTTATCATTTCGCTCCGGACGGCACGCTGATTCCGTTCCGCTACGGAAGCCTCCGCACTGCAACCGGTATGGTTGGCGGCGACGGAGCCTCCGGATCCCGCGACCTTGTTCTCGAAGTGCCGCTGAAGCGCCGCAGCGCCTACGGCCGCCTCTCGTTCGAGGCCACCGATTCGATCACGGCCTACGCCGAGGCCTCTTGGGCGCAGTCCAAGACCGATCACCCCGGCCTTACCCGCACCGATAACGCAATCGCCATCAGCATCGAAAACCCGTTCCTTCAGGAATCGGTTCGCGGTGCCATGGTGGATGCCGGCATCGATCGTTTCACGATGGGCCGGTACAG
This sequence comes from Sphingopyxis sp. RIFCSPHIGHO2_12_FULL_65_19, assembly GCF_001830555.1. Classification (GTDB taxonomy): domain Bacteria; phylum Pseudomonadota; class Alphaproteobacteria; order Sphingomonadales; family Sphingomonadaceae; genus Sphingopyxis. Next base: position 72,652 of record NZ_MIAM01000006.1, on the reverse strand, counting down.
CCGCGATTACGGCCGGGGCATGAACCACATCCGCTCCGAGACCACCCGCTTTGTCGGCGGCCTCGAGGGTGAGTTCGGTGGCGGCTGGAGCTGGGACGCTTATTATACCCGCGGCCAGACCAAGAACCGTCACCGCGGCTCCAACGCGCGTATCAATGCCAATTACCTTTTCGCAGTGGATGCTGTCACGGATCCGGTGACCGGCGCCGCCGTCTGCCGCAACCTTGCCGCGCGCGCAGCGGGCTGCGTGCCGATCAATCTGTTCGGTGACGGAGCACCCTCACCCGAGGCGATCGATTATGTGACTGGCGAAACCTGGCGCGTGTGGGACCTTACGCAGGATGCGGCGGCGGTCACGCTTCGCGGCGAGCCCTTCTCGACCTGGGCCGGGCCGGTTTCGCTCGCCATGGGCGCAGAGTGGCGCCACGAGACGGCGGACGTGACTTCGGATCCGCTCTCGGCGGCGGGCTCCTTCTCGACCGGCAACACCGTACCGTGGAAGGGCAAAGTCACCGTCAAGGAAGCGTTCGGCGAACTCGTCGTTCCCCTCGCTGCTGACCAGAGCTGGGCGGACTCGCTCGAGCTCAACGTCGCCGGCCGCCTGACCGACTACAGCACCTCGGGAACGGTCACGACCTGGAAGGTCGGCGGCACTTGGGAGGTCAACGACGACATCCGCTTCCGGGCGACACGCTCGCGCGACATCCGGGCGCCCAGCATGGCAGAACTCTTCTCGGGAGCGACGACTGCGCAGTTCAGCCCGTTCGACCCGGTGATCAACCAGTCGTACAGCGTCCAGACCCTCACCCGCGGCAACGTCAGCTTGCAACCGGAGAAAGCAGACACGCTCACCGCAGGCGTCGTGCTGAGCCCTGCTTTCGTGCCGAACCTCCGGGTCTCGATCGACTATTACGACATCAAGCTGAAGGATGCGATCCTTGCGCTCTCCGCTTCGTCGATCGTCGATCGCTGCTATCGTGATCAGCCACAGCTGTGCGGCCTGATCACCCGCGGAGCGGATGGGCGGATCGCCCAGGTGGAATCCTCGCCGCAGAACCTGCAGGCGGTCCATACGCGGGGCGTGGACATCGAAATTGCCTACCGCATGCCGGTGGCATCCGGCGATCTGTCGCTGCGTACGCTCGTGACGTATGTCGGCAAGATGACGCTGGATGACGGTCGGACCGTCACCGAGCTGGCCGGCTCCACTGACCAGCCGACCATCGCCAGCCTCGGCGGCACGCCGCACTGGCGCGCCAACGCCAATGCGACTTACGAAGCTGGGCCGACGACGCTCAGCCTCACCGGTCGCTATGTCGGTGGCGGCAACATCAACAACGCTTTCACCTTCAAGGATCTCGACGTGCTCGAGCACTCGGGCCGCCTCTACGTGGATCTGTCGGCGCAATATGCGATCATCGACGACGGTGACCGGAAGGTCTCCCTTTTCGCGGGTATCTCAAATCTGCTCGACAATGATCCACCGATCACTGGAACGGGTGGCTTCGCGACGGTGCGCTCGCTCTACGACGTAGTCGGCCGCACCTACACCGCGGGTGTTCGCTTCCGCTACTAAGCCTCGGGGCTGTGGTGCAGCATGGCGCCACAGCCCCACCTTATAAAAAAATCGTTCGGAGTGCAGTGATGCCCAAGGTCAAGATCATTTCCGTTCTCCTCGCAACGCTCGTTGCGACTCCCGCCCAGGCGATCGACGTCGCCAAGGTAAGGGAAATCATATCCGACCCTAAGGGCCTCGCTGCGCCCGGATGCGCGGCCGGCGCTTTTCGCGGAGGGAAGACTCTCTTCGTCACTGCGGCCGGCTCCGGCGACATAGAGAAGGGCAAACCGCTCGATGGCGACACTCTCTTTTATGCGGCTTCGGTCTCGAAGCAGTTTACCGCGCTCGCCGCGGCCAAGCTGATCGAGCAGAAAAAGCTGTCGCTCGACGACGATGTCCGCAAGTACCTCCCGGAACTCCCTGAATATGAAGTTCCGGTCACCGTTCGGATGCTCATGCTGCACACCGCCGGCATCCGCGATTCGCTCGAGCTGATCCGCCTCGCCGGAATCGACAGCGCAGCCGATACCGACAAGGCCACCGCGCTCAAACTGTTGTTCGCGCAGAAGAGCACCAACTTCACGCCCGGAATCGCCTACACCTACTCGAACGGCGGCTATCTGCTCCTCGCCGAAATCGTCGAGCGAGTCTCCGGCATGCCGTTCGCGGACTACGCCAAGAAGGCCATCCTTCGGCCGCTCGGAATGAAGCGCAGCTTCTTCATGAACGACGCCAAGCCCGGCGGGACTAACATCGCCCACGGCTACGTCCCGGTGGGCGAGGGGTTCGAGATTCGCGATACCTATCCGACCTTCAGCGGCTCCGGCGGGCTCATGGTCACCATCAACGATCTCGCCCGTTTCGACCGCGACATTGAGGTCGGCCACAAGGTCTGGACGCCAGCGGTCGCGAAGATCATGACGACGCCCGGCACCTTCACCAACGGTGAGCCCGCCCTCGAGGAGCGGACGGGGCTCGTCTATGGCGGCGGCCTGATGATCGGCAGCCGCAACGGCCAGTATTTCGTCCAGCACGGCGGTGGCGCCGAAGCGTTCAAGAACATGTACGCCCGCCTCCCCGAGCGGAAGCTCGGCGTAGCCGTGTTCTGCAACCGCGGCGACTGGGTGTCTCAGGATAAGGCCGACGAGATCATCGAAGTGATCGAGGGCGACATCCTGACGGCCGCGGATGCGTCCGCTGCTGCAAAGCCGGCCCTTGATGACCGCTATCTCTCGGATGAGCTCCAGGCGACCTACGACGTCAGCATCGTCGGCGATGAGCTGAAGGCCGTGGTCACGTCGCCCTACGCCCGCGCGCCGGGTGAGCCGCTCACCCTGAAGCGCAATCCAGACGGCTCGTTCGGCGGGCTCGGCACGCGGTTGATCTTCGACGAGGACGGTCAGGGCTTCACGATCAAATCCTCCCGGGTCCACGCGCTCCGTTTCCGCCGCGCCGACAGATCAAAAGACATCGGGGAGAACTCACAATGACTCTTTCCTCCACCACCTCCCGCGACCGCGGCGCGACGATGGCGAGCGCCCTCGGCTTGGGCGCGGCAATGATGTCGCTCGCCGCAGCGCAGCCGACGCAGGCCCAAGCTGTGCGAAACGCCGACTTGGTGATCCAGGGCGGCACCATTTACGATGGTTCGTCCCAGACGCCCGTAATCGGCGACCTCGCAATCTCGGGCGATAAAATCGTCTATGTCGGCGCCGCCGCAAAGAACCCGTATAAGGGTGCGAAGGTGATCGACGCGCGCGGCCTGGTCGTCGCGCCGGGCTTCATCGATCCGCACACCCATGCCGACACCTTCCTGACCGGCACCGAAGCAACCACCCGCCTCAACCTGCCGTGGATGATGCAGGGCGTGACGACAATCTTCACCGGCGTCGACGGCCACGGCCAGCCCGGCGGCAAGGTCGACATCGCCGGATTGTTCGACGGCATCGACCGGAACAAGTTCGGCGTCAACGTCGCCGCTTATGTCGGCTTCGGTGCGGTCCGTCGCGCCGTCATCGGCGACGCGGACCGAGCTCCTACAGGGCCAGAACTGGACAGGATGAAGCGCGTCGTCGCCGACGGCATGTGCCAAGGCGCGCTGGGCTTCTCCACCGGCCTCTTCTACGCGCCGCAGAGTTTCTCTAAGACGAACGAAGTCATCGCGATCGCGCGGGAAGCGGCCATTCGCGGCGGGATCTACGACAGCCACCAGCGCGATGAATCCTCATACACGATCGGCGTGGTGGACTCGACCAAGGAAGGCATCGAAATCGGCCGTGCCGCGGGCATGCCGGTCCACTTCGCGCACTTCAAGGCACTCGGCGTCGACGTGCACGGCAAGGGGCCCGAATTGATCGCCACGATCGAGAATGCACGAGCCGGAGGGCTCCAAGTCACTGCCGATCAATATCCGTGGGAAGCCTCCGGCTCCGGCCTCGAAGCCTCGCTGCTGCCGCGTTGGGCCGTCGACGGCGGCCGCGCGCCGATGCTCAAGCGCCTCGACGATCCCGCGGCCCTCGAAATGATCAAGGCCGAGATGCGCGACAATCTGCGCCGCCGCGGCGGGGCGAATTCTTTGCTGCTGACCGCCCCCAATCAGCCCTGGACGGGCAAGCGCCTCGACGAGGTCGCTCGAGAATGGAATTTCGAGCCGATCGATGCCGCACTGCGCATCATCCGCGAATCCGAGCGCGGCACCTCCGTCGTGTCGTTCAACATGGCCGAGAAAGACATCAAGTTGCTGATGAAGCAGTCTTGGGTCATGACGAGCTCCGATGGGTCCCACGGCCACCCGAGGATGTACGCCACCTTCCCGAGGAAGTACGCGAAATACGTTCTGGAAGAAAAGACGATCTCGATCGCCGAGTTCATCAACAGCAGCAGCGGCCAGACCGCAGACACGTTCAAGCTCGACCGCCGCGGCCACCTGCGCAACGGCTATTTCGCCGATGTCGTCGTGTTCGACCCAAAGAGCTACCGGCCCAAGGCCGACTATGTGAACCCCGAGATGCTGACGCTCGGCGTCCAGGCTCTGCTGGTCAACGGCGTCGTGGCCGTCGAGCGGGGCACTCCAACGGGCGCTGCCGCGGGTCGCGGGCTCAAGCACGTGCCGCCTGCTGGAAGCTGCTCTTAATCGTGGCGGCGGCCGCTTCGGCGGTTGCCAGCCGCGTCTGAGGAACTACGGCCGCATGGTGACCGGAGAGGTGACCTCCTGTGCGCATTCCGCGATGTCCGGTGCAGCGGAAGCCTTGCTCAAGGACGGTCGGCTTCGTTTAATTGAGAGGCGGCTCGACCTGCTGTCACCGAACGCCGCGAGCACGGTAAGCAAAGCCCTGCAACGAGTTATAGGAGCGCCGCCACATCCGACGCGAACGGTCGTGGTGGCTCAGTCCGGCGCGCTCCCGCTAGTGCTCGACATATGCCCGCACCGCGCGCGGCGTGGAATTTCAACTTTCGCCCGCGCGCTCTGGTGATCGCGCGGACGAGCGCGAACTGGCACGGCGCGTCGGCATCCATCCTGCAGCAACTCTACAGCCTCCCCGCCGCCGGAGCCGATGTCGCTTTGCGCCTCGCCGCCGGTGAGAGTCGCGACAGCATCGCCGTCGGCCGCGACGCAAGTCTCGGAACGGTGCGCGCGCAGATCAAATCGGTCTTCGCCAAATTTGGCGTCGGTCGTGAGGTGGAACTGGCAGCGATGCTCGGAAGTCCATTACACCGATAGAAGGCAATCCTGATCCGGGGCTCAATGGCGGTTAGACGAGCGAGGCCGCGTGTTCTGGCCGTTTACAGCCTGTCCGCTTTCAGGAGGCGAGCATCTCAAAGCCGACATACGCGACGGGGCGGGCGGGAGCATGAGCTAGGCATGCTTCAACGATCCTTCTGCGACCGAGTCAGCCGATCGAAGAAGATCAACAGGTCGAATGCCTGCCGTGGGCAGACGAGACTTTCAGTCGTATAATTGGCGCTCAGATGCTTCTCACGCGACAGCCACTGGGCTGGCAGACCCGTGGCCGAATGGATATCGACGAGGAAATGCTCTCGGCCAACGCGCGCCAATGCCGTGTCAATCTCACCCGGGCCGCCCGCGCCTTCGCCACGGGTCGGCGAGCTGGCAGCAATGATCAGGAGATCACGGCCAAGCGCGCGCCGCAAGTGGAATCCCATTGCGGCAGGGGGCTTGGCATAGACTGACCATATCCCGCCGCGCGTGCGCACGTTCATTATATGACCGTTATGCGCAAAAAGCAGTATCCGACCCTCAGGCCCTTCGCGGTGTAGTGCCCACATGGCATTGTCAGCCATGGCAGCCTCGCGCGCCGCATCGGCGCGATATTCGCCGGGCAACAGTCGGCCCCCAGGATCGGGGGTCTCGGACACCTCAAAGAGGACTTGAAGCTGCTGTGCCGCAACGATGTTTTGCCTGGCCCAATCGAAATCTTTTCGCGAGGACGCAGCGAGCAGAACCGCCCGATTTGAATCGAAGATTTCGAGGACGCGGACGAGCGAGCGGCGCAGCGCTGTACGCTCCTTGCCTGACAGCGCGCGGTAAGCCGGCGCCGAGAAGTGACCGAGAAAGGGGGCGATATCCTTGCGAACGCGCGCCGATTGGGCTGGCGCGGCGCGCGCCAGATAGGCGAGCCCATCGTCGAGCGTGATCCGCGCGCGCGCCCACGCCCCGTCGGCGTCACCGCCGCTCACATCGATGCCATAGACGGCGACCTTGCGCGTGTGCTGCGGGTCCAGATTATAGGCGCGGATCCATTCGAGCAGCTCGATATTCTCGGGATAACGCCAGAAGCCCCAGGTGAAGCCACGCCGCGCGACGTCGCGCACGTCGCCCCGTCCACCGGCAGCATAATCGTGGAGGCGGCGCGATTCATGAAGGCCGGATTCCAGCGCGATTGCGGTGAAACCCTGTTTCTCGACGAGGTAACGAAAGAGGCAGTTCCGGAAGGCGAGCGGCTCGTGCGCGCCATGCACCGGCTCCCCGAGTGCGACAATGCGCGCGCTGCCAATCCTTTTGGCCAGATTGGAATAGTCTGCACCTGAAAGGATCGATGAACAGACCGGCAGGTCGATTGCGTGGGTACGCGCCCATGCGACGAAAGCATCCTCGGCCGGCGTCGCGGCCGTGGCGGGTATCGCATTGAACAGCATCGCAAGGGCTGCTCCGATCCGCCACCCGAACCTCATGGCAGATCGATGCGGTACAATGGCACCCCGTTCAGGACGAGCCGCTCCGCCTTGCCCTCGACAACCGTATCGAACTGCAGCCACTCGGGCGCGTAGATCGGCGTTTCGAAACGGAAGCGGCCGGGACCATCCTCGACGAGCGGCATGGCGAGGCTGGAGTCGGCATAGGACATGGTGAGCTGCGCGCCGCGTGCATAGATACGGACGCTCGGTCCCTCTTCGCCATGCGCGGCATAGCGCCCGACAAGCGGGCGGTAGCCTGTCGGTGGGTCGGCGGACAGGGCCGCATTCTCGCGGGCATAAGTCGCATCGCCTTCGACGACCTCCGAGACCGCGCCGCTCGCGTCGCGGAAGAAAAGAAAAGCGCGCGGTCCGGCGGGGGTCAGATGCGCACCCCAAGCCTCGCGGGCGATCCGCGCAAGCATCAGCGTGCCGCCGCCGTCATCGACCAGCAAATCGCCCGACGGACCGCGACGGAATAGCAGCGCTCTCCCGCCCCGCCCGACGAAGCGACCCGCAAAACCTTCCGTCCCGCGCCACTGGAGATCAGGCAGCTGGTGCGGGGCGATATTGAACAGTCGCGCGACGATGCGTTCACGCAGCGTCCGGTCGGCAGGTCCGTTGCCGAGGATGACAATGCCGAGGCCCTGCTGAAGATGGACGGCGAAATAGGCCTGAAAGCCCATGATCGAGCCGGTGTGAAACAGCATCTGGCCGCGCTCGCCAATGTCGAAGCCAAAGCCATAATCGTCGCGGACCGGCGTGATGAGCCGGGCGAAAGCCCGTTCGGAGAGGATCCGCCTCTGCGGAGAATTGCCGCGTGTGAGCAGCATCCGGGCATAGGCGGTCATGTCGGGCGCGGTCGACACGATCGCCCCGTCGGCGGCGAGATGCTCGAACCACGGCGCCACGACGAGGTCGCCGTTGGGCGCACGCGCATAGCTCGTCGCCATCTTTCGCCGCAGCCGGTCGTCGATCTGCGGCGCGGTCGACGCCATGCCCAGCGGGTCCAGGATGCGACGCTGGAGGATCAACGGGAAAGGCGCCTTATCGACCGCTTCGGCCGCATAGCCGAGCAGTTGATAGCCCGAGTTGGAATACCAGAAATGCGCGCCGGGGGCGTAGCGTGGCTCGAAATCCTGGAGCGCGGTCACGAGGAATCGCATCGACGCAACATGCGCCAAATAATTGGGCAGTCCCGACGTGTGCGACATCAGCGCGCCGCCGGTGATGGGGGCAAAATCACTGCGCACCCGGAAATCGGGCAGGTAACGCGCTATCGGCGCGTCGGGATCGAAGCGGCCGTCGTCGGCCATCTGCATCAATGCGACCGCGGTGAAGGATTTCGAGATCGATCCGATCGCGAAGCGCGTATCGGGTGCCGCGGGTATCCGGCGGTCGACGTCGGCAAGACCGTGCGATGCGACCATCAGCATCCGGTCGCGGTCGGTCACCGCGACGACGAGCGCGGTATCACCCTCGGCCCCCTCGACCATCGCCCGGATGTCGGCGAGCGTGGCATCGCGTCGGGCATCGTCGCTCTCCTGTGCCGCCGCGGTCGCAGAAAAGCCGACCGCAAAGGCGGACAGGAGGAGCAGGCGGATCATGCGAGACACGCCTCAACCAGTCGTTCGAAGGCGGGTCCACCGCGCATCGGGTCGGCGACCGGGACGCCCCATTCGCGCGCCAGATCGGAAATCGCCCGCTCGGAGTCCTCGCCGGTCAGCCCGGCTGTGTTGAGCGATACGCCGGCGCAGCGGACATGCGCGTTGGTGAGTTGCGCCTGCTGCACCGTCACCTCGATCGCGCGACCGATCGACGGCAGCGGATAATCGGGCAGGCCGACGATCCGGTCTCGGCCATGCGCGTGGCAGAGGACAAGGACATCGGGTTGCGAGCCGTGAAGCAGTCCGAGCGACACCCCGGCGTAGGAAGGATGGAAGAGAGAGCCCTGCCCCTCGATCACATCCCAGTGCACGGGATCGGCGTCGGGGCTCAGCATCTCGGCGGCGCCCGCGACGAAATCGCTGACAACCGAGTCGACCGGGATACCCCGCCCCGCAATCATGATGCCCGTCTGTCCGGTCGCCCGGAAATCGGCATCGACCCCGCGCGCACGGAAGGCATCGGCAATCGCGAGGGCGGTATATTTCTTGCCCAGCGCGCAATCGGTGCCGACGGTAAGCAGCCGCTTGCCGCTCCGTCGTCGTCCTGTTG
>NZ_MIAM01000006.1:698-63671 GCF_001830555.1 Sphingopyxis sp. RIFCSPHIGHO2_12_FULL_65_19 | reverse complement strand
AGCCTCGGCAGCCTGACGAAGCTGCGGATTGTCGCCCAGCCGGTCGTGCGCGCCGCTGATAATATCGAGCCCCGCTTCCAGTGCGTCGACCAGATAGGGGATCCAACTGTCGCGGATCGCGCCGCCGATCGACGCCGCGGAAAGAACAAGCGCGCGCGCGCCAGCCGCATGGGCTTCGCGCGGCGCCATTGCCGGGAGCCCGAGCGTCGCAGGCGCGCCCGCGCATCCATGCTCGGCGATGCAGAGGCCGGGCGCCCAGTCACGCAGACCCAGCCCCGTCTTCAAAAATGCCGTGTCCACCGCATCGCCGAGAAAGAGCAGATAGGGTTTCGGCAGGTCGAGGACCGGAAGGCCCGGGACGGCCGCCCCTGCTGGCTGGTCGAGCACGACCGTCATGACTTATACTTCGAAAAGATGGGGCGTCCCGGGCTGACGCCTTCGACAGGCTTTCCGCCGTCGATCACGAGCACGCCGTTCACCATCACATAGCGAAAACCGTCCGAATAGCGCGCCGCGTCGCCATAGGTCGCGCGCGTGCCGACCGTGGCCGGATCGAAAAGCACGATGTCGGCGTCCATGCCGGACTGGAGCCGGCCCTTGCGCTTCATCGCGGGAACGAAGAATTCGAGGCGCTGCGCCGGCATCAGCGTGATCTTGCGCAGCGCCGCGACGAGGCTAAGCGTTCCAGTCTCGCGCACATAATGGCCGAGCAGGCGGGCGAAGGTTCCGGCGGAGCGTGGGTGGCCGTTCGGCCCCTCGATCCGCCCGCCGTCGCTTGCGATCAGCACCGACGGATCCCTTAACAGCGCCGCGATCGTGGCTTCGCCATTCATATGCATGATGATGCCGTCGTCGGCCGCACCCGCACGGAGCGCGTCGAATTCGTCCTGCGTCAGCCGCTTTCCGGTGCTGCGCGATTGCAGGTCGCCGACGCCGACGCCCCAGCGCTCCTCCCAGCCCGGATCGAAGAAATGGCTGCGCACCGCATCCACCGAACCGCCCCACGGATAGGTTTCGGTCGTGATATCGACGCCGCGCGCATGCGCGTCGCGCATCAGCGCCGCCATGAACGGCGCGTCGCGCATCGCCATGCTGTTGATGTGCGCGACATGGATGCAGCCGCCGGTCGCGGCGGCATTGGCGAGGCTTTCCTGCACCGCTTCAAAACTGCTGTCGGGTTCGACGAGGCTGCCATAGCGGATGTGGGTGAACAGGCAGGTCGCGGTCCGTGCGGCGAGAGCGGTGACATCCAGCATCTCGCGCCGCGAAATGCCCGGCGCATATTGGGTGCCGCTGCCGATACCGACCGCTCCCTCGCGTACGCCTTGTTCGATCAGCGCGACCAGGCGCTGCGACGCGGCGCCGGACAAGGCTTCGCCGGCTTCCTCGGCACCGAATTTCTCCATCGGATCGCGCAACGCCGCCAGTCCCGCCGCGCCCTCGCCTTTCTGGATGAAATAGCGCAGCGCGGTATGGCTGACGCTGCTGCCATAATTCAAAAGCTCGCGCCCATGCTTCGCATCGTACCACGCCGAAATCGGCCAGGTGCCGATCTCTAGCTCGAGCCGCGTTGTCACCCCATCCTTGGCCTGATAGCGCGCCGCTTCATGCGTCGTCGCGTGCGAATGGATGTCGATGAAGCCCGGCGCCGCGACGAGGCTGCGCGCATCGATCACGCGCCGCCCCTTCAAGGGAGTCTCGCTGACGGCGGCGATCCGGTCGCCATCGACCGCTATGTTACGCTTGGCATCGAGTCCGGTTTCGGGATCGATCGCCCGCGCGCCCACATAGACGATATCGTGCACCGCGGCGACCGGCGAGGCACCGGCGGGAAGCTCCGCCAGCATCGCGGCGGCCGCCAGCAGCAGCGCCGTTCCCCGCACCGGTCGCCTGATCGTCAAACGTCGCATCCCATGGGCCACACCTAGCACGGCCCGTCAGAAATTAGCGCGGAGCGAAACCGTCACGCTGCGCGGCTCGCCGACGACATTGCCGTAAAACAGCGTCTGGTAATTGTTCACGAAATAATGCTTGTCGAACAGGTTCTTGACGTTGACCTGCGCGCGGAAGCGGCCGAAATCATAGCCCGCCGACGCATCGACGAGCGTGTAGGATGGCAAGTCGCGAGTCGCGCGGTCGATGTCGGTCTTCACCGAGCCGACATAGCGGACGCCGCCGCCGACGAAGGCATTGCCGAATTCATAGCTTGTATAGATGCTCGCCGAACTCTTCGGCAGGAAGGTCAGCGTCTTGCCGATCAGTGCCGGATCATCGTCCTTGCGGATCGTCGGGTCGAGAATGGCGAGCCCGGCATTGACCTGCCATCCCTTCGCGATCTCGCCGACCGCCTGCAACTCGAGCCCGCGGTGGCGGACCTTGCCGACCGGTGCATAGCGGTCGATCAGGTCGATGGTCTGGTCGTATCGCGCCTGATTGGCCTGCCGGACGTCGAACAGCGCGCCGGTCAGAAGCAGGCGGCGGTCGGGCGACACATATTTGACCCCGACCTCATATTGCTGGCCGGTCAGCGGCGACAGGACATCGCCCGCCGCATCGATGAAGAGCTGCGGCTGGAAGGATTCGCTGTACGATGCATAGAAGTTGAGGCCCCTCACCGGCTCGAGAGTCGCCGCAAGACGGAGGCTCGTCTGACTAGCGCCGCTGAAATCCTCCCAGGGCCGGTTCCCCGATTGCTTGCTGACATCGGGCTTCGCCCACGAAAGACCGCCGAGCAGCGTCAGCGGTTCGGCGACCTTGATGCTCGCCTGCGTCGACAGGGTGAAATAGCGAAGCCGGCGGTTCAGGCTGTAATCGAAGATCCCCGGATAGGTACGCGTGTTGAACAGCGCCTCGATCGCATCGACGCCGTCGAAAATATTGGCGACATCGCCCTGCGGCGTGTCGGGAATCGTACCCGCCTGCTTCGTGTCGTAGCTCTGGTAATTGGCGGCGACGGTGACGAAGCTGTCGGTCAGCCCAAGATCGTCGAACTTGTATACGGTGGAGAGGCCCGCGCTGAACGCCTCTGTCACGCTTTTGGTGATATTGTTGATCGCGATGAAGAAATCGCCGTTTGGCTGGAGGTCGTAACCATAGCCGCTCTCGCCGGTCGTGTTCGAGCGGAGATAATTGACCTTCAGGCTGACCGACAGCGCCGACGAGGCCTCCCAGTCGAGGCCGCCATTCACGCGCGTCACCGGCGTGACGAGGTCGAAATCGCCCGACCCGATGAAGAACGACCGGCCGACCGGCGCCGGCGATCCATCGGGCAAGGTCGGGATGCCGTCGAACGAGGTACGCCGATAACGTTCATAACCGCCGTGAAGATAGGCGGTCAGCTCGGGTGTCAGGTCGGCGTCGATGCCCGCGTACAGTACCGTCTTTTCCGAATCGACGCGCTGCACGAAGCTGCCGCTTTCCTCGTGAACGGCAACGCCGATCACATGGACCGTGCCCGCGGCGTTGAGCGCGCCCGCAAGTTGCCCTTCGATCCGCCAACGATCCCACGAACCGCCGAGCAGTTCGATGTGCGACGGTGTGTTGGCGTCGGCGCCCTTCGTCACCTGATTGATGATGCCTCCCGGATTGGCGGCGCCATAGACGACCGAGGTCGGTCCCTTGACGATTTCGAGCCTTTCGAGCGTCGCGAAATCGGGCTCGTAATCGAGCGCGCCGACGTTCAGCCCGTCGATCGCATTGCCGGCGGCAAAGCCGCGCAGCTTGACGATCGACGACGTGCCGCCGGGATTGCCGTCGAACAAGGCGCCCGGCGTATATTGCGCGACATCGCCGAGGCTTTTGGCGTCGGTGGCATCGAGAAAATCCTCGCTGACGAGGCTGATCGATTGGGGAACTTTCTCGATCGGCACCGGAAGCCCGGTCGTCCCGCTGGTGTTTTCGCTGAGGTAGCGATAACCGCTGACGACGATCGCATCGACCTCGCCTTCGCCGGCCTCCTGCGCCGCCGCCAGCGTGGGTGCGAAGGCCGCCGCCGCGACGACGCTGCCCGCACAAAGCAAGCGGCGCACGCCGCGCTTCGGCCGATGGTGGAATTCACAGACCTGTCGGTTCTTCGTCATCACAACCCCCTGGATCAATCATCATATGGCTGGCCTGGGCGCCGCTTTCACGCCGACAAGACTGAGCAACGACAGAATTAAGACCCGTTGACATATTTCTGTCAATTGATAGTTTTGATGATATTTCTGGCATCGTACAATGCGTTTTGCACGAGAGGTTTAGCATGAGCGACAACAAGGATCGGGGTTCGCGACCAGCGGGGTCGGATGTAACCACTATTCCGAATGTTCCGCTTCTCCAGCGGCTACAGGCCGGCCTTGAAGGCTATTCGGCGGCCGACCGCGCGATCGCCGCCTATATCCTCGGCCACTATGCAACGCTCGCCTTTGAGACCGCGGTGACGCTCGCCGAGAAGGTAGGGGTCAGCGAAATCACGATCGGGCGCTTCACCCGCAAGCTCGGCTATCGCAATTTCAAAGCGATGAAGAACGAACTCAAGGACAGCAGCGAGGCAGGCTTTCCCTGGATGGTGGGCGAGCAGCTCCAGCACTTTGTCGAAACCCCCGGGCTTCCCGACGAAGCCGATGGATCGATGCAGCGCGAGATAAAGTCGTTGCTCGCTGTCTATCGCCTTGCCGAAACCCCGCAATGGGCGGCCGCGACAGCGTTGCTGGCGCAATCGCGCAAAGTACAGATTGCGGGGTTCCAGACCGAGCGCGGCATCGCCATGATGCTGGCGAACCACCTGCAATTCATGCGCGACGGCGTCCAGCTCGTCGACCTCACCGCGGGCAATTATGCCGACGTCTTTGCGACCGACGACACCGAAGACCGCTGCCTCGTCGTGATCGACATCCGCCGCTATTCGCGCCAATCCTATCTGATCGCCGAACAGGCGAGCGAACATGGCATCCCGCTGATTGTCCTGACCGATCTGTTCTGCGACTGGGCGCCGCGCTTCACGCCGCATGTGATCGCGGTGCCGACGCAAACGGGCATGTTCTGGAGCTCGCCCGTCGCGCTCGTCTGCGCGGTAAACCTGATGGTGAACAGCGTCATCAAGCAAATCGGTACAAAGGTCGAGGCGCGGCTCGAAACGCTCACGCGGCTGCACCAGACGTTCACCGGCTATGCCGGCCACCAGCCGCCGCGCCCGAAGATGAATCTTTGACCTGGGATATGATGACAGTTTTTTGTCAGTAAAATTCATAGACAGAAAAATTGCGCCAGGTTAGCCGAATCGTATGACCGCCGCCCGCCCCAACGCCCTTCTCGATTCGCTCGACATCGACGGAGCCCTTGCCCGCCTCGAACCCTGCGCGCCGTGCGTCGATGTCGCGATCGTGCGGCGCCCCCTTGCGGAACCCTTTCGCATCGCTGGCCACATCTTCGAAGATGTGGAGACCGTCCTGCTGCGACTGGAAACCGAGGGTCATGTCGGTCACGCCGAGGCCGCAGGCGTCTTTTACCGCGGCGACATGCCGTCAAACATCCAGACCGCGTTGGTCGATGCCGCGCCGGAAATCGAGAAAGGCGTGAGCCAAGCCAGCGCGGCACGGCTGTTCCCGCCAGGCGGCGCCCGCAACGCCTTCGATTGTGCGCTTTGGGACCTGCAGGCGAAGCTGACGGGCTTGCCGGTTTCGCGGTTGCTCGGGATGGCGGCCCCCGAACCGCTGCTCACCACCTATACGGTCGGCAACGGCACGCCCGTCGAAATGGCTGCCAAGGCCGCAAGCTACAGCGAAGCGCGCGCGATCAAGATCAAGCTTGGCGGAAACGCCGACGACGAAAGCCGTATAGCGACCGTGCGCGCGGCGCGGCCGGATGTGTGGCTCGCCGTCGACGCCAATCGCAGCCTGACACCGACCAGCCTCCTGTCCCTGCTCCCCGCACTCGAAGCCGCTGCGGTAAAGCTGATCGAGCAGCCGTTTGCCGTCGGCGACGATGCGGCGCTCGCCGGTCTCGACCTGCCGATTCTGGTCGCCGCCGACGAAAGCATCCAGACGGCCGATGACCTTGAACGGCTCGCGCACCTCTACCAGGCGGTCAATATCAAACTCGACAAATGCGGCGGTCTCACCGACGGCCTGCGCCTTGCGAAACAGGCGAGCGCATTGGGGCGCGACGTCATGGTCGGCAATATGCTCGGCAGCTCGCTCGCGATGGCGCCGGCATTCCTGCTCGGCCAATATTGCTCGATCGTCGATCTCGACGGCCCGATTTTCCTGAAAGACGATTGTACGCCGGGCGCCACCTATCGCTCGGGCCACATCGACTGCGCACCCCATCCCTGGGGCGACGGACGGTGACATTGACAGGATTCAGTGCCGCGCCTAGGGCGCGCCATACATCAAGAGTCGGGCCGACGCCCGGCACCAACCTGCTCCCGAGCAAGGTGGTACCCCGTCACAAGCGGGGGATGTGGCCGGACCGGCAACCAACGGGACCCCAAGCCGCACGCGCGTCGATCCGCCGCCTCCATCGTGAAGGAAGGATTTCGACGTGACGACCCAGCCGCAGCAATTCGCCAGCGACAATTATGCCGGCATCTGCCCCGAAGCCTGGGCCGCGATGTGCGCGGCAAATACCGCCTCGGCGCCCGCCTATGGCGATGACGAATGGACCGCGCGCGCCGCCGATGCGTTCCGCACGCTCTTTGAGACCGACTGCGAGGTCTTTTTCGCGTTCAACGGGACTGCGGCCAATTCGCTGGCGCTTGCGGCGCTCTGCCAATCCTATCACAGCGTCATCTGCTCCTCGTCGTCGCATGTCGAAACTGACGAATGCGGCGCGCCGGAGTTCTTCTCAAACGGATCGAAGCTGCTCGTTGCGCAATCGGCCGACGGCAAGCTGACACCGCAGGCGATTCGCGATCTCGCCACGAGCCGGTCCGACATTCACTTTCCGAAACCGCGCGTTGTGACGATCACTCAGCCCACCGAGACCGGACAATGCTATTCGATCGACGAGATCCAAGCGATCTCGGCGACGTGCCACGATCTCGGGCTGAAGCTCCATATGGACGGCGCGCGCTTTGCGCATGCCTGCGCAACGCTGCAGTGCGCGCCAGCCGATATCACCTGGCGCGCGGGCGTCGATGTCCTGTGCTTCGGCGGCACCAAGAACGGCATGGCGGCAGGCGAAGCGATCGTCTTTTTCGACACCGCGCTCGCGACCGACTTCGACTATCGTTGCAAACAGGCGGGCCAGCTCGCCTCGAAAATGCGCTTCCTGGCGGCGCCGTGGATCGGCCTATTCGAAAGCGGCGCCTGGCTGCGCAATGCCGAGCATGCAAACCGCTGTGCTGCGCGCCTCGCTGCGGCGGTCGAAGGTCTTCCCGGTGTCCGCCTTGCCTTCCCGGTGCAGGCCAATGCAGTCTTCCTTCACGTACCCCACGGGATTCTCGAAAGTCTCAGCGCGCGGGGTTGGCGATTTTACACTTTTATTGGCGGTAGCGCGCGCTTCATGTTCGCCTGGGATGCCCGTTTCGAAGGCGTCGATCTTTTAGCAGAGGATATTGCGAGATTAGCCGTCGAGACGACTGCGCCGTGAGGAATCGCTTAGGCCGGCGAGATGGCTCCTGTGCTTCAATATCGGCCTGCAATGGCCGCTTCGGGACGGGCAGGTTTTGGGGGCGCCTGTTGCGGAAGCGGACCTCAGGAGACGCCGGCCATAAAGCCGAGACTCCCTTCACCGTGCGCGACTATTTCAAGCTCGAGGCCGAGGCGGCCGGCCGCAACTGAATCTTCCGCCTCGGCAAAAGTGAATGGCCGCATTGGTACCGATGCAATGGTTCCTCCATCGTGCTTATGCGCGAGAGTTTGCGCCATTTGGCACAAAAAATGGTTGCCACATGTGCCAAATGGCACTAATTATACCGCATGATTAAGCAGGATAGTCGCTCCCATGCGCAAGAATGACCCCGCCAAAGAGCCGCCAAAGGCAACGTCCCGCCGCCGCGCGGCCGTGAATGCCAACAATATCAACACCGGCTGGGTCCTGCGCGCAGCCGGGGTGACCGACGGCGAGATTATTCATGCGCCAGTCCATTATGGTGGCGGCGAGGGCTGGGACATGCTCCACGGCGGCCCGGCGCAGGGGGTTCAATGCATCGGCGTCGGTTCGGGCGACGCCTTCCTGCGCGGGGCAGTAATGAAGCCATTATCGGCAGTCGATATCCTAGGCACCGGCCACAGTGGGATGCGCCCCGTCATCATCAACAGTGTCGACACCGACCCGTTGCCGCCCGGGCCGGGGACGTCGGACTATGTTGCCGCGCTAGCAACCTTCAGTGAGCATTTCAGCGCGGCGGGCGAGGCGGCGGAGCGGTTGATGAAGGGGATTAAGCCGCCGATGGCGCTCGCCGCCGCGCGGACTGAGCACGCCTCGACCGAGAAGGCAAAAGCCGATCTACTCGCCGAAGTGAGCGCTGTGGTCGCCGCCGGTGATCCCCAGACCCATATTCGCGGTGCTGCGCTCGCGCTCCTCGGCCTCGACGCCGCGGCCATCCGCACCGAGGAGGAACTGATCGAGGCGATCGCGGCTGGCTTTCCGGCGCAGGCGATTGAGGCGCTGCGCGCAGCAGGCTGGCCCTATGCCGCGATGGAGGCGGTGATCGCGCCGCGCCGCACGCTCATGCGCCGCAAGCGCGACGGCCAGCCGCTGACCCCGTCCGAGTCCGATGCCGCTTGGCGCCTGGCTCTGGTCCTCGTCTCTGCCGAGCCCGTCTTCGCCTCACGCGAGGCCGCGATCGCCTGGCTGCTCCGCGCCAAAGTGGGGCTTCGCGGTCGCACCCCCGCCGAACTGATCGCCTCGAGCGTCGGTACCGCGCAGATCCTGAGCCTGCTACGCCGCATCGACCGGGGCGATTATCTGTGATCGCGGCCCTCCCGGCCACCGTCTATCGAGTCACCCGCGCTGCCTTCGCCGGCACTGTCGAGGACGCGCTGTCGGGAGCCGGGGGGCTTTACGATGACGGGCGCTGGCATCGCCGCGGCTCGCATATTCTCTACACCTCCGAGAGCACCACGCTCTCGATGTATGAGCGGCTCGTCCACGCCGACGAACTGTTCTCCGAGCGCCGTACTGATCGCGTCATGCTCGCGATCGCGCTGCCGCGCGTCTCGACGATGGTCCTGACCGAGGCCGAAGTTGCTGCCGGCGACCCCCACTGGCGCTGCGAGGGGTCGCTGTTCTGTCGTGCGTTTGGCGATCGCTGGCTGGTATCGCGCGCGAGCTGTGCGCTGATCGTCCCTTCGGCCGCCGATCCCAATGCCGCAAACATCCTCCTCAACCCCGAGCATACCGAGTATCGCCAGATCGTCGCTGCCAACTGCGCGATGGTGTCGCAGGATCTCGAACCCGATCCGCGCCTCGCGCCGATGGTCCAGGCCCACCGCCGCGCCGCCGGCGCCTGAACGCAGCGACCATAACCCGTCTGACGCTATCCTCAAACGCCGACTTGCGTAGTTGCGCTGGGTCCCCGAATTGTGGGACCTTGCAGAGCACGTCGAAGGCGTACCGGGCCCTTGGCTAGGTAATCGCTCCGTCCAGCCGCGTCGGGCTCAAATTCCTGAGCGCGCGCGATCGGCAAGAATCGGCGCAGAGATCGCGGCGGCGATCGCGCTTATCGCGGCCAATGCGATTGACGAGCGCGGAACGGGCAGCGCGGCGGTCGAATACCCATCATGACATGTCGACGCGCCCCGGCTTATGGCCTTGGCGGCGCCAGCACGGTAAGAGGCGCCATGCGATATTCCCTTCTCTTGCTCGTTGCCATTGCTGGCGCTGGGGCGGGCGCCGCCGTGATGCTCGTCGTCGGCGCGCCTGCGACCGACATCAAGGCTGCCGACTGGCTGCAGTTCGCCGGCGCGATGGTAGGTGTGGTCTTCGCGATATGGGGCGCGCTCGCGGTCGAGCATTGGCGGCAACGCGAAGCCGAGGGCAAGGAAGAGCTGCTGCTGCTCACGAGCATG
Source organism: Sphingopyxis sp. RIFCSPHIGHO2_12_FULL_65_19 (assembly GCF_001830555.1). Taxonomy (GTDB): domain Bacteria; phylum Pseudomonadota; class Alphaproteobacteria; order Sphingomonadales; family Sphingomonadaceae; genus Sphingopyxis. Next base: position 53,676 of record NZ_MIAM01000006.1, on the reverse strand, counting down.
ATCGCGCTGCTGCAAGCCGCGAAGAAGTTCGAGACGATTGTCGAATTTAATGAGGATTTCGAGGATTTCGTCCCACAAGCGCAGAAGGCGGTCTCGTCGCTGGAAGACGCCAAGGCCATGATCGCACTGGTCTCGCCGTCGGCCAAGGTGCGCGATCTCAAATTGTGGCAGGACATCCGGTTCGTCGAGGGAAAGATCAAGGAGCATGAGCTCCTCTACGATCCGCATCGGGATATCCTCCGCTCCGATCAAGATCTCGAACGCATCTACAACAGCTTCCAGATTTGGGTCCGGGAGATCGAGCCGGTGGCCACGCGCATCGTCTCGGTCCTCAAGAAGCGGCGCTCGCTGGTCTAGGCGGGGCGGCCAGAATGGGCACCTCGAACCCCGCCCTTGATTGCGTCGGGATTGCCGGCAAAGGCGCGTATCTGTTTACACCGGTCGCCAGTTCCCGCCGCGAGCCTTGCCTACGCTTGCCAATTGCCCACCCCGTGGATGACTGACTTGATGGCGAAGCGCGCCGCATCGCTCGCGACTTCAGAATGCGTCAGAATGGCGATCGATCGCCATTTACCGCACGAGTCCGCTATGATACCCGCTCTCCCTCATGGACTGGGCATCGACCGGTCTCTAGAAGATGCTGTTACCGCAACTGACCGGGCAGGATCGAGACACTGAGGGGGCGCCGCAACATGCGGCAGAGCAGGGGTGATCGCGGTATCGGATGGGACGGACCGGCGGGCTGTTGTCTGCGGGATGTTCATGCTATGTTCCGCATCATATTCTTCTGCGAGGTATGGTCGTGACAGCTACGGCGGTAAACAACTGGCTGGAAAAGCTCGGCTATGCTGCGGAGCCCGAAGTATTGCACCGACGCGGCAAGCCTGTTCCCGACACGCATCCCTATGCGCTAGAAATCAACACGCTCCTGAAACCCAATGGTGCGATCCGCGCGCAGGCAGTCTTTGATGTAGAGGGCGTCCCGACCGTGGTATTCGTGGGCGAGGACGACGCGCCCTTGTCGAGCGCCGATCTCGATCACGCGCGCCAGCGGATTTGGAACCAGAATCTCGCAACCGTTGTAATCGAACTCAAGGGGCATGAGGCGACCGCACTGCCGGCCCGCAAACTCGCCGGCGCAGGCGAAGAACTTCATCTCGAACAGGCGCGGCCCGATGGCCCATTCTCCGCCCTCGACATATCGACAGCAAATCTTTCCCGGCGCATGCCGAAATGGTTCGATGTCAAAGCGCGCGTCGACCGGAAACTTCTGTCCAACCTGTCGACGACGGTGGCGAAACTGGCGGAAGCGGGACTTGAAGCGATCAAGGATGTGCTCGTGCGGCGCCGCCTTGCCGAACTCTTGATGGGGCAGGTCCTTTTCATCTCCTACCTCGAGCACCGCGAGATCGTCGGCGAAACCTACCGGAAGAGGCGCGCGGTCGCCAAACTCCCCGATCTTGTTGTCGCACGCGATCGGGCCGGAATTGCCAAACTGATCGACCGGTTGCGCTCCGACTTCAACGGCGACTTTCTCGGCGATGACCGCCACGACCCCTGGACGGCGCTTTCGGACAGCGACTTCGACCTTCTTCACCAGTTCCTGATCCGCACGGACATGCGAACCGGCCAGGGCGATTTCTGGAACTATGATTTCAGCTATCTTCCTGTCGAACTTCTGTCCGGGCTTTATGAGCAATTCCTGACGCCCGAGGAGCAGGCATCGGACGGCGCTTATTATACGCCCCGCAACCTTGCGATGCTGGCGGTCGATCAAGCATTGCTCACATCGACCGACCCGCTTTCGGAAACCATTTTCGACGGAGCGTGCGGGTCCGGCATTTTGCTGACAACGGCCTATCGGCGTTTGATTGCATTTGCGGAAGCGCGAAAGGGTTCCCAGCTCGGCTTCGCCGAACGCGGCGAGCTTCTCACACGGAGCATCTTCGGCGGCGATATCAACTTCATGGCCTGCCGCGTGACGGCTTTCAGCCTGTATCTGTCCTTGCTCGAGGGATTGGCCCCAGCCGACATTCTGGAAGCGCAGGAACGCGACGGCACCAAGCTGCCGCCGCTAAAGGGTCGAAACCTGGCCCATGGACGGGAAACCGCAGATTTCTTCAGCGACGATCATGCCTTCCATGGCCGCCGCTTCTCGCTGGTCATCTCCAATCCGCCTTGGGCTGAGCCCGAAGGCAAGGAACATACTTCGGCTGATGCCTGGGCTGATCGGGCGCGCGCTCCTTTTGCGCGGCGGCAGGTCGCGGGCGCCTATGCGCTCCGCGCGCTCGACTTCCTTGAGGAGGGTGGGCGTGCCTGCCTTATTCTTCCGATCGGACAACTTCTCGGCGCATCGAGCGAGGCCTTTGTGTCTTATCTTCTCCGCGCCTACAGGCCGAGAAGGATCATCAATTTCGGTGATCTGCAGGGCCTGCTGTTCCCCACTGCCGAAAATACATGTCATGTGTTTCTCGGCGAACGACGCGGTGCGACAGTGCCGGAAGCGATCCCATTCGGCGAAGTCTTCGACTATCTGGTCCCGAAAGCGGATCTCAGCCTTGCGCTGGGCCGCCTCACGATGCAGTCGGCGGATCGTCACGCGCTCCAAAGCCGGTCGGTGGCAGAAGACCCGCAGCTTCTCGTGACCATGATGTGGGGCGATGCCAACGATCTCGCCATTTTGAGCCGCCTCGGCCTGCGCGGAACCTTCGCCAATTTCTGGCGGGGTCCGGCAAAGAACCGCCGTTGGACATATCGCAAGGGCATTCACGTCGAGGACAAGACCCGTGTCGCCGTCGATCCAGGCCCCCTCCACGCGATGCGTCACGTTACGACAAAGGCGCTGAGCGCCGGCGTTCCCGTTCTGTCTCCCGAGCTGCTCGTTCCCTGGCCTGCCGATAGAAGGACCGTGGTCGGCTTGAACGAATCGGTGCTGAGCGTATTCGATGGTCCGCGAGTCCTCTTCCCCGATGGATTTTCGCGCGGGCAGCTCAATGTACGCGCGGCTTATTATGACGCGCCGGCGAGCTTTACCCACAGCGTCGGTGTCATCGCCGGTCCGAAGGTCGATGCGCCGCTTCTGAAATTCGCGGCCGTCTATCTTCGCTCGACCCTCGCACGCTACTTTCTGATGATGCGCGGTTGGAAGATGCTGTGCGAACGCAACGGCATTCATCTGACCGACGTCGATGCCTTTCCCTTCTTTCCGCCCGAAGATGCACCCGACCCGGAAGCCGCCACCGCGGCACTCGCCGCGGTGGACGTGCATGTCGACAAGCTGGCCGACAAGCCGGATTTGATCCAGCAGATCTACTACGAAAGCGTGCACAGCGAACTCGACGACGCGGTCTTTTCCTATTTCGGGCTGACAAGCGAAGAGCGGACGCTCATCACCGAGACGGTCAAGATTCTGATGCCTTCGATCCGTCCGCGGAGCTTCAAGAGTCTCGACACCCCCGCCCAGCGAACTGCGGGCCGCGCCGATTTCAGCGCCTATGCTGGTACCCTCGCCCATGCGTTGACAGCTTGGCGCGATCGCACGGGGGGCCAGGGACAATTCAGCGTCGATGTCGTGACCAATGATCCACGGCGTGCAGGTCTCTCGGGAATCGTACGAATTAGCTACGCCGAGAATGGTCAGGCTGTCACGGCGGCGGACGCCAGTATCGACGATGAACTGGTTCTTGAAACTTTGTCTGCGCTTCGGAAGTCGGGCCTCCGGACGATCCCTTCGGGTGATCATCTGTCACTCGTTCCCGACGCGCATCTCTGGATCGACGGCAGCCTTTATCTGGTCCGGCCTCTGACGCAGCGCAGCTGGACCGTGCGCCAGGCGCTGCGCGACGCCGAACATATCGTACGAACGGTCCAGTCTCGTGCAAGGATCGAAAAATCGGCGGCGACTGCATGACGGGAATTGGTGACTGGCTCGCTGCCTTCCCGTTACAGCCGGCAACTGAAGCAGTGGAAGCCTTGCGCCAAGGCTGGGCTGAACTCGCCGAACGGCCGCGACCCGACTTCAACCCGGCCACCAAGGAAACCGCACTTACCAAGCGGCTCAAAATCTATGTCGAGAATCATGTCGCGCGCGAACGAGGGCTGTTCGGGATTTGGGCTGCGGAGGACATCATCGGCGAATTCGATCCCGCAACTGGCGTCCTGGTTGAGGAGCGCCGGACGGATATTGTCTACGGGTGGAACAGCGATGTCCATTCGATGAAGCTGGTCTTCGAATTCAAACGCCTTGGGCGGCAGAAGAAGCATCGTGACCATTATCTTCGAGAGAAGGGACTTGGTCGATTTGTCACCGGGATTTATAGCCGGGGTCAGGCGGTTGCTGCGATGGTCGGCGTCCTTCTGGATCCGCAGGACGAAGTAGTGCCGCCCATTCGGAAGGCATTGGGCGATGCCGAGTTGGCCACGCTGCTTCGCCTCAAGCCCGCTCAGACCGGCGAAGCTTATTGCCAGCCATCATCGCTGTTCGCGTCTGCCGATTTCGACACCGAACATGATCGAGATCCGGCACTGGCTGCCACGCATGGTACGATCAGAGTGTCCCACTTCTTCTTCGCCTTCGGCTATCCGACAAGCACTGCCAAATCGAAGGCTCCTGCACCGATTTCATAAAGGACAGCCGCAATCTGAGAGCCGGCCATTTGGGCGGGATCGACTGCCATTTCAGTTAAGCGCGCGGCTTGCTCGCGGTACAGGAGGTTCATGACAGGAGAAACCGAGAGCGCCAGCCAATCCGTAACCGGCGATCGCCTTGGCGGTGACGCGCCGATCGAGACATCCGACGACGATCTGCTTGGCTTCGGAGCGTTCGCCAAGGCGCTTGCACTCGGCCTCGTGGAACGGGCGCCCGATGCGGGCCTAGTTGTCGGATTGCAGGCGCGGTGGGGGATGGGCAAGAGCAGCGCGGTCAATCTCTGCCTCGAGCATGTACGACGCCTCGATACCGCGCGGCCCGAGGGCGAGCAGATTGTCATCCAGGCGTTCAACCCCTGGTTCTTTTCCGGCGTCGATGCGCTCACGACCGGCTATCTCTCGGCGCTCACCGACGCAGTCGAAGTGGTGCTAGGACCCCGGTCGCTGAGCCTTCCGCAGCGGACATGGCGAAAGGTCAAGACATTCGTCGGTGGTGCGCGCGATCACTCCGACGCGGTCGGTGCATCGGCGGCCGGCGCAGTCACCCTGTTCAGCGGCGGAGCCGTCGCGCCGCTGTCGGGCGCAATCAAGGGCACGATCGTCAGTGCCCTCAAAAATAAGCCGACCGCGGACGATCTGTCGAAACGCTTCGACAAGCTAGTGGGGCGGTTGACGGGTGCGAACGGCCGCGTGCTCATTGTCGTCGACGATCTGGATCGCCTGCAACCGAGCGATCTTCGCCAGCTCCTCAGTATCGTCAAGACATTCGGCAATTTGCCCGGTGTGACGCATTTGCTCGTCTACGACCGCGACATCGTCGACGTGGCTCTCGCGGATGCCAGGGCCGATCAGCGCGCCCGGCGCCTGCCGAGCTACCGGGAAAAGATCGTGCAGGCCGAGTTCGATTTGCCACACGCCACGCTTGCAGGCCTGCGCGGCCTGCTGGCGCGCGGCGTCGATCCGCTCATCGCCGCCGAGCCCGACTTCGACCAGATGGATTGGTTCTACGCCGCGCATTTGGCATCCGACGTCTATCTGCGGTCCCCGCGCGATGTTGTCCGCTTCACCAATGGCCTCTCGATCGCCTGGCCGTCGATTGCCGGTGAGGCCTATTTTCCGGACTTCTTCGTGCTCGAACTGTGGCGGCTGTTCGAGCGCGATTTCTATGACGGCATTCGCGATCACAAGGAGATCGTGACTGGTGACAACCAGCAATCCTTGCGCGACGTCGAGCGCAAGAAGATCGTGCAGTCGATCGTCGAACGTGTCCCCGAACCGCGCCGCAGCCAAGTGGTCCACCTCTTTTCGCGGCTGTTTCCGAACGCGGCAAGGCTCCTCGACAATGCCCATCATTTTGACCGGTCAAAGGTCGAGGGCCGATGGCGCGTCGGCGCACCCTTGGGGTTCGAGGCCTATTTCCGCATGTGTCCCCCCGAAGATGAATATAGCCAAGCCGACCTCGAGCGGATCAAGCAGGCCATCGCCGACGATGCGGCGCTCGACGTTCTGCTGAGTGATGCCATGGGACGCGCAGTCATATCCGGCGGGACGTTCCTGCCGAAGTTTCTTGCGGCCCTGTATCAGGTCACCGCCGGAGCATTCTCGCACCCCATCCCTCTGCTGTGGCTCGTCGCGCGGCGGGGCGACGAGATACTCACATGCGGGAAGGCCGACCCGGGAATGCGATGGCAGCATGGGCGCGAGGATATCAGGGGCCTTGCCAGACGATGCCTGCTGCAAATTCCTTCGGAGCGCCGGAGCGAAGCCTTACGCGAGGCGTTGGTCGGCGCAGGCGCATCGACGAGCGCGATCATCCTCGCGGGCCAGTTCGAGCCGCACAACATGGACCTTGCTGATGACGTCAGGCGACGGATGGAAGACAGCGTTCTTGAAGCAGATGAAGCGCGCGCACTTGCCGACGACTTTATCGCGGCGGTCGAGACCGATCCGGGGATCATATTGACGGCGCCGGTTGGCTGGCAGGTGGTTTCTCTCTGGGACAGCCTTCGAGGGCCAGCCCCCATCAAGGCCTGGATCGATTGCAATCTCGAAGATCCGCGGGTCATCATTTTCGTCATCGACATGATCATGTCCCATGTGTCTTCGACCATTGGCGAATATCGACAGCTGCGCGGCCCGGTAAGCTGGGAGTTTGTCGATCTTCGCCAACTGCTGGAGGTTGCTTCGATGATGCTCGCCGCGGGGCAATTTTCCGATGACCAAGAAGAGCTGGCGAAAGTCTTTGTCCGCGACGCGTCTAAACAGCTCGATGCGGCAACCGGCGATGACGCGGACGACGCCGAATGAAGGCAAGCATGGTTTCCGCGATCTACGCACGCCTTCCAATATGGTGACGTCCCCACTGGGCACAGTGGGCCGTCCTTGCTAGTCAAGGCGCACGGGGTCTCCCCTCGCATACGCGCTGTCGTAACTGCGGCGTGAGAGTCAATGTCTAGAAGAAATCGTACGCGCCGCCGTATCACGGAGCCATGGCGTGATTGGAAGGGAGACTCCGTGCCAAGTCCGGCAATGATGTTCGGTCCGCCTCCGCGGGTGACCATACCCCCGGCCCTTGAGACCGAGGCCGCGCTGCTCGCCCATCTTGGCCTCTCGTCGGCTGAGCTCAAGCGCATCTGGTGGTTCCGTCACCGCATGTATCGCGATTTCAACATTGCGAAAGGCGCTGGCAAGCTGCGGATCATCACCGCGCCGCAGGACCGCCTGAAGCATCTGCAGCGCAGGATCGCCGATCTGCTCACACCGATGTACAGGGTCCGCCACCCGGTGCACGGCTTTGTTGCGGACAAGTCAGTGAAGACAAATGCCCGCTCGCATGTGAAGAGCAAATTTGTCCTCAATCTCGACATCAGGGATTTCTTCGGAGCGATCACCGAGAACCGCGTCGAGGGGCTCTTCCGATCGCTGGGGATCGATCGCCGCGTTGCCGAGATTCTCGCTCGCCTTTGCTGCAACCAAAACCGCCTGCCGCAAGGGGCGCCGAGCAGCCCGGTCATCTCCAACATGGTCTGTTTCCGGCTCGACAAGGAATTGCTGGCGGTGGCGAAGGCGACGCGCTGCATCTATACGCGCTACGCCGACGACATCAGCTTTTCGAGCTACAGGCCGCTGTCCGGCCTGTTCGAGGCGGCTCTGCCCCCGACGGGAAATGTGTCGCCCGATTTGCTGTCGACGGACTTGCGGTCGGCGTTTGAAACGAATGGCTTTGCGATCAATCCGGAAAAGGCCCATTATGCCGACCGGCATTCGCGCCGGATCATTACCGGCGTGCGTATCAACGAAGGCCTCAATCTCGACAGGCGCTTCATCCGCAATCTGCGTTCGGGGCTATATTCGATCGAGAAGCTGGGCGAGACCGCCGCTGAAGCCAAATATCACGCCAAGCATGGGGGGACAGCGAGCCTTGAAAGCCATCTTCGCGGCAAGCTTAGCTGGCTCAGCGATATCAAAGGCGCGTCCGATCCCGTTTTCCGCAATCTTGCCAAACGCTTCAACCTGCTGTTTCCAAAAGCGCCGATCGGTATCGAGCCGACACCAGCCGAAGTGCGCGATCGCGCCGTATGGGTGATCGAACATTCCGGACCGAAAGGCCGCCAGGGAACCGCCTTCTTCCTCAAGGACTACGGTCTGGTAACCGCAGCGCACTGCGTCAGTGAAGCGAGCGAGCCAATCATCGTCTATCATCCGTCGCGGCTTTCGAACAAGATCCCGGTAACCGTCGCCAAGACCTGCCCCCACCGCGACCTTGCCATTATTGCGCATGCTGTGCCGCCGAATGAATATTATGAGCTTGAAGTCACGGAGAAACCACCCGCTGTAGAGGACCATGTGACGTCGGTCGGATATCCCCAGTTCGGATTTGGCGACCGGCTCAACGTCCGGAAGGGGACCGTGAGCTCGCTCCCCGTAAAGCACGCCGTTCAGCAAATAGATGTCGGCATTCGGATTACCGAGGGAATGTCGGGCGGCCCCTTGCTTGCCGAAGACGGGAAGGTGATTGGCATCAACCACAAGGGCGGCATCGATGAGGATCGCGATCTTGCCATCCACATCCAGCAGTTGGTGAAGTTCGCCAGCGAATGAGCGCAGATTCCCGGCGTTCGTTGGAAGGCTCTTTCGCGCAGTAGTAATTCCACCGGCACCGTCAGTCTCCAACAGCGTGAGGCGACCAGGCTCCGGAATAGTTCGCTCCCAGCCTGCCGGAAGTTTCCGGGCTGTCTTCGGCATTCCCGTTGCTGCAGGCGCCGGTTTGGCCTGATTTTCCGCGAGGCGTCGGGAGGGGCGATACGGTCTTGCCGGGATGCCGCGCTACCGGCTCTGGACGGGCCGTATTCCTCCATCGCGACGAACGGCATGCAGGCCCCGAAGTGCAGATTGTCGCAGGCTTTCCCATAGAGCAATTCGGCCTGCGCGCTGTCCCGCGGCACGCCGCGGCCCTGGGCATGTATCTCGGCGAATGCCTGCAGCCGTCTCCATCCTCATCGTCGCAGCCCTTCTGATAAAGTGCCTGTGCCTTGGCAGCGTCCGCGGCAACCCCGACCCCGAGCTCGGTATAGACCCCAAGACGGTAGCAGCCGTCGCCCCAACCGAGCGGCGAACGCAAACATTGTGGCAGCTTTCAGGATACCGGTCGCTATCATCCGATGGCTGGATCGAGGCGCGAAGCTGACGCAGGAACGACGCTGCCGCAAATCTGTGATTGCTATGAGCTTGCTGATGCAAGCGAGCCTACGCTCGCTCCGGTCAAAAACTCTCCAGAACTGAGGGATCTTTCGAATGCCCAAGTCCGCAAGGCCTCAGCTAAAGAAGTCTTGTAGCCAGATTAATCTAAGTCATTGAAAAATGGTGCACCCGACTGGATTCGAACCAGTGGCCCCCAGATTAGGAATCTGATGCTCTATCCTGCTGAGCTACGGGTGCGCCGCGGTTCGTGTAGCGGCGCAAAAGGCACAGCGTCAATCGGCGCGGATCAATTCGCCGTTTCGGGGGGAACCACCGGCACCAGCAAAGGCATCGCGGCAATGCCGTCGTCGCGCAGGGCTTGCACCTCGTCGGGCGAAGCCTGTCCGTGGATCAGATCCTCCGCCGCGCGTCCTTCGTGCATCGCACGGGCGGCGTCGGCAAATTCACGGCCGACCCAGCGCGATTGCGGCAACATCTCGGCCTGCTTGGCGGCAATATCGGCCAGCAGCTTGCGCACCATTTCGGGCGATACCTCTTTACCTGCGGTCGATTCGGGGGGCGCCGCAACGGTCAGTTGCTGGTTCGATTTCGCGCCCAGCCGCGGCGCCATCACCGCCTTTGTCACCGCATCGTCGCCGCACACCGGGCAGTTGATCAAGCCGCGCGCCTGCTGTTCGGCAAAGCTGTCGCTGCTCGCGAACCAGGCCTCGAAGCGGTGATCGCCGGCGGCGCAACAAAGATCGAAAACGATCAAGGTCAGCCGAGCCCCAGCATGGGATCAAGCCCGCCGCGCGCATCGAGCGCAGCCAGGTCGTCGCTGCCGCCGACATGTTTGCCATCGATGAAAATCTGGGGGACGGTGCGCGCGCCGCCGGTGCGCGCGACCATCGCATCGAACCCGGCGCGATCCATCGTCAGGTCGATTTCCTCATAGGCCACGCCCTTGCGATCGAGCAACGCCTTGGCCCGCGTGCAATAGGGGCAGAAGAATTTCGTAAAAACTTCGATCTTTGCCATGCGGCTATCCTGTCATCTCTTGACCCGTCATATCGGAATCCAACGAAGCAAAGTCAAATATGTTGCTGGTCATCAGCGCATCGGGGACGACCCTGGCCCAGGCAAGCGCGGACACGCGGGAAGCGCCGCTGCGGCGAAGCGTCCGCGCCGCCGCGCGCAGCGTGGCTCCGCTGGCGTGCACATCGTCTACCAGCACGACGTGGCGTCCGGCGGCGCGCGCCTTGGCATCGGGGGTCAGCGCAAACGCCCCGGTGACGATTCGCTCGCGCTCGCGCCGCGCCTTGCCGCGCAGGGATGCCGTGGCCTTGACGCGCAACAGCAGGTGGTGGTCGCGCGCCGCGCCGGTCAACCGCGCCAGTTCGTCCACAACCAGCGCCGCCTGGTTGAACCCGCGCGACCACAGCCGCCAGCGGTGCAACGGCACGGGCACCAGCAGGATTGCGTCGGCGTCGCCCAGCGCCGCGAGCTGCCGGGCCATCAACCGCGCCATCAGCCGCGCATGGCCCGTCCGCCGCCCATATTTGAGCCGCAGCGCCACGGTCCGCGCCACGCGGCCATAGGCAACGGCGGCCGGCGCGCCCTCGAACGGCGGGGGACTGGCAAGGCACGCGCCGCAGGCGATCGGGCCGCCCGGCAAGGCGGTCGGCAGCGGGATCGAACAGCGCGAACAGCTTGGTCCGTCAAGAAAATCGAGCGACGACCAGCAATCGAGGCAAAACTGGCGGTCCTCGCCGACGATGACGCCGCAGCCGGGGCAGCGCGGGGGCAGCGCATAATCGACAATCGCCCGCGCCGCCGCGCGCAGCCCGCGCGCCAGTTTCCCGGCCACCGCCCCGTCTGTTTCGACATCCCCCGTCGCACTCGCCATCATCGACTTGTGTAGCATCGCCGGGGACGGCACAAGCAGCGCATGTCGCAATCTCCTCGCCCGCTTTTTTCCGGCGGCCGCCATCGCGCCCAGCGCGACCGCATGGCGCGGCTGCCCGCATCGGCCAATTTTCTGGCGCCGATCATCGCCGAAACGCTGCTCGACCGGCTGGCGATGGTGACGCGGGAATTTCGCCGCACCTTGCTGATCGGCGCGCATGATGCGGCGCTGGTCCAGCATTTGCGCGCGATCGGCACCGAACTCACCATCGTCGAAGCCGCACCGCGCCTTGCCGCGCAAACCCGGGCGATTGCGGTGGAGGCCGATGCGGTCGACCTGCCCTTCGCCAGCTTTGACCTGATCCTGTGGCCCGGCGGGCTCGACAGCGTCAACGACGTGCCGGGCGCGCTCGTCCGTCTTCGTGCGCTGCTCGCGCCCGACGGGCTGCTGCTCGGGGCGTTCGTTGGCGACGGCAGCCTGCCGCGGCTGCGCCGGGCGGTGATGGCCGAAGGCGTGCGCTCGATCGCGCGGCTGCATCCCCAGATCGACCTCGCGGCGACGGGGAATTTGCTCCAGCGTGTCGGTTTCACGCTGCCGGTCGTCGATGTCGAGGCGCTGACGGTGCGTTATGGCGACTGGTTCGGGCTGGTTCGCGACCTGCGCGCCGCCGGCCTGTCGAGCCGCCTCGCCCCCGCGCCGCCGCCGTTGACGCGCGAAGAGGCCGCGCGCATCGCCGCCGCCTTCGCCGCGCACGCCGATCCCGATGGCCGTATCGGCGAGGCGTTCCGGATCGTCCATTTCAGCGGCTGGGCGCCGCATCCCGATCAGCCGCAACCCGCGCGGCGCGGCAGCGGCACCGCCTCGCTGGCCGACGCGCTGAAACCGAAAGACCAGGGTCGGGACCCTTAGCGTCGGAATCCTAGATCAGCGCCTCAAGCAAGCCGATCAACGGCGTGTCGGCGGGCGGCATGGCAAGCCCGTGCAATTCGACCGGGCGCACCCAGCGCAGCGCGCTGGCGTGCCGCGCCACCGGCGTCCCGCGCCATTTCCGGCACACATACAGCAGCAACAGCAAATGTTTGTCGCCCAATGCTTCGCTGGCAAAACAGGCGGGCGCGAGGCAGGCATGGTCGACGTCGATCGCCAGTTCCTCGTCCAGTTCGCGGATCAGCGCCGCTTCGGGCGTTTCGCCGGGTTCGAGCTTGCCGCCCGGAAATTCCCACAGCCCGGCCATCGACAGGCCTTCGGGGCGCTGCTGGACAAGCAGTCGCCCGTCGCGATCGACCAGCGCCGCAGCGGCGACGATCAGCGGCATTTTTGGCGGTTTTCTGGGGCGGAGACGGACAAATTGTTAACCTTCCTATGCGAATAAAACGACCCTCGGGAACTATAATTTTAGTCAGGGGTGGAACAATGCGAAGCTTTTACAGGCTGATGCGGTCGACCAGGGCCGCCACAGCCGTCGAATATGGGCTGATCTTGGCGCTCATATTCTTGGCGGCCGTCGTCGCGATTGGCAATGTCGCCAACGCCACGAACAATATGTGGAACAAGGCGTCTTCCGCAGCCGAAACACATATGTAACGCCGCGGCGGCTGTCCCTTTTCAGGACGGCCAGCGGACCAGCAAACCGCGGCGTCCATTAAGATTTTCAAAACCTATTCGCCTTAAACCACCGATTGTTGACCCAGACCAGACCGTCAACAGGGTAAGTGAAATCAGGAGACCAGTCATGAAGTTCATCAAAAAGTTCGTCCGCGACACCAAAGCCGCGACCGCCATCGAATACGGCCTGATCGCCGCTCTGATCGCCGTCGCCGGCATCACCGCGATGGGTGCCGTTGGTAACGGCGTCAGCAACACCTTCAACTCGGTTTCGGCTGAGCTGGACTAATCGTTGCTGCTACCGCGCCTTCGGGCGTGAGCAAAAACGGAAGGGCGGTGGAGCGATCCACCGCCCTTTTTCGTATCCGCTACGCCGTCAACGGCTGGCATAGACCACGATCTTGACCTTCTGTCCCGGCGTCAGCCGGCTGGACGCCGTCAGGCGATTGAGCACCTGGAAACGTTCGGCCTGATAATTGCTATAGGCCATCCGTCGCGCCAGGCTCGCCATCGTGTCGCCGCGGCCGACGGTTACGACATCGATGCGCCGCGGCTTGATCGCCGCCGCCTCGGCCGTGCTCAATCGCCGGACGCTGCCCAGCATCGAATTGAACACGCCGCCGCCGCCCGCCTTGGTCAGCGTGACGAAGTGGAACGCGCTGCTTCGCGAAAATTCATAGGCAAAGACGGTGACGTCAACCTGCCCCGACTGGCTGTTGACGCGCGCGGTCGAATAGGATGCCGGGATGCCGTTCACCGTCGTGCGCTGGATCGCACCGGGGCTGACCTGGGTGTTGCCTGCCACGGCCTTGAACGCCGCGGCGATATAGGCGTTCATGTCGCCGCGATAGGGCCCGGTCGAAAATTGCGCCTGTCCGCCGTTGCCGCTGACCAGCACCGCGTCGGACCCGTTCTGCATCCCATAACCGTTCGGGACGGTGAAGCGGAGCCGCAGGTCAGGATGCAGGAAATCGCGCCCCTCGACCACGCCTTGCGCCGGGTCGTCGCCATACAGAACGCCATCGACCGAGGTCAGGAAAGCCGCCGCGTTGCGATTGCCGCCGCGGCCGCCGACCCGGTTCGCCAGCGTCTGGGCGTTGCGAACGCGCGAGGCAGGATCGGGGTGCGTGCTCGCCCATTCGGGCAGCGATCGCGCGTCGCCGCCCGACAGGCGCGCGTCGAGCGTCGTCTGGTTGGCGAGGCTCGCCAGCATCGTCGACAGCGCAAGCGGGTCGTACCCCGCACTGCGCAGATATTGGACGCCAAGCTGGTCGGCCTGCAATTCCTGGCTGCGCGAAAAGCCCAATGTCGCCAGCTGCGCGACCTTCAGCGAATTATTCTGAAGCAGTCCGCCGAGGCCGCCGAGCAGCCCGCCATTGTCCCCGATCGCTCCGCCCAGCACCGCGCCCAGTACGCCAAGTATCTGGTTGCGCGTCGCCGCCGACTGGCGCTTCTTGCTGTGCTGCGCCGCGACATGGCCGACCTCGTGCCCCAGCACGCCGGCCAGTTCGGCCTCGTCGTTCATCAGCGCCATCAGCTGGCGCGTGACATAGACATAACCGCCGGGGATCGCGAACGCGTTGTTCACCGGCGAATTGAGCAGCGTAACGGTAAAGTCGCTCGGGCTGCGCGACAGCCCCGACTGGACCGCGATATTCTGCCCGATACGGTTGACATAGGACGCCTGCGGACCGCTGTAAGCGCCGCCAAATTCCTGGAGCAGCTGCGGATGGGCCTCATCGCCCTGCTTGCGCTCGGTGGGCGAGATATTGGTCTGGGTCTTGATCGCCTTCAACTGCGCGTCGGCAGCTCCGGTGACGGCGATGCCCCCCATCGCCAATGCTGCGGCCAGCGTTTTTCCGGTTTTCCAGCTCATCCTATGCCTCCCATTTGCCTCTTTCGGTCATGGATATCCCCATCATGCGTCAAGGCAAGCCGGCATCGAAATGCGGCTGCCGATTTCAGGAGGGGAACGCCATGACCGGCGATCGGGTTCCGACGAAAAAGGGTCTAAGCGCGCCCCATCGCAAGGAATTTTTCCTCGCGCGCAGCGAGCAGGCTGTCGCGCGAAAGCCCCGAAAGCGCGTCCAGTTCCTGGGCAATCGCTTCGCCCAGCGCCGCGATCGCGGCATCGGGCGCCCGATGCGCACCGCCGACGGGTTCGGCCACGATCCGGTCGATGATCTTGATGCCGAGCAGGTCCTGCGCCGACATCTTCATCGCCGCCGCGGCATCGGCCGCCTTGTCCGACGTGCGCCACAGGATCGACGCACAGCCTTCGGGCGAAATCACCGAATAGACCGCATGCTCGAACATCAGCACGCGGTTCGCTGCCGCGAGCGCGATCGCACCGCCCGAACCGCCCTCGCCGACGACCGCGGCGACCATCGGCACGCCGAGCGCCAGGCATTGTTCGGTCGAGCGCGCGATGGCTTCGGCCTGGCCGCGCTCTTCGGCCTGGATACCGGGAAAGGCGCCCGAAGTGTCGACGAGCGTCACCACCGGCAGCCCGAAACGGTCGGCAAGCTGCATCAGGCGGATCGCCTTGCGATAGCCCTCGGGCTTCGCCATCCCGAAATTATGCTTCATGCGCGAGGGGATATCGTCGCCCTTTTCGTGGCCGATCACCATCACGCGGCGGCCGCGAAAGCGTGCGAGTCCGCCCAATATCGCCTGATCGTCGCCGAATTTGCGATCACCGGCGAGCGGCATCCAGTCGTCGAACAGCCCCGCCACATAATGTTTGAAATGCGGGCGGTCGGGATGGCGCGCCACCTGCGTCTTTTGCCACGGTGTCAGCTTGTTGTAGATGTCGCGTAGCATTTTCGAGGATTTATCCTCGAGCCGTGCGATATCGTTGTCGATGTTGAGCGACGGATCGTCGCCCATTTCGCGCAGTTCGGCGATCTGCCGATCGAGCGCCGCGACCTGTTTTTCGAAGTCCAGAAAGGCTGTCATGCGAAGTCGCTAGGCCGAAGGCGGCTTGAGGTCAACGCCGTCGAACTGCGCCAGCGGGTGGCGCCGGTTGACCAGCTCGACCAGCCGGCGGCTGTCGACATGCGTATAGATTTCGGTCGTCGCGATGTCCGCATGACCCAGCATCAGTTGCAACGCGCGCAAATCCGCCCCGCCTTCGAGCAAATGGGTGGCAAATGCGTGGCGAAGCACATGCGGACTGACCGAGGCCGGGTCGATCCCTGCGCGCGCCGCGAGTTCGCGCAGCATCTGGAACAGCCGCACGCGCGAGACATGCCCCTTTCCCGATGGGAACAGCCACGGCGACCCATCGGCGACAAGCGGCAACCAGCGGTCGAACGCGTCGCGCGCGCGCGCCGACAGCGGCACCAGCCGTTCCTTGTCGCCCTTGCCGCGCACGATCAGATATTCGCGTTCGCCCGCGACGGCGCGGCGCGGCAACGACACCAGTTCGCTGGCGCGCAGTCCCGACCCATAGAGCAATTCGAGCAATAGCAGCATTCGCACCGCCGCCGTGGGGGGCGCCGCGCCTCCGGCCTCCTCGCCCGCCTGTTGGAACAATTGCTCGACATCGCCGTGGGTCAGGATGCGCGGCAGCGGGCGCCGCGTCGTGGGCCGCGCGATATCGAGCGCCGGATTGTCTGCGCGCTCGCCCTCATCCTCCAGAAAGGCGAAGAACTGGCGCAGCGCCGACAATTTTCGCGCCGCGCTGCTGGCGGCAAGCGACTGGTAATCCGCCATTAATTTGCGCAGATCCGCCACGCCCGCATCGCCGAGCGGGCCCTTGACCCATTCGGCCGCCTGTTCAAGGTCGCGGCGATAGGCGGCGAGCGTGTTGCGCGACGCGCCGCGCTCGGCCGCCATCATCTCCAGAAACCGATCGATCAGGGCGCCATCAGACATGGCGCGGCCCAAACATTACGGCGTCAGACACGCACCAGCGCTTCGGCGGCAATCATCCGCGCTTCCGGCGCCAGGCCGACCTCGCGAAGCGCGCGGACGATATGATAGAGATGATAGGGCGGCACCTTGGCCCATTCGCCCTGCATCCCTGCCGCCGCAAGCAGCGCAACCATGCCCGGCTCGCGTCGCTCGGCCGCCGCCATGATCGCGCGCGACCAGCGGGTCTGCTTGCCCAGGTCGACGCCAAGGTCGCTCGCCGCGGCCGATGCGGCCTCGGCATCAAGCCGCCCCAGCCCCGCAAGCCCCGCGAGCAGGAATTTCGAGCGCAGCGTTTCGGCGCTGTCATCATCCCCCGCAAACTGGTCGACCGCGCCCGCGCTCATGCCGGTCAGCGGCCGCGGCGATCCGACCGCAAGCACGCCCCACGCCCGGCTTCCGACCGAAACCGTGGGCACCCACGCCAACGCATTCTCGTCATAACCCGCCGCGAGCATCGATCCCAAAAGCTGCCAGGGATCGTCGCCGACGGCGGTGCTCGTCGGCAGCGCGGCTGCGGCGCGCGCCGTCGCGACCATCGCCGCATAGCTTTGGGTCGGCGTGCCGCCCGCGCTCCACAATCTCTCCATCGCGGCATAACGATTGGCGCCGGTTGCCAGGCGAAAGGCGCCGCGAAGCTGTTCGGTTTGCGCCAGCAGCGTTTCGGCAGGCTCCTCTTCGCTGGCCGCGGCGCTGAGCAACGACACATAGGCCTCGCTCGACAGGACGCCGCGCGCCGCCGCCTCGGGCGCCGCAGCAACGCGGTTCGCCATGTCGGTCATCGGCGCGAGCACGGTCCAGCCCTTCATGTAAAAGGGAGCGGACGTGCGCAGCGTTTCGGGCACCGGGATCGCGGTGGCGGTCGCCATGCCAAAGCGCCAGCTGGTCAGCCGGTCGATATCGGTCCACTCGATCGTCGTCGATCGGCGCCCTGCCCCGGTCGCGCCGAGCACGCGTTCGGCGAGCAATATGTCGAAGTTGGAAATTCTGCCGCTCGACCGGACCCGGCCGATGGCCCAGCCCGCGGGACCGGCTTCGCCCGACAGGCCGGCACAGATCGCCGCCGACAGGCGCCACGCCTGTTCGTCGCCATGCGCCAGCCCCGCGGGGACATAGGGGCACATGCCGGCGGGATCGGCATTGGCAAGATAGGCCTGTTGCGCCGCGGCGACCAGGCGCGGGCTGGCTCGGTCATAATCGACCGACTGCACGATCCGCCGCGCGGTGATCGATTCGCCCATGCGGAGCAGCAACGACGCGCGATCGGCGGCCAGGTCGGCACCGTTGATCGTATCGGGCGTATCGATGGCCGATGCCAGCGAACGGCGGAGCAATATCTGTCCCCAGCGCGACGCGAGCTGACCGCTGGTCTTGCGCATGATCGCGGCCGCATATTGTCCGCGCACGCCAAAGGCGTCGGGGGCAAGGCCGCCCGTTTCGGGGGTCAGCGGCCCGATGCGGGTCAGCAGGCGGCGCGCGCCGGGCGGCAGGTCATATTTCAGCCCGCCCGATGCGACCTCTTCGTCTTCCTCGGCCTCCTCGCCCGCTTCGGTCGGATCGGTCGCTGTCGTCGGGGCGCCCAGGGTCGGCGCGACGGGAGGCGGGGTCGCGCCATTCTTCGGCGCCGCCCCCGTCGTCGGTGCCGGGGTGGCCGAAGGCGTGGGCGACGGCCGCGGCGCGGGCGTGTCGGCGGGGGCACCGAACCCTTCGGGCAACAGCGATTCCTGGGCGAGCGCAGGCAGCACGATCACGGCGGCCATCGCGGTTCCCGACAGGCCCAGCACGAGCGATAACGTCATCTTCTTCATTGCGTCGCGCTTTCGGCCATCCTGTCGGTCACGTCTACCTCAATCATCTCCGGCCCGATCGGCCATCGCGTCACCCGGCGGCCCGTTCCCGAACCATCTCGCGCGGACAATCCCATGTCCGCCGTTCGTCCCCCGTCGCGCAAAACCATTGTCCCGCGCGGGATGGTCGGTATAGCCGCGCGCACCATGTCGCGAAACCCGAAAAGCCCCCTTCCGGCTATCCCTGCGTCGATCCGCGATCGGTCGATCGTGCTCGTCGGGTTGATGGGGTCGGGCAAATCGACGATCGGGCGCCGCCTCGCGCAGCGGTTGGGGATGCGGTTTGCCGATGCCGACGATGAAATCGAGCGCGCCGCCGACATGACGATCTCCGACATTTTCGCACGGTTCGGCGAAGGGCATTTCCGCGACGGCGAGCGCCGGGTGATCGCGCGCCTCCTTGCCGGCAAGCCGATGGTGCTCGCGACCGGCGGCGGTGCCTTCATCAACGACGACACGCGCGCGCTGATCCTGCAGCGCAGCCTCTGCATCTGGCTCGATGCCGATATTGCGACGCTGGTCGACCGCGTCGGGCGCCGCAGTCATCGCCCGCTGCTCAAGAACCGCGACCCCAGCGAGGTGCTGCGCGAACTGGCGGCGGTGCGCAATCCCATCTATGCCGAAGCGCATTTGCGCGTCAGTTCGGCAAGCACGCCGCACGACCACACGGTGCGCGCGATCCTGGAGGCATTGTCGCAATGGAAAGCCTGACTGTCGAACTGGGGGCTCGCAGCTATCCCATCCTGATCGGCGACGGGTTGCTTGAGGCGATCGGCGGCCACGTCGCACCGCTGCTCAAACGTCCGCGCACGATGATCGTCACCGACACGCATGTCGCGGACCATTATCTGCGGCGCGTCGGCGTCGCGCTCGGCAACGAGGGGGTTTCCTTTTCGTCCTTTGTCCTGGAACCCGGCGAGGCGACCAAAAGCTGGGCTGGCCTCGCGCGGCTCACCGAATGGCTGATCGGCGAAGGGGTCGAGCGCGGCGACCATGTCATCGCGCTGGGCGGCGGCGTGATCGGCGACCTCGTCGGGTTCGCGTGCAGCATCGTCAAACGCGGCTGCAATTTCATCCAGGTCCCGACCACCCTGCTCGCCCAGGTCGACAGCAGCGTCGGCGGCAAGACCGCGATCAATGTTCCCGCGGGCAAGAATCTGATCGGCGCCTTCCACCAGCCCGCACTCGTCGTCATCGACCCGACGACACTCGCTACGCTGCCGCGTCGCGAACTCGGCGCGGGCTATGCCGAAGTGGTGAAATATGGCCTGATCGACGATGCCGATTTTTTCGCCTGGTGCGAGGCGAACGGCGCAGCCCTCCTCGCGGGCGACAGCGCGGCGCGTGCCTATGCGATTGCCCACAGCGTCGCCGCAAAGGCGCGCATCGTCGCCGCCGACGAACGCGAGACGCAGGATATCCGCGCCCTGCTCAACCTCGGCCACAGCTTCGGCCACGCGCTCGAGGCCGAAACCGGCTACTCGGACCGCCTGCTCCACGGCGAAGCGGTTGCCGCGGGCATGGTGCTCGCGCATCAATTCTCGGCCGCGAACGGCCTCTGTCCTGTGGGCGACGCCGAACGGGTTCGCGCCCACCTTGCCAGCGTCGACCTGCCGCACAGCCTCGCGAGCGCGGGCGTCAACAGCGACGGCGCGACGCTCGCCGCGCATATGGCGCACGACAAAAAGGTCCGCGGCGGCAAGCTGCCCTTGATCCTGACGCGCGGTATCGGCCAGAGCTTTGTGACCGAGGATTATGGCCTCGATGCGGTGGCGGCGTTTCTGGACAGCTAGGCCGCCATCGCCGCTCCGGGTTTGATCGGCGGTCCATGACGTCAGCGCCGTGGTGGTTCCCCGATCAGGTCGACATGACGGGGTGTCGAGAAACGACCGGAAGCGGACATAAGATCCTCCCCACCCCAAAGAGGACGCCACGCCGATCGCCGCTAGCCCTCACCGGTCAGCCCCATCGCCTCATTCTCTTCGCGCGCCGCTTTCGCCGCCTGCCGCTTGCGCCGGTATTTTTCGAGCACGCTGTCGGCCTCGCGCCCGCCGCCCGGCTTGAACCGATGGTCCATCCCCGCCGACAGGTCGCCCTCGTCGAGCTGCGCCTGAAGCCGCGTATCGTCAAGGTGGCGCAGCGTCGATTCGACATCGTCCATCTCGCTCGGGTCGACGTCGAGATAGCGCAGCGCCGTCAGCCCCATCGCGACCGAACTTTCAAAGACTTCGCGCACGACCGTATCGACGCCCGACCCGTCCAATGCGAGCTGCTGGCGGCGGTCGAACACGCGCATCAATATCTTGGCATTGGGGAACGCCTCGACGATCGGCTTCAGCGCCGCCGCGTCGACCGATGCATCGTCGATACAAAAGATGATCAGTCGCGCTTCCTCCGCGCCCGCCCGGCGAAGCAGGTCGATGCGCAGCCCGTCGCCGAAATAGACTTTGGTATCGAAGCGGCTCGACAGTTCGATCTGGCTCGGCTTCTTGTCGATCAGCGTGACCGAACAGGCGACGCCGTGCAGCATCTGCGACACGATCTGACCAAAGCGGCCATAGCCGACGACGATCGCCGAACCGCGCGGCGCGCCTTCGGGGTCGTCAAGATCGGGCTCATCCGATCCCGGCGCGAATTCAAGGTTGCGCGCGAACAGCATCAGGAACGGGGTCGTCACCATCGACAGCGTCACGACCGCACTGAACAGGCTCGCCGCCTCGGGCTCGATCAGCAGCGCGTCGGCCGCCTGCGCGAACAGCAGGAAACCGAACTCGCCGCCCTGACTGAGCAGCAGGCCCAGCCCCAGCGCCACCGGCCAAGGCTTGCCGAACAGCCGCACGATCAGGGTCAGCACCACCACCTTGACCGCAACGAGCCCCAGCGCGAGGCCCAGGACGAGCAACGGGCGCTCCATCACCGCGCCGACGTCGAGCACCATGCCGACGGCAAGGAAAAAGAGGCCAAGGAGGATCAGGCGAAAGGGTTCGACGTCGGATTCAATCTCGTGGCGATACGGCGAATCGGCCAGCATGACGCCCGCGATAAAAGCGCCGAGAGCCGTCGACAGGTGCAGGCTGTGCATCAGCGCCGCACTGGCAAGGATGGTCAGCAGGCCGACGATGACGAACAGTTCGCGCTCGCCATAACGGCCGATGATCCGCAGCAGCGGATTGACGATGAAACGTCCGGCGAGGACCAGCACGACGATCGCCCACAAGGTAAAAAAGGCCATCTGCCAGCCAGGCGGTGCCGAGGGGTCGGCGGGCGCGCGCGACAGGACGGCGACGATCGTGATCATCGGGACGATCGCGAGATCCTGGAACAGCAGGATCGAAAAGGCCTTTTCACCAAAGGGCGAATTGATCCGGCCCGAGCTTTTGAGGCCGGGAAGCACCTGCGCGGTCGACGACAGCGCGAGCGGCAGGCCGAGTGCAAGCGACGCCGCCGGGCTGAAGCCGAGCGTCAGGTGGATCAATCCGGTCAGAATCAGCCCGGTCACAACGACCTGTGCCATGCCCAGACCGAAAATCGCGCGGCGCATCTGCCACAGCCGCCCCGGCGACAGCTCAAGCCCGACAAGGAAAAGCAGGAAGGCGATACCGAGTTCGGCGAACGCCAGCTTCGACTCGCCGCCGCCGACAAGACCCAGCCCGTGCGGCCCCACGATCGCCCCGGCGATCAGATAACCCAGCACCGCGCCCAGGCCGAGCCGGCGGAAGATCAGCACGAACAGCGTCGCGACGCCGAGCAGGATCGCGCCTTCGATCAGCGCGGTATCGGTTACGGTTTCCGCCGCCTTCTCGGCGGCCTCGGACGCCGCCGCGGTCAGCGCCAGCAGCGTCATGCCGCTGCCGCCTGATCTTCGAGCGCGGCGATGGCAGCGTCGAAGGGCAACAGGATCGCACCATGGCGTGCCGGATAGTCGCGTGCCGGGGCGAGCAGGTCGAATCCCGGCCAGTCGGGCAGATCACCGGCGCCCGCGAACCAGTCGGCGATGGCCGCTCTTGCACCGCGAATTTCCGCCAGGCCCAGCCCCGGCGCGTGGCGCGCCAGCAGCGCCGCCGAGGCCTGCCCCAGCGCGCACGCCTCGACATGCATGCCCACGCGCGACACATGGCCGGCCGCGTCGGTGTCCAGGTCCAGGATGATCGCGCTGCCGCACAGCGGCGCGCGCTTGCTCACCCGGTGGCGCGCATCGGCGAACGGCAGATAGTCGGCGGTCGCGACCGCCAGCGCCAATATGTCGCGGTTATACAGCGGCGCGTTCATGGCTTGTCGGCCTTGGCCGCCTCATTCTCGGCCGCACGGGCCTGCGCCCTCCGTTCGGCGATCACCTTGCTCATCGCCGCACTCGTCGCATTGAGCGCCGGGTAGGTGCGGCTGTCGGACATCCAGGCGGGCCGCTGCGCGTTGCCATAGCCGATGTCGTAAAGCAGCGTGATGAGCAGGAAACCTATCGAGGCGATCAACAAGCCCTTCACGGCCCCGAACCCGGCGCCAAGCCCACGGTCAAATCCGCCGACGAACGACGCGCGGCTTCGCTGCCCCATCGCGCGCGATCCCCATTTGGCGAGCGCGAAGACGCCGCCGAACAGCAGGACGAAGGCGAGCATCGCCGCGCCGCCCTCTCCTCCGACCCAGCCGGCCAGCATGTCGGTGACCAGCGGGTGAAAGAAGCGCACGGCCGCAATGGCAAGAATCCACGCGAGCAGCGTCGTCACCTCTTGCACAAGGCCGCGCGAAAAACCGAGCACCGCGCCGCCGCCGACAAGGGTCAGCACAATGATATCAAGAGCGGTCAGACTTCCCATTTCCCGGTCGCTAGTCGCGCCCGAGCATCAGGTCAACGAGTTCACCGAGACGGCCGAATCCGGTGACCGAGATTCCGCCGACCGGCTTCATGCCCGCCGGCCCCCACCCGCGCGAAAAACCCAGCTTCGCGGCCTCGCGGAGGCGCAGCCCATCGTGCGACACCTGCCGCACCTCGCCCGAAAGCGACAATTCGCCGAATACGATCGCGTCGGCGGGCACCGGCCGCTCGCTGAACGCCGAGATCAGCGCCGCCGCAACCGCCAGGTCGGCGGCGGGATCGGTCAGGCGGTAACCACCCGCGATGTTGAGATAAACTTCGGCGGCGCCCATCTGGAGCCCGCAGCGCGCCTCCAGCACCGCAAGCACCATCGCGAGTCGTCCGCTGTCCCAGCCGACGACCGCGCGCCGCGGGGTCGCCCCGCTTGCGAGGCGGACGGTCAGCGCCTGCACCTCGACGAGCACCGGACGGGTGCCTTCGAGTGCCGGAAACACCACCGATCCCGGAACGTCGCGGCTGCGGTCGGTCAGGAACAGGCTCGACGGATTGGCGACTTCGCCCAGCCCGTCTTCGCCCATCGCGAACACCCCGATCTCGTCGGTCCCGCCAAAGCGGTTCTTCACCGCGCGCAGGATGCGATATTGGTGGCTGCGCTCGCCCTCGAACGCCAGCACCGTATCGACCATATGTTCGAGCACGCGCGGCCCCGCGATCGTCCCGTCTTTCGTCACATGGCCGACCAGCACGATCGCCGCGTCGCTGTCCTTGGCATAGCGGATCAGTTCCTGCGCCGACGCCCGCACCTGGCTCACCGTCCCCGGTGCGCTGTCGATCAGGTCGCTGTGCATCGTCTGGATCGAATCGATCACGACGAAATCGGCGGTCTGTCGATCGAGCGTCGCCAATATGTCGCGCACGGACGTCGCGCTGGCAAGCGCGACCGGCGCATGGCCCAGCCCCAGCCGCTGCGCGCGCAATCGCACCTGCGCCGCGGCTTCCTCGCCGCTGATATAGACCACCGACTTGCCCGCCTGGGCCAGTCGCCCCGCGGCCTGCAACAACAGCGTCGATTTACCGATCCCCGGATCGCCGCCGATCAGCGTTGCCGATCCCGCGACGAAACCACCACCGAGTGCGCGGTCGAACTCCGCAATCCCGCACAGCATGCGTTCGGGCATTTTGCTTTCGGCATTCAGCGTTTCGAGCGCGATCGTCCGCCCGCCTTTGCTCAGGTCGTGCTTGGCCGAAAACACGGTCTCGCCCGCCTCCTCGACCAATGTATTCCATTCGCCGCAATCGGCGCACTGTCCTTGCCAGCGGTAGGTAGCCGAGCCGCAATTTTGGCAGACATATTGACGTTTTGCTTTGCCCATGCGGTTCGCATAATGCGAACAAATATGGAACGCCAGCCCTTTCCCTCTTTCGTCACCCTGACTTGATCCAGCGTGACGAAAGAGGGGTAGTGACGGTTCATATTTGACGCGCGTTGCTCTAGGGCGGACCCCAATCCCGAATCACCTGCCCGCAAGGAAGCCCGCGCCATGAAATTCTTCGCCGACACCGCCGAAATCGCCGACATTCAGGAACTCGCCGCGACGGGCCTGCTCGACGGCGTCACCACCAACCCGTCGCTGATCGCCAAGTCGGGACGCGACTTCAAGGAAGTAACGAAGGAAATCTGCGCGCTCACGACCGGCCCGGTCTCGGCCGAAGTCGTCGCACTCGACCATGAAACGATGATGAAGGAGGCCGAAATCCTCCGCAAGATCGCCGACAATGTTTGCATCAAGGTGCCGCTGACGATCGACGGTTTGAAGACGTGCAAGGCGCTGACCAGCGACGGCACGATGGTCAATGTCACGCTCTGCTTCTCGGCGGCACAGGCGCTGCTTGCTGCCAAGGCGGGCGCGACCTTCGTCTCGCCCTTCGTCGGTCGCCACGACGACAATGGCTTCGACGGCATGCAGTTGATCTCCGACATCCGGTTGATCTACGACAATTATGGCTATGAGACCGAGATCCTCGTCGCCAGCGTCCGCCACGGCATCCATGTCCTCGAAGCCGCGAAGATCGGCGCCGACGTGATGACGGCGCCGCCGTCGGTGATCAAGGGGCTGTTCAAGCATATCCTGACCGAAAAGGGCATCGAGGGCTTCCTGGCCGATTGGGCCAAGACCGGGCAGTCGATCTGAGCCCAACAGAAACAAGCCATGTGCACCCGCGAAGGCGGGTGCACATCATCCGGCGGCGCCATTTTGAACCGACCGGAGATGGGTCCCCGCCTTCGCGGGGACACACGATATAATCGCTGCATACCCTTTCCAGTTGACGTAAACGTCAAGTCATCGCGATACTCCCCGGAAAGGGAGAGATTCGCGATGACCGACACCACCATCCTCACCGAACGACGCGGCCATATCCTGATCGTCACGATCAACCGGCCCGAGGCGCGCAACGCGGTCAACGCCGCGGTCCATGTCGGCATCGGCCACGCCTTGGAAGAGGCCGAGAATGACCCCGAAATCCGCGTCGTCGTCATCACCGGCGCCGGCGAAAAGAGCTTTTGCGCCGGCGCCGACCTTGTCGCGCTGTCGCGCGGCGAAAGCCTCTACCCCGACGATCCGGCGCAGCAGGCTTGGGGCTTCGCGGGAATGGTTTCGCACCCGATCTCGAAACCGATCATCGCCGCGGTCAACGGTTTCGCATTTGGCGGCGGCTGCGAAATCGCGCTGATGAGCGACATCATCGTTGCCGCCGATCACGCGCAATTCGGGCTGCCCGAGGTCAAGGTCGGGCTGTTCGCCGCGGCGGGCGGCGCGTTCCGCCTCGCGCAGCAACTGCCGCGCAAACTGGCAATGGAACATATGCTGACCGGCGACCCCATCCCCGCCACGCGCGCCGCCGAGTTCGGCCTCGTCAATCATGTCGTCCCGCTCGCCGACCTGCTTCCCGCCGCGATCGCGCTCGCCGAAAAGATTGCCGCCAACGCGCCGCTGTCGGTGCAGGCGTCGAAGCGCGTCGCGCTTGGTATTCAGGATGGACGTATCGCCGCCGACGCGCCCTATTGGGAACAAAACACCATTGAACGCAGTGCCCTGATGCGCAGCGAGGACGCGCGCGAAGGGCCGCGCGCCTTCGCCGAAAAGCGCAAACCCGAGTGGAAAGCGCGCTGATATGGCCCAAGGGACCAAGATGACCGATCCCGAGCGCATTCCCGTCATCATCGGTGTGGGGCAGGTCAACGATCGCCCCGACGACCCCGACCAAGGGCTGGATTCGCTCGAACTGATGGTCGCGGCGTTGAATGTCGCGGCCGCAGACGCAGGCATCCCGCTCGCCGACCTCGACAGCCTGGCGATCGTCGACCAGATCAGCTTCCACCATCTCGGCAAGCTCTGCGATCCGCTCGCCGCCGCAATCGGGGCGAATCCCGCGATCAACTATCAGTCCGCCGCACCGCATGGCGACACCCCGGTGCGCTTGCTCAACGAGGCGGCGAACCGCATCGGCGCGGGCGAGGTCAGGCTTGCCGCCATCGTCGGCGCCGAGGCGCTGCGTACCGCCGCGGGGCGCGCCGCCAAGGCGGCGAGCGGCGAGGACAAAAGCTATAATGCGATCCGCAAGGTCGCGACGCGGCGCGAACCCGATTATGCACAGAAGCACGGCCTTGCCGCGCCTGTCGATGTTTACCCGCTCTACGAGAATGCGACGCGCGCTGCATGGGGCGAAAGCCTGGAGGACGCCCAATTCGAAAGCGCCGAAATCTGGTCACGTTTTTCGCAGGTCGCCGCAGAAAATGACGGCGCTTGGATTCGCAAACCCGCCAGCCCGGCCGACATCCTGAGGATCGACGAACGCAACCGGCCGATTGCCTTTCCTTATTCAAAGTTGATGGTCGCGAACTCGTCGGTGAACCAAGGCGCGGGTTTCATCGTCGCCAGCCTTGCCGAAGCGTGGCGTCGCGGCATTGCCGAAGACCGCCTGATCCATGTCGGCATGGGTGCCGCCGCCAAGGAACCGGCCAGCATCCTCCGCCGCGATCGCTACGACGGCAGCGTCAGCATGGAGACATCGATCACCCGCACGCTCGAACTGAACGCGATGACCGCCGCAGATTTCGATTTTGTCGAACTTTACAGCTGTTTTCCCTGTGTTCCCAAGATGGCACGGCGCATCCTTGGCTGGCCGTGGGATCGCCCGGCGACCGTGTTCGGCGGCTTGACCTTTGGCGGTGGCCCGATCGCCAACTACATGAGCCATGCGATCGTCTCGATGGTCCACAAGCTGCGCAGCGAAGGCCGCTATGGCTTCCTCTTCGCTAATGGTGGTTTTGCGACCGACAATCATTGCATCGTCCTTGGCAACAAGCCGATCGCCGCAGCGAGCTTTCCCCAGGATTTCGATTATCAGGCCGAAGCCGAAGCCAAACGCGGCCCGGTGCCCGAACTGGTGGAGGATTATGCCGGGCCGGCGACGATCGAAAGCTATACCGTGTTTTACGGTCGCGACGGCGCGCCGAAGGCCGGCGTGGTGGTAGCGCTCACGCCGGAGGGCAAGCGCACGCTCGCCCATGTGGACGTCGGCGATGCCGCGATGCTTGCGTTTCTTACTGACGGAAAGCAGGAGCCGGTCGGCTCCGCCGGGCAGGTGATTGCGCTCGACCAAGGCTTCGGCTGGCGCATAGCGTAGTCTCCCCTCCCGCTTGCGAGAGGGGTCGGGGGAGGGCCCGTTCCGAAACCGAAGTGCAGGACCGCGACATGCCCGCCCCTAGCCCCCCCGTGAACGGGAAGGGAACTACAAGTCGAAACTCACGCCCTGCGCCAGCGGCAGCGCGTCCGAATAATTCACCGTATTCGTTGCGCGCCGCATATACTGGCGCCATGCGTCCGACCCGCTCTCGCGTCCGCCGCCCGTTTCCTTCTCGCCGCCGAACGCCCCGCCGATCTCGGCGCCGCTCGTGCCAAGATTGACGTTGGCGATGCCGCAATCGCTTGCGACCAGGAACCGCTCGGCTTCGCGCATGTCGGTGGTAAAGATCGCCGACGACAGCCCCGCCGCGACGTCATTGTGCAACCGGATTACCGCGTCCAGATCGGTATAGCGCATGACATAGAGGATCGGCGCGAACGTCTCTTCCGACACCGGCCCGACCTGTCCCGGCATCTCGACCAGCGCGGGGCGGACATAAAAGCTCGCGCCCTCACCGACGCGATCGCCGCCGTGAACGACACCGCCCGCCGCACGCGCCGCGGCGAGCGCGTCCTGCATCGTCTCATATGCTGCGCGGTCGATCAGCGGCCCGACGAGCACCTCGTGTTCCAGCGGGTTGCCGACACCAACGCTGGCATATGCGGCCTTCAACTGCGCGACGAAACCGTCATAGACGCGATCGTGCAGGAACAGGCGCCGCGTCGTCGTGCAACGCTGTCCGGCGGTTCCCATCGCGCCGAACGCAACCCCGCGCAGCGCGAGGTCAAGGTCGGCCGATGGCGTGACGATGACCCCATTGTTGCCGCCAAGCTCCAGAATGGCCCGCGCAAAGCGCGCGGCGAGCCGCGGCGCAACGGCGCGGCCCATGCGCGTCGATCCCGTCGCCGACACCAAGGCAACACGGCTGTCGTCGACCAGCGCCTCGCCCGCCTCGCGCCCGCCGATCAGCAGCTGCGACAAGCCTGCGGGTGCGTCGCCGAAGCGCGCCACCGCGCGCTCGAAAATCGCCTGCGTTGCCAACGCCGTAAGGGGGGTCTTTTCCGATGGTTTCCACACCACGCTGTTGCCGCATACCAACGCGATCGCGGCATTCCACGCCCACACGGCGACCGGAAAGTTGAACGCCGAAATCACCCCGACGACGCCGAGCGGATGCCAGACCTCCATCATCCGGTGCCCCGGCCGCTCGGTGGCGATGGTGAGACCGTAAAGCTGACGCGACAGGCCGACGGCATAATCGCAGATGTCGATCATCTCCTGCACTTCACCTGCGCCTTCGGACGGGATCTTGCCGGCCTCGATCGTCACCAGCTTGGCAAGATCGTCCTTCGCGGCGCGCAGTTCCTCGCCCCACAGCCGCACCAGTTCGCCGCGCCGCGGCGCCGGAACTTCACGCCAGGCGCGGAAGGCAGCGGCGGCCTGATCCAGCGTTTCGTCGATCGCCGCGGCATCCGCCACCTGCACCATGCCCAGTTGTTCGCCGGTCAGCGGAGTGACCGAAGGCATCGACCCATCGGTCCATGACGCACGTTCGACGCCTAGCCTGTCGAGGATTTCACCAGCCACGCGGCCCAGTTGAAGCATAAAACGTCCCTTCATAAGCGCGTGAGCGCCTTGCAACTTGTGGCCCGCGGGTTATCGCTTCGCGCTAACAATGCAAACCCAATTGGGAGAGTCGCCTGTGTCGTCCGAACTGCCCGCTTCCGAACCGTTCGTTGCCAACCCGGCCGACGCCGCGGCGAACACGCATTGCAGCGCCGCCGATTATGACCGGCTCTATGCACAGAGCATTGCCGACCCCGACGCTTTCTGGGCCGAACAGGCACAGCGGATCGACTGGATCAGCCCACCGACGAAGATCGCCGGCTGGTCGTATGACCCGGTCGAAATCAAATGGTATGAGGATGGCGTCCTCAACCTTTGCCACAATGCGATCGACCGGCACGTTGCGGCAGGACATGGCGAGCGAACCGCGATCATCTTTGAACCCGACGCCCCCGATGGCGAGACGCGGCACATCAGCTACGCAGCCTTGCTCGCCGACGTCATCCGTTTCGCAAACACGCTGAAGAAAATGGGCGTCCAGAAGGGCGACCGCGTCACCATCTATATGCCAATGATTCCCGAGGGCGCGGTGGCGATGCTCGCCTGCGCGCGCATCGGCGCGGTGCACAGCGTCGTGTTCGGCGGCTTCTCGCCCGAGGCGATCCACGGCCGGATCGAGGATTGCGGCAGCGACTGGGTGATCTGCGCCGACGAAGGGTTGCGCGGCGGCAAGACCGTCCCGCTAAAGGCCAATGTCGACAAGGCGCTCGAACGCGTCGAGGTGAAGGCGGTGCTCGTCATCGCACACACCGGCGGCGACGTCGCGATGAAGGAAGGCCGCGACCATTGGTACGATGCGCTTTCGGCCTACGTCGACGCCGACTGCCCGTGCGAGCCGATGAATGCCGAGGACCCGCTCTTCATCCTCTACACCTCGGGATCGACGGGCAAGCCCAAGGGCGTGGTCCACACGGTCGGCGGCTACAGCGTCTGGACCGCGAGCACCTTCTATTATGGCTTCGACTATCGCCCTGGCGAGATTTTCTGGTGCACCGCCGACATCGGCTGGGTCACCGGACACTCCTATGTCGTCTATGGCCCGCTTCAGAACGGCGCGACGACTTTGATGTTCGAGGGAGTGCCCAATTATCCGGGTCACGACCGCTTCTGGCAGGTCGTCGACAAGCACAAGGTCAACATCCTCTACACCGCCCCCACCGCGATCCGTGCGCTGATGCGCGAGGGCGACGATTATGTCACGCGCCACGATCTCGGCTCGATCCGACTGCTCGGCAGCGTCGGCGAGCCGATCAATCCGGAGGCATGGCGCTGGTATCACCAAGTCGTTGGCAAGGGCCGCGTCCCCGTCATCGACACCTGGTGGCAGACCGAAACCGGCGGAATCATGATCACCACTCTGCCCGGCGCGCATCCCATGCAGCCGGGCAGCGCAGGCAAGCCCTTTTTCGGCATCCGCCCCGAACTGGTCGATGCCGACGGCAAGACGCTCGTCAGCGAACAGACCGGCGGCGCGGCCGAGGGAAATCTATGCATCACGCACAGCTGGCCGGGGCAGGCGCGGACGATCTACGGCGATCACGCGCGCTTCGCTGAAACCTATTTTTCGACCTACAAGGGCAAATATTTCACGGGTGACGGCTGCCGCCGCGATGGCGAGGGTTACTGGCGGATCACCGGGCGCGTCGACGATGTCATCAACGTGTCGGGGCATCGCATGGGCACCGCCGAGGTCGAAAGCGCGCTGGTGCTGCACGATCTGGTCGCCGAGGCCGCCGTCGTCGGCTTCCCCCACGATATCAAGGGCCAGGGCATCTATGCCTATGTGACGCTGAATGCCGGGGTCGAGCCGACCGACGAGGTTGCCGCGGCGCTGAAGCAACAGGTTCGCTCCGAAATCGGCCCGATCGCCACGCCCGATCATATCCACCTGACCCCCGGCCTGCCCAAGACTCGCTCGGGCAAGATCATGCGCCGCATCCTGCGCAAGATCGCGGAGAACGACTTTGGCTCGCTGGGCGACACATCGACGCTGGCCGACCCCAGCCTGGTCGATGGGCTGATCGAGGGACGCAAGAACCGATAACGGCGCGCTCTTGTAACGCAGAGTGTCCTCGCGAAGGCGGGATCACACGGCTTATTCCGTCAGCGTCACGTCCTAAAAATGAAAATCCGGCAATTCTGCGAGCGCGATACCCAGCGCCTCGGCCCAGCCGTTGGCGACGCTGTCGAAATAGGGGTCGCCGCGCTCGAACCGCCGCTCGCGGACGGTGGTAAAGTCGTCGCGTTCGTGAATCTTGAGGTCGATCGGCAGGTCGACCCCGGCGTTGGCGCGGATCGTCGAATCGAATGAGACGCAGAGCAGCTTCACCGCATCCTCGAACGACATGGCGGGATCGTAGGAGCGCACGATAATCGGCCGGCCATATTTGGTCTCCCCGATCTGAAAGAAGGGATTATCCTCACCTGCCTCGATAAAATTGCCTTCGGGATAGATAAGGAAAAGCCGGGGTTCGGCGCCCTTGATCTGCCCGCCGACGATCAGCGACGCGCGGAACAGCGACTCCGCCGCCGGTCCTTCGTCGCTGTGGCGCATGACGATCTGGCGCAGCGTCTCGCCGACGATCGTCGCGACCGCGAACATCGACGGCGCGGCCAGAATGGAAGGGTGTCGTTCTTCGGGCGCCTTGGTGCGTTCATCGAGCAGGCTGACCACCGCCTGCGTCGTCGCAAGATTGCCCGCCGACATCAGCGTGATCACCCGTTCGCCGGGCAAATGCCAGCTGCGCATCTTGCGGACCTGCGAGATGTCGTCGACGCCCGCGTTCGTGCGGGTGTCGGACATGAACACCAGCCCCTTGTTCAAACGCATGCCAACGCAATAGGTCATCGAATCCCGTTTCCCCGCCCCGGATAATCTGGTTGCCCGGTCCGCTTATTGCTGGACCTGCAATTGAACAACCAGATTTTCCTGCGCCGCGCCATAGCGCATCCCGCGAACCGGGGCCGCGTCGCGATAGTCGAGCCCCGTGGCAACGCGAATATAGCGCTGGTCGGGTGAATGGCCGTTGCTGACGTCGAAACCGATCCAACCGATATGATCGAAATGCGCCTCTGCCCAAGCGTGCGTCGCATCCTGCTGCGTCCGGTCGTTCATCATCAGATAACCCGACACATAGCGCGCCGGGTGCCCAAGGTGCCGCATCGCCGCGATAAAGATATGGGCATGGTCCTGGCACACCCCGCCCTCGCCGCCGAGTGCCTGCTCGGCGCTTGTATCGGCATCGGTCACCCCGATCTGATAGGCCAGCCGATCGATGATCAGCGCCGACAGCGCGTGGGCCCGCTCGATGTCGCTGGCATGGTCGCGGCCAAGCTGTGCGGTCAGCGCGCGAACATGCCGTCCCGCGCGCGTCAGGGCAGTCGGGCGCAGGAAAGTCCATAGCGGCATTGCACCGCGATGCGCCCCGATCACCCCGTCCCAGCTTTCCAGCTCGACCTCGCCATGACAGCGGATCGTCAGCTCGCGCGCCCCACCTTCCACCGCGATCAGGTCGATCCCGTTACCATGATGGTCGGTGTAGTGAAGCTGCTTCGCGCCGCCCTCGATATCAATCGCCCAATTCACGATATGCTGCTGGCCGGGGCGGTCCTTCGGCGTCAGTTTCAGTTGTTGCAGCGCATAGCGCACCGGGGCGTCATAATGATAACGGGTGATATGTTCGACGAACAAACGCATGATCGGACGCCCTATTCCACAAACCGATAGTCGCGCTCGACCTGCCGCGCGAGCGCGGCGGTGTCGCGCAGAAAGCCGGTGACATATTGGTGCAGACCGCCGTCGAAGATTGACTGGATCGGGGCATCGAGCTTTTCGTGGACCAACGCATGGGCCATCCGCCGGGCCTCGATCTCTTCGCCGTACAGCCTTTGAAGTTCGTTCAGGTGATTTTCCATCCGCTCGCTGCAAAAGGTCAGGCTGCGCGGCATCTGGCGATAAAGGATCAGGAATTCGGCGATCTTCAAGGCGCTGATCTCGGCGCCATAGAGCCAGCGATAAGCGCGGTGCGCCGACACCGACCGCAGGATCGTTTCCCACTGCACATTGTCGATCGAGGTGCCGATGTGCGCGACCGACGGCAACAGCAGATAATATTTGACGTCGAGGATACGCGCGGTGTTGTCGGCGCGTTCCAGAAAGGTGCCCAGCAGCGCGAAATGATAACCGTCGTTGCGCAGCATCGTGCCATTGAGCGCGCCGCGCACCTGCGCGCTTTGCTGGCGGATCGTCGTCAGCACGTCGGGCAGGTCATCCTCTCGCACCGGGCGTTTCAGCAGCGCGACGAGCGTCATCCAGCTGGTGTTGACCGCTTCCCACGTCTCGCGCGTCAACGCGGTGCGCGCGGTGCGGGCATTGTCGCGCGCCTGCTTGATCACCGAAAGGATGCTCGACGGGTTCGCAGGGTCGCGGAGCAGGAAGTCGATCACCCGTGCCGAGCTGTAATCGCCATGCGCCGCCTGGAACGCCTGATTGACCCCCGCGGTCACGAGGACCGATTTCCATTCGGCAGCGGCCGTGCTCGACCGGGTCAGCGCGATGCGGAACCCCGCGTCGATCAGGCGGGCGTTATTTTCGCTGCGCTCAAGATAGCGCGCCATCCAGAACAGCGAGCCTGCGGTTTTGCCCAGCATCAGTCTTCCAATACCCAGGTGTCTTTGGTGCCGCCGCCCTGGCTCGAATTGACGACCAGCGACCCCTTGGTCATCGCGACCCGCGTCAGGCCGCCGGGCGTAATCGTGATTCCCTGCGGCGACATCAGCACGAAGGGGCGAAGGTCGACATGGCGCGGCGCCAGCCCCTTTTTGGTAAAGATCGGCACCGTCGACAGTGACAGCGTCGGCTGCGCGATATAATTGCCCGGATTGGCTTCCAGCTTCGCGCGAAAGGCGGCGAGTTCCTTCTTGCTCGCCGCGGGGCCGACCAGCATCCCGTATCCGCCGGACCCATGGACTTCCTTGACCACCAGTTCGGGCAGCCGGTCGAGCACTTCGCGCAAATGCTCGGGTTCCGAACAGCGCCACGTCGGCACATTGGGCAGCAGCGCCTTTTCGCCGGTATAAAATTCGATGATGTCGGGCATGTAGCTGTACAGTGCCTTGTCATCGGCAATGCCGGTGCCCGGCGCATTGGCGATGGTGATGCCGCCGGCACGGTAGACGTCCCAGATGCCCGGCACGCCAAGCATCGAGTCGGGACGGAAGTTCAGCGGGTCGAGGAAATCATCGTCGACGCGGCGATAGATCACATCAATCGCCTTATAGCCCTGTGTCGTCCGCATCGCGACGCGACCGTCGACGACGCGCAGGTCGTGCCCCTCGACCAGTTCGGCCCCCATATGGTCGGCAAGGAAGCTGTGTTCATAATAGGCACTGTTATGGATGCCGGGCGTCAGCACCGCGACGGTTGGGGTCCCGCCGCACGCGGGCGGCGCGCAGGCCGCCAGCGATTTGAGCAGGTTGATCGGATAGTCGCTGACCTCGCGCACCGGAACCTTTGCGAACAGCTCCGGAAACATCTGGAGCATCGTCTCGCGATTCTCGAGCATATAGGACACGCCCGACGGGGTGCGCGCATTATCCTCCAGCACGTAAAATTCATTGGCGCCGGTGCGCACGATGTCGGTGCCGCTGATATGGGTATAGATGCCGCCCGGCGGGTCGAGCCCCATCATCATCGGCAGGAACGCTTCGTTACCGGCGATCAATTCGGTCGGCACACGCCCCGCGCGCAGGATTTCCTGTCGGTGATAAATGTCGTGGAGAAAGGCGTTCAGGGCGCGCACGCGCTGTTCGATGCCCCGCGACAGGCGGCGCCACTCGCTGGCGGAGATGATCCGCGGAACGACATCGAACGGGATCAGCCGTTCGTCCGCGTCGCTGGCGCCATAGACGTTGAAGGTAATTCCCGTGGTTCGGAACAGCGCCTCGGCCTGTTGCGCCTTGCGCTGGATGCGCGCCACATCCTCGGCCTCGAACCACCCACAATAGTCTCGATAGGGCGACCGGGTCCCGCCCTCCTGGCTCGTCATTTCGTCGAAAAATGAAATGCGCCTGCCCTTTCCACGCAACATGCCGTCCTTTGCCGCGCGCCCGAGATTTCGGTATGCGCGGCGCTCCAAGTTCCTGCTGCTGCGTCGCCCGCCAACTGCATGGTCGCCGGGATTATACAACCGATGCTAATCGCGCCCGCCTGCCTTGGCAAGCGCGCTCATGACGCATGGTGTTACCGTAACATCAACGACTTGCCGCGCGCCCCCGAAGCGCGCGGCAGCCGCATCAAATGGCGCCGTGGCAATGCTTGTATTTGCGGCCCGACCCGCACGGACAGGGCGCGTTGCGGCTGATGTCGAGCGCCGCATAGGGATTGTCGCCATCGGGCAGGTCGGGACGCGGGATCTGCATCGGCGGCAGCGTGTTGGCGATCAAGCCCAGATCGCCGCCGTCGATATCGGCGCTGTTATCCTCGCCCGTAAACGGATCGATGTGCGTCGTCAGGAAATCGGGCAGGTCGGGCAGCGGCATCGGCTCCGGCTCTTCAAAGCGCAGGTCGATGCGCGCAACGGTGCGCGTTACATCCTCGCGGATGTTCGACAACATGCGCTCGAACAGGGCAAAGGCTTCCTGCTTATATTCATTGATCGGCTGCTTCTGCGCATAGGCGCGCAGGAAGACGACCTGGCGCAGCGCATCCAGCGTCGACAGATGCTCTTTCCAATGATGGTCGAGCGTCTGGAGCAGCACCGATTTTTCGATACCCCGCCACGTTTCCTCGTCGACCAGCCCTGCCTTTTCGGCCGCGGTCGCATCGGCCGCCGCCTGAATGCGTTCCTCGAAAATTTCGGCGTCGACCGCATCTTCCTGCATCCAGTCGTCGATCGGAGGCGACAGGTCGAGGATGTCTGCGACGCGCTCCTTCATCTGTTCGATGTTCCACTGTTCGGGATAGCTGCCCGGCGGGCACGCGTCGGCGATGATCGCATTCACCGTTTCGGCGCGCATCGCCGCCATCACCTCGTCGACGGTCTCGCTGTCGATGATTTCGCCGCGCTGTTCATAAATGACCTTGCGCTGGTCGTTCATCACATTGTCATACTCGACCACCTGTTTACGGATGTCGTAATTGCGCGCCTCGACCTTCTTTTGCGCGGTCTCGATCGCCTTCGACAGCCATTTCGACCCGATCGCCTCGCCGTCCTCCAGGTTCTTGTTCATCATCTTGGAAAACAGCGTGTCGGGGCCAAAGATGCGCAGCAGGTCATCGTCGAGGCAGAGGTAGAATTTGGACAGGCCGGGGTCGCCCTGGCGCCCCGAACGGCCGCGCAGCTGGTTGTCGATGCGGCGGCTTTCGTGGCGCTCGGTCGCAAGCACGAACAGCCCGCCAGCGGCCTTCACCGCCTCGCGCTCCGCGGCGACTTCGGCCTTGATCCGTTCGATCGCGGCGTCGCGCTCGGGGCCTTCGGGCAAATCCTTCAACTCGTCGTCGATCCGGAATTCTTCGTTGCCGCCCAATTTGATGTCGGTGCCGCGGCCCGCCATATTCGTCGCGATCGTCACCGCGCCGGTGCGGCCCGCCTGTGCGACGATATGCGCCTCGCTTTCGTGGAAGCGCGCGTTGAGGACGCTGTGCGGCACACCTTCCTTTTCAAGGAAGGACGACAGCAGTTCGGACTTTTCGATCGACACCGTGCCGACCAGAACCGGCTGGCCGCGCTCGTTCGCTTCGCGGATCGTCTTGGCGATGGCGCCGAACTTGTCGGTGATATTCTTGTAGAACTCATCTTCATCGTCGATGCGCGCGATCGGGCGGTTGGTCGGGATATTCACGACATTCATCTTGTAGATGTCGAAGAATTCGGCGGCTTCGGTCGCCGCGGTGCCCGTCATGCCCGACAGCTTCGGATACATGCGGAAATAATTCTGGAAGGTGATCGAAGCGAGCGTCTGATTTTCGGGCTCGATCTGCACGCCTTCCTTCGCCTCGACCGCCTGGTGCAGGCCGTCCGACCAGCGGCGCCCGTCCATCATGCGGCCGGTGAACTCGTCGATGATCACGACCTTGCCGTCCTTGACGATATAGTCGGTGTCGATCCGGAACATCTGGATCGCCTTCAGCGCCTGATTCACGTGATGGACGACCTGGGTATTTTCGATGTCATACAGATTGTTGCCCTGAAGCAGGCCCGCGGCTTCGAGCAATCGCTCGACATGCTCGGTGCCGTCTTCGGTCAGGCTGATCGCCTTGGACTTTTCGTCCTTCTCATAATCATCCTCGGTCAGGTTGAGCACGACTTCGTTGACGCGGATGTAAAGTTCCGACTTGTCGTCGGTCGGGCCGGAGATGATCAACGGCGTGCGCGCTTCGTCGATCAGGATCGAATCGACCTCGTCGACGATGCCGAAATTGAATTCGCGGTGCACCATCTGCTGCCGGTCGAACTTCATATTGTCGCGCAGGTAATCGAAGCCGAGTTCGTTGTTCGTCGCGTAGGTGATGTCGCTGTTATAGGCAGCGCGACGCTGCGTTTCGTTGAGGTTCGGAACGATGATCCCAGTGGTCAGGCCCAGGAAGCCATAAACGGTGCCCATCCATTCGGCATCGCGCGTCGCGAGATAATCGTTGACCGTGACGACATGGACACCCTTCCCCTCCAGCGCGTTAAGATAACAGGGCAAAGTCGCCATCAGCGTCTTGCCCTCGCCCGTCGCCATCTCGGCGATTTCGCCGCGATGGAGGACGACGCCGCCGACCATCTGCACGTCGAAATGCCGCATCCCGAGTGTGCGGACCGCGGCCTCGCGGACCGTCGCAAAGGCTTCGGGCAGGATATCGTCGAGCGTTTCACCGGCCGCCAGGCGGTCGCGAAATTTCTGCGTCTGCGCCTGCAACCCGGCGTCATCGAGCGCCTCCATCGAAGGCTCGAAAGCGTTGATCTTGTCGACGATCTTGCGGATCGAGGCGACATAACGGTCGTTGGACGAGCCGAACAGGCTCTTGGCAAGGCCAGCAAACATGGAAATTTCCTTGGAATTGGGAATGACGGGGCAGCGATCGTCGCCGCGTGAAAAAGCAAAAAAGGCCCCTGGACGGGGCAGCGGCGCCGTTCGGGACGGTCGCCGGGACGCGGCAGCCCTATTCGAGTGCGCGGTCGCTGCCGGTAAGAAGGCCAGGAAGATGGGGCGGAGGTGCCTTGCGCGGTTTGCCGCTGCCGCCCGCGGTGCGCCGTGTCGGGACGGTCGTCGTCGGGCGACGCTCGGCATCGCCGGCCTCCGCCTTGCCGGCCGTTTCGGCCAGCATGACCAAGGCCCCCATCGCCGCCGGGACGGCGGGCGCGGCAACGGCCCGGTCGGCAGTCGCCAAGCCGGTCAGCAATGCCAAAAGGGTCAGCAATAACCGCAAAATACGCCCCTGATCACATTCCGAAGGCGTGAATTATTATACCCCGGAGCCTGAATATAGGGTGAAAGCCGGTTTGCGTCCAGAGATTCGCGCTATGGCGTCGGCGGCGCCGGCTTTGACGCAATATCCTCGACCGAGAGGTCGGTGTGAAAAACAATGCGACGCGCCACGGGTCGGCCACGTTCGTCACGAAAAGGCGCGTATCGGCTCGCGCCGCCGAAAATATCGCACGGCGAAATTTCCGGCTGCGGCGACGCCAGCTTCCCGGTTCCGCTGAACTGGCAGTCGCTGGCGCTGCCATCGACGTTGATCACGATCGACATCGTCGCGCTGCCGGGCTCGCCCAAGGGAAACGGCATTGGCGCCTCGGGCGTCGCATCGCCGGGCGTATCGGCGCTCGGCAGCATCCACGCAAAGCTTGCGGCAAAGGTGGCGGCGGCGGGCTTTCCGGCGCCATCGAGCGCCGGCAAGAACGCGCCCTCGCTCCGCATGAGGTCGCAGGCGGCCTTGTCCAACTCATCCGATCCGCTGCCCGCGGTCACGGCGCAATCGGTTACCTTGCCGAGCGGATCGATCTTGAGGTGCATCCGGACGATCCCTTCCACACGCGCGCTGCGCGCCGCGGCCGGATAATGGTCGGCGGGATCGAGTAGCCGCATGGCCGGGCTGGGGAGCGCACCGCGCGGCCAATTGTCCAGGAAATCTTCCTCCAGGAACGCCATCGCCGGGTCGGGGGCACCGGCCCCCCGGGGTATCTGCCAGCGGACGCGCGTGCGGTACGTGCCGCCGACCGGTTTACCCGCCTGATCGCGGCCGGGATTAAAGCGCGCGCGCTCCATCGCGAGCCGGCAGGTCGCCGCATCGAGTTCGGTGTGCCCGCTGGGCGATATAATGTCGCACGTCGTTGGCATTCCGCCAGCATCATAGTTCAGGCGAAAACCCGTCGTGCCTTCCATTTCTTCCATCATCGCGCGGATCGGATAATCATCGCTCGTGATCCAGGCGCCGGGATTGTCCGCCGGGCTCCCCGGCTGCGACAGATCGGCGGCCAAAAGAAAGACTATGGCTCCGCTGAATATCATCCCTGCGCCCCCTTACCCCAGCTGCGGATTAAGCCCCTTCACTTCGATAAGAAAGCTCTTGGGCTTCTTGAACAACTTGCTCTTGCGGTTGACCTTCAGCCCGACCGCCTCGGCCAGTTCCATGACGAAATGGACGCAATTGCGCTTGTTCAGGCTGTAACTCGGCTGGTCGCGGTCGCGCCACTCGGCTACCTTTGCCAGCACGCGCGCATAGGTCGCGTCGTCTACCGTGACATCGAACTGGTGGTCGCTCTTCTCGATATAGTCGGACTTGGACGATTCGACCTTGCCCTTCACCGATCCGAACAGGATGGCGGGGCTGACCGAGACCGCCGTAAAGCCGTAGTTGCTGTCGACCGCCTCGCCGGTTGCATCAACCCGTCCCTTCATCATGATGAAGGCGTGCGGAAAACGGTCGCCGAAATCATGGCTGTAAAAGCTGATGACCACCTCGGCGCGGGCCGGGGCGGCAAGTCCGGCACACAAAAGCAGCAAGGACAGGAGGATCAGGCGCAGGCCGCGAGTCATCGCCGCCCTCTTAGCCATGCGCCGTCCGCCTTGCCAAGCCGCGATTGCCGCTTGACGGGCACGTCAACTTCGCATCTTTGTCGCACTGACAATGATGTAAGGAGAGGCGCGATGGCACGGAAGGCGATTTTCATCACCGGGGGCGGATCGGGCATTGGCCGCGCCGTTGCGCGCCATTTCGCGGGGCAAGGCTGGTTCGTCGGAATCGCTGACGTCAACCGCGCCGGGATCGACGAAACCGCTGCGCTGCTGGGCGACGGTGCCGCGTCGCGCCACGTCATGGACGTGCGCGACCGCGATCAATGGAAGGCCGCGCTCGACGAATTTTCCGCGGCGAGCGGCGGCCGCCTCGACGTCTTGTTCAACAATGCGGGAATCGGGTCGGGCGGCCAATATATGGACATGGCGCCGGAGGAAGCGGACCGGCTGATCGCGATCAATTTCGGCGGCGTCGTCAATGGCATCTACATGGCGCTGCCGCTGCTCCGCGCCACGCCGGGATCGACAATCCTCAACACCGGGTCGGCGTCGGGATTTTATGGGGTCGCGGGTCTCGCCGTCTATTCCGCCACCAAATTTGCCGTGCGCGGACTGACCGAAGCACTCGAAATCGAGTTCGCCAAACATGGCATCAAGGTGCGATCGCTGATGCCGGGCTTCATCGACACGCCGCTGCTCGATCAGGTGAGCGCCGACAGCAACGAACCGGCGCGCAGTCGCCTGTCCGCGAGCGGTTTCGAGATCGTCGCCGTCGAACGCGTCGCCGAAGCGGCGTGGGCCGCGGTGCACGGCGACCAGGTGCACACGACCGTCGGCAAGATGGCAAAGCGCCTGTCACGCCTCGCGCGCTGGTTCCCGG
Organism: Sphingopyxis sp. RIFCSPHIGHO2_12_FULL_65_19; assembly: GCF_001830555.1. GTDB lineage: Bacteria > Pseudomonadota > Alphaproteobacteria > Sphingomonadales > Sphingomonadaceae > Sphingopyxis. Next base: position 12,067 of record NZ_MIAM01000006.1, on the reverse strand, counting down.
GACTGATCGTCCGTCAATCAAAGAAGATAGACGGGCTGGGTGCGACGGGGCACTGACGGATAGGGCGCGAAAGTCGACTCTTGTCGGCTATTTCGCAGGTCCGCAGGTCACCGCTCCGCTGCCGACGTTGCGGACCGTGCAGGTCGGGCGGCCGAGCACGACGGTTTTACCGACCCCGCGCGCGGTAATCGCCGCGCTCTTGACCGCGCGCAGAATATGGTCGCCTGCACCCTCGCTGTCGCTGATCAATTCATCGACGGCCAGCGAACCGGCGTCGACCATGCCGGCGCCCGACAGCGTCATGCGCGCCTGCTTGGCGGCGCCGCCGAGGGTCATCGTGCCGTTCCCGATCATCGCGACCGAAAGCCGGTCGGTGGCGATCTGACCGACGGTGAGCCGTCCGGGACCACTCAACCCGACCGTTGCCCGCTGTCCCTTTAACGCATCGACCTGTAACGATCCCGCCCCGGCGAGCGTCGCCGAGCGCAGGTTCGCCGCGTTCACTCGGACGATCACCGGCCCGCGCGGCCCCCGGCGGCGCTCGTCGCCTGCAAACTGCCGTTCGCCGATCACCAGCTTTCCATCGCGCGCTTCGACACTCAGCCGGTCGAGCGCATCCTGCGGGCCGGTCGCAACCGCGCTGACGGGCGCGCGGTTCACCACCTCGACCGTCACATCGGCGTTGACCTCAATCGCCTCGAAACTGGCGAGGCCGAACCGCCTTTCGGCGGCAGATGCGGGACCGGAAAGGCACAGGGCGGTCGCCGCAATCGCGGCGTATCGGGCGGCGCATGATCTGGCAGGGGTCATGGTGCCGCCTTAACCCGTCCGGGTCGGCGGCACCAGCATCGTGTCATTTGCAACTGACAGTGCCCGAACCCATCTGGCGCTTCGTACAGCTTGCACCGCCCGCCAGCGTCACATCGCCCGAACCCAGGATGCTGATATCGGCCTGGCCCGTCGCCTGCGCATCGACATTGCCCGATCCCGTCACCGACACCTCCAGCGTCGCCGCGGCCAGGCCTTCGGCGTCGATGTCACCCGATCCTGTGACGCTCAACTCGCCGGCTTCGATCGTGCCGCCAACGATCTCGATGTCGCCCGACCCCGACACGGTGACGTCGGCGCGCTTGGCCGTCAGCTTCGCGACCTTAAGGTCGCCCGACCCCGTCAGCACCGCTTCGACGGCATCGCCGTCGATACTATCGGCGTCGATCGTTCCCGACCCGGTCAGGCGCACCGCATCCAGGCGGGGCATGGTGATCGCGATATCCAGATCGTCATCGTCGCGGTTGGAAAAACTGAAACCCTCGCGCTTGCGACCGATCTTGAGTTGCGTCCCGTCGAGCCTGATTTCGAGCCGGTCGAGCGATTCCTGCTGCCCCCGCGCGGTAATCGAGAATGCATCGCCCTGGCGGATCGTCACATCGTCGGGGCCGGCGACTTCGACGCCGGTGAACCCCGTCAGCGCAAAGCTTTGGGTTGCGACCGGGCCGACACGGGCGGGCGGATCCTCCCGCTCGGCCGCCGTTTCGCTTTCCGACGCCGCGCCGTTACAGCCGGTGACAAGGACCAGCGGTAAAATCGCCATCATCCAGTTCCGCATCGTGCATCTCCTTTGTGTATTATTCAAATAACACACAAAGGAGATGCTGTCCAGCCGCCTACCAGCGCAGGAGGGGTGTCAGCAGGACGCGTCCGGCGATACCGGAAAGCGCGACGGCCAGGCCGTGCCACAGCGCGATGTGGATCATGTCGTTTGAAGCGCAATGCAATGCGACGATCGTGGCGCCCGCTGCGCCCGCCGCGATCCCGATCACCCAGCCCGCCCGTGCCGGCGATGTCGGCGCGCCGGCCTTGAGCCACGCGAACAATGCCGCGCCAACCCCCAGCCCTGCGAACACACCCTCGACCATGCAGCCAAGCCCGTTTTCGGGGCGCGCCGCTTCCATCGCGGCGTGGCCGTCGCCGAGCGCCATCACGAGCGCCGACAGCGGCAGCGCCAATGCCGCAAGGCCTGCCCAACGCCAGCCGCTGTAATCGCGCCCGACCCCCGGCAATCCCATGCGCAGTGCGCTCCACGCCGCGGCGAAGCCCAGCGCGACCACCAACCAGAAGGCCAGCAACGGCAGCGGCGGCATCATGATACCGCCCGCCAGATCGTGGCGCACGCCCGACAACCAGAACAGGGCCGCCGCCCCAGCCCCCCAGCCGGCGGCAACCCACAACGAACCGCGCGCCACCCGGCGCGGGCGCACCGGGGCAAGATCGCCGGCAAGGTCGTCGATCAGCTCGTCGATCGATAGGTTGCTCATTTCATTCGCTTTCAATCAGTCCTGCGAGTTTTTTAAGCCCGCGATGGATATTCACCTTCACCAGCGATTCGCTTTGCCCGCAAATCTGCGACGCTTCGGCAATCGAGGCACCCTCGATCTTGACCAGCGTGATCGCCTGCGCCTGTCCTGCCGGCAGCAGGCCCAGCATCCGGTCGAGGCTGAGCCGGGCGTGGACGGCCTCGTCCTCCGCCCCGACCGCGGCGTCATTGTCGCCCAGTTCGGCCTCGTCGCGCTGGCGGCGCAGCATATCGATCCAGCGATAGCGCGCGATCGCCGCCAGCCATGGGAGGAAGGGGCGTGCGCTATCCCAGGTCGCCAGCTTGCGATGCATCGACACCAGCGTTTCCTGGACCAGGTCGTCGATTTGCGCGGGCGCGATGCGCCGCGCGAAATAGCGTTCAAGCCACTTGCGGCTATCGGTGAGCAGCGCGCGATAGGCGGCGCGGTCGCCGCGCTGCGACGCCGCCATCAGATGCGCCAGCGAGGGCTCGTCGATGCTCATTTGTGCCGCAGCCTAGCAGCAAGCGCATCGAGCGAAAACAAGCCACCACCGCGCACGATCAATATCGCCGCCATCCCCGCCCACAGCGAATGGACCGGCCACCAGGCGTCGGGAAAGACGAACAGTTGGATGACGAGCGTCATGACAAGCAGCGCCGCCGCGGCGCCGCGCGTCGCAAGGCCAAGCAGCAGCAGCGCAGGGAAAAGATGTTCGGCAAAGACCGTCACCGGGACCGCGATCGCGGGGGCGAGCGGCAGGCCCGAAAATTCCGACGCAAACAGGTCATATTGCGATGGGTCGATTTGCAGGAAACCGCCTTCGATCAGCTTGGTCTGCCCCGAACGCCAGAACACCCCGGCCAGCGCCACGCGCAGCAGGAACAGCGCCAGTCCTTCGGGAATGCGCCCCCCCACCCATGCAACGCCGCGATCGTAAAAGGCGACAATCTTCGTCATCCGTCAAATCCTCTCGAAGGCCCCGGCGGCGATCAGCGCCGCGATGGCGGCGCCGCCGTCGGGATGGTTTTCGGCAAGCGGGGCGATGAGGTTACCGAGCGGGGAAAAATCCCGCGCCGCCTCGATCGCGGCCGCCGCGACGGGATGGATCGCCGACAGGTGCACTTCGGCCTCGGGACGCGTGATGAGCACTGCCGCGACATCGGGAGCAAGTGCCGGATCGACCAGCCGCGCTGCCCCGCTGGCAAGGCGCACGACCCGCCCGGCTGGGTGGGAGCGGACGAGCAGGCCCAGCAACGCGGCTTCGTCGCACTGGGCCAGGTCGGAAAGCGCGAGCGCCGCGGCATCGGCCGCATGATAGCTTTCGAGCCACGCCCGTTCGATACGCGCCAGGTCGCCCGCCAGCGGGTCCGCAAGCCAACAAGGAAACGCCGCGCCAATGTCGGTCAGCGAACAACGCTGCGCGCCGCCCGCATCGAGGAAGGCGCGCGACTGCCGGTTGAATTCGGCGTCGCCCAGATGTGCCCGCGTGCGGGGAAAACTGTCCTCGAGCGCGACGAGCCGCGCATGCGAGATGCTGTTCGCATGGACGCGCAGTCCGCGCAGCGCCGCCGCCTCGCCGCCCGCGAACAGGCCGTCGGGCAAATATGCCGGGCCATGCAGCAATGTCGCCGCGATCGCTGCCTGCGCTTCAAGCATCGGCCGGTTCGGCGACGAGCAGCGCATCGGCCTTCGCCACTTCGGCCATCAGCACCGGCCAGGTCGGCAGGTCGCTATCCCATTCGACGAGCACCGGCCTTGGCCCGCTGCGCGCCAGGAAGGCCGACAGCAGCGCCCAGCAATGCGGGCCGACCGGCGAGCCATGGTCGTCGATCGCGATTGTCCCACCCATGGTGTCATCCTTGCGCGCATGGCCTGCAACATGGATTTCGCCAACGAGGTGCGGATCGACGGCATCGAGCCAGGGCGCCGGGTCGAACCCGAGGTTGAACGCCGACACGACGACATTATTGATGTCGAGCAGCAGGCCGCAGCCGCTGCGTCGGCACAATTCGTGAAGAAAATCGACCTCACCCCAATCGTCGTGGGCATAGGCCAGATAGCGCGAGGGATTTTCGATCAGCATCGCGCGGCCAAGCCGGTCCTGCACCCGGCCGACCTCGCACACAAAATGGTCAAGCGCCGCTTGGCTGTACGGAATGGGAAGCAGGTCGGGAAATTTGTCGTCGGCGCCATTGCTCCAGCTCAAATGGTCGGACACCATCGCGGGGTTATAGCGCGCGCACAGCACCGCAAGCGCGTCGAGTTCGTCCGCATCGACCCCTGCGGCCGATCCGAGCGACAGACCGACCGAATGGAAGCTCAGCGGCATGTGCGCCGCGACGGCGCTCAGCCAGCGATGCGGAGGCCCGCCTGCGCCGAAGTAGTTTTGGGGGTGGACTTCGGCCCAGGCGGGCGCGGCGCCCTGCTCCATCGCTGCCAGCGCGTCGGCATGATGTTCGGGCTTCAACCCGAAACCGGCGCGGCGCGGCAAATCACGAAGCGGGCGGGACCGCATCGGGATCAGCCCTTCTTCTTGGCGACCGGCTTGGCGTTGCCGGCATGGGCCGCCAGCGTGCCGCCCATTTTTTCGCAACTGCCCTTGGGCACATGCTTCCAGGCATTGCCCTGGTAATCAACGGTCGACGTGCCGGCACAGCTTGTGCCCGGGCCCGCGGCGCAGTCATTCTTGCCCTTCAGCGACACGCCATAGCATTTTTCCTTCGCGCCATCGGCGGCGGCAGCGGGGACGGCGACGGCACCGGCGGCCATGGCGAGGATCGCCGAAGCGGCGAGCGACAGTTTCAGGCTATTCGACATGATATTTCTCCCTTGAGAATGGACGATGCGGGGGATGGCATCGACGACAGTTCGCGCCGACACGCCGAATGGTTACGGTCGTCCCGATGTCGATCGCGCCATCTTGTCGCCACCTTCGGCGCGCAGGGGGCTGTTTCCATATCAATCAGCGAGCCAGAGATGAGCGTAGCCTTTCGGCGCGAGAGCGACGACGAGCATAAAGAACCCGAATTCGAGCTGCCCATCCCGGTCGGCCCGAATCTTGTAACGCCGCGCGGTTTGCGCCTGCTCGGCGACGAGGTGGCGCGGATCGAGGCCGCGGTCGCTGCGACCAGCGACGAAGAGGCGCGCAAAAAATTGCTGCGCCGCCTGCGTTATTTCCACACCCGCCAATCGACCGCAGAGGTGCAGGTTGCGCCCGCCGACGGCAGCGTCGGGATCGGCAGCCGGGTGACCTATCGACTGAACAATGGCGACAAGACGATTACCATCGTCGGCGGCGACGAGGCCGACCCGGCGGCGGGTTCAATCGCCTTTTTCGCGCCGCTGGCCCGCGCGATCATGGGTGCCGAGGCGGGCGAGAGCGTCGAATATCAGGGCCGCGAGGACGCGATTGCGATCATCGCCGTCGAAACCGATCCGGAGACACAGGGATGAAAGACAAGTTCGAGCGCCATAAACAGCCGTGGACGGCGGCCGAGATCGACAAGCTGCACACGCTTGCGAAGAAGGGCATGGCGCTGAAGGCGATCGCCAAGGCGCTGACGCGCAGCGAGGAATCGGTCAAAGTTCGCGCCAAGACCGACGGATTGTCGATCGCCAAGCTGCACTGAGCCACCATGGAATATTTGCACAGCCCAACCCTCCCCCTCGATGGGGGAGGCAGCGAGACTTGGCGACATAGTCGCCTAGTCGCAGCGGAGGGGGTGCGCTCTCGGCCCGAAGCGATACCAAATGACCGCACCGTCACCCCCATCCAACTTCGCCATCTAAGGGGAAGGTAGCGGTGTCCGCCCAAGATTTTGACGCCATCGTGCTGGGCGCCGGCGCGGCCGGACTGATGTGCGCCGCCGTCGCGGGCGGGCGGGGCAAGCGCGTCCTGCTGCTCGACCACGCCGACCAGGTGGGGAAAAAGATCCTGATATCGGGCGGCGGGCGCTGCAACTTCACCAATGTGAATACCGCTCCCGACCGCTTTCTGTCGGCGAATCCGCATTTCGCGAAGTCGGCGCTGGCACGCTACACCCCCGCCGATTTCATCGCGCTCGTCGAACGTCACGGCATCGCCTATCACGAAAAGACGCTCGGCCAGCTTTTTTGCGACGGATCGGCGAAACAGATTGTCGCGATGCTGCTCGATGAAGCGGCAAAGGCCGGGGTTGAAATTCGCACCGGCCAATCGGTGCGCGAAGTCACTCATGCCGACGGCAAATTCGGTGTCCGGTTCGGCGACCAGCATCTCGTCGCGGCGGCACTCGTCATCGCGACGGGCGGACCATCGATTCCCAAGATGGGAGCTACCGGCTTCGCTTATGATCTTGCTCGCCAGTTTGGATTGAAGGTGGTCGAGCCGCGCCCTGCGCTCGTCCCCCTGACCCTCGGCGGCGACGATGTGCTGTTCCGCGACCTGTCGGGAATCGCCGCGCCGGTAGAGGCCTGCGCGGGCAAGGCGGCTTTCCGCGAGGCCGCATTGTTCACGCACCGCGGGCTTTCGGGTCCGGCAATCCTGCAAGCCAGCAGCTATTGGCGGCACGGCGAGCCGGTCACGATCGACTTCCTGCCCGATGCACCGCAAGGCTGGCTGATCGAGGCAAAACGCACCCGCCCGCGCACGACGGTGCGCGCGGCGCTCGGCGCGATGCTCCCGGACCGTCTCGCCGAAACGCTTGCCGAACGCCTTGCGCTTCCCGGCGAACTTGCGGCGCAAACCGACCGCAAGCTCTCCGATGCCGAGTCGCGGCTCCGACGTTGGATTTTCCGTCCCAACGGCACCGAAGGATTCGCCAAAGCAGAGGTCACCGTTGGCGGAATTTCGACGGCAAACCTATCCTCGCAAACAATGATGGTAAAATCCGTCCCAAACCTCTATGCGGTCGGCGAGGCCGTAGATGTCACAGGGTGGTTAGGCGGCTATAATTTTCAATGGGCCTGGGCAAGCGGACACGCTGCCGGACAGGTGATTTAAGCCCATTGAGCCCCCTTCTGTCGGCCTGTCACCGCACCGGTGGCCGCCTATATTATTGAGATAAAGATGACTTTCCAAAATCTTTCGCCCGTCCTTTCGGACGCCCTGGCCGCGCGCGGCTATGAAGCACTCACCCCGGTGCAGACGCATGTGACCGAAGCGGAAGCCAAAGGCCGCGATCTCCTCGTCTCGGCGCAGACCGGCTCCGGCAAGACCGTCGCATTCGGCCTCGCCATGGCCGACGAGCTGATCGAGGACGGCCGCTTGCCCTTCGCGACATCGCCGCTGGCACTCATCATCGCCCCGACCCGCGAACTCGCGCTACAGGTCAGCCGCGAACTCGCCTGGCTCTATGGCAAGGCCGGCGCGCGCATCGCGACCTGCGTCGGCGGCATGGATGCCAGCAAGGAGCGCCGCGCGCTCAGCCAGGGCGTCCAGATCGTCGTCGGCACCCCCGGCCGCCTGCGCGACCATCTCGAACGCGGCGCGCTCGACCTCACCGCGCTGCGCGTCGCCGTGCTCGACGAGGCCGACGAGATGCTCGACATGGGCTTTCGCGACGACCTTGAGGAAATCCTCGACGGCACCCCCGAAACGCGCCGCACGCTCTTGTTTTCGGCGACGCTTCCCAAACCGATTGTCCAGCTCGCGAAACGATACCAGCGCGATGCCCTGCGCATCTCGACCGTCGGCGAAGACCGCGGCCATGGCGACATCGCCTATCAGGCCGTGACCGTGGCCCCCGCCGATATCGAGGGCGCAGTGATCAATCTGCTGCGTCTGCACGAAGCCGAAACCGCAATGCTGTTCTGCGCGACGCGCGACAATGTCCGCCGCCTCCACGCCAGCCTGGTCGAACGCGGATTCGCCGCCGTCGCGCTGTCGGGGGAGCATAGCCAGAACGAGCGCAACCACGCGCTGCAAGCCCTCCGCGATCGCCGCGCGCGCGTTTGCGTGGCAACCGACGTCGCCGCGCGCGGTATCGACCTGCCGACGCTCAGCCTGGTGATCCACGTCGAAATCCCCCGCGATGCGGAAGCGCTCCAGCACCGTTCGGGCCGCACCGGCCGCGCCGGCAAAAAGGGCACTGCGGTCATCATCGTCCCCTATCCGCGCCGCCGCCGCGTCGACGGCATGCTGCGCGGCGCGCGGATCGAGGCCGCGTGGATGGACGCGCCGACCGCGGCAGATGTTCGCGCGCGCGACCAGGAACGGTTGATGGAAAAACTGCTCACGCCGCAAGAGCATGAGCCCGAGGATCTGGAACTCGCGCAGCGCCTGATGGCCGAGCGCACGCCCGAGGATATCGCCGCGTCGCTCGTCCGCTCGCACCGCGCGCTGATGCCGCCGCCCGAGGATTTGCTCGACAATGGCCCGCGCGGCCGCGACGCCGCCGGCCGTCCCGAGCGCGGCGAGCGGTTCGAGCGCCCCGAACGGGGCGGCGACCGCCGCGAGGGGTTCGAGGACGCCGTCTGGTTCCGCCTCAACATCGGCCGCCACCAGAATGCCGACCCGCGCTGGATCCTGCCCCTCCTCTGTCGCCGCGGTCATGTGAGCAAGAACGAGATCGGCGCGATCCGCATCGGTCCCAAGGAAACGATGTTCAACATCCCGCGCGCGATCGCCGACCGCTTCGCCGAGGCCGTGACGCGTACCGCGAATCAGGATGGCGAGGACGACAGCGGCGTTTCGATCACCCCCGCGCCGGACGGCCCGACCTATCCGCCCCGCCGCGACAAGAGCGGTCCGGGCGAGCGGGCGCCGCGCTCGACACTGGGCCGTGCGCCCGGCGGTGAGCGTTCGGCTCCGCGCGGCCCGCGTGGTCCCGGCGGCCAGGGCGGCAACGACCGCTACAAGCCCAAGCCCTACGGCCAGCGCAGCCCGCGCCGCGCGAAATAACGTCCCCCCTTCCCTTCCGGGAAGGGGCTTTCGCCGCATCGTCCTTGCGCTAGGTTGCCCGGCCCACCAGATGGGCCGGACAGCAGGAGCAGGCGCATGAAAGCGATTGAGGCCCTTATCGAAAGCCAGGGCGGACCTGAAGTCATCGAATGGCGCGACGTGACGCTCGGCGACCCCGGCCCCGGCCAGGTGCTGATTCGCCAGACCGCGGTCGGGCTGAACTATCTCGACACCTACCACCGCGACGGCACCTATCCCGTTCCCTTGCCCAGCGGGCTGGGGGTCGAATCCGCGGGCGAAGTCGTCGCTGTCGGGACTGACGTCCACGGGTTCCGACCGGGCGACCGGGTTGCGACCTTCGGTCCGGAACGCAACGCCTATGCCAGCGCGCGCATCGTCAGTGCCGCCTCGCTGTTCAAGCTGCCGCCCGACATCGACGACGCGACCGCTGCGGCCGCGCTGCTCAAGGCCTGTACGGTCGAAATGCTCGTCGAACGCTGCGCCAGGGTCGAGCCGGGTTCGACCGCGCTGGTCCACGCCGCCGCGGGCGGGGTCGGGCTGATCCTTGTCCAATGGCTGAAGGCGGTCGGCGCGACGGTGATCGGCACCGTCAGCACCGAGGCCAAGGCGCACGCCGCGCGCGAAGCCGGGGCCGACCATGTGCTGATGTACAAGACCGACGACGTTGCCGCGCATGTCCGCGAAATCACCGACGGCCAGGGCGTCCCCGTCACCTTCGACGGGATCGGCATGGCGACATGGGCGGTGTCGCTGAAAGCAACCGCGCGTCGCGGACTGATCGTCAGCTATGGCAACGCGGGCGGCCCGGTAACGGGGGTCAACCTCGGCATACTTGCCCAGCATGGATCGCAATTCGTCACCCGCCCGACGCTGTTCGACTATTATCTCCACCCCGGCGAGCGCGCAGCAGGGGCGGCGCGCGTGTTCGAGATGATCGCGTCGGGGGCGGTGCAAATCACCGTCGGACAGCGTTATTCATTGCAAGATGCGGCGCGCGCGCATGCCGACCTGCAGGCCGGACGGACGACCGGATCGACCCTGCTGATACCCGAACACCCATAAGGTCGCCCCCGCAAAGACAGCGCTTAGGGTCGGGACGCTAAGCCTTCAACCGTTCGGCGTGCCAGGCGACATGTTCGGCGAGGAAGGTCGAGATGAAATAATAGCTGTGATCATAGCCCGGCTGCATCCGGATCGTTGCCGCTTGCCCTGCCCGTTCGCACGCTTCGGCCAGCAGCGCCGTCTTCAATTGTTCGGCCAGGAAATTGTCGGCCTCGCCCTGATCGACGAGCAGATCGGGCACGCGCGCGCCGCCCGCGATCAGCGCGCAGGCGTCATATGCGCTCCACGCCTCGCGATCTTCGCCCAGATAATTGCCCAACGCCTTTTCGCCCCACGGACATTGCATCGGCGCCACGATCGGCGAAAAGGCGGACACGGATCGGAAACGATCGGGGGTGCGCAGCGCGACCGTCAGCGCGCCATGCCCGCCCATCGAATGGCCGGTGATCGCTTGTCGCGTCATGTCGGCGGCGGCAAATTCGCGCAGGATCAGCGACGGCAGCTCGTCCTCGATATAGGAACGCATCCGGTAATTGGCCGCCCAGGGTTCCTCGGTCGCATCGACATAGAAACCGGCGCCCAGCCCGAAATCCCATGCGCCGTCGGGATCGTCGGGCACGCCGTCCCCGCGCGGGGACGTGTCGGGGGCGATGAAGATCACGCCATGTTCGGCGCAAGCCGCCCGATATTCACCCTTCTCCATCACATTGGCGTGGGTGCAGGTCAGACCCGACAAATACCAGAGCACCGGCAGCTTGGTCCCCGGCTGATGATCGGGGACAAAGACCGCGAAGGTCATGCCGGTCCCGGTCGTCGTGCTCTGATGCGTGTAGACACCCTGCGTGCCGCCATGGCTGCGAACGGTGGAGAGGGTTTCAAGGGTCATGGATTTTCCTGCATGGGGATCGGCGCAACCAACGGCACATGGCCCCAATGGCGCAACAGGCCGAGGATTGCGGCACCCGACAGGCCAAGCGTGCCGGTGTTGCGCAGCGGATGGACATTCACCCTATCGGCGGCGGCCAGGCTTTCGTCGAGCACCACCGTAATGCTTCCCGCCTGGGCATTGA
>NZ_MIAM01000006.1:0-587 GCF_001830555.1 Sphingopyxis sp. RIFCSPHIGHO2_12_FULL_65_19 | reverse complement strand
CCAATAGGCACCGCCATTGTCCTTGAGGAACAGATTTTTGGTGTGCGCGCCCGGTATCGCGGCGTTCACTTCGTCGCTTTCGGCGACGGTGAACACCGCGACATGCTCATGCGCGGCAAAGGGGATGGCAAGCGCCCCAAGGTCGTCCAGCAATCCCGCTTCGCCGCGCATCGGTTCACATGCGCTTGAGCGCGCAGATCTTGTTGCCGGCGGGGTCGCGCAGATAGGCCAGATACATGCTGCCCATCTCGCTGGTGCGCACGCCCGGCGGATCTTCGCACGCGGTGCCGCCATTGGCGACGCCCGCGGCGTGCCAGGCGTCGCCCTGTTCGGGCGATTCCACCGCGAAGCCAATGGTGCCGCCGTTGGCATGACAAGCAGGCTCGCCGTTGATCGGCACCGACACGCCGAATATCCCCGTCTTGCTCATATAGAACAGCCGCCCCTTGGGATCGATAACGCCTTCCGGCCCCCCGAGCGCAGCAAAGAGCGCATCGTAAAATTTCTTGGAGGCGGCGATGTCATTCGCCCCCACCATGACATGGCTGAACATTTTTCTCTCCCTTTTTGGTTGCGAATCGAGACCG
>NZ_MIAM01000005.1:5096-39812 GCF_001830555.1 Sphingopyxis sp. RIFCSPHIGHO2_12_FULL_65_19 | reverse complement strand
ACGGCAGCAACTTACGCTTGTTCCAGTAGATGGAGGTTGCCGCGGCATAGGCCCCGACCTTTTCCCACACCGCGCCATCGACCTTTTCGATGTCGACGCCGTTTTCGATATAGGCCTGGACGATCTTCATGATCTGCTCCTCGCTCATCTCGCTCGACAGGTCGGGGTTCGCGCCGGTCGGGCCAAAGTCCAGCGCCTTGTCGACGACCGACGTCGACAGGTTGAGCCTGGAAATATCGCCGACCAGCCATTCGCGCGAAATCCGCGCGAGGCTATAATCGAAATAGTCGCTCTTCTGCTCGGCCGCGATGCCGTGGCGCGCGATGCAATCGTCGGTGACCGTCGCGAGCTGCTGGAACAGCGCTTCGCGCGCCGCCTCGTCGCCGCCGCCCGCCATCGCTGCGCCGATGGAATTCTTTGCCCCTTCCGGCACCGACGTCACGACGCAGTCGAACTTCGCGCCTTCCTGCGTCGCGGCGACACCGGGCAGCGCGGTCAACACCAGCGCCGCGACGCCTATCAAACTCTTGATCATCGGCAATTCCTTCCAGACCAACGCGTCAGGACAACATCGCCATCCCGCCGTTCACATGCAACGTCTGTCCGGTGACATATCCGGCTTCCTTCGACGCGAGATAGACGACGGCGGCGGCGATGTCGCTGCCCGCGCCCATCCGGCCCGCCGGAATCCGCTGGTTGAGTGCTTCCTTTTGCGCTTCGGGCAGGTCGTCGGTCATCGCCGTGGCGATAAAGCCCGGCGCGACACAGTTTGCGGTGACGCCGCGGCTTGCGAGTTCCTGCGCCAGCGCCTTGGTCATGCCGGTCACCCCGGCCTTCGACGCGGCATAATTGGCCTGACCCGGATTGCCGGTCGCGCCGACGACGCTGGTGATCGAAATGATGCGCCCGAAACGCGCCTTCATCATCGGCTTGGCAGCCGCGCGCGCGAGGCGGAAATTGGCCTCGAGGTTGATGCGGATGACGTCCATCCACTCCTCGTCCTTCATCCGCATGATCAAATTGTCGCGCGTCACCCCGGCATTGTTGACGAGGATATCAAGCCCGCCCAGCGCCTCGACCGCCGAGGGCACCAGCGCATCGACCGCGGCGGCATCGCCAAGGTTGCAGGGCAAAGCGACATGTTCGCCGCCGAGCGTATCACGAAACGCGTTCAGCTTGTCGGCATTGGACCCCGACACCGCGAGCCGCGCCCCTTGCGCCGCTAGCGCCTGCGCAATCGCCGAACCGATACCGCCCGAAGCGCCGGTAACAAGGGCGGTCATGCCGGTGAGATCGAACATATTAGTCTCCTGAAATCTGGATCTTAAAGCGTCTTGAGCAAAGCTTCGATGTCGTCCATCGAAATCACGCTGGCCGTCTCGACGTCGCCCGCTGCGCTGCGCTTGACCATCGGCGAGAGAACCTTGCCGCCGAACTCGACGAAATGCACGACGCCGATATCTTCCATCGCGCCGACGCTTTCGCGCCAGCGGACGCGCCCGGTGACCTGTTGCACAAGCAGATCGCGGATCGTGTCGGCGTCGCTGACCGGGCTGGCAGTCACATTGGCGACGACCGGCACGAACGGCGCGACGGGCATGTTCGCGGCCAGTGCCTCGGCCATCGCGTCGGCGGCAGGCTGCATCAGCGGGCAATGGAACGGCGCCGACACCGGCAGCAACACGCCGCGCTTGATGCCATAATCCTTGACCAGCGCCACCGCGCGTTCGACTGCGCCCTTGTGGCCCGAGATCACGACCTGCGACGGGTCGTTGTCGTTCGCGACGGTGCACACCTCGCCTTCGGCCGCCGCATCGGCCAGCTTTTGCGCGGTGTCGATATCGGCGCCAAGCAGCGCCGCCATCGCGCCGACGCCGACGGGAACGGCCGCCTGCATCGCCTGCCCGCGCGTCTTGAGCAGGCGCGCCGTGGTCGCCAGGTCGAACGCCCCCGCGGCGCAAAGCGCGCTATATTCGCCCAGGCTGTGACCCGCGACATAATCGGCCTTGGCCGACAGCGTCACGCCGCCTTCCTTTTCCAGTACGCGCAGCGTCGCAATCGCATTCGCCATGATCGCCGGCTGGGCGTTTTCGGTCAGGGTCAGCTGGTCTTCGGGGCCTTCGCTCATCAACTGGAACAGCTTCTGGCCGAGCGCATCGTCGACCTCCTGAAACACTTCGCGCGCGACCGGCGACGCGTCGGACAAGGCCTTGCCCATACCGACCGCCTGGCTGCCCTGACCCGGAAAGATGAATGCGCGCATATCCCTGCCCTCTTTATCGTCGCCCCCGCGAAGGCGGGGGCCGTTGGCGTTCTAACTCTAGCGGCCCCCGCTTGCGCGGGGGCGACGGTTAGGGCGCCTATTCTCTCACCCGGCGCGATGCAAGCCGAAGGGGACGACCTTGTTGTCCGCATCATGCCCGATGTCAGCGCGGCCCAGATACGGAATGTCGCACCGCGCGCACCATTCCCGCGCAATGTCTTCGGCCTCCATGCCAAACGGCCGGTCGTTCTCGCGAATGTCGCCGACGCGGCCGAGACGCAACCCCGCGAGCCCGCGTGGGCCGAGATAGCTTGCCACATGAAAAAAGGCGCGGTCGAACGCATAGAGATATTCGCTCACCTCCTCGACGAGCAGGACATGCCCCGCCAGATCGGGTTCGAGCGGGGTGCCGAGCAACATCGACAGTGTCATCAGGTTGAACGCCGCGTGGCGCGCGCCATGTTCCAGCCCCGCCTCGCAAGCGCCCGGATCGCGCGCGACAGCCAGTCGAGCGCGCGCAGCACCGCGGCCTCGCCGCCGTCGCGGCGGATATCGGCGACCATCGGGCCGTGCGCGACATGATCGAAACCCTCGCGATACAGCGCGCCCAGCACATTGCCCTGGTCCGAATAGCCCAGGAATGCCTTGCGCCGCGCACCATCGGTCATCGCCGCGACGGCATCCTCGGCGATCCGGCACGCGCCATAACCGCCGCGCGCGAACCACACCGCGTCGATGTCGGGACGGTTCGCCATCTCTACCAGCGCGGCAAATCGGTGTCCGTCCTCACCCGCGAAATGGCCGTGGGTCGCAAAGCATTGCGCGTCGAAGACCAGCTCGACGTCGGGATAGCCGAGGCTCGCCAGCGCGCGCACCGCCTCGGCATCGTCGGGCAGGATCGGCGTGGAGGGGGCGACAATTCCGATGCGCATCGAGCGACCTGTAAATCCGTTCGTGTCGAGCGAAGTCGAGACACCCGTCGTCGAAGCGCAAGGCCGAGGGGCATCTCGACTTCGCTCGATGCGAACGGGAAAGAGTGTGCCGCTCCGGTTGCAAACCCTTCGCCAACGCCATAACGCCGCGCGATGGCCGAAAACAAATCCTATTTCTTCTGCGGCATCGGCGGGTCGGGCATGTTGCCGCTGGCGATGATCGTCGCGGCGCGCGGCGATACAGTGTCGGGATCGGATCGCAGCCGCGATCAGGGGCGCAGCCCCGATAAATTCGCGTGGGTCGAGGGTCAGAATATCGCGCTGTTCCCACAGGATGGCAGCGGCGTCGTCGCCGGACAGATCCTCGTCGCCTCGGCGGCGGTGGAGGATAGCGTGCCCGACATCGCGGCTGCGCGGGATCTTGGACTGCCGCGCATGACGCGCGCCGACCTCAACGCCGCGCTGTTCAACGAAGCTGCACAGGCGGTTGGCGTCGGCGGGACGAGTGGCAAATCGACCGTTACCGGGATGATCGGCTGGATTCTCGAAAGTGCAGGGAAGAAGCCGACCGTGATGAACGGCGCGGTGATGCGCAATTTCGCGGGCGCCGACACGCCCTTCGCCAGCGCGCTCGTCGGCGACACCGCCATCTACGTCAGTGAAGTCGACGAAAGCGACGGATCGATCGCGCTCTATGCGCCCGACGTCGCGGTGGTCACCAACATCAGCCTCGATCACAAGAGCCTGGAAGAGCTGCACATCCTGTTTTCTGATTTTATCCTGAAATCACGCGTTGCGGTGCTGAACGCCGACGATGACGAGAGCACACCCTTCCTGTCATTTGACAATGCTGTGTCGTTCGGCTTTCGCGAGCATGCGGACATGCGCGCGAGCGCCTTTGAGGCGCTGGCCGACGGCTGCCGCTTCACCGTCCAGGCCGAGGAGGCCGCCCATCAGGTCCGGCTCCGCATGCCGGGCCGCCATAATGCCGCCAATGCGCTTGCTGCCATCGCCGCGACGTGCGCCGTCGGCGTTCCCGTCGCGCAGGCGGTCGAGGCGCTGGCCGATTTTGCCGGTCTCGCGCGCCGGTACGAAGTGCTCGGACAAGCCAACGGCATCACCGTGATCGACGATTTCGCGCATAATCCCGATAAGGTCGCCGCCACCCTCGCCGCCGTTGCCGAACTGCCCGGCCGCGCGCTGATCTTTTTCCAGCCGCACGGCTATGGCCCGCTGCGCCAGATGGGCAAGGAACTCGCGGCGAGCTTTGCCGCCGGGATGCGTTTCCAAGACAGGCTCTTCGTGTGCGATCCCGTCTATTTCGGCGGCACCGTCGATCGCAGCATCGGCAGCGAGGCGCTCGTCGCCGATGTCGTCGCGGGCGGGGCCGATGCCGTGCATCTGACCACCCGCGCGGCGTGCGGCGCGGCAATGCTCGATGCGGCAAAGGCTGGCGACCGTATCCTCATCCTCGGCGCGCGCGACGACACGCTCACCGAATTCGGGCGGGAATTGCTCGGAAAGCTCACATAATCCCTCCTCCCCTTGCGGGAGAAGGATAGGAAGCCCTATCGCAAAGCGATTAGGCGAACTTGGATGAGGGGTTGCGAGCCTGCGGCTCGCATGGTCGCGGCGCGACCACGCCCCCTCACCCAGCTTCGACTAGCGAACAAGTTCGCAAGTTTGCACAACCCTCTCCCGCAAGTGGAGAGGGGGAGTATGCTTGATTTCTCCCCGCGAATCTGTATAGGCGCGCTCATTCGGGGCGAGGCCTTGTGCCGTTCGCCCCGTTTGTTTTGCACCAATACGCAAGACTTGACGACAGCCGGAGGGGTTTTGCGATTGGCGCAAGACCAGCGATCGGCCAAATCGAAGGAAGCGCACCATGCCGTTTTACGAGCATGTTTTTATCGCGCGTCAGGACCTGAGCCAGGCTCAGGTCGACGCGCTGGCGGAAACCGTCACCAACGTCATCGGCGAATATAAGGGCCAGGTTCACAAGACCGAAACCTGGGGCCTCAAGCAGCTCGCCTACAAGATCCAGAAGAACCGCAAGGGTCATTATGTGATGCTGTCGGCCGAAGTGTCGGGCGAAGCCATTGCAGAGATCGAGCGCCAGGCTGCGATCAACGAAGATATCATCCGCTGGATCACCATCCGCGTCGACGAACTCGAAAAGGGTCCGTCCGTGATGATGCGCAAGCAGGAACGTCGTGGCGGCCGCGGCCGTGACCGCGACGGCGAAGAATAAGGATAACGATCATGGCACGACCCTTTTTCCGCCGCCGCAAGACCTGCCCCTTCAGCCAGAAGGACGCACCGGTCATCGACTACAAGGACGTCCGCCTGCTCCAGGGTTACCTGTCGGAGCGCGGCAAGATCGTCCCGTCGCGGATCACCGCGGTGTCCACCAAGAAGCAGCGTGAGCTGGCAAAAGCGATCAAGCGCTCGCGCCACATCGGCCTGCTCCCCTACATTGTGAAGTAAGGAGGGCGGACCGATGGAAATCATCCTGCTCGAACGTATCGAGAAACTCGGCGGCATCGGCGATGTCGTCACTGTCAAGAACGGCTTTGCCCGCAACTATTTGTTGCCCAACAACAAAGCGTTGCGCGCGAACGACACCAACCGCAAGCTGTTTGAAGCGAACCGCGGCAAGATCGAGGCCGATAACGCCGAACGTCGCACCGCTGCCGAAGGCCGCGCCAAGGACATCGACGGCAAGCAGATCGTCCTGATCCGCCAGGCGTCGAACACCGGCCAGCTTTACGGCTCGGTTTCGGTCCGTGACATCGTCGACGCCCTCGCCGAAGACGGCGTCGAAGGCATCGGCAAGTCGATGGTCGAACTCGAACGCCCGATCAAGTCGCTCGGCCTGGTCGACGTCAAGGTCAAGCTGCACCCCGAAGTCGTCGTGTCGGTTGGCGTCAACGTCGCCCGCTCGCCCGACGAAGCCGAAATGCAGAAGCAGGGCATCGACGTCATCGCCGCGATGTTCGAGGAAGAACAGGCCGAGGCTGCTGCCACGGCGCTGGAACCCGACAGCGAGGACGAGTTTGACGACGCGGGCGCCGCGCCGTCGGACCACGCTGGCGAAGCTGCTGCGGACGAAGCCGAAGAAGCTTAAGCTTCCTCTGCCAAAAGTCTTTTGAAAGGGCCGCGTTTCCGAAAGGAAGCGCGGCCCTTTTCATATGGTGCGAAGTGCGGCGACGCATGGCCGGTTTCGAGCGGAAGCGGACCTTGTTTCTTCGTCATCCCGGACTTGATCCGGGATCCATCGCGGCGCTGAAGTCATGGACCCCGGATCAAGTCCGGGGTGACGAGAGGGCGGAGCGAACGTCCGCTTCCCACCCCGAACCCAACGCCGATCACCGGTGCATCCTGTCTGGTCAACCCGCCGCGCCTTTCCTATGGCAACGGCGATGGTCGAAACCTCTTTCCAGCACCGCTTTGCGGCCGACGCCAGCCTGCTGCCGCATATGGCGGACCTGGCGAACGACCGGGTGCTGGTCGCGCTGCTCGGCGAAGCGGATTATCGCGCCGCGAGCTTTCTCGACCAGCGGCTGCTCACCGAACGGATCGGGCGCGAGTGGGTGGCGTGGGACGCCCTCCCCGATCTGGGCGCCGCGTCGCCGCGGCCCGACTTCATCTTTCATATCGGGCATGTCGGCTCGACGCTCCTCTCGCGCCTGTTGGCCGATGCAGGGGGCGTGCTGCCGCTCCGCGAACCGATGCTGCTGCGCGCGCTGACGCAGGTCGCCGACCGGATCGACCGCCCCGAATCGGTCTGGTCGCCCGATCGCTACCGCCACCGCCGCGAACAGGTTGCCCGATGGTTGGGGCGAGGCTTTGCCCCCGATCAGCGCGCGATGGTCAAGGCATCGAGCGTCATCACCGCGATCGCCGATGATCTGACCGGACCCGGCGGCCGCGCGGTCTTTCTCCACGTCCCGCTGCCGCGCTACATCGAAACGATCCTGGCGGGCGACGCTTCGCGGACCGAAACGTTGGCGCAGGCGCCCGCCCGCATGGCGCGGCTGGCGGCGTTGCTGCCCGACTTCCCCTTTGCCCTGTGGCAGTTGCCGCCGGTCACCCGCGTCGCGATGAGCTGGCTGTGCGAAATGGCGACAGCGCAGCGCACCCTGCCCCCCTCCGACCCCCGTCACCTGTGGGTCGATTTCGAGCGACTGTTGGCCGATCCGGCGGCCGCGCTCGCCGCGCAATGCGGCCATTTCGGGCTCCCGGTCGACGCGGCACGGGTCGATGCCGCGCTGGCCGGGCCGATCATGCGCCAATATTCCAAAGCCCCCGAACATGGCTACAGCCCCGATCTGCGCCGCGAGCTGCAAGCACAGGCGGCGGCGGACCATGCGCCCGCCATCGCCGAAGCGATCGCATGGGTTGAAGCACTCGCCGCACGCTATACAAGCCTTGGCACCCTGCCGATCCACGGCGATCAGGAAAGCCGATAGATGTTCAAGCTCGTTCAGCTGCTCGACGATGGCGCGGTCCGCGCGCTGCGCGAGATTGCCGCCAGCGGCAAATTCGTCGACGGAAAGATCAGCAACCCGCATTCGACGGTGAAGAACAACCTCCAGCTGCACGACGCCGGCGCCTATGAACGCTCATCGAAGATTCTGCTCGATGCGATGGTGCAGAATGCCGATTTCATGGCCTTCGCCTTCCCCGCGCGCATCGCGCCGCCGCTGCTGACGCGTTACACGCCGGGAATGCACTACGGGCTGCATCCCGACGCTGCCTATATCCCCCTGCCCGACGGCCAGTTGCGAACCGACGTCAGCTGCACGGTGTTCCTGAACGACCCGGGCGATTACGACGGCGGCGCCTTGCATGTGCAGCTCGGCAACGCCGACCTGCGCTTCAAGGAAGCGCCGGGCGTCGCGGTTGTCTACCCGTCGCACACGCTGCACGAGGTCGAGCCGGTGACGCGCGGCGAACGGCTGGTCGCGATCACCTTCATCCAGAGCCTGATCCCCGACGTCGCGCACCGCAATTTGATGTACGAACTGAACGAGATTGCCGCGATCGAGGGCGGGGCAATGGACCCCGCCAACTTCACGCGGTTGCAGGCGGTCCAATATCAGCTGCTGCGCATGTGGCGGCGCTGAGGCCGCCCATCGGTCAATAGCCCATCAGGCTCAGCACTTCCTTGCGGCTGCGCTGGTCGTCGAGGAAACAACCGAGCAGGCGGCTCGTCACCATTCCGACGCCGGGGGTGCGCACCCCGCGTCCGGTCATGCAGCCGTGCTGGGCGTCGATGACCACCGCGACGCCATGCGGGTGCAGATTGTCCCAGATACAGCGGGCGACATCGGCAGTCAGTCGCTCCTGCACCTGCAACCGCCGGGCATAGCCATTGAGCACGCGCGCGAGTTTGGAAATACCGACGACGCGGTCGCGCGGCATATAGGCGATCGATGCCTTGCCGGTGATCGGCGCCATATGATGTTCGCAGTGCGACTGGAACGGAATATCCTTCAGCAGCACCAGCTCGTCATATCCGCCGACTTCCTCGAACGTGCGCGACAGGTGGATCGACGGGTCGTCGGCATAGCCGCTGCAATATTCCTTCCACGCGCGCGCAACGCGGCGCGGCGTGTCCAACAGTCCTTCGCGCGCCGGATCGTCGCCCGCCCATTCGATCAACGTCCGCACGGCGTCCGCAACATGGTCGGGCACGATCACCTTGCCGTCCGGCCCCAACTCGGTCTTGTCCTCGCTCATTGCCCCGCCTTCACTGTTGCCATCATGTCGCACATTTCGTCGTGCCAGAGCCGATAAGCAAGGGCCGGACAAGAAGAATTTATGCCCGCCAATGAAGTTTACGTTGCGGAAACTTGACTTTTTCACTTTCCGAATAGGCGCAGTTTCGCGTCCTTTTTTGGGCCAAACAAGTGACTTGACGCTTTCGTCAACTCGGCGCACCTTCACCTTGCATTACAGAACTCGCCTAAGCGGGTCGTGATCCGGAGAGGCCGGCGTAATCCCCGACGCCGGTGGGAGAGGACGATGACCAGCACAGCTGGCAAGTGGGATACACAAGGGCACGTGGCCGTTTCGGCCCGGCGCCCTTTGCCATGTCTGGTCGTTTCCCCTCCCCTTACCACAATTTGAAATTGGGCGGCCCCGCATCGCGCGGGATCGAAAAAGGGAGGCTATAGATGAAGTTCAAGGCACTGATCGGAACGTCGATCCTTGCAATGACGGTGGCGACACCGGCATTTGCGCAGGACGCGGCGGAGGAAGTGGAACGCGATGCCTTTGGCGGCGAAATCGTCGTCACGGCGCAGCGCCAGTCGGAACGTCTGCAAGACGTGCCGATCGCGGTCAGCGCCTTCTCGACCGAGGCCCTGGAGGCGCAGCAGATCAAGACCCCGTCCGATCTTCAGCTGACCCTGCCCAACGTCACCTTCACCAAGACCAACTTCACCGGCGCCAGCTTTACGATCCGCGGCATCGGCGATCTGTGCGTCGGCACGACCTGCGACAGTGCGACCGCGATCCACCTGAACGGCGACCCGCTGTTTTCGACCCGCCTGTTTGAAACCGAATTTTTCGACCTCGAACGCATCGAAGTGCTGCGCGGACCGCAAGGAACGCTGTTCGGACGCAACGCGACCTCGGGCGTGGTCAACGTGATCACCGCGAAACCGAAACTCGGGACCTTCGAGGCCGCGGCCGAAGCCGAATATGGAAATTATGATTCCATGAAGGGCAAGGCGATGGTCAACATCCCCTTGGGCGACACGATGGCGCTGCGCGTCGCCGGCATCTATCTCAACCGCGACGGCTATACGAAGAACAGCTTCCTCGGCACGCGGATCGACGACCGCGACCTTTATTCGGTCCGCGGCTCGCTGCGCTGGGAACCGTCGCCCGATACCACGATCGACCTGCTCGCATCCTATTTCCGCGAAAAGGACCAGCGCACGCGCATCCAGAAACAGCTGTGCCAACGCGACCCGACCGGCATTCTCGGCTGTTTGAACAGCCGTCTCGACAATTCGCCGTTCAACGGCAACGCGACCTTCACCGCCGCGCTGACGTCGCGCGAATTCCTCGCGATCCGCGGCATTCCACAGGCCTTTGCGCTCGGCAGCCTCTACGGCCCCGACGTCTATGCCAATACGACGATCCCGTCCGATCCGCGCGAGGTGAATACGGCCTATACGCCGAGCTATTTCACCAGCGAGCTGACGTTGCAGGGCCAGGTCGAGCATAATTTCGGGCCCGTGTCGCTTCAGGTGTCGGGCCAGTATCAGAAGGTCAAGCTCGACGCGTCGCAGGACTATAAACAGCAATGTCGGCAACCGCGCGCTCTATGCCGGCGGCCTCGCGACGTTGCAGGCGGCCGCAAACGGCGCGCTGGGCGCCGGGTTTACGCCCTATTTCGCGCCGGTCGCTGCGGCGATCATCCCCAATGGCCCGACCGGGCAGCTTTGCACCTCGCTGGCCGAGGAAAGCGGCTACGGCAGCTATGGCGGCAACAAAATCTGTAGCGACCAGTCGCTCCAGTTCGACCGGTCGAACCAGTATAACAGCAGCTGGTCGGTCGAAGGCATCTTGTCGAGCGACCTCGACGGACCGTTCAACTTCCTCGTCGGCGGCATTTATGCCGATTATCACCTGACCGAGAACAGCTATTATGTGAACGCTTTCCCGATCGACTATCTGACCGGCGTGCTCGGCGCGTTCACCGCGGCGACCAACCCGCCCGCGGCCGGCGGCCCATTGCCGCCGTCGTTCCTCGCCACGCCCTTCTTCCGCAACAACACCGACGATCTGAAGATCACCTCTTACGGCCTGTTCGGTGAAGCCTATTTCGAGTTCAGCGATCGGCTGAAACTGACCGCGGGCTTGCGATACAATAATGACAAGAAGAGCGTGACCGCGCGGTCGACGCTGGCGAGCTTCCTCGCGCCGCATGGCGGCACCGGCAGCGCTTTTGATTCGCCCTTCGTCGGGTCGTTCGATGCGGATCCGGGCACGCCGGGCAATCAGATCATCCAGGCCCGGACGGTGAAGTTCAACAAGCTGACCGGCCGCGCGGTGCTCGACTTCAAGCTGACCGAGGACAATCTTCTCTACGCGTCCTATTCGCGCGGCTATAAATCGGGCGGGATCAACCCGCCGCTCCAGCCGATTTTCGAGGTGCCCGAAAGCTTCCGACCCGAACAGGTCGATGCATTTGAAATCGGGTCGAAAAACACCTTCGGTAATGGCGCGCTTCAGCTGAACCTCACCGCCTTCTATTATAAATATAAGGATCTTCAGCTCAGCAAGATCGTCGCGCGTACCGCGGTCAACGACAATGTCAGCGCCGACATCTATGGCTTCGAGGCCGAAGCGATCGTGCGGCCCGATCCCGACGTCGTCGTCAACCTCGGCTTCAGCTACCTGCACAGCAAGGTGACCGACGATAAATTCACCAGCAACCCGCGTGACTTTGGCGGTGGCCGCAGCGACGCGGTGATCATCAAGGACATCACCAACGCCGCGAACTGCGCAGTGGCATCGACGTCGGGCAACGCCGCGGGGGTCAACGCCTTTGTGAACGGGGTCCAGCAGGTCATCAACGGCGGCTTTGTCCCGGGCGTTCAGGCGGGTGCCGGCTTGCAACCGACGACGACCTTCCCGGCGGACGGCGGCATTGCTTCGACGGGTGCGTTCAGCATCTGTTCGGTGATGGAAGCGGCAGCGGCCGGGGCGTTCGCCGGCGCGGGTCTCGCCCCGGCGACGTTCGGGGGGATCGAATATTTCTCCGCCGGCGTGCCGGTCAACATCAAGGGCAACCAGTTGCCGCAGGCACCGAACTACAAGTTCAGCGCGGGCGTGCAATATACGGCCCGGCTGGGCGACGGCGGCATGACCCTCGTCCCGCGTGTCGACATGGCCTATACGGGTGAAAGCTATGGCAGCATTTTCAACGGCAACGTCAACCGGATCAAGGGCTATGCCCAGGTCAACGCCCAGCTCCAGCTGAACGGTGCCGACGACAAATGGTATGTCAAAGGCTTCATCCAGAACCTCTTCGACGCCAACAGCGTCACGGGGCTCTACATCACCGACCAATCGTCGGGTAACTACACCAACATCTTCACCCTCGAACCGCGCCGTTACGGCATCGCGGCCGGCGTGAAGTTCTAACGTCCAAAACGCAACGCCGACAAAAAAGCCCCGGCCTCTCCATGGAGAGGCCGGGGTTCTTTTATGTCCGTTGCGCGTCGCGGCGCCGGGGCGACAAAGCCCCGGCCCACGCGGCAATCAGAATTTGAAGCGAACGGTGCCGCCATAGGTGCGCGGCTGGCTCGGATATCCCGAGACGCTGCCCGCCTGGGCAACGGCCGGGAAGATCGTCGTCAGATATTGCGCATTGGTGAGGTTGCGGCCCCATACGCCAACGTCGAGCCCGTTGGTCAGTCGGACCGTGAACGACGCGTTCAGCGAATTGACTTCGCGCTTCAGATTCTGCGCGACGCTGGCCGGGAAGCCCGACAGGCCCTCGACGATCTGGACCGGGCTTTCATAGCTGTAATCGACATGCGCGATCGCCTTGGTCCCGCCGGCAAACTCATAGGTATAGGTGCCGCCCATCGACAGCGACAATTCGGGGATGCCCGCGGGCGTGGTGCCCGAGATGTCGCCGAACGCCGAATTGATGAAGCTGTCATATTTGGCGTCGAGATAGGTCGCCGCCAGCGTCAGGGTGAGGCCGTCGACCGGACGCACCGAACCGTCGAACTCGATCCCGAAGGTCGACTGCTTGCCGGCGTTCGCGAGCGCAAAGCCGGTGCCCGTGAAGACGTTCGACTGGAAGCCCTTGATCGACTGCTTGAACACCGCGACGTTCACGGCGGCGACGTCCCACTGGCCCTTCAGGCCGAACTCATAAACCGTCGATTCTTCCGGGTTGGCAAAGCGCGAACCCGACACGAGGTTCGGAACACCGAGACCGCCGGAGATGATCGCGGGCAGGTCGGCGGCGGTCGGACGGCTGTCGCGCGACAGGTTGATCGAGCTCGCCTTGAAGCCCGTGGCATAGGTCGCATAGATGTTGACCGTGTCGGTCAGCTCATAAGCGGCGCGAACGCTGTACGAGAAGTCGCCGTCGTTCGTCTTGCCGCTTTCGACCGCATTGGGAACGTTGAGGAAAGGCGGCAGGAACTGGAACGCCTTCAGCCCATTGAGCGGGTTCGCCGCAGGGTTGTTCTGATTGGCGTTGGCAAAGGCGACGAACTGCTGAAAGATCGGAGCGGTCGCAGGGTTGGTCGCAAATGCGGCCACTGCGGCCGGATTGTTGGGATTGACGCCAGCCTGCTGCAACGCACCGCCAAGCAAGAGCTGGTTGCGGAACGGCGCATAGGCCGCGGCGTCAAGGTTGATGCCCGAAAAGACATCGCTGCTGACAACGTCGGTCGAGAAACGCTTGCGGTCCTTGGTATAATTGCCGCCCACGGTCAGCGTCAGGCGATCGGTGACCTCGAAATCGACGGTGCCGAAGATCGAGAAAGCCTCGTTCTTCATCTCATAGCCTTCGTCGAGCCCGGTGCCCGCACGGAAGAACTGGCCGACATATTTCGCCGGATTGCCTTCGAGCGCGCCGAGCGTGCCTTCGAGCAGATCGACGTTCAGCGCGCCGCCACTGGCGGCCTGGATCAGCACGTTGCCATAGGGACGGAAATCGGTCCCAAACCTGATCGCGCTGGTCTGATCGACCTTCTCATTGAAATAATAACCGCCGAGCAGGAAGTTGATCGGACCGTCGAAATCGGACGTCAGCCGGATTTCCTGCGTGAAGGTGTCGATGCCGACATTGTCGCTCTTTTCACCGATCAGGTCGGCGGCGGTGAAGTCCGAATCCTGGTTCGTGTCGGCCTGGACCTTGCGATAGGCCGAGATCGAAGTGAGCGCGAGGTTGCCGAGATCATAGTCGATCTGCGCCGAACCGCCGTAATTCTCGATCTCGTTCGACGACAGGAAGTTGTTGTAGACGTCGTAGGAGAAGGGATTGTTCGCATCGACGCTGGGACCACCGGCGAGCGCGTTGGTAATCGCAACGGTCGGGCCGGCGATGACATTGCCCGCGATGCAGCAATTTTCGTCGATCTTGTCATAATCGCCGATCAGTCGGATCGACAGCGCATCGGTCGGCTCGAACAGCAACTGGCCGCGCACGCCCCAACGATTGCGATCATTGACGTCGGTGTCGAGGTTCAGGTCCTGCGCATAACCGTCGCGGCGGTTATAGCTGCCGCCGATCGAGAAGGCGACCGTGTCGCTGATCGGGCCGGTGACGTCGCCCTTGACGGTGATGGCGTTATAATTGCCATAGGTGACTTCGGCCGATCCGCCGAAGTCATACTGCGGCTTCTGCGTGACGATGCTGATGACACCCGCCGAAGCATTCTTGCCGAACAAGGTCGACTGGGGGCCGCGCAGCACTTCGATGCGCTCGACATTCGGAAGGTCGCCGATCTGGGCCGCCGAACGCGAGCGGTACACGCCGTCGATGAACACGCCGACCGACGGTTCGATACCGGCATTGTTGGCGCCGTTGCCGAAACCGCGGATGATGAAGTTGGTGTTGGCGCTCGACTGGAGCTGCGAGACACGAAGGCTGGGGACCGACGATTGCAGGTCGATCAGGTCGCGGATCTGCGATTCCTCCAGCTGCGCTGCCGACGTAACCGACACCGCGACGGGAGTGTCCTGCAACGTCTGCGAACGCTTGCTCGCGGTGACGATGATGTCGTTGCCATAATCGGTGTCGTCGGTCGCGACGGCCGCATCGTCGGCGGGGGCAGCGGCGGCATCCTGGGCAAAGGCGTGGACGGGGGTGGCGGCGGCGCACAGCATCGTGGCGCCCAACAACATGTTGCGCAAAGTCATGATGATCTCTCTCTCCAAAACCGTCCGGGCGTAGCTGAAAGCTTTTCGGGAGATGCCCGGCAGTGAACGGCCGCTCTAACGCACCGACCCGCCGCGTCAACGCGCGCGCGCGTGAAGACCCAGCTTTTCTGTCGATTAGTGGCACAAAAGCAACAGTTTACGCTACGGCAGGCGGAGCGATACCGTCATCCAAAAGCGCGTTCACACTGTAAGGAAGGTGGTGCCTGGGGACGGGATCGAACCGCCGACACTGCGATTTTCAGTCGCATGCTCTACCAACTGAGCTACCCAGGCGAACCGCGTCGGCCGGTCGGCCGCGCTGGCGAGCGGCGGCTATAGGCAGGGCTTTGCGTCCTGTCCAGCACCTTTATTCGGGATTTATCCCTCGTCAAAACGATCCTCGTCCGCCGTGCCATCGGGTGCCTGATCGGCGGGTACGCGATAGCCCTCGCCGAACCAGTTGAGGAGATCGCGATCGCGGCAACCGCGGCTGCAAAAGGGTTTGAATTCGGCGTCGCGCGCTTTGCCGCACAGCGGACAGCGCGGGGATTTACTGGGCATGGCCCGCTCCTTTCACGGTCGGATCGACGACCAGCTTGACCGCGCGGCCGGTGCGGGCTTGCAGCGTCTCTACCCAGTCCGGGTGGGCCATGATCCGCGCGATGACAGCGTCGCGTGCGGTCAAGGTCAATACGCCCGTGCCGACCGCGCGTTCCGCCTGGCGCAGCAACAGCGCGGCGTCGGTCGCGACCGGGTCGAGGCGGACCTGTTCGATCAATGACGGGCGTTCGCGGCGGCGGATGATCTGCATCAGGCCAAAACCGTTGACCGCGGTTCGCTCGAAAGGCGTCGACAGCGCGGCATCGACCGCGGCGTCGACCGCATGCCGACCGGCGCGATCGGGCAGCGAGGGAAAATCGATCGCGATCGATCCCCCGATGTCGCAACGCCGGATGAGCGCCGCGGCGGCCCGCGCGCCCGCTTTTGCCACGGTCAGCGCATCGCCCTCCCCATCGATGTCGATCAGCACCATCGCGGGGGTCGCATCGACCCACAGGGCTCCGCCCGTGAACGGCCAGTGCCCTTCGCGGACACAATCGATCAATTCGCTCCACCCTGCCTGTTCGAGCCGGTCGGTGTCGGTCGGCCGCACATCGACGACAGCGATGCCGGTCGCCGCGATGCGGGCGCGCAGGTCAGGGCCCGCCGCCGCGACGGCGCCGGGTTCGGCCAGGCGCGCGCGCGCAGGTTTATCGCGCCCGCGTTCGCGCAACGCCATGCGGGTGACTTCGACCAACAGCGCGGCGCCAATAGCGGTCGTGCTGGAGATTTCGGCCACTGTCGCGTGCGGCGTGCCGGGCCAGTCGAGCGCGACCAGCGCCCCCTTGCCGCCGCGTCCGACGTCGACCAGCCGCGCCGCAAGGATCGCGCCCGGGCGCGGCCCCTCGCCTTCGCGCTCGATCCGTGCTTCGACAATCTCGCCATCGTCGACCAAAGCGGCGCGCGCCTCGCCGATCCCGGCTTCGTAAAGCCACTCAGCCAAGCGCGATTCCGGCGCTGGTCAACAGCGCCCGCGTCTCGAACAGTGGCAACCCGACGACATTGGAATGGCTGCCCGACAGGAAGCGGACAAAGGTTTCGGCGCGGCCCTGGATGGCATAGCCGCCTGCCTTGCCCATCCCCTCGCCGCTTTCGACATACCAGTCGATGTCGTCGGCGCTCAGCGCCTTGAAGGCGACGGTCGTATCGACGACGCGCACGCGCGGCCTGCCGTCGGTTCCGACGACGCAAAGCCCGGAATAAACATGATGCCGACGTCCCGACAGCAGCCCGAGCATATAACGCAGATCAGCCTCGTCGGCGGGCTTTTCGAGGATACGGCGCCCGACCGCGACGGTGGTGTCGCCCGCAAGGACGACCTCGCCCGCTGCGCGCTCGACCGCGAGCGCCTTGGCCGTGGCAAGCCGCGCCACATAGTCGCGCGGCCGTTCGCCCTTCAGCGGAGTTTCGTCGATGTCGGGCGACGCGATGCGCACCGGAACCACGCCGATACGCGCCAGCAACTCACGCCGACGCGGCGAAGAGGAAGCGAGCACCAGGGCCGGCATGATCGCCGCGCCGCTCACTTGAAGCGATAGGTGATCCGACCCTTGGTCAGGTCATAAGGCGTCAGTTCGACGAGCACTTCATCGCCGACCAGCACACGGATGCGGTTCTTGCGCATCTTGCCGGCGGTATGGCCGAGAATCTCGTGGTCATTTTCCAGTTTGACGCGAAACATCGCGTTGGGCAGCAGTTCGACCACCTGGCCGCGCATTTCCAGAAGTTCTTCTTTCGCCATCAGTCCTCTATGGGCTCAAAATTCAAGGATGCGCGCCCATAACCGCAATTTGCGGCAATTGAAAGCAATCTGTCACAGGCGCATTACGACACGAGTTTGAGCTTGCGCGCGACGCGCCAGCCCGCCGACCGGAACCATGCATAACGCGGCCAGCGTGGCGGCATGGCGGGGTCGAAACCGATGCGGCGCAACGCCGCATTGGCGGCATGGGCCTCGGATTCGCGATAGCTCCATTCGCTGCGCCAGGTGATCGACAGCGAAATCGACGGCGCATCGCCATTGGCAACGAAATGCGGCGCCATCACCGGCATCAGCACCGCATCGCCGGGGGCAAGCGGCACCTGCTGTGCGTCGCGCTGATAGATGTCCTGCCACGGAAGGTTGCGGTGACCGCCGGCGTGGTAGCGTTCATGCTCGCGGCGGTCGGCAAAGCGTTCGTCGCCCGCCGGCCAGACGTTCATCACCTTGGTCCCGCGCAATTGCAGCAGGATATTGTGTTCGGGGTCGAAGTGGAAAGGCGTGATCGACCCCGGCGACGAGATGAAGATAAAGCCCTGCGGCGTCAGCATAGCCCCGGTGCGCGGCGCCACGACCGGCTCCAGTTCGCCGAGCAGGTCCATCAGCAGCGTGCGATAGGCCTCCACATTCTCGATATTCTTCAGCACCGCCCAGCTTCCGTTGCTGTCGATCGTGCGGATCGTCTCGCCGATCGACAGCCCGTTCGACGGGATGTCTTCGGGGCGGATGCCGATGGGGACGTTGCCCGGATTATATTCGACGGCGCTCGTCGGCAGGCTTTCGCCAAGCCGCGCCAGAGCCTCCAGCGACAGCAATGGGTGGTCGGGCAAATGATGGTGCAGCAACCCCGCATTCCGCGGATAGAGCGCCTGCATCCGATCCAGTGTCTCGCTGGGGAATACGGGCCGGGCGATCGGCTGGTGCGCAGTCATGTCAGGCTTTCCATTTCACTTGGCGGCGTGGCCGCGCGCTTCCAGCGCCGCCAGAAACGCTCGGCCCGCGTCAGCAGGGCAAAGCGCAGCCGGTCCGACGGCCCCGACAATCCAACGTTGACCCATATGAGCGCGCGCCGTTCGCGCCACACGCTGTCGATCATCGGATGACCGGGCGCGGCGCAGCTGTCGACCCAATTGATGCGCGTGTCGTCCAACAGGTCGAGATTCGCCTGTTGCAGCAACACACCCGGCGAGAAGCGGGCATAATCCTCGTCGAACGCGGTCTTGAACGAAAAACCGCCGGGCGGGCACAGAAAATTGATCAGCATCGCGAGCGGCCGGTCGTCGAGATCGAGCGCCCGCATGTCGAGCCGACCCGCTGCGGCAGCGCCGGCCAGGATCGCCCGGAACCACGCCTGGGTCTCGCTATGGCTGGCAAGGGCCGATCCGGCGCGGCCTTTCCAGCCGCGTGCTTCCAGGGCGAGGAAGGCGTCGATCCACGGATCGATGGCGTCGCCGGGTTGCCAGCGGCGCAAATGTACGATGCCCAGTTCGGCGAGGCGGTTGGCCTGGCGGCGCAATTCCTTGCGCTTCTTCGCCCGCACCGCGCTTTCCCAATATTCTTCCGGCGACGACGTGCTTTCCAGCAGCGCGCGCTCCTCGCGGTGGACGACCTCGGCCTCTCCGCCCCGCGTTTGTGCCGTCTGGACCAGCGCGCGGTGGAGCGGCCCATTCTCCGTCAGGCGCGGCACATGCAGCAGCGTGCGGGCCCATGGCGCCGCATCGCACCAACCGAGCAGGATCGACCAGAACAGGGTTTCAAAACCGGCGCGCACCAGTGGTAGTCCAAGGAAATGATTGGGATGCGCCCAGCCCGTCGCGTGGCGCAGCGGCAGGCGGCCGTAATGCGACGCGGGTGCGACCGGCATGATCCCGATCACCGGACCGTCGCTACCGTCACGGACCACCACCAGCCGTGCGTGCCGCTCGGGATCGAGCAGGTGCAGCGCCGATTGCAGGCACCAGCGTTCGGCAAAGGGATTGGGTTCGCTGGCATCCGCCGCCAGCCGGTCCCACGCCGCCGCCAGCTCGTCCGACAGCGCCAGCGGATCGACGACGCGGACCGTCATGGGGGCCGCGGGCGCGGCGTCGGCTGGAAAGGCGGGGTGCACCGTCATCGGGTGGAGGTTAGCAGGAAGGAGTTAAAATGGGGTGGCTATTCGATCAGCCCCTTCCCCTTGATCGGGTAAGGATACGCAGCCTTGTCGCAAAGCGGCCAGGCGAAGTTGGATGGGGGTGATGGTGCGTCTTTGCACCGTCGCTTCGGGGCGATAGCCCACCCCCTTCGCTGCGACGAAGCCAGCAAGCTGGCAAGTCTCACTGCCTCCGCCATCGAGGGGGGACGATCAAAAATCTCAAATCCCGAACAATTTCGCCAGCGATTTTTCCAGCATGAAAAACTGCCAGATCAATCGCCCGTGATCGCGCCGCCCCGATTGGTGCGCCGCGACGATGCGTTCGATTTCGGCCATGTCGAACCAGCCCGACCGCGCGAGGGTCGACGAGGTTGCGAGCCCCTTCGCTTGTTCGACGAGCGGCCCGCGAAACCATGCTGATACTGGCGTCACAAACCCCATTTTCGGGCGATAGAGGATGTCGTGCGGCAAATATCGTTCCATCGCCTGCTTCATGATCGCCTTGCCCGTCCCGCGCTTGACCCGCATCGACGCGGGCAGGCTCGCGGCGAACTCGATCAGGCGATAGTCGAGCAAGGGTTCGCGCGCCTCGAGGCTGACCGCCATGCTCATCCGGTCGGTCTTGGTCAGGATATCGCCGGGCAGCCAAATCATCATATCGGCATATTGCGCGCGGTCGAGCGGCTCGCGGGCGGGCGCCTCGGCCATCGCTTTCCAATATCGCGCCTCGGCAACATGGTCGCCCAGCGCGCCGATCGCCGCATCGTTGAACAGCCGTGCGCGCTGTCCTTGCCCCGTCACCCCGACCGCCTCGGCATAGCCTTCGGCGCCGCTTTTCGACAGGCTGGCGAGTGTCGCGCGGGCGCGCAGCGGGCGCGGTGCCCAATCCATCTGCGGCCAGACATGCGATAACGGCCCCAGCACCCCGCGGCGGAGGAATCCGGGGATCAGCCCGCGCAGCTTTTCTTCCTGATGCTGGAAGACAAGGCGGCGGTATCCGGCGAAGGCCTCGTCGGCGCCATCGCCCGACAGCGCGACCGTCACCTCTTCGCGCGCGAGTTCGCACACGCGATAGGTCGGCAGCGCGCTGGCGTCGGCAAAGGGTTCGTCGAACATGTCGGCAATGCGGTCGACCAACGCAAAATCGCCCGACGAAACGGTGCGCGTCCGATGATCGGTCGCGAACCGTTCGGCAATCTGCCGGGCATATTGGGTTTCGTCGAGCGCGGCCTGATCGAAACCGATCGTGCAGGTCTTGACCGCCTTCGCGCTCGCCTCGGCCATCAGCGCGACCACCGCGCTGCTGTCGACCCCGCCCGACAGAAAGGCGCCAAGCGGCACATCCGCGACCATGCGGTCGGTCACCGCGGCGCGCATCAAATGGACCAGATGCTCGGCCGCCTCGCCCTCCGACGCGCGGATGCGTTTCGAGAAATCTGGCGCCCACCAGCGCGTCGGCGCGGGTATCCGCTTGCCGCGTTCGAGCATCAGAAAGTGGCCGGCGGGCAGTTTTTCGACACCGGCGACGATGCAATTATCGTCGGGGACATAGCCGAAGGCGAGGAAGTCCTCGATCGCGGTCAGGTTCGCTTCCTGCCGCAGCAGCGGATTGCGGAGCAGCCCCTTCAGTTCGGATGCAAATGCCACCGATCCGTCGGACAGGCGAACATAATGGAGCGGCTTCACCCCCAGCCGGTCGCGCGCAAGGAAAAGGCAGCCACGCTGATGATCATGGATCGCAAAGGCGAACATGCCGTTGAGGCGCGACAGGCAATCGGGGCCCCATTGGCGCCACGCCGCGATGATCACCTCGGTATCGCCGCTGGTGCGGAAACGATGGCCGCGATCTTCCAGTTCGGCGCGCAGCTCGCGAAAATTATATATCTCGCCATTATAGGTCAGCGTGACGATCTCGTCGTCGCTCGCCATCGGTTGCGGGCTGCCTTCGATGTCGATGATCGACAGCCGCAGATGACCTAATCCGACGCCCGGCGCAGTCCACGCGCCCGCGCCGTCCGGGCCGCGGTGCTGCATCGGCTGCAACATCGCCCGCAGCCGCGCAGGATCGACGGGCTTTGCCGTTTCGAGATGATAGATGCCGGCAATCCCACACATATAGGAACCGCCCTTAACGCGTTTTCAGCGCGCGGTCAGCCATTGCATGGACTCCGCCCGACGCGGAAACGAAATCGGTGATCGCATTCGCCCCGCCCTGCCGCTCTTCGCTCGATACGATCAACGACATGGCGCGCGGATCGCCGCCCAACAGGCGGGCCTTGAGCCCCGCCAGTTTCGCTGCGCGCGGATCGCCGGTCACGGTGCCGCCGACGACATACCAGGTCGCCGCGTCGCGTAGCACGGGGCCGGGATGCAGCAATCGCTCTGTCTTTGCTCCATCGATCGCGGGCAGCGACCCACTCCACGCCCATTTGCTGTCGAGGTCGACCGCTCCTTGCCCGAACGCCACGATTTCGCGCCCTTCCGCCTGGCGCTCATAGCCACCGATTGCGACGGTTACGACCCGGCCCTTGTCGTCGGCGAACTGGCGCAGCAACCGCTGGTCGGCTCCGTCAAAGCGCGGCGCCCAGGCCGTGCCGCCCGCCCGCGCATCGCGCCAGCCGGGTGGCGGCTCGACCGCCATGGTTTCGGGCAAGGGAGCGCTGCGACCGCCGACCAGGATGCCCCAGCCGGCGAAGGCGATCGGAACCGCAAGCGCGGCCGGCAGGACCGCCCTTGCCGTTCCCGCGAACCGCGACGCACCATCCAGCCCGCGCACATCGACCGCCACGTCGTTGGCCGCCCGGTCGAACCAGCGCCGCGCAACAAGCATGACGATCAGGATGACGAGGCCGAAAAATATCCAGCCATAGAAGATATGATCTATCCCGCCCGCCGCCTCGATTCCCCAGATTTCGGCCGCAACCATCGTGCCATAGGCGCGCAGCGCATTGGCGAGGATGGTGGTCGCCAGCGCCGCCACGACAAAGACGATGCGGCGTGTCCAGCTCGTGAAACATAGATGCGCAGCGAACACCGAATAGGCGAGCATCGCGACCAGGAAATTGACCCCCGAACATTCCTCGGCCACCTCGAAAAAGCCCGCGTCCGTTGTGATGAACACGCCCTGCATCTGGGCTGCGATGCCCGAAAGGTGAAGCAATATGACGCTGATGTGCGCGGTAAAGGTCTGGAGCAGCGGCACCAGTTCCTCGCCGAACGGCACAAGCAAAAACGCGTAGCCGAGGGGAAACAGCAGGCCGCGGACCAGCTTGTCGCCGAGCGTCGCGGCGACCGCGCCCTGCAACATCAGGACAAGACCGAGCTGCCGGAACAGCCCGACCCCCGCCGCTTCGCCGACAAGCCAAACCACCCCCGCACCGGCCATCCAGATCAGCGCAGGCCACCAGAAACAGGGCGTCAGCGGGCGCAGCAACGGAACCCGCTGCGACACCAGCCAGCCGATCATCGGCAACATCAACAGGCAGTGGGTAAAGGTTGAACTATGCCACCAGATACCGGCCATATCGACCGCATCACGCCAGAAGATCGCGAGGATGGCCGCTGAAAGCAATCCCAGCGCGGCGAGGTGCCGCTGCCAATGCGTCCAGCGGGTCATACGGCCAATCCCAGCAGCTTGCCGAGCGGCGCGAGGCGGGCGTCCCAGCCGTAGCGCGCGATCATCCGGGCCCGCGCGGCCTGTCCCATCGCGGCGGCAGCGGCGCCGTCGTCGAACAGCGCGCAGACCGCGTCGGCCATCGCATCGGCGCCGTCCGCGACCCGCAAATGCTCGCCCGGAACGGCATCGATCCCCGTCGCCGCGGCGGCGCTTGCGACGACCGGGCGCGCCATTGCCATGGCTTCGAGCAGCTTGTTCTGTACCCCGCGCGCCAGCAACAGCGGCGCGACGACGGCGTCGGCGGCGGCGAGCCAGGGGCGAACGTCGGGCACCTCGCCGGTCACAAGGACGCCGGGCAAGGTTTCGAGCGCGCGCACCTCGCCCGTCGGCGCCCGGCCGACGATCGCAAAGCGCGCCCGATCATGCCGCCGCCGGATCAAAGGCAGGATATCGCGCGCGAACCAGCGCACGGCGTCGATATTGGGGCGATAGTCCATCTGCCCGGTAAAAACCGCCAGGGGGCCCGCCCCCGTCGCGACCGGCGTCAGCGCGACCGACGGATCGAAGCGGTCGGTGTCGATACCATTTTCGATGGCGTGGATTGTGTCGGCGCCCACCCCGCTCTGCCGACAGAAAAGCGCCGCCTCCGCCGCGCTGACGAACAGGCTGGCGTCGGCGCGGCGCGCCACGGCGGCTTCATAGGCACCCAATATCCGCGCTTCGCGGGCGTGGACCCAGTGCAGCGGCTGGCGCTGGTCCTGTTCGGCGTAAGTCGCAAACTTCGCCGAATCGACATCGACGAAATCCATCAGCATCGGGCCGTCGAAACGGGCCGGAAGATATTGGGCCATCTGGCCGGAGAAAGCGACGATATGGGTGATGCCGCCCCCGCCGATCAGCCGGTCGACGTGGCGCGCCAGCTCCGCGCTGCGGAACAGCCGGTTCGATACGGGTTCACGGTTCAACACCGCCTGGGCCAGTGCCAGCGGCCGCGATACGTTGCGCACCTCGATTCGCAAACTCTTGCAAAGCGGCGTCATTTTGTCGCGCGCCAGCGCGGCATCCGCTTCCGAGTCGGCAAGCGCCGCGACATGCACGGGCGCAAGCTTCGACAGCGCCGCGAACATATGCCAGCTGCGAATCCGGTCGCCGCGGTCCGGGGGCCATGGCGCGCGGTGAACGAGGAACAATATCTCGGCCATCAGCCCGAAGCCTAGCCCAGCCCGCGCGCGATCAACGGACCCAGCCGGTTCGCCGCCCACAGCGGCAGTTTTTTCCAAAGATCGACCTGGAGGCGATATTTGGCGCTGTTCGGATTGGTATCGCGGGCGGTCTCACCCGGCGCGAGCCAGCGCGCATAAACCAGCGGCTGCGGCGCGAACCCCCAGTTCTTCTTATAGGCAAAGGGGCCGGTGCCGACTTTCGATCGACCGAAGTCAAAACGCGTGCAACCCTTGGCCCGGGCGTGGCGCATCAACGCGAAATACATCAGCTCGTTGGCGCGCAGCCGCCGGGCCTCGGCAAGGCCGCCGCCCCAATAGGGCATGACCGTGCCGCGCCAGTAAAGGCTGAGCACGCTGGCAACGGGCCGCACGCCCTCGCGCACGGTCAGGATATCGGCGTCGTCGCCGAACGCATCTAGCACGGCGTCGAAAAGCGCCTTCGGAAAAACCGGCGTCCCGAGATTGCGAACGCTGGTCGCGTAGATGCGGTAGTGATCGCGGCGCTGCGCGTCGCCCTGGCCCGTCGTGACCGTCAGCCCGCTTTCCAGCGCCTTACGCACTTCGGCGCGCTGCTTGCGCGGGATGGCGAGCAGTTCGGCATCGTCGTCGGCGGCGAGGTCGCGGGTAAATCCGGCATAGACGCCCTCTTCGCACGACCACCCTTCGCCTTCGGGCAGTTCGCCGCCGCGCAGTTCGACCGACGGCACGCCGAGTGATTTCGCCATTTCGGCGGCGCCCTGTGCCAGTGTTGCGGCCACCGCCGGATCGTCAGCCAACAGGCCGCCGCCGACTGCGAATCCGCTGCCGACCAACGCCTGCCCGAACAACCGCGAACGGATATGATGAAGCGGCAGAATGCCGGTCAAAATCCCCGCCGCATTGCGCGCGGCGACCAAATGGCAGCGATGGCCGGTCGCCTTCGCGACGGCCTCGCACCAGGCGCGACTGTGAAAGGGCGTTGCGTCCGGATGCGCGGCGACATAGGCGTCCCACGCAGCAGCATCGGACAGCGGCGCCCCGGAAAAGCCATCCTTCACCGAACGGACCGGCGCATTCACGCCGCGTCGCGCCAAAGTCGCGCGCGCTGATGCTGTGCGGGGACCAGCGCGTCGGCGCGGGTCCACGAAAAATCGCTCAGCAACTTTTGCAACTTGCCAGCCATGGCCGACAAGCCACTGTAATGGCGTATTTTCGACTTGATCGGCGCGCCCGTGACACGCGGCTGGCCGGGGTCGATTTCCCACGGATGGAAATACAGAATCGCCGGATGGCCTTCATCATTCATTCGCGTAATCGCCCAGCGCGTGAATCCATAGGGCAGCATCCGCATGAAGCCGCCGCCGCCCGCCGCCAATGTCCGCCCCGCAAAGCGCGCCGTCGTCACCGGCCATTCGACCAGATCGCTGTCGGGCAGCGGCCGCCACGCGTGGCGCGGGCTTTGCGGCCAGCCATAATGATCGTGGACCACCGGCGCGACGCTCGACGAATAGGCATAGCCATGTTCGGCGAGGACGTCATGCGCCCACGGCGTGCGCGTATCGACCGAGAAGCTCGGCGCACGATAGCCGCGGATCGCCACGCCGCCGAGATCCTCGAGGATACTCCGCGTCTTTTTGAGGTCCGCAGCAAATTCTGCCGCGGACATGTTGAAAACGCGCTTGTGATCATAGCCGTGGCTGGCGAGTTCATGCCCAGCCGCAACGATGCGTTTGATCAGTGCGGGATAGCGTTCGGCAACCCAGCCGAGCGTGAAAAAAGTCGCCTTTGCACCGGCATCGCCGAACAACTGGAGCACCGCATCGCAGTTCGCCTCCACCCGGCATTCCAGCCCATCCCAATCGCCGCGCCCGATCGTGCGCTCAAACGCACCGACCTGGAACCAGTCCTCGACGTCGACCGACAGGCCGTTCTGCATCATTCCTCACCTTCATCGACAGCTTAGCCGATCCGGGCCGACTTGTCAGGCAGCCCAGGTCTGCGACGTTGCCGGATTGGGCGCGTTGTCGGGGTCGCGTTCGACCCATTCGATCAGCAGGTCGAGCACCCGGCGCAGGGCCGCATCCTGCTCGACGAGGCGCGCTTCGAGCGACGCGACCTGCTCTTCGAGTGCGGCAAGATGTTCGGGGTCCACCGACGGGGCGGTGGGCGCCGGGGCAGCAGCGGCTTCCGTCGCCAGTTCGACGACAATCTCTTCGGCGTCGGGCGGAACGGGAGCAGGTTCAGCGGGCGCGGCGAAGGGAGCCGGGCCGTCCACGGCGGGTTCCGGCGCGCGGCGCGGCCATTCGATCGGAGCCTCGCTCGCGGGCGGCGAGAACGGCGCAGGCGTCGGCGCGACGGCGGTCGCGGCGGCGGCAACGACCTCTTCGACCGGCAGCGGCGCCAGTGTCGCTGCGTCGATGCCGCGGTCGGCCTCGATTTCCGCCACAACCGACCGCACATTCTGCGCTGTGATGCGGTTCATCTGTTCGACCGCACCATAAAGCAAAAGGCGGCTGACCAGGACGTTGAGCTTGCGCGGGACGCCTTCGCTATAATCGAAAATTTCCTCAAAGGCGTCAGGACTGAAGCTGGGATTGCCGGTCCAGCCGACCTTGCCAAGGCGATGCAGGATATAAGGTTCGACCTCTTCGGGCTCCATCGGGTCGAGATGATGCGTCGCGATCACCCGCTGGCGCAGCTGTTCGAGCGTCGGCGAATGAAAGAGCGTCTGGCGAAACTCAGGCTGACCGAGCAGAAATATCTGGAGCAGCGAATGGCCGCCCAATTGAAAATTCGACAGCATCCGCAATTCTTCGAGCGCCGAGATGGCGAGATTCTGCCCCTCGTCGACGATCAGCAGCGTACGTTTGCCCGCGCGCGCTTGCTCGCGCAGATACTGTTCCATCGACCGCAGCAATTCGGCCTTGCTCTCGCCTTCCCATTCGATGCCGAATTGTTCGGCGACAAGGCGGAGGAGGTCGTCGCCTTCGACCTGCGTCGACACCAGCTTCACCGCGGTCAGGCGGTTGGGGTCAATCGTGTTCATCAGATGACCGACAAGCGTCGTCTTACCCGCGCCCACGTCGCCGGTGATGACGATGAAGCCTTCGCCCTGCGCCAGGCCATAGCCAAGATAGGACATGGCTTTTCGGTGTGTTCCGCTTTCAAAATAGAAATGCGGGTCTGGCGTCAGCTGGAACGGACGCCCGGTGAAACCATAGAACTGATCGTACATCGCTTGAATTCCCGTTGCTTGGTCAGAAGTTGTAACGCAGTCCCACCAAAGCTGAACCAATAAGCTGACTGTTGAAGCCTTCCTGATCGAAGGCATTGAGGCTGGCAGCCGCAGTCCCCGTCAGGCCGCGCCAGAAGCGCCGTGAATAGGCGGCCGACAAGCCGGCCGACTGAACATCGCTGGCGCCCGGCGCGCCATTGTCGAAATAATTGACATAGCCCGACAGGCTGAGATCGGAATCGACGTCGAGGCGACGCCCGGCCGACACGAAGAGATAATAGCTTTCGTCTTTCGTGCCGTTGAGGCTGCCAATCGGCGAAAGTAGCGGCGCGAGCAGCTTGCGCTGGTCGTAACCGACGCCAACGCCATAGCTCCATCCCGCGAAACGCGACGCCAGCGTCGCCTGGACGCCGCGGCTGCGATATTGCGCCGAGGTTGCGTTACCGAGCTGGTTGCTCAGGCAGCCGCCGCCCTGTTCGCCAAACACACAAGGGTTGATCCCGCCGCCGATCGGATTGCGCGTCGGGTCGAACTGTGTCGGCAGAGCGGCAAGCCCGCCCGACAAGCCACGGCCGAGGCTGGACAACCCGTCATAGAGGCCGACCTGGATCGTCGTCGCATGATCGGCGCGATAGGAAAAGCTGCCGGTATAGATCGTGTCGCCATAGCGGCGACCGACGCGCGCAGTAAGTGATGTCCGGCGGCTCGGTTGCCACATCACCCCCGCGTCCCAGATCAGCCCGTCGGTGTCGAACGACAACTGGCGCGGGCTCGACCTGTCGGTGACAAACCGCCCGTTCGCATCGCGCACCGGAACGCCATTCGCATCGAGCAGCGGATTTCGCTGCCCGATTTCGATATCCTCATACCCCACACCGCCCAACAGGGCCAGTGTCGGGCCGACCGGCACGGTTACGTCGGCACGGGCATATTTGCCCTCATACCGCTGGTCGAGCTGACTGGCGTCCTCGCGCTCATAACCGCCCGACACCTGCCAACCGAACGGCAGGTCGCCGGGACGCGCGCCCAGGCTGGCCCAGGCAACATGGTTGGTCGAACTGTCGAAAATATCCTGCGGCTGGGCACCGGGGGCCAGGATCGCCGGCTCGTCAACATCGACCTTCGTATAACCGAAACGATATCCCGCCCCGAAGTCGAGCCCGCCGATACGGCGGGCAAACGTCGGCCCGGCATAAAGCGAATAGAGATTGGCGACATTGCTGGCGTCGCCGATGAACAGGCCGCTGTCGGCGCCCTGCCGGTCGGCGCGCGTTCGCGTCGCCAGCGCACCGCCCTCCAGATTGAGGCCGCGTGCCGCTTCGATCCGGCCGCGCGCTAGGCCGCTGATCACGTCGGTGTCGCCCTGGCGTCCCCAGCCGAACTGATGTTCATAGCGCAGCGTCGCGGACAATTCGGCGCGTCGTGTGACGATCGCGGCGTCGACCCCGGCGGCCACGGTCGTATAGGTCAGGACGTCACCACCATTCTTTAGATCGGCGGTCAGCACCTGTCCGATTTCGAGATAGGGGCTGACGTCGATCTGGCGCTGATTGCGACGCCCCTCGGCGCGCTTGGCCGACCGGCCATCGGATGCCGGGGCGTCTGCAGACGGCGCCTCTCCGGCGCCCGACGCCGCGGGATCGCCCGAAAATTGCGCGTGGGCGCCCGTAGCTGTCCCGGCCGACAGCACAGCCGCGAGCATCGCCGCATGACGTATGGTGGTGACGCTGCGCATCACGCGCCTCCCTGTCCGTAATAAGTGCCGAAGCGGCGGCCGCCCGGAGAATATTTCACGCCGTTTAGAAGCAGTTGGATATGCGGGCATGCTCCCATCAGTCCGATCGCGTCGCGCAGCGCCGATTCGAGCGTTTCGTCGGCGCGCACGACCATGATCGTCTGCCCGACATGCCCTGCGAGCACCGCGGCGGGCGACGCCGCGAGCACCGGCGGCGAATCGAGGATGAGGATGCGCCCCGGCGCGCCCTGCTCGAGCTGGCCGAGCAGCGCCTCGGTCCGTGCAGAGGCGAGCAGTTCAGTATCGTGCATATGCTGGGTGCCGGCGGGCATGACCTTCAATCCCGGAATGTCGGTTTGGATCAGGCAGTCGCCAAGCGGCAGGCGCGGGTCGGCGAGCGCGTCCATCAGGCCGGGACCGTCGTCGAGCCCCAAGGCTTCGAGCACGCTGGGCTTGGCGATATCGGCGTCGATCAACAGCACGTCGTGATCGGCCTCGACAGCCAGGCTGAGCGCGAGATTGACCGCGGAAAAGGTCTTGCCCTCGCCCGGGTTGGCGGATGCGATCAACACGCGGTGGCCGCGCGGCAGGATCGGGCGATTGCCCGCGCCGCCAAAATTGCGGATCAACTCGCGCTTCACGATGCGATATTCTTCGGAAATGCCGGTGACCGGCGTGCCGGGCACGATCATCCCGCGCGAAGCGAGCCGCTCGCGGTCGATCGTCCCCTGGCGGGTCGGCGCAATCGCCGGAGCCGACTTGGCAACATCCTTGCGCGGCGAAGGTTTCGGCGCGGGCGCCGGTTCGACCGGGGCGGCTGCATCGATGGCCGACTCGACGATTTCGGGCTGCGGCGGCTCTGCGGCGGGTTCGGCAGCCTGGGCTGTTTTCGCCTTTTTCTGAGGCTCCGGCGGCAGCTTCGATACGTCGATCGTCGGCGCATTGGCCGCGGGATCGAGCCCGAACATGTCGGCGGCGCGTTCGAGGAGCGAGGGCGGGCGCTTGACTTTGCGTTGGTCGTTCATGTCATCGTCCCCCGTCACGCCACCATGCCGCGCTGGATAAATTCTGCGACCAGCAGCAGCGCATAGAGGCCGACAAGTGCGCCCCCGCCACCCGCAAGCCAGACGAGTTTCTTGCGCCGGTCGAGATGGCGATCGGGCGTCACGACTTCGGTGATCGACCCGATGACCGGCAGACCGCTCGCCCGTTCGAGCTTGGCGGCGGTCGGATAGCTGGTGCGCACCTGCGACAAGCCAAAGGCGACGCCGATGCCTCCGCCGATTCCAGCAAGCAGCACAAGCGTCAGGAACAGCGGCCGATTGGGCGCCGCCGGGCTGGTCGGTTTTGACGGCGGATCAAGCAGTTCGACCTTGATCGCATCCGTCTCGGTCTGCACGTCGCCGCGCAGGCGCACCTGTTCGCGCTGGGCAAGCAGCTTGTCATACTGCGCCTTGAAGGCCGTATATTCGCCGTTGATGCGGTCATATTCGGCGGCGATGCCGGGGTTCTGGATCTGTTGCGCGGTGATCTTGGCAATATCGCCCATCAGCTGGCTCTTGCGCGCCGACAGGGCGCTGACCGTCGCCTGGCGCTCGGCACGCATCGCGGCGAGCGAGGCATAGGCCGGATTCTGCACCCCCCCACCTCCGCCAGCGCCTTCGCGGTCGGCCATCGCCTTCAGCGACGCGATCTGGCTTTTGAGCGCGATCACGTCAGGATGCGCGTCGGTCAAGCCGCGCGCGCGCATCGACGACAATTCATTCTGAGCACCGGCAAGCTGCTGGCGGGCCACGCCGCCGCCAACGCCGCCGCCAACGCCGGGGATCGACTGGGGGGTGGAAGCCAGCTGGCCGTTCGCCGCCGCAAGCTGCGCCTGCGCGGAGACGAGCTGCGAATCGAGCTGGCTCAGTTCGGCGCGCGCCGCTTCGACGCGCTGCGCGGGCGAGCCGCTGCCGCCGGGGATCAGGCCGATATTCTGCGCCTCAAATGCCCCGCGGCGCGCTTCCACCTCGCGCAGCGCCTTTTCACGATCGGCAATCTGTGCGTCGAGGAATTTCAGGCTTTCGCGCGCGTTCATCCGGCCGCCGCGCAGCTGGTCGTCGCGAAATACCGTTATCAGGCTGTCGAGCACGCCAGAGGCGAGCTTGGCATTGTCCGCATCCGACAGACTGCCGACAGCGACGCTCGAGGTGATCTCGAAGATATTGTCCTGTTGTGGGATGACCTTAATATTTTTTTGCAGCATTGCCACCGCGCCGGCCTTGTCGCGTTCGTTCGCACCCGCGGGCAGCAGGCCGGTGGTCGCCGCGACCTTTTCGAGGTTCCGCGCGCTGGTCAGCGTTTCGCGAATCTCGTCAAGCTGGGGACGGCCGCCCCCGCCCTGGACCTCATCGGGCAGGATTTCGTTGATATCGACGAGCAGCCGCGCGCGGCTGTCATAGCGGTTGGGGATCGACGCGATCGCCAGCCAGCCGAGGATGCAGATACCCCATGCCACCGCCAGCACGAGCCACCGGCGTGTCCAGACGCTGTGCAGCGCCACCCGGAATTCGTCGTAAAGGCTGTTCATCGGTCGAAATCAATCCTCGGGAAATGGGTCGGTTGAGGGTGCAGGGTCAGAACATGCTTTCGGGGATGATGATGACATCGCCGGGCTGGAGCCGCACATTCGCCTTGATGTCGCCGCGCTTGATCAGGTCGTTCAGCCGCAGGCCGAATTCCTGCTGCTTGCCGCTGCCTTTGTCGAAACGGACGAGTCGCGCCTTGTTTCCAGCGGCATATTCGCCCAACCCGCCCACTGCAATCATTGCATCGAGCACCGTCATATTGGCGCGGAAGGGAATCGAGGCCGGTTTTTCGGTCGCGCCGACAACGCGGACCTGCTGAGAAAAAGTGCTGTTGAAACTGGTGACGATCACGCTGACGATCGGATCGGTGATATATTGGCTGAGCTGGAGCTTGATGTCCTGTTGCAGCATGGTCGGCGTCTTGCCCACGGCGGGCATGTCGGTGATCAGCGGGGTCGTGATACGGCCGTCTGGACGGACCTGAACCTTGCCGCCAAGTTCGGGGTTACGCCACACGAAGATCTGAAGCTCGTCGAGCGGGCCGATGATATATTCCTCGCCCGGTCCTTCCTGATTCTGCACAAAATTGGC
This sequence comes from Sphingopyxis sp. RIFCSPHIGHO2_12_FULL_65_19, assembly GCF_001830555.1. Lineage (GTDB taxonomy): Bacteria > Pseudomonadota > Alphaproteobacteria > Sphingomonadales > Sphingomonadaceae > Sphingopyxis. The sequence goes on along the minus strand of NZ_MIAM01000005.1, from coordinate 7,268 downwards.
GCTCGGCAGTTGCGGCGCGCTGCCGCCGGCGCCCATGCAGCCGGTGAGCGCGGTCGCGGCGATGCCCGAAACGAGCGCGGCGCGCGCGATACGGAGCGAGGGGAACGAAGCCATAATCCATCAACCTTTCGAGCCGCCGGGGGTGCTGCGGTCCGGATACTCCGCAGCGACAGCCATTGCGTCAGCATCCGTCCTTGCTCGAAAAGGGTGAACATAATGTTAGTATTGACATAAGTTCGGACCGCGCCTGGCAAAACATGTCCCGAAAAGGAACAGGTTCTGCGGTGTCAGACGAGCATTTCGCGCGCCGGACCCTGGCCGAGGAACGTCGCCGGGCTGGCGCTGGCGCCGTAAGCGCCCGCCTGAAAGATCGCGATGAGGTCGCCGACCGCGGCGCCGGGCAGCGCGACCTGGTCGCCGAGCCGGTCCAGCGGGGTGCAGAGACAGCCGACGACCGACACGGTTTCGGCGGGTGCGGCGCCGAACCGGCCGGCAACCGCGATCGGATAATTTCGCCGGATCACGGTGCCGAAATTGCCGCTTGCGGCAAGCTGGTGATGGAGGCCGCCGTCGGTGACGAGAAAAGTCTCGCCATGGCTGGTTTTCCGGTCAACGATGCGGGTCAGGTAAACGCCGGCTTCGGCGACGAGCCAGCGGCCGAGTTCCATCGCGAAGCGGCTGCCCGCGAGGACCGGATCGCGCGCCGTGAGTGTCGCGGCGAGCGCATCGCCAACCGCGGCGACATCGACCGCCTTGTCCCCCGGGAAATAGGGTACGCCCATGCCGCCGCCGAGGTTGACGAGCGCCGGGCTGTGGCCGATATCGTTTGCGAGCCTTCCGGCCAGCGCAACCGTCTGTGCCTGCGTCTCGGCGATCGCGGCGGCATCAAGGGCCTGCGATCCTGCGAAAATATGAAAACCCTGCCAGTCGGCGCCTGCGTCGATCAGGCGGCGGACAAGCGACGGAACGTCTGCGGCATCGACGCCGAAGGGTTTGGCGCCGCCGCCCATTTTCATGCCCGACCCTTTGAGGTCAAAGTCCGGATTAACGCGCACCGCGAGGCGCGGAACGACGCCCAAATGGTCGGCGATCGACAGCGCCCGCTCGGCCTCGCCCGCCGATTCGAGATTGAGCGTCGCGCCCGCGGCAATCGCTGCTTCGAGTTCGCGGTCACGCTTGCCGGGCCCCGCAAAGCTGATGTCGGCAGCCGACATCCCGCTGGCGAGCGCGGCTTTCAACTCACCGCCCGACGCGACATCGAACCCGTCGACCAGCCGCGCCATCCAGGCGAGCAGCGGTGCATAGGGGTTCGCCTTCATCGCATAGTGGAGCTGGACCTCCGCCGGCATCGCAGCGCGCCATTCGGCGACGCGCGCGGTCAGCATCGCGCTGTCGTAAACGAAGAGAGGGGTGTCGCCCGCCATGTCGGCAAGCGCCTCGGCGCGGTCGCCGCCGATCAGCAGCATGTCATCGGGGTCGGCGCGAAAGCCGGGCGGGATCGGGCCATGGGGCTTCATGCTACGGGCTCCTTGGCCCAATCGGCGGCCATCGCGACGCGATCGAGCTTGCCATTGGGGTTGCGCGGCAGTGTATCGCGCCATTCGATCGTTTGTGGTTGCATGAAATTGGGCAAGTTCTGACGCAAATAGGTCGCAAGGCCCGCTTCGTCGGCCACGCCGCCCTTGCCGCGCACGATCAGGACGATCGCGGCGCCGAGCCGCGCGTCGGGCACCCCGAACGCCACCGCTTCAAATATCAGCCCCGACGCGACCGCAACATCTTCGACCTCGGTCGGGCTGACGCGGTTGCCAGCGGTCTTGATCATCGCATCGTCGCGCCCGACGAAATAGAGCAAACCGTCGGCATCGCGGCGCACCGTGTCGCCCGACCACACGGCCATTCCGCCATATCGCGACGCACGCGGCGCGGGCTTGAACCGTTGCGCCGTGCGTTCGGCGTCCTGCCAATAGCCTTTCGCCACCAGCGGGCCGCAATGAACGAGTTCGCCCGGCTCCTCGTCGGCAGCAATCGTCCCGTTGGGGTGGCACACGAGAATCTCGGTGTGCGGAATCGCGCGGCCCATCGACGTCGGGTGATCAGCGACGAGCGCGGGATCGAGGAAAGTCGAACGGAACGCCTCGGTCAGTCCATACATCGGAAAAATGTCGGCGT
>NZ_MIAM01000005.1:0-5087 GCF_001830555.1 Sphingopyxis sp. RIFCSPHIGHO2_12_FULL_65_19 | reverse complement strand
GCCATTCCGCCTCCACCAATTGCACCCACAGCGGCGGCACCCCCGCCAGTGTCGTCGCCTCGTGCCGCGCGACCGCCTTTACCACGTCGCGCGCGGTCAGGTAATCGAGCGGCGCCACCGACGCGCCCGCATACCAGGTCGATAGCAGTTGATTTTGACCATAATCGAAACTGAGCGGCAGCACGCCGAGCACCCGGTCATCCGGCGTCAGCTTCAGATAGGATGCGACGCTTTCCGCGCCGAGCCACAGATTGGCGTGGCTGAGCATCACGCCCTTGGGGCGCCCGGTCGACCCGCTGGTATAGAGGATCGCGGCAAGATCGTCCGGGCCGGCGATCGACGGCGGCAAACCCGGCCCGCCCGAATCGATTGCCTCCTCGCCGGCCTTCAGATCCTGCACCACATATTCGCCGCGCAGACCGCGGCCCAGCATGTCGGCGCGCGCGGCGTTGGTGACGAGCAGTTTCGCTCCGCTATCGGCCAGGATATGCAGCGCCTGCGGGCCCTTGAGCAACGGATTGACGGGCACATGGATCAAGCCGGCGCGCGCGGCGGCAAGCGGCATCAAACACGCCAGCCGGCTCTTCGCGCTCCAGCTTGCAACACGCTCGCCCGGCCCGCCCGCCTGTTCGAGCAGCCATGATGCGAGCCGCCCAACGCCGACGTCGAGTTCGGCAAAGGTCATGATCTTGTCGCCGATCCGCAGCGCAGCCGCCTCCGGCGCGCCGCAGAGGGCGAGATGGTCGATCGGCCTGGATGATGGGTTTTCGGCTTTGGTCATCGGCTGTTAGGACAGGAGTGATAGAGGGGCGCACCATGCAAGGGAACGGTGAAGATCAGGCTAATGATGAATGGCTGCCCGCCACGGCGCGCGCGGCCGGCTTTGCCTCGCCGTTCGACCGGGCAGCGTGGTTCGACCTGCTGACCGCGCACGGCTTTGCGGGCGGCGGCCGCATCGACGCATGGGGAAATGCCGGGTCGATGCGCGCATGGTTGCCGCTCCGCGCCGACGGCGTCGGCCATCTGGCGGGCCTGACCAACTGGTACAGCTTTTCGATCCGCCCGCTTTTCGACGGCGACGGCGATCGCGCCGCGGCGCTACGCGCGCTTTTCGGCCGGCTTCGTCCGCGCGCCGCCCGGTTGACGCTCTATCCCGTCGTCGATCCCGACGAGGCAGCCGCCGCGCTCCGCGCCGCGGGCTGGTGGGTGACGGTCATCGCCGCGGGCGACCGGCATTGGCTTGATCTGGGCGCCATGGACTACGACGGCTGGTGGGCCAGTCGTCCCGGCGCGCTGCGCAGCACGGTCCAGCGGAAAGCCAAAAAAAACATTGTCGATATTCAGCTGCTCACGGCGTTCGATGACGGCAGTTGGGCCGCTTATGAACAGGTCTATGCCGCGAGCTGGAAACCCGAAGAAGGCCACCCCGCGTTGCTCCGCGCCTTTGCCGAGGCCGAGGGTGCGGGCGGGCGCCTGCGCATGGGCATTGCCCGGATCGGCGGCATTCCGGTCGCCGCGCAATTCTGGACGGTGGAGGACGGCACCGCCTTCATCCACAAGCTGGCGCATGTCGAGGACAGCCTGAAAGCCTCGCCCGGCACGCTGCTGTCCGCTGCGCTGTTCCGCCATGTGATCGAGGTGGATCGCGTGAAGCGCGTCGATTTCGGCACCGGCAACGATGCCTACAAGCGCGACTGGATGAACCGCCACGACCCGCTGTGGCGGATCGAGGCTTTCAATCCGGCGCGCCCCGCGGCATGGGGACCGGCGTTGAAGGCCTTTGCCCGCTCCCTGCTGAGGAAAGAAAAGTGACCGAACCCGATACCGTCGACGCCACCCTTCGCGCCCTCCTCGCCGATGTCCTCGGCCTCGGCGAAGACCGCGCCGCTGCGCTGACCCAAGACAGCGGCCTGTTCGGCGAACTGCCCGAGTTCGATTCGATGGCGGTTGCGACGGTATTGACCGAGATGGAAGACCGGCTGGGGATCATCATCGACGATGACGAGATCGACGGCGAAATCTTTGAAAGCTATGGCAATCTGCTCGCGTTCTCGCTCCGCAAGATTGCCGGGTGATCGCAACAACCTACTTATTTTCGTTCCCCCGCGAAGGCGGGGACACACGGCCAGCATAAACGATGGCGGAACACGCTCTCCGAATATCTCCTCCCGGCACCCCGCGCGCGACGATCATGTTCGTGCCGCCGCTGTTCGAGGAAGCCAACCGCAGCCGTCGCACGCTGGTGGTGGCGATGCGCGCGCTGGCAGCCGACGGCTTTGCGGCCGTGCTCCCCGACTTGCCCGGACAGAATGAAAGCCTGATCCCGCTCGATCAGGTTGATCTGGGCATCTGGCAAAACGCGCTCGCCGAAACAGCCGCCGCCATCGACGGTCCGCTGATCATCGCATCCGTCCGCGGTGGCGCATTGATCGACCACCGCGCCCAAGCGGCCGCATGGTGGCGTCTCGCTCCGGTCAGCGGCGCCTCGCTGCTGCGCACGTTGATGCGCGCGCGCGTTGCGGCCGACCGCGAAGCAGGCGCAACCACGTCGCTCGAAAGCCTGCAAGCCGACGCCGCCACCGCGCCGTTGCTCCTCGCAGGCAATCGGCTTTCGCCCCGGATGATCGCACAGCTCGGCAGCGCCGAAGTGCAGCCTGCCGCGCCGCTCCGCACCGTCACCCTGGGTAGCGGCACCGACGCCGTCGCCGGGACGCCGCTGTGGCTGCGGGCCGAACCCGGCGAGGACGCGGCCATGGCCGCAGCGATCGCCACCGACATCGCTGCATGGAGCAAGACATGCGGCATCAGCTGAGCTTCCCGTGCGAAGGCGCTCCCCTCGCCGCAACCCTTGACGAAGCGCCGGGGACCACCGGCTTGCTGATCGTGTCGGGCGGCAATGAAATCCGCAGCGGCGCGCATCGCGGCATGGCGACGCTGGCGCAGAGCATCGCCGAGGCTGGTCATCCCGTCTTCCGCTTCGACCGCCGCGGCATCGGCGACAGCGAGGGTGAGAACGGCAGCTATGAAAGCAGCGGCCCCGACATCGCCGCCGCAATCGCCGCCTTCCGCGGCGCTGCGCCGCAGATCACCCGCATCGTCGCCTTCGGCAATTGCGACGCCGCCAGCGCGCTGCTGCTCCACCACCCGCTGCCGCTCGACGCGCTGATCCTCGCCAATCCGTGGACTTATAACGGCGACGCGGACGACGCCGATGAACTGGCCCTGCCCCCGGCCGACGCCATCCGCGCGCGTTACTGGTCGCGGTTGAAAGATCCCGCGAGCCTGCTGCGGCTGTTCAAGGGCCAAGTCGATTTCCGCAAACTGCTGCGCGGCCTGTCGGCGCTCCGCCGCAAACCCGCGCCCGTCGCCCCCGACAGCCTGTCCGCCCGCCTCGACACCGCGCTTGCCAACCTCGCTTGCCCCGCAACCATCCTGCTCGCCACCGGCGACCGGACGGCGCAGGCGTTTGCCGAAAAATGCGATCCCGGCGCGGTGCCGGTCGAAAGACTGAACAGCGCGTCGCACAGCTTTGTCGGCACCGACGCCGACTGGCTGGCGGAGCGCATTCTGGGATCACTGTCGCGAACAAGATGACATGTCCGAAGCCGATAGCGGCTTTGGCGTAGGGAACCGCCATTGCCGTCTTCGGTTATTCCGGGCTGGGTCCGCGATAGGTTGGCGCCGGCACCGCGCAATCATGCCAAAGTTCAGGAAAGTTCAGCCTTGCGCAGCCCCCGATCTGTCGCGCTCGGCGGACATGCCCGCGCGGCTGCCGATCGCGACCGGGCCGTGGCCGCCTTTGTCCACATCTTGAAAGAGCCAGGACGATGGCTGGCACGACCGGATAATGTAGGAAAGCGTTTTTTGCGTAGGGCGGACGTCTGTATGGGGTGGGGAGCGAACCTACCCTAACTTCGCCCCTCCCGCCGGACCGTCAGGCGTCGGCCATCGCGTGATATTCGGCCTCGGCGAGGAAGCGTTCGGCGTCGAGTGCCGCCATGCAGCCCATGCCCGCCGCCGTCACCGCCTGGCGATATACCTTGTCGGTCACGTCGCCAGCCGCGAATACGCCGGGAATCGCGGTCAGCGAGGTGCCCGGCGTCACTTCCAGATAGCCATCCGCATCCAGCGGCAGCTTGCCCTTGAACAGCTCGGTCGACGGGCTGTGGCCGATCGCGACGAACCCGCCGTCGGTCGGCTCAAAGCTCGCTTCGCCGGTGACGGTGTCGATCAGGTCGACGCCGACCAGCCCCGAAACGCCCTCCCCTGCGACAAAGCGTTCGACGCGCTTGTTCCAGAGCGTCTTGATCTTCGGATTGACCGCGAGCCGGTCTTGCAGGATCTTTTCGGCGCGCAGGCTGTCGCGGCGGTGGATCAGTGTCACATCGTCGCTATGGTTGGTCAGGTAGAGCGCCTCCTCGACCGCGGTGTTGCCGCCGCCGATCACCACGACCTTCTTGCCGCGATAGAAAAAGCCGTCGCACGTCGCGCACGCCGAAACACCCTTGCCGCCCAGTTCCTGTTCGCCGGGAACGCCCAGCCATTTTGCCTGCGCACCCGTCGCGATCACCAGCGTTTCGGCCATATAGACGTCGCCGCCGTCGCCGGTCAGCTTGAACGGACGGCGCGACAGATCGACGTCGACAATCGTGTCCCAGATCATGCTGGTGCCGACATGCATCGCCTGCGCCGTCATCTGTTCCATCAGCCACGGGCCTTGCACGACTTCGGCAAAACCAGGGTAGTTTTCGACGTCGGTGGTGATCGTCAGCTGGCCGCCGGGTTGCAGCCCTTGCACGACAATCGGCATCATGCCCGCGCGCGCGGCATAAATGGCGGCCGACAGGCCAGCGGGGCCGGAACCGAGGATAAGCATCTTGGTGTGGTGAACGCTGGGCATGACGATCTTTCATTGGCTGTGCGGACCAGCACAGATGGGTGTTGCCAACTGCGCTAGCAAGGGTCACCTTCCGCGCCAAGGGGAGACAGCGACAATGGCGAGTTGGTGGGAACGTCATGGGGTGCCGCGGTTGATCAAATGCGCCTGTTCGCAGGGGCAGATCATGAAATTGCGCAGCAAGGTGGTG
>NZ_MIAM01000004.1 GCF_001830555.1 Sphingopyxis sp. RIFCSPHIGHO2_12_FULL_65_19 | reverse complement strand
ACCGCGCCCCGCGCCAGCACGGCCCCGGCTGGCCGGGCGAGGAAAAATGGGTGTGGCTGCGGCTCAAGCTGCTGGCCGACGCGGGCCTCGTCGGCCTGCCCAACGCGGGCAAGTCGACGTTCATCAACGCGGTCAGCAATGCGCAGGCCAAGGTCGGGGCCTATGCCTTCACCACGCTTCGCCCCCAGCTCGGCGTCGTCAGCCACAAGGGCAATGAGTTCGTCGTCGCCGATATTCCCGGCTTGATCGAAGGCGCTGCCGACGGCGCCGGGGTCGGCGACCGCTTCCTCGGTCATATCGAGCGTTGCCGCGTGCTGCTCCACCTCGTCGACGCCAATGACGAGGATGTCGCGACCAGCTACCGCATCGTCCGCGACGAGCTGGAAGCCTATGGCGCCGACCTGATCGACAAGCCGGTCATCGTCGCATTGAACAAGATCGATACGCTTGACGACGAATTGATCGCCGCGCTCTCGGCCGAGCTGGCCGCCGAAAGCGGTCATCAGGTGATGGCGCTGTCGGGCGCCAGCGGCGCGGGCGTGCCCGAGGTGCTCGACACATTGCTGGAAGCGATCGGACATCCCGAACCCGGCGAAGACGACAGCGACGATACAGCGGGCTGGTCGCCACTGTAATAATCTTCGTTCACGACCAGATGCAGGAACGAAACGCTACCGCAGAGAATTTCATGCGGAACAACAAGGATTTCGCATGACCCATCGCAGCAAATTCTCCGCCTTGCTTATCACCATGCTCGCGCTTTTCGCTGTTCCGGCGAACGCACAGGAAACCGGCGAAGGCGGGGAAAAACGGACGCGCCTGATCCTGGGGCCGCAACTGGCGCCCTCGTGGCCCGGTGCGGACAAGTTCAGCGTCGGCCCCTATGTCGATTTTTCGCGCACCCGCGACGACGAATTTGTCTTCGAGGCGCCCGACGAAAGCCTGGGATCGCCGCTCATTCGCTCGGGCAAATTCGCGTTCGGGCCCGCGGTCGGCTTCATAGGCAAGCGCAAGGCCACCGATATCGGCGCCGACCTGCCCAAGGTCGGCTTTTCGGTCGAGGCCGGCGCCTTCACACAGGTCCACCTGACCCCCGCACTGCGCCTTCGCGTCGAAGGCCGCAAGGCGCTCAGCGGCCACAAGGGCTGGGTTGGCGAGGTGACCGCCGACTATGTCGCACGGCAGGGCGACGACTGGCTTTTCTCGATCGGCCCGCGTGTGACGCTGGGCGATGCCAAATACCATCGCGCCTATTTCGGCGTGACCCCGGCCGCCGCGGCGACGTCGGGCCTTGCCGCTTATGATCCCGGCGGCGGCATCCAGTCGGTCGGCGTCACCGCAGGTTACCACCGGATGCTCGGCAAACGCTGGGGCATCGCCGTTTATGGCCGCTACGACCGGCTCGTCGGCGACGCCGCCGATTCGCCGGTGACGCGCGAGCTGGGATCGCGCAGCCAGCCCTCGGGCGGCATCGCGCTCAGCTACACATTCGGTGGCCGCTAACGAGCGGAAGCGGACATTTCTTCTCCCCTCCCGCTTGCGGGAGGGGTCGGGGGTGGGCATTGACGGTGCGATGGCCCACCCCGCTGCGACTAGCCAGCAAGCTGGCAAGTCTCGCTGCCCCTCCCGCTTGCGGGAGGGGATGGTCACGTACTTCCTAAATGGCCGCCCTCCACCCCAACGCCAACATTCGGGAAACCGCGTGAACCGGCCCGCCCCGGATATTCGCATTGGCGCCGCCCGCGCATCGCGCTATCGGCGGCGGCATGCTGTTCGCGCCCGCCTCTTGCTCCCGGTTGATCGTCAAGATCGGATCGGCCCTGCTCGTCGATCCGGCGGGCGCGGTGCGGCGCGACTGGCTGGTGGGCATCGCCGCCGATATCGCCGAACGGAGGCGCGCGGGCCAGCAGGTCGCGGTCGTCTCGTCGGGCGCCATCGCGCTGGGCGCGCGGCGGCTGGGGCTTGCCAAGGGGGGCCGCGGAACGCTGGAAGATGCGCAGGCGGCCGCGGCAACCGGACAGATCGCGCTCAGCCAGGTGTGGGCGGAAGTGCTCGGCGCCGAGGGGCTGACCGCCGCGCAGATGCTGGTGACGCTGGGCGACCTCGAACATCGCCGCCGCTATCTCAACGCCGCGGCGACCCTCGACCGGCTGCTCAGCCTTGGCGTGGTGCCGATCATCAACGAAAATGACAGCGTCGCGACCGAGGAAATCCGGTTCGGCGACAACGACCGCCTTGCCGCGCGCGTGGCGCAGGCGGCCGCGGCGGGCGGCGTCATCCTGCTGTCGGACATCGACGGTCTTTACGACCGCAATCCGGCGCAGGCGGGTGCCGTGCATATCGCGCGCATCGAGCGGATCGACGCCGGCATCGAGGCCATGGCCGACACCGGATCCGCTTCGGGCATGGGATCGGGCGGCATGGTGTCGAAGATCGCGGCGGCGCGCATCGCCAATGCTGCGGGGGCGCATCTTGCGATCGCGTCGGGCCGGATCGACCGGCCGCTGTCGACCGAAGCACGGCACAGCCTGTTCGTCGCCGAAAAGGGCGCGAGCGCGCGCAAGGCCTGGCTTGCGGGCGGACTGACCGCCATGGGCCGGATCGAGATCGACGCGGGCGCCGCAAAAGCATTGCAAGGCGGCGCGAGTCTGCTCGCGGCCGGCGTGACCGCGGTCAGCGGCAACTTCGCGCGCGGCGACATTCTCGACATCATCGGCCCCGACGGGCGCGTCATTGCGCGCGGCCTGTCCGAATATCCCGGCGTCGATGCCGCGAATATCGTCGGCCTCGGCCGCGAGGCGCAGGAGGCCGCGCTCGGCTACGCGCCGCGCAGCGCGGTGGTGCACCGCGACCATATGGTGCTCCTCTGACCGCGCCGGTTCTTGCGATGACCGGCGCCACCGGCTTTGTTGGCGGTGCGACGATGCGCGATGCACTCGCCGCGGGCTGGCACGTCCGCGCCCTCACCCGCCGCCCGCAAGCTGCGCGCGACGGGGTGACCTGGATCTCGGGCGCGCTCGACGATACCGCCAGCCTTGCCGAAATGGCGGCGGGAAGCGATGCGGTCATGCACATCGCGGGCGTCGTCAACGTGCCCACCCGCGCCGCGTTCGAGGCGGGCAACGCCACCGCCACCGCGCATGTCGTCGATGCGGCGCGCGATGCAGGCGTCACCCGCTTCGTCCATGTGTCCTCGCTCGCCGCGCGCGAACCCGCGCTGTCCAACTATGGCTGGTCGAAGGAACGGGCCGAGGCCGTTGTCCAGCGCAGCGGCCTCGACTGGACGATCGTGCGGCCGCCCGCAGTGTTCGGCCCCGGCGATGCCGAAATGCTCGACCTGTTCCGCATGGCAAAGCGCGGCATCGCGCTGGTGCCGAGCGGGCGGATGTCGGCGATCTATGTCGACGAACTCGCCCGCCTGCTCGTCACGCTCGCCGCCGACCGCGGCGCCAGCATCGGGCAGGTTTACGAACCCGACGACGGAAAGCCCACGGGCTGGTCGCATCGCGGCTTCGCGCGTGCGGTCGCCCGCGCGGTGGGGCGGCACCGCCTGTCGACGATCGCAACCCCTGCCCTGCTGCTCAAGGCCGGCGGGCGGCTCGACAAGCTGGTCCGCCGCAACCGCGCCAAGCTGACCCCCGACCGCGCGCGTTATATTGCGCATCCCGACTGGGTCGCGACCGAAGGCGCAGCGCCGCCCGCCGCGCTGTGGCGCCCCGAACTGAGCACCGACGACGCCCTCGCCGAAACGGTGCGCTGGTATCGCCGCGAAGGCTGGCTCTGACGTCGCCGGTGCGGCGGTGTCGCCCGCCCGTCGAAGCGTGCATTGCCAAGGGCGGGCCGCGTCCCTAGGTTTGCCCGCATGACCGACACCACAGCGAACACGCCCAACGATCCCGCCGGCCCCTGGGCCATCCCCGTCCGCCGCCCGCTTCCCGGCGACGAGAAACCCAAGCGGGCGACCAGCTTTCCGCGCAAGGTCTGGAACCTGCTCGTCGGGATCAAGGACGCGCTCGCGCTGATCTTCCTGCTGCTGTTCTTCGTCGTGCTGTTCGGCCTGCTCGCGGGGCGTCCCAATGCCGGGCTGCCGGTCAGCGAGGGCGCATTGCTGATCGAACTCGACGGCATCGTCAGCGAACAGCCGTCCGAGGTTGACCCGTTCGCCGCCCTGTCCGGCGGCGCTCAGCTTAAGGAAATTCGCGTCCGCGACGTCGTCCATGCGCTGGAGGTGGCCGCCGACGACAAGCGCGTGACCTCGGTCGTGCTCGACCTCGACCGCTTCCTTGGCGGCGGGCAGGTGTCGCTCGCCGAAATCGGCGCGGCGGTCGACAAGGTGCGCGCGAAAAAGAAGCCCGTGCTCGCCTTTGCCACCGCCTACACCACCGACAGCTATCAGGTCGCATCGCATGCCAGCGAAATCTGGGCCGACAGCATCGGCGGCGTCGCCATCGCCGGGCCGGGCGGATCGCGCCTCTATTACAAGGGGCTGATGGACCGCCTTGGCGTCACCGCGCACATCTACCGCGTCGGCACCTTCAAAAGTGCCGTCGAACCCTTTCTGCGCACCGACCAGTCGCCCGAAGCAAAGGAGGCCGACCTCGCCTATGCCAGCGTGCTCTGGGAAAACTGGCTGAGCGACGTCAAAAAGGCACGCCCGGCGGCCAAGGTCGACGCCTTCATCGCCGATACCGCGGGCGCCGTGCGCGCGGCCGGCAATGATCTGTCGAAGGCATCGGTCGATGCCGGTCTGGTCGACAAGCTGGGCAGCCGCATGGCGTTCAGCCGCCGCGTTGCCGAAATCAGCGGCGTGGCCGACGACAGCAAGCCGTGGGAATATAATGCCATCCCGCTCGAAAACTGGGTCGCGGCCAACCCGCCCGCGTTGAAGGGCAGCGCGATCGCGGTCGTTCCCGTCGTCGGCGAAATCGTCGATGGCGAGGCTCCAAGCGGAATCGCCGGGGGCGAAACCGTCGCGCAGCATATTCTCGACGCCGCCACCGACGGCAGCGTGAAGGCCATCGTCCTGCGCGTCGATTCGCCCGGCGGGTCGGTGCTCGCTTCCGAAGAAATCCGTCAGGCGCTGCTGGCCGCCAAGGCCAAGAAATTGCCAATCGTCGTGTCGATGGCGAATGTCGCGGCGTCGGGCGGCTATTGGGTCGCAACGCCGGCCGACCGCATCTTTGCCGAGCCCGAAACGATCACCGGGTCGATCGGCGTGTTCGGCATATTGCCGAGCTTCGACCAGTCGCTGGCAAAGATCGGGGTCACCGCCGACGGCATCGCGACGACGCCCTTGTCGGGACAGCCCGACATATTCGGCGGCGTGAATGACGAGTTCAACGCGCTGGCGCAGGCCAGCGTCGAGGATATCTACGGCCGCTTCACCGCCCTTGTCGCCAAGAGCCGCAAGCAGCCGATCGAAAAGATCCTGCCGATCGCCGAAGGGCGCGTCTGGGCGGGCGGGACCGCGCGCCAGATCGGGCTCGTTGACCAGTTCGGCGGTCTTCCAGACGCGCTCGCGGCGGCGGCGAAACTCGCCAAGGTCGAGGGCGATTTCCACGCCAAATATTTCGAGGACGAGCCGAGCGAATTTTCAAAAATGCTCGCCAACTGGTCGGGCGCCGAAAAGGAAAGTGCGGCGCTGCCGCGCGGCTGGTTCGGCATCGCGGCGATGAACCGCCGCCTCACCGAACAGCGGCTGGTGCAGGACCTGACGTTGCTGACGCAGGCGGGGTCGGTGCAGGCCTCGTGCCTCGATTGCCGCGCCTACCTTCCCGCCGTCCCGCGGCCCGGTCAGGCCGAGGCGAAGGGTTTCTTCGGGGCGCTGGTCCTAATGTTGAAATAAGGCTGTGTATCTCCGCGAAGGCGGGGATCCATCTCCCTTCGGTTCGACATTGCGCCCACGGATGATGGGCCCCCGCCTTCGCGGGGGCACGCGCCCTAAACCGAGACTTCGCCTAAGCCGTCACCGCCACCGCATTCGCATGCTCCGCAATCGCATCGGCCAGCGTGTCGACCAGCGCGAGCGGCAGGTCGTGCCCCATACCAGGGATCGTGAGCAGCCGCGCACCCGCGATATTGTCCGCCGTGTCGCGCCCGCCCGGCAGCGGCACCAGCGGATCATCCTCGCCGTGGACGACCAGCGTCGGCGCCTTGATCGCCTTTAGCAGCGGACGCCGGTCGCCGTCGGCGACGATCGCTGCCATCTGGCGCGCGACGCCTTGCGGATACCAGCCGCGCTCGAAATCGGCGCGCACCCGGCGCTGCAACCGATCCTCGTCCGAGGGGTAGCCGGGGCTGCCGATGACGCGCGCGGCGCGCACGGAATAGGCGATCAGCGCCTCCCTGTCGCCGCTCATCGGCCGGTTCGCGAGCACCTGCATCGCTTCCTTCTTTGCGCGCGGCAAGCGGCGGTTGCCGGTGGTCGACATGACCGAGGTCAGCGACAGCACGCGTTCGGAATAACGCGCCGCGATATGCTGCGAAATCATCCCGCCCATCGACACCCCGACGACATGAACGCGCGTGATGTCCAGATGATCGAGCAGCGCGATGCCGTCGGCCGCCATGTCGGCCAGCGTGTAGGCGGGACGAACCGGCAGCCCGATCATCGATTTGACCACCATCCATTTGACGTTCGGCACCCCTGCCGCATCGAAACGCGTGGACAGCCCGACGTCGCGATTGTCATAGCGGATGGTGCGAAACCCGTGCGCGTTCAGCGCATCGACAAACTCGTCGGGCCACAGGGTCAACTGCCCGCCCAGCCCCATTACCAGCAGGATCACGGGCCCGTTGGCCGGTCCCTTGTCTTCATAGGTGATGGTGATGCCGTTCACGGCCGCCTGCTGTGTCTGCATGGAAATCCCTTGGCTGGAAACGCGGATCAACTCGCCGTGGCGGGTTTGTAATTCGCGGCGTTAGAGGTGAATTCGGCCCGGCCATAACCGTCGAGCTGGCGCTCGATCCGCCGGACAAGACGGCGATCGGCCAGATGGCGGACCACGGGAAGGCGCGAAGCGACGCGGTAGGCCGCCATACGCCCCGCGATCCCCAGCATCGTCGCGCCATAGATGAGGTGGTCGCGGCGTCGCACCGGCACCCCCACGCTCGCCGCCCGCTCCTCGTCGCCGGCCAGAAACGCCTTCACAAAGAAGACGCGGCTGACCGAATGTTCGAGGCGGCGCTTGACCTGTCCCTTGGGCGACATGTCCTTCGACAATTCGGCGTCCATCGTCGCGCGTAGCAGCCCGCCGCAAACCTGGTCGTCATATTCGTAGCGCAGCGTCGCGCTGCGCGTGCGCCAGATGCGGACGATCTCCTGCGGCGTGTCGGCGAGCAAATCTTCGGGCAGCCCCAGAAGATAGCAGCGATAACGCGCCAGCTCGACGCGGGCGCGTTCGAGCCGGGTAAAGCTGGTGCGCCCCTTCGCCAGCACCTCCTGCGACAGGAAATAAACCGGGATCAGCCCGGCGGGCATCTGGTCGAGCTGGGGGATCGGCATGCCATAGGTCTCGGCGTCCCACATGCCGGGGCGGGAGAGCACATTCACGCGCACCATCGAATGCATCAGCCGCACCATCGCCGCCGCCTTGAACCCGGCCCCGAAGCGCGCCAATGCGCCGGGCAATGCCGTCGTCGCAAAGAAGGTCGCGGTTTCCTTGACCCGCCGCGCTGCGGTCGCGTGGCCCAATGTGCCGGTCAGCGCCATCGGCAGCGCCGAATATTTGTTGAGAAAGGTCGCGATGAACGCGCCGCGGATCAGGAAGGGTGACAGGTTCGCGGTCGCGTTGCGCTCATAAGCCGCGCCCTCCTCGACCAATGCCATGTCCAGCCATTCGGGCGTCCGTTCCATTTCCCCGATCAATGCGGCCAGTTCGGGCGGCGCATCGGCAACGGCCTCGATACCCTTGTCGCACGCCTCGACCAGCATCGCGACCGTCTGATGGAAACCGAGGCGCGGCATCAGCGCGGCATAAGCGTCCCCGGTGCGGTCGCCGAGCATCGTATATTCGCGGATGCGCGCGAGCAGGTCGGGATCGTCCAGATAGGTCGCGCGGTCGATGCTGCGCACGCGGCTCAGTTCGCTCACCGCGTCGATTTCGGGGGCCCAGCGTTCGGGCGCCTTGTCGAAATCGAACCGGCCGAACAGGTCGGGCAAGGCATCGGCCTGATCCCGCACCCGGCGGGCGATGGTGCTGACATCACTGTTCACAAGGCGAACCTGCCACAGTTTCGCGATTTGGCAAGCCTATTGGCCGCGATAGGTGGGGAGCGCGAGCGACCAGCGGATCGCCGCGCCGCGCAGCATAAAACCGGCCAGTGCGCCCGTCGCGGCGGCGACGGGCGTTCCCGTCCCCAGCCATTGCAACAGCAGGAAAAGCCCCGAAGCGAGCGCCGCTGCCGTCACATAGACCTCCGGCCGCATGATAATCGACGGCACCCCGGCCAATACATCGCGGATCGTGCCGCCGACGCAGCCGGTGATGACGCCCATCATCAGCGCGGGGACCGGCGGCACGCCCCACGCCAGCGCCTTGGCCGTGCCGAACACGGCGTAGGCCGCGAGACCCACCGCGTCGGCCCATTCGAGCAATTGTCCCGCCCACCAGCGTTCGGGGGTCAGCCAGACGACCAGAGCGATCGCGATGCACACCGCGGCGATGGCGCCGTCCTGCACCCAGAACACCGGCGCGCCGATCAGCAGGTCGCGCACGCTGCCGCCGCCCACACCCGTCACGAGCGCAAAAAAGGCCGCGGTCACGAGCGTCTGGCGCAGCCGCACCGCCATCAACGCGCCCGACAGCGCAAAAACCCCGATGCCGACCAGGTCGAGCAGGCGGACGATCAGCGCATTGTCGATGTCGAACAACGTCGGACCTATTTCGCGTCGGGGCGCACGCCGCCGATGACCGAAAGGACGATGGCGGCGACCGCGCCCCGGATGACCGGCTCGGCTTTCGGCGCGAAGAAGGGCGAGTGATTGGTCGGCACCGGCTGGCCTTTCGCCTTCAAATCGGCCAGCACCGCGGGGTCATAACCGCCGATCGCGAAATAGAGCGACGGGATGTCGGCATCGACAAATTCGGAATAATCCTCGCTCGCGGATACCGGCGCGGCGCTTGCGGGCGCAAACAGCAGCCGATCGCCGAACACGGGTTTCAGCGTCGCAAAGCCGTTCGCCGCCATCGATTCATCGTTCACGAGGCTGGCGGTGCCGGACAAATAGGTGATCGTCGGTTCGGGCGCATTCCCCATCATCGCCGCCGCCTTCGCAGACCGTTCGGCACCCGACCGCAGCAACTGGCGCACTTCGGGGGTCAGCGACCGCATGTTGACCTTTACCTCGGCGCTGTCGGGGATGATGTTGGGCGCGCTGCCGGCGTTGATCGCGCCGATGGTCAGCACGCCAAATTCATTGGGGTCCTTTTCGCGGCTGATCACCGTCTGGACGTCGGTGACGAAACGCGCGGCGATCGGGATCGGGTCGAGCGCAGCCGACGGCATCGATCCGTGCCCGCCGCGGCCGTGGAAAATGATCGAATAGCTGTCGGAGGCCGAAAACGCCGTCCCCGCCTTGATGCCGACCGTACCCGTTGGCCCGTTCAGCACATGCGCCGCAAAACCATAGTCGGGCTTGGGAAAGCGCGTCAGCAGCCCGTCGTCGAGCATCGCCTTGGCGCCCTTCAAAATCTCCTCGGCAGGCTGGCCGATCAACACGACCGTGCCGGACCAGCTGTCGCGCATCGCGGAAAGCGCCTGCGCAACGCCGACCAGATAGGCGACATGGGTGTCGTGGCCGCAGGCGTGCATCACGGGCACATCCTTGCCCTCATAGGTCGCACGCGCCCTGCTCGCCCAGGCGAGCCCCGTCTTTTCTTCCATCGGCAGCGCGTCCATGTCGGCGCGGATCAGGATCGTCGGCCCCTCGCCATTTTTGAGCACCCCGACGACGCCCGTCCCGCCGACCTTTTCGGTCACGGTGAAGCCCGCCTTGCGCAGATGCTGCGCCAGGATGGCCGCGGTGCGGACCTCTTGCAGACCGAGCTCGGGATTCTGGTGGAGGTCGCGATAGAGCGCATCGAGCGCCGGATAATTTTTGTCGAGCAGCGCGGTCAGACGGGCATTCGCGGCATTGAGGTCGGGCGCCGCCTGCGCCCCGGTCGCGGTCAGGGAGAGAGCCAGCGAAGCCGCTGCCCAGAGCCCATGCTTCGCCATATTCTCTCTCCCCCTTGTCGCCTATCAGATGTGGATCGGCTTCCCCGTCACCGCCATCGCAGCTTCCTTCACCGCTTCGCTGTGCGTCGGATGCGCGTGACAGGTGTAGGCGATGTCTTCGGACGTCGCACCAAATTCCATCGCTTGCGCCGCCTGCGCGATCATCGTGCCCGCGACGCTGGCGATGCACCACACGCCGAGCACGCGATCGGTCTTGGCATCGGCGATGATCTTCACGAACCCGTCGGGCTCATGGTTCGTTTTGGCGCGGCTGTTCCCCGCCATCGGGAATTTGCCGACCTTGATCGCGGCCTTTTCCCCACCCGCCTTCTCGATGGCCTGCTCTTCGGTCAGGCCGACGCCGGCGATTTCGGGCATGGTGTAAACGACCGACGGAATGACATCATGGTTCACGATGCCGGTCAGCCCGGCGATATTTTCGGCGCAGGCGATGCCTTCGTCCTCGGCCTTGTGCGCGAGCATCGGGCCGGGGATGACGTCGCCGATCGCCCAGATGCCGGGAACCTGGGTCGAGAAATCATGGTCGGTTTCGATCTGCCCGCGCTGGTTGACGGTCAGGCCCGCCTTGTCGAGCCCCAGGCCATCGGTGTTCGGGCGCCGCCCGATCGACACCAGCACCACATCGGCCTCCAGCGTTTCCGCTTCGCCGCCCGCCGCGGGCTCGAGCGTCAGGACGGCCTTCTTGCCCTTGACAGCCGCGCCGGTGACCTTGGTCTTGAGCTTGAATTCGATGCCCTGCTTCTTGAAGATGCGGTTCGCATCCTTGCGCACATCGGCGTCCATGCCGGGCAGGATCTGGTCGAGGAACTCGACGCAGGTCACCTTGGCGCCCAGGCGGCGCCACACGCTGCCGAGTTCGAGCCCGATCACGCCGCCGCCGATCACGACCATATGGCCGGGCACCTTGGCAAGTTCGAGCGCGCCGGTCGAATCGACGATGATCTGCTTGTCGTTATCAACCGCGACACCCGGAAGCGGCGTGACCGACGAGCCCGTCGCGATGATGATGTTCTTCGCGCGATAGGCCTTGCCCGCGACCTCGACCGTGTCGGCCGACGTGAACTGGGCATAGCCCTTCAGCCAGTCGACCTTGTTCTTCTTGAACAGGAATTCGATGCCGCCGGTCAGGCCCTTGACCGCGTCGATGCGCTGGCCGTGCATCGCGGGCAGGTTCAGCTTGGGGGTCACGTCGATCCCCATCTTTGCCATCGCGCCGTTCGCCGCCGCATCGAAATATTCCGACGCATGCAGCATCGCCTTCGACGGGATGCAGCCGACGTTGAGGCAGGTGCCGCCCAGCGTTTCGCGCCCTTCGGCGCACGCGGTTTTCAGCCCGAGCTGCGCCGCGCGGATCGCCGCGACATAGCCGCCGGGGCCCGAACCGATGACAAGGACGTCGTAGTCGTAATCAGCCATTTATCGTTCCTTTACCCCTCAGGGGACGGGGAGAAATATCATCAGAGGTCGATCAGCAACCGCGTCGGATCCTCAATCGCTTCCTTGATCGTCTTCAGGAAGGTCACCGCTTCGCGGCCGTCGATCAGGCGATGGTCATAGCTCATCGCGATATACATCATCGGGCGGATCACGATTTCGCCATTGCGGACAACGGGGCGATCCTCGATGCGGTGGAGGCCGAGCACCGCCGACTGCGGCGGGTTGATGATCGGGGTTGACATCAGGCCGCCGAACACGCCGCCATTGGAAATGGTGAAGGTGCCGCCGGTCATGTCGTCCATCGTCAGCGTGCCGTCCTTAGCCCGTTTGCCAAGGTCGGCGATCGCCTTTTCGATGTCGGCAAACGACATGCTATCCGCGTTGCGCACCACCGGCACGACCAGGCCGTTCGGCGCGCTCACCGCGACCGAGACGTCGAGATAGTCGTGATAGACGATTTCGTCGCCGTCGATCCGCGCGTTGACCGCGGGGATGTCATGCGCGGCGAGTGCCACCGCCTTGGTAAAAAAGCTCATGAAGCCAAGGCGGACGCCATGCTTCTTTTCAAAGCTTTCGCGATATTTGTCGCGCGTCGCCATCACCGCCGACATGTCGACGTCGTTGAACGTCGTCAGCATCGCGGCGGTATCTTGCGCCGATTTCAACCGCTTGGCGATCGTCTGGCGCATCCGCGTCATCTTGACGCGTTCCTCGCGGCGGCCGGGGGCGGCGCTGGCGGCCGGGGCGGGCGCGGCGGCCGGAGCCGGGGCGGCGGCCGGCGCATTGCTGGCGGCGGCGAGCACATCTTCCTTGGTCAGGCGGCCGTCCTTGCCGCTGCCCTGGATCTTCGTCGGGTCGACGCCATGTTCTAGCACGAGACGGCGCACGGCGGGCGACATGGTGGTCACGGTGTCGACGCCGTCGGCGGCCGGGGCCGCGGTTGCGGCGGGGGCCGGAGCGGCGGCCTCGGCCTTGGCGGGTGCGGCGGCCGCAGGCGCCGGAGCGGCGGCGGCACCGCCCGCTTCGACCGTCGCGATCGTCGCGCCGACATTGACCGTTTCACCGACCGCGACCAGCTGCTGGCCCATCACCCCGGCGACGGGCGACGGCACTTCGACCGCGACCTTGTCGGTCTCAAGGCTGGCAATGGGTTCGTCGAGCGCAACGGCCTCGCCGGGCTTTTTCAGCCATTCGCCGATCGTCGCTTCGGTAACGCTTTCGCCCAGCGTGGGGACTTTGACTTCGGTGCTCATGCGTGCAGTTCCTTAGGGCTTAAGCTTTGTTCTTGGCGCGGCGGATTTCGGCGCGAACCGAAAGGCCGAGCGCATCGGCAACGAGCGCAGACTGTTCGGTCTGGTGGCGGCTCATCAGGCCGGTCGCGGGCGACGCCGCGGCGGCGCGGCCGGCATAACGCGGGCGCATCCCCTTGTGCCCGGCCTCGGTCAGCGAATCTTCGATCAGCTCATTGACGAAGAACCAGGCGCCATTGTTGCGCGGCTCTTCCTGCGCCCAGACCACCTCTTCGAGCTTCGGCATCCGCTTCAGGCGCACCGCAAGCGGCTCGCCGGGGAAGGGGTAAAGCTGTTCGATACGGATCACCGTCGTATCGGTCAGGCCTGCCGCATCGCGCGCTTCCATCAGGTCGTAGCCGACCTTGCCCGAACAGAGCACGACGCGCTTGATGTCCTTGTCGGCGGGCGGGGTGCGGTCCGACATGATGCGCCGGAAATGCGCATCGCCGATGAAGTCGCTGCGCTGCGACACCGCCAGCTTGTGGCGTAGCAGCGACTTGGGCGTCATGATGATCAGCGGCTTGCGGAACGGGCGCAGCATCTGGCGGCGCAGGACGTGGAAATAGTTCGACGGGGTCGAGATATTGCACACCTGGATATTGTCGCCCGCGCACAGTTGCAGGAATCGTTCGAGACGCGCCGAGCTATGCTCCGGCCCCTGCCCTTCATAGCCGTGCGGCAGCAGCATCACCAGCCCGTTGGCGCGCAGCCACTTGGCCTCGCCCGACGCGATGAACTGGTCGATCATGATCTGCGCGCCGTTGGCAAAATCGCCGAATTGCGCTTCCCACAGCACCAGGCTTTTCGGATCGGCCATCGCATAGCCATATTCGAAACCGAGCACGCCATATTCGGACAGCGGGCTGTCGAGCACCTCGAACCGGCCGTGCGGCACGGTGGTCAGCGGGACATATTTGGCCTCGGTCTTTTGGTCGACCCAGACGGCGTGACGCTGGCTGAACGTGCCGCGCCCCGAATCCTGGCCCGACAGGCGAACCTGATAGCCTTCGCTGAGCAAGGTTCCGAAGGCGAGGCTTTCGGCGGTGGCCCAGTCGAACACTTCGCCGTCGCTCTTGTCGGCAAACATCGCGCCGCGCGCGTCGATGACGCGGCGCAGCGTCTTGTGAACCTCGACGTCGGCGGGGATCGTCGTCATCGTGCGGCCGATCGCGTCGAACAATTTGTCCGACACGCCCGTGGCGATGTTGCGGCGCGCATTTTCGGGGTCGGCCGGGGCGTGCAGCCCCGACCAACGCCCGGCGAACCAGTCGGCCTTGTTCGGCTTGTAGCTTTTCGCCGCGTCGAAATCGCCTTCGAGCCGCGCGATGAATTCGGCGCGGCGCGCGTCGGCCCAACCGGCGTCGATCACGCCTTCGGCCTCCAGCTTCGCGGCGCACAGCTGCGACACCGGCGGATGCTGGCGGATGCTGGCGTACATCAAAGGCTGGGTGAACGACGGCTCGTCGCCCTCGTTATGGCCGAAGCGGCGATAGCACCACATGTCGATCACGACGTCGCGTTTGAACTGCTGGCGGAAATCGATCGCGAGCTTGCACGCAAAGGTCACCGCTTCGGGATCGTCGCCGTTGACGTGCAGGATCGGCGCCATCACGCCCTTTGCAACGTCGGACGGATAGGGCGACGAGCGCGCGAATTGCGGGCTGGTCGTGAAGCCGATCTGGTTGTTGACGATGAAGTGGATGCAGCCGCCGGTATTGTAACCGCGAATGCCCGAGAAACCGAGGCATTCCCACACGATCCCCTGCCCCGCAAATGCCGCGTCGCCGTGGATCAGCACCGGCAACACCTGCTCATGCTTTTCCAGGTCGTCGCGCACGACCTGCTGCGCGCGGACCTTGCCGAGCACCACCGGATCGACCGCTTCGAGGTGCGACGGATTGGGGACCAGCGACATATGCACCGACGCGCCGCCAAACTCGCGGTCGGTCGAGGTGCCGAGGTGATATTTGACGTCGCCCGACCCGCCGATGTCGTCGGGGTTCGCGCTGCCACCGGCAAATTCGTGGAAGATGATCTTGTAGGGCTTCGCCATGACGTTCGCGAGCATGTTGAGCCGCCCGCGGTGCGCCATCCCATAGACGATCTCGCGCACGCCATATTGGCCGCCATATTTGATGATGGCTTCCATCGCGGGGATCATGCTCTCGCCGCCGTCGAGACCGAAGCGCTTGGTCCCGACATATTTCTTGGCGAGGAATTTTTCCCATTCCTCGGCCTCGATCACCTTGTTCAGGATGGCGCGTTTGCCCTCGACCGAAAATTCGATGATCTTGTCGGCACCTTCCATCCGTTCTTGCAGGAACTGGCGTTCCTTCAGATCGGCGATGTGCATATATTCCAGGCCGACATT
>NZ_MIAM01000003.1 GCF_001830555.1 Sphingopyxis sp. RIFCSPHIGHO2_12_FULL_65_19 | reverse complement strand
TGCCGCGCGCGTTCGGACAGCGTGCCCGCGACCGCCTCCACCTTGCGCGCCATGTCGGACAGCGCGGCGGTCAGCGCGGTGATGTCTTGCTGGAACAGGCGTCCGGCGTCGTCGATATGCGTCGCGCGCGCCGCGCGCTCCTGCGCCAGCTCGACGTCGCGCAGCATCGCCAGCTTGGCAAGCTGGCCGCTGTCGAGCGTTTCGACAAAGCGTCCGGCATCGACCAGGATCAGTTCTTCCTGCCCCGGCGACTGCGCGACGATGCGCAGCAAATCGGTGGTCGATCGCGCGATATCGGCGACCGGGCAGGGCTCGATAATCGACGCGATCGAACCGCCGATCGTCGGATTTTGCATCAGGGAAAACCAGAAGGGACAGAAGAGCAGTTCGCGCACCCGCTGTTCGCGGATGATGCCTATCGGGCGCTCCCCGGCGTCGATCACCGCCAGCGCGCGCAATTGCGGATTGCCGCGAAACAGGTCGATCACCTCCGACATATGCGCATCGGCGCCGATCGCCGACGCGTGGCCCGGCGACGGCGTAAAGGCATATCCCATGGCGTTCATCCGTCCCTCTTCGCGCTGCGACCCTGTTGGCGCATCGACCTAGAGCAGCTTGGTAAACAGCAATTTAACCATTTGTTTCAGTGATGTGACAGATGGCCCGCACCCCGCGGCGGCCTGTCGCAATATCCTGTTCAGATCGCGGCGCTTATGCGATGGAGTGCCGACCCGGCGAGGAGAAGAGAAATGCGCGTCCTGATCGTTGCCCTGCTGGCCGCTCCGTTGCTCGCCGGTTGTTTCAGCGCGGTAAAGACCGTCGTCACCGCGCCGGTCAAGGCCGTCGGCCAGGTCGCCGACTGGTCGACGACCAGCCAGGACGAAGCCGACCGCAACCGCGGCCGCGAAATGCGCAAACGCGAGGAACAACTCGGCAAGCTGTCGCGCCAGCGGGACAAGGCCGCAGAGAAATGCCGCGACGGCAACGAAGATCAATGCCAGCGCGCCGAGGTGCTCGACCATGAGATCGAGGCATTGATGGCGGCGCCGCGTTAAATCGGTCACGGCCCCAAGCTTCGCCGTCAGGCGAAAATAATCACCGCACCCGCCGACCCGTCCACACGACGCGCCCGACCAGTTGCACCGACGCCATCGGCAAATCGTCCCAGCTGCGATAATGCGGATTGTCGCTGATCACCGAAATGCGCCCCTGCCCCGGCGCGCGCGCGACGCGCTTCACCATCAGCACGTCGTCCATGCGCAGCACATAGATGCCGTCGCGCAGCCGCGCAGCCGCATCGCCGCCATCGACCAATATATCGTCGCCATCGTCGAGCGTCGGCGCCATCGAATCGCCCTCGACGCGGATGATGCTGAGCGCGCGCGGATCGGCGCCCAGGTCGCGCAGCCATTTGGGATCGAACGCCACCTCGCCTTCCACCGCTTCACCGTCGATGCTCGCGCCCGCACCCGCCGAGGCACCGATGGCGAGTTTCGGCACCAGGATCATCCCCGGACCGCGCGCGCGCGCCGGCGCCGCGACGCGCTGCACCGGACCGCCCAGCATGGCTTCGGGCACCCCCAGATAGGCAGCGATGCGCGCGCGATCATCCTCGGCCAGCCGTCGCGGCGAACCACGCTTGATATATTGCTGGATATAAGCGGGGTTGCGCCCGATCACCTGCGAGATGCGCGCGTAATCAATCCCCCGTTCGGTCAAGAGGCGGTCGAGCGCCATGCGCGGGTCGTGGGCAAAATCAGTCATCGGGTCGCTGGGGGCTGGTCCTTCCTATTTCGTCAATAGCGCGCGGAATTTTCCTAGACAAGTAGGAAATGTAATATCAAATAGGAAATATCCTATCGGGTGAGTCGCCCGGTTTTCACTGCGGCCTGGGAGGACAATATGGAGCGCAGCCTGTTGCAACGAATCGAGGCCTTTTTGACCGAATCGGCAATGCCGCCCAGCGTCTTCGGACGCGCTGCGGTGCATGACCCGCGCCTCGTCAGCGATTTGCGCGGCGGGCGCGAGCCGGGAACCGAGCTGATATGCCGTATAGAACATTTCATGAACAAATGGCGCGCCGATCACCGCGCGGGCCATGTGACGCCGCAAGGCGACCGGCGCCTGCGCGCGACGCGCCGCCAGTGCGCGGAAGCGCGGGCATGATGCGCTGGTCGCCCGCGCTGCCGCCGCGCCCCGGCTGCCCGCATCGTCGGCTTCGCCACCTGTTGCTGCGCGAACTGCCGACCGGGCTGGCGGTCGGTGCCTCCACCTTCCGCCCCTGGGCCAGCGCGAGCTTCGTCGGCGCGCGCCATATCTTCCCGTGCACGCTTGCGGTCGGTGACGCCGCCATGGTGCGGCGCGCGCTGCACGATCGGCTGGGCGCGACCGAATGGGCGCTGGTCGGCCATATCGTTGCCGATGTCGTCGTCGAAAGCGGCGACCAGCCCGATCGGCTGCGGATCGAGATTCTGACGGTCGAGGATTGACCCGCCGCAATCGGCGGTCAGACCGCCAGGGTCAGGACCGTCAGCCGACCGATTGGCGCGTCATCCGCTGCAAGGTGCCGAGCGCGGCTTCGAGCGCGAAATCAACCTCGGGTTCATCGTCGGTGACGGCGCCCGGAACCAAAGGGTTCGCGCCTTTGCCGACCGCGTCCTGCCGACGGCGGCTCAACCCCGCCTCGAAGCGCGCGACCATGGCGCCAAGCGACTTGTCGGCCGGATCGGGCATTGGCGGCGGCGCGGTCATTTCGGCGGGTTGCAGCCAAGGCGCCTCGCCATCAAATTCCTCTGCGGGCGCAAGATCGGAAAGCACCAGTTCGTCGGCGTCGACCATATCGGGCGGGGTATCGGCTTGATCGACAACATCGCCGACCAGCGGCCCCAACCCGCCCGCGGGCAGGTCGCGGCCCGCACGGATCGGCGGTCGCGGCGGATCGTCGGGATGCAGGTCGATGCGGCGGCGCGTCAGCACAGGCTCGTCATCGCTCGCCTCGCCGGGCGCGCGGCGGAAACGGTCGCGCAGCGACGTCAGGCCAGCCGCTTCGGGTTTTGCGATCACCAGTGCGACGAGTCCTGCCAGCACCGCCGCAATCGCTGCCATGCCGAACGCCAGCGCCAGCCTCCCGCCATTGCCGATCGGGGCCACGAACAGGTCGGACAGACGGTCGAGATAGAGGTTCCAGCTGATCGCCGCGACCCACGAAAAGGGCATGACGGCGGCGAACAGGAAGGTCAGCGCCGCAGCGCCGATCACCGCCGGAATCGCGGGCTGGACCGCGCGCAGCAGCGCACTCGCTATGCCCTTGGCCCGGATCTCGCTCGTTTCTTCCATATCGTCCCAAATCCATCGGCCCGCCGGGCCACCCGTCGTCTGATCGGTCGGCGCCGGTCAGGCGCCGCGCAGCAATCGCTGGTAAACCGGCTCGTAACGTAAAATGTTTGATGACCAGTTACGATGGGTTTCGACAAAAATACGTGCTGTCCGCCGCCGCTCGGGCCACATGTCCCGATTTTCCAGCAGTTTGGCAATGGCATCGGCGATCGCGGCGGGATCGTCGGGCGCAAATAGCGTGCCCGTCGAACCATCCTCGATCAATTCGCGGTGACCGCCGACGCTCGACGCCGCGACCAGTTTCCCCTGCGCCATCGCTTCCAGCGGTTTCAGCGGGGTGACCAAGTCGGTCAGGCGCATCTTCTTGCGTGGATAGGCAAGGATATCGATCAGCGAATAATATCGCTCGACCTCGGTATGCGGCACGCGGCCGACAAAATGGATATGCGCCGCCGCTGGCGACGCCGCGGCTTGCGCCTTCAGCGCCGCCTCCATCGGCCCGCCGCCGACAAGAAGCAGCCGCGCCTTGGGCTGCGCGGCGGCCAGCGCCGGCATCGCCGCGATCAGGTCGTCGATCCCCTCATAATCGTAAAAGCTGCCGATATAGCCGATGACCGCGTCGTCGGCCGCGAGCCTCAGCGTTTCGGCGAGCGCATCGTCGCGCGGCGGCGGATCGCCGAACAGGTCAAGGTCGACGCCGTTCGGCGACACGACGATCTTCGCCGGGTCGATGCCGCGCGCGATCAGGTCGCCGCGCAGGCCCTCGCAGATCACCGCAACCGCATCGGCCGATTTCACCGCATGGGTTTCAAGCCGCTTGGTCAGCCGATAGCGCAGACTGCCCTCGCGCCCGGTGCCGTTCCCGACTGCGGCATCTTCCCAAAAAGCGCGAATTTCGTAGATGACCGGAATACCAAGCTTCTTGCCCACACGCAGCGCGGCCAGCCCGTCGAGCACCGGCGAATGCGCGTGCAGCACATCGGGCTTCCACTCATTCGCCAGCGCCTCGACGCGCGCTGCCAGTGCGCCGATTTCGCGCCATTCGCGGATCGGCGCGCGCGCGGGCGCAATCGGCGGCGTGCGGTAAAAGGTCAGCCCGTCGACGCTCTCGCCATCCGGCCCCGGTTCGGGATGGCGGACGCCGGTTACACCTGCGACCTGCCACCCCTGCGCTACCTGCGCCTTCATCAGCGCGCGGGTGCGAAAGGTGTAGCCGCTATGCGCCGGCAGACTATGATCGAGGACGTGGAGGATGCGGGTCATGGCTTGATCCCACTGACATACAAGCCTTAACGCGGCGTCAACCCCGATCGCGTAGCGGGAGCGGACATGGTCGACAATTTCTCCATTGGATTGACGCACGTCTTGATGGCGATTGCACTTTGGCGCCTGCTCCATCGCGACGATCTCGACCGCGAGATCAGCCCGCGTATGTTGTGGCAGCAACGCCGCGACGCCGAACGCGCGGAAGCGGATGTGCGCCCCGATGCGTGACCTTGCGTTCGTCGCCTTTCTTTTTGCCTTCATCGGCGTCGGTTTTCGCAAACCGTTCCTGTTCGTGCTCTGCTTTTGCTACATCGACATCGTCGCGCCGCAACGGCTCAGCTATTTCCTGATCAACTCGATCCCGATCTCGCTGATCGTGTTCGGGCTGGCGATCGTCGGCTGGCTGGCGGTCGACGACAAGCGCGATACGCGGTGGTCGGGACGACAATTCCTGCTGCTCGCCCTGCTTTTCTATTGCTGGATGACCACGATCAACGCCGACTTCCCGGTCGAAGCGGCAGACAAGTGGAGTTGGGTGTGGAAAGCACTGGTCTGGGCGATTTTCCTGCCGCTCACCCTGCGCACCAAGCTGCGCATCGAATCGCTGGTGCTGGTCATGCTGCTGTCGGCGGCGGCGATCGCGATCGCGGGGGGCATCAAGACCGCGGCGGGCGGCGGAGGCTATGGCACGCTGCAATTGCTGCTCAACGAAAATTACGGCCTTTACGAAGGGTCGATCATGTCGGCGGTGGGGATTTCGATCATCCCGCTGATCCTCTGGTATCGCCGCCATGGCACGATCTTTCCGCCCGACTGGCGCGTGTCGATCTTCTGCTTTGCGCTCGTCTTCGCCTGTGCGTTGCTGCCGATCGGCACGCAAGCGCGGACCGGGCTCGTCTGCCTCGTCATCCTCGCCATCCTGTCGCTGCGCGCCGTCAAGCACCGTTTCCTCTATATGGCGGGCGCCGGGCTGCTCGCCGTCGCGGCGATCCCCTTCCTGCCACAAAGCTTTACCGATCGCATGGAAACGATCCAGGGCTACAAGGCCGACCAGTCGGCGTCGACCCGCGTCGCGGTGTGGGCGTGGACCTGGGACTATGCGAAGGAAAATCCGTTCGGTGGCGGGTTCGAGGCCTATATCCAGAACCATGTCCGCGTCGAAAAGGCAGCGAGCGCCTATGATCCGGACGCGCCGCAAAATGCCGAAGCGACGGTCTATGAGGAACGCTCGCGCGCCTATCACTCCAGCTATTTCGAAATGCTGGGCGAACAGGGCTATCCGGGGCTCGCGCTGTGGCTGCTGCTCCACGGGGTCAGCCTTGCCCGCATGGAACAGCTGCGGCGGCGCTACCTCAAGACTCGGCGCGCCGAGGAACAATGGATCGCGCCGCTGGCGACCGCTCTCCAGCACGGCCATATCACCTATCTGGTCGGCTCCTTGTTCGTCGGCATCGCGTTCCAGCCCTTCATCTACATGATGCTCGCGCTCGAAATGGGGCTGTCGACCTATGTCCGGCGACGCGAGCAGGAGGCGGGATGGCGCCCGCTGACGGCGCGCCCGGCGCAGGTGCCGACACGGCATCCGGCCCCGAACGCGGGCTGACGCCGGAACCAACGGCGGGCTCCGGGCGCTATGCGGGCATGTCCGCCCCGCGCCTTGTCCATGTCGATGACAGCCTTCCAGGCATCAGCCGCGAACGGTCGGGCACCGGGTGGCGCTATCGCGACGCCAAGGGCAGGATCATCCGTGAGCGCGACGAAATCGACCGGCTGAACGCGATCGCGCTGCCGCCGGCTTACGAAGACGCGTGGTTCTGCCCCGCCCCCAACGGCCACATCCTCGCCACCGGCTATGACGCGCGCGGGCGCAAGCAATATCGCTATCATCCCGATTTCCGCATCGCCCGCGAGGCCGACAAATATGATCGCTGCGCCGCGTTCGGCCATGCGCTGCCCCTGCTGCGCGCGCGGCTGGCGGACGACCTCAATCGCCGGACGCTCTGCTGCGAACGCGTCGTGGCGGCGGTCGTGCGCCTGCTCGACCTCGCCGCGCTGCGTATTGGCAACGAACAATATGTCGCTGCCAATAAAAGCTTCGGCGCGACGACGCTGCGCCAACGGCACGCCAAATTGGCGGGGCGGACGCTGCGGCTCAACTATGTCGCCAAGGGCGGGGCACGGCGCGAGGTGACGATCAGTGACCGCAGCCTGTCGACACTCGTCCGCCGGTTGCAGGACCTGCCCGGACAAAAGCTGTTCCAATATGTCGATGGCGACGATGTCTGCGCCGTCGGCTCCGACGATGTAAACGCCTATATCCGCGATGCGATGGGCAATGAATTCAGCGCCAAGCATTTCCGCACCTGGTCGGCCAGCGTCGAGGCTTTCGCCTTCCTTTACGACGCCCCCGAGCCCCCCATGCTGAAGGCGATGCTCGAACGGGTCGCGAGCCGCCTCGGGAACACCCCCGCAATCGCCCGAAAAGCCTATATTCACCCCGCAATGCTGGCAGCGGCGCAGCGGGGCGAGGATTTTTCGGCCGCGATCGGCAACCTCCCGCGCGCGACGCGCTATCTTTCACGTTACGAACGCGGATTTTTGACCTATCTGGAGCAGGCGCCCGCCGCTGCGGTGCTGCTGCAATCCGCCTGATCTGCATTCAAGAGGACCCCTGACCCATCCCATGACTTTCTCCCTGCTTGCCGCTGCGACCGCCGCCGCCCCAAAGGCTCCTCCCGCCAAGACAGCCGCGGCCAACCCCATTGATGACCTGCGCAGCTGGTGGGATGCCAGCGTCGCCTGGGTCGACAGCCATTGGCTGCAAATCGGCATCGCGATCGGGGTCGGCCTGCTCATCTATTTCCTGCTGTCGATGACCCGCCGTTTCGCGCTGAGACATGCGCAATCGGCCGAAGGCGACCTCTCGCTGACCCACATTGCCGGACGTGTGATCCACAAGACCAAGTCGTCCGTGCTGGCGATCATCGCGATCCGCATGGTGGCAGGCTATGCCCAGCCGCCCGCGATCATCATGCAAGTGGTCCAGTTGGTCTTCACCGTTGCAGTGGTGCTCCAGGTTGCCATTTGGGTGCGCGAGATCGTGCTGGGGCTGATCCAGCGCCGTGCCGCCGAGGGCCACAACGAGACGCTGTCCAACGCGATGGGGATCATCCGCCTGCTGATCAGTGTCGCACTGTTCGCCATCGCCGGCATCGTCATCCTCGACAATATGGGGGTCAATGTTACCGGACTGGTCGCGGGTCTGGGCATTGGCGGCATCGCGATCGGCTTGGCGGCGCAGGGCATTTTTTCCGACCTTTTCGCCTCGCTTTCGATCATTTTCGACCGCCCGTTCCGCGTCGGCGAAACGATCAAATATGACACCAGCACCGCGACCGTCGAACGCATCGGGCTGAAAAGCACCCGCCTGCGTTCGCTCAACGGTGAGTTGCTGGTGATTTCCAACACCAACTTGCTCGGCAAGGAAATCACCAATTTCGCGCATCTGCATCGCCGCCGGATCACGTTCATGATCGGCGTCATCTATCAGACCACGCCCGAAATGCTCCGCGACCTGCCCGCGCTGCTGGAGGAACAGGTCGTCGCGGGCGGGCACGAGTTCATCCGGTCGAGCTTCCTCTCGTTCGGCGCGTCGAGCCTCGATTTTGAATTGCTCTTCGACGTGTTCAGCGACGATTTCGATGTCGTTGCGGCGGCGCGCACCGATATCGGCATCCGCCTGTTCGACGCGATGGCAAGGGCGGGATACGAGTTCGCCTATCCGACCCAGACGACCTTTACGGCAGCACCCGACGGGACGATGGTCATGCCCTATGCCGAGTCTCCCAAATCCAGAGGGAGCGTAGCAAAGTCGGCGAAGCCCGGCTGACGCTACGGCGGCGCGGTTGCCCGGCTTGGCCCTTGTGTAACGCTGGAAGAGAGGCCTAGAACGCGCGCCGAACCAGCTATTGAGGGGATGATTTATGGCGGGCATCACGCCGCAGGAACTGCAAACCAGGGTCGGTGAGACGATTGGCACCTCCGAATGGGTGCTCGTCGACCAGGACATGATCAACAAGTTCGCCGACGCGACGGGCGATCACCAGTTCATCCATATCGACGAGGAAAAGGCCAAGCTGACGCCCTTTGGCGGGACGATCGCGCACGGCTTCCTGACGCTGTCGCTGATTCCGATGCTTGGCGCGCGCACCGACGGTCCGCGGATCGATGGCGTCAAGATGGGCGTCAACTACGGCGGTAACAAGGTGCGTTTCCTCGCCCCCGTCCGTTCGGGCAAGCGCGTGCGCAGCCATATCAAGCTGCTCGAGCTCGACGAAAAACGTCCCGGTCAGTGGCAACAGACCAATGAAGTAACGATCGAGATCGAAGGCGAGGAAAAGCCAGCCCTGATCGCCGAATGGATCAGCCAGTTTTTCATTTAAGCAGGATTTTCCGGCCGACCTCCCCCGCAAAGACAACCGGAACCAAACAGAAGGAAGTTCAACATGCGTGACGCCGTCATCGTTTCCACCGCCCGCACGCCGCTGACCAAGGCGGGTCGCGGTTCGTTCAACAATACGCTTGCCCCGACGCTCGGCGCCTATTCGGTCCGCGCCGCGGTCGAGCGGGCCGGCCTTGAAGGCGGCGAGATCGACGATGTCGTCTTTGGCGCCGCGATGCAGCAGGGTTCGCAGACGATGAACGTCGCGCGGCTGATCGCGCTGCGCGCAGGCCTGCCCGTCACTGTCCCCGGCATGTCGATCGACCGCCAGTGCTCGTCGGGCCTGATGACGATCGCAACCGCCGCGAAGCAGATCATCGTCGATCGCCAGGACATTGCGGTCGCCGGCGGGCTGGAAAGCATTTCAAAGGTCAGCGGCAGCGGCAAGGCGTTCATCGAGGTCGATCCCGAGTTGGTCGCGATGCACAAGGACACCTACATGCCGATGATCGGCACTGCCGAGGTTGTCGCGAAGCGTTACAACATCAGCCGCGAGGCGCAGGACGAATATTCGCTCCAGTCGCAGCAGCGCACGGCCGCTGCGCAGGCCGCGGGTAAATATGACGACGAAATCGTCGCCTGCAACGCCACGATGGCGGTGATGAACAAGGAAACCAAGGAAGTCACCTTCCAGGATGTCGTCGCCAGCAAGGACGAGTGCAACCGCGCCGACACCACGCTCGAAGGGCTCGCCAGCCTGAAGCCGGTCATGGGCGAAGGCCACACGATCACGGCGGGCAACGCCAGCCAGCTCGCCGATGGCTCGTCGGCCTGCGTCGTGATGGAAGCCAAGGTCGCCGAAAAGCGCGGTCTCCAGCCGCTTGGCCGTTATGTCGGCATGGCGGTCGCGGGCACCGAACCCGACGAAATGGGCATCGGTCCGGTGTTCGCCATCCCCAAGCTGCTCGAACGCTTTGAACTGAAGATGGACGACATCGGTCTGTGGGAACTCAATGAGGCTTTCGCGGTGCAGGTGCTCTATTGCCGCGACAAGCTCGGCATTCCGAACGAGCTGCTCAACGTCAACGGCGGCTCGATCTCGATCGGCCACCCGTTCGGCATGACCGGCGCGCGCTGCGTCGGCCACGCGCTGATCGAAGGCAAGCGCCGCGGCGTCAAATATGCCGTCGTCACGATGTGCATCGGCGGCGGCCAGGGCGCAGCGGGCCTGTT
>NZ_MIAM01000002.1:80838-90907 GCF_001830555.1 Sphingopyxis sp. RIFCSPHIGHO2_12_FULL_65_19 | reverse complement strand
AAAGCTGGCGTGGCGGCGCGCTTCGACGTCGAAGATATTGTTCGCCGACAGGCTGAGCGTCAGATTTTTCGTGTCGGGCAGGGGGCGCCAGCTGAGCGACGCGTTGACGAGCGTGAAGCCGTCGGTCGGCGTCTCGAACTGCGCAACCCGGGTCTGGTCGTCGGTCCATTCGACCTCGACGCGCGCATCGACGCGTTCGCCCTGTGCCTCAAGCCCGCCGAGCACGCGCAGCGCGGGGATGCGCGGGACATTGCGATCGAGCCCGGCATTCTTGATCTTTGCGCGCGTCATGTCGGCCGTGACGTCGCCGACGATGTTGAAACCGCCGATCTGCGCCAGCCGTGCGCTCGCCTCGGCCTCGAAGCCATAGACGCGCGCGTCGCGCTGGAAATACTGGAAAACGGGCAGTTCATCCTCTTCGGCGCCGGTCGCGGCCGAATAGATGAAATTGTCGAACCAGTTTGAATAGCCGGTGAGGCTGAGGTTGAAGGCGTCGCTCTTGAACTTGAACGAGGCTTCGGCGCCCCAGTTGGATTCGCGCTTCAAATTCGGGTCGCCCAGCTCGAAGCTTTGCGTCGCGATATGCGGGCCGTTCGACAGCAGTTCCTCGGCCGAAGGCGCGCGGACCGCGCGCGATACCGACACGCCGAATTTCGCGCCGTCAAAGATGTCGTAGGTCGCGCCGAGCGCGCCCGAGAAGCTGTCGAAATTGCGCTCGAAGCCCAGCGTTTGCGCACGCACATTGGTCTTTTCGTAGCGCGCCGCGGCTTCGAGGCCGAGCGGGCCGGCGGTCAATTCCTGGAGCGTGAACAGCGCGAACTGGTCGGTCAGGTTCCGCGGCACGAACGCCTCTGCACCGATCGCGTTGAAATCGCGGTGGCTATATTGCACGCCGCTTGCCCCTCGCCAGCCGCCGCGGTCGTTCTGCGCCAGCTCGATGCGGCCTTCGACGCCCTGGTTGGTAAAGACCGTGCCGACCTCGTCGCCTTCAAACTCCGTGTGCTTATAGTCGGCAAAGCCCGCGCGGACCCGCAGCTTGTCGAAGAAGCCGTCGCCCAGCTCGACCTCGCCGCGCAGGTCGGCGCGCCACTGCTTCATGCCGATGGTGACCGGGCCTTCGCCATGGTCGTGACCGCCTTCTTCTTCCTCGCCGCCGTGGTCATGCGCGGTGTTCGGCCGGTCGGGCACACCATAGTTGGTGTCGAAATAGCCGATCGAAATGCCGAGCTGGCCGCCGTCGTTGATCAGAGACAGGCCGCCGCCCGCGGTCCAGGTTTCGCTTTGCGTATTGTCGACCTTGCCGCGCTTTCCGGCCTGTCCGGTCAATTCCGCCGCTTCGTCGAGATGGCCTTCTTCGACTTCATGTTCGGCGAGGTGGAGCAGGTCGCCGCGGATATCGGGGGCATAGACGAAGCCGCCGGTGCGGACGTCGCCCGTCTTGCGCCAGCTGCCGTCGAGATGCGCGACGATCTGCGGGCTGAGGGCGACGTCGATCGAGCTGCCGATGTTGCGGTCGTTCGCGGCGGTCGCATAGCCGCCGATCGCGTCGATATGGACATGGTCGGCGGGCACCTTGCGCGGGATACGGCGGTCGAACATGTTGACCGCGCCGCCGATTGCCTGACTGCCGAACAGGAGCACGGCGGGGCCGCGCAGAATCTCGATGCGTTCGACGGTCAGCGGGTCGATGGTGACCGCATGGTCGGCGGAGGTGTTCGAGGCGTCGATCGAGCCGATGCCGTCGGTGAGCACGCGCACGCGCTCACCGGAAAATCCGCGCAGGACGGGGCGCGACGCGCCGGGCGAGAAGCTGGTGGCCGAGACGCCCGGTTGCCGTGTGAGTGTGTCGCCGATCTGCCCGCGAATGTCGCGTGCCAGCTCGTCGCCTTCGAGCACCGACACATTGCCGAGGATGTCGAGGCTGCGGACATAAGGGGCGGTGACGACAATCGGCTCGCCGGTGTGCACATCATCGTCGCTTCCGGCCGTGGCGCGGTCCTGCGCAAAGGCCGGGGCGGCGAGGAAGAGGGCAAAGGTGAAACCGGCAGAGCAAAGCAAACGCATGAGGGGAGAGTCCTGTTGTTATGGCGACCTGATGGCGCGGGCAGTAATGATATACTGTCACAAAGACAAGCCCCGAGATGCCTTCCGGCTGCCGTTCGTCGGACGTCGATGCCCGTTAGTCGACAAACGCCGATGATTGACGGGACAAGCGAAGCTGTCTTGCGGGGCTGCGGGCGCCGCCCTAGATCATGGTTATGACTATTGCTGCAAACAGCCTCGACCTTATTGGCAACACCCCGCTGGTGCTGTTGAAAGGGCCGAGCGAAGCCACCGGCTGCGAAATCTGGGGCAAGTGCGAATATGCCAACCCCGGCGGATCGGTAAAGGACCGCGCCGCGCTGTATATCGTCCGCGATGCCGAAGCGAACGGCAGCCTGCGCCCCGGTGGCACGATCGTCGAAGGCACGGCGGGCAACACCGGCATCGGGCTGGCGCTTGTCGGCAATGCGCTCGGTTACAAGACGATCATCGTCATGCCCGACAACCAGAGCGCCGAAAAAATGGCGACGATCCGCGCGCTGGGCGCCGAGCTGGTGCTTGTCCCGCCCGCGCCCTTTGCCAATCCCGGCCATTTCGTCCACACCTCGCGCCGCATCGCCGAGGAAACCGACAATGCGATCTGGGCGAACCAGTTCGACAATATCGCCAACCGCAAATCGCATATTTTCGGCACGGCCGAGGAAATCTGGGACCAGATGGACGGCCGCATCGACGGCTTTACTTGCGCCGCGGGAACCGGCGGCACGATCGCGGGAACGGGGTTGGGGCTGAAGGCGAAAAATGCCGACATCACCATCGCGCTCACCGACCCGCACGGCGCCGGCCTCTATAACTACTATCAGTGCGGCGAGTTGAAGCCCGAAGGGTCGAGCGTCGCCGAGGGTATCGGGCAGAATCGCATCACCGGGAACCTCGACGGCGCGCCGATCGACACGCAATTCCGTATCTCCGACGCCGAGGGGCTGGCCGTCGTCCGCGCGCTGCTCGACGAGGAAGGGCTGTGCCTTGGCCTGTCGTCGGGGATCAATGTCGCGGGGGCGATGGCGCTGGCGCGGCAATTGGGCCCGGGCAAGCGCATCGCGACCATCTTGTGCGACAGCGGCTTTCGCTATCTCTCCACGCTCTACAACCCCGAATGGCTGGCGAGCAAAGGGCTGGAGCCGGCGGCATGAGCGGGATCAGGATCGACGGCACACCGCCGCCCCAACCGAAACCCGCGCCGCCGCCGCCGGTGAACGACACGATGCGCCGATTGCAGATCGGCATCGCCGGGGTTCTGACGGTGTTGCTGCTTGTCGGCATGGCGGGGCTGATCGGCGACCGCGCGCGGGAACGCGTCGAAGGCGAGGTTGCCGCGACCGCCGAGGTGAAAATGCCCGGCGATGAAGAGAAAGGCAGCGGCGCGCCGTTGGAGGAACTGGGGGTCCAGGCGGTCCAGCCCTCGTCAAAGGATGAAAATGCGGCGTCCGAGGTGAAGGTGCCGCAGCCACCGCCGTCGTCGTCGAGCGTCCCCGACCTCGAACCCGACCCCGCCCTCCAGCGGGCGCGCCAGTCGAAACAGTGACCGCCGCTTCGCGCCGGCCGATGCTGTGCGCCATCATTGCCGCCGCCGCCGTCGTCGCGCTGGCGTGGATCGCGGGCGGGCAGGCGCTGCTCGGCCGCATCGACCCGGCGCTTTGCGTTCCCCTGCTGGTGCCGCCGATGCTGCTGCTCGGCTGGTGGAACCGGCACGATGCCGCGGCCGTGCGTCTGCGCGCCGCGCTCTTTGGCTTGGTCGTCCTGGTGACGGCACAGGCGCTGCTGGCCCTGTCGCTCGCAGGATCGGCGGCGTGGCGCCAGTTGGCGCTGACGATCGTCGCGGGCGCGCTGGCCGCGTCGCTCGCCGATGCGATCGTCCAGTGGCGGCCGCGGGTCAGCATGTTGCGCTGGGCCGCCGCGCTGGCGCTTGCCGTCGGCTGGTTCGCGGCCGGTCATGCCATGCTGGCGGCGCTATACCGCCCGGCGGTCGCGGTGCGGGGCCCCGCCGTTACCATGCTCACCGGCCTGCCGCTCCGCTGGTCGGCGGGCGGGGACATGGCCGCGATGATTGCGCAAGGGACCAGGGACGATCCCGCGCTGGCGCGGCTGACCTTGGCCGGGCCATTGTCGCTGGTCGACAGCCTGGCCGATCATGTGCCGCCGCCGGGCGGGACGTTGCTGATCGCGCATCCGCGCGCGCTGGCGCCGCAGGAACTGGTCGCGATCGACGCCTTTGTGCGGGGCGGCGGACGGGCGGTTGTGCTGGCCGATGCACTTTCGGGCTGGCCCGCCCGCCACCCGCTGGGCGATCCGCGCAACGCGCCGGTGACCAGCCTGCTGACCCCGCTGCTGGACCATTGGGGCGTGACGCTGGGTGCGGCGCCGACCGAAGGGGACGGCGCGGCGTTGCTCGCCGATGTCGAGGGCGCGCGGCTTCGGCTGTCCAGCGCCGGGCGCTTCGACCTGCTGCCGCCGACATGCCGTGCCTTTGCCGACCGCCATGTCGCGCGCTGTGCGATCGGTGAGGGTGAAGCATGGCTGGTCGGCGACGCCGACCTGATCTTCGCGCCGCTATGGCGCCCGGTGGTGCCGGGTGCCGACCATCTGCGGCAGGCGGATACGATGGAATGGCTGGCGGCGCGTCTGTGGCGCGGCGGCGGGCACGGGCTGCTCGACCCGATCTGGATTCGCGCACCCGCCCTTTAGTGCGGCGTTTTCGCCCCGATTTACCCCGATCAAAACATGTCTTGCGGCGCCTTGTTGCGCCGTGGGGCCGGTATTTACCCAATTTCATGGGCCTTTTGCGGCAAATGGGGGCTAGATTCCCTATTTCACCCTAAAATACCCCTTTCCACCCCGATCTATAGTTGATATCCACGGAATCGGAGAGGGGCAATCTCCGCCTGTGTCGAACCAGCCGGATTCCTGCGATTCCGGGGACGGGGAAGTTTTGCCCGGTGGCGCATTAAGGGGGGCAGAGCGATGGCGATTGTGACGCCCGGCCAATATGCGGGCACCAACTTCGCCGCGATCGATGGCAAGGGACGCATCGCCGTTCCCTCTCAGTTCCGCAACAATGTGCCCCTTACTGCGGACGGCCAGCGCGTGCTTTGGGTCGGCTTTCACGAAAAGCTGCCGTGCCTCGTCGCTTACGGCCAGGATCAATATGACCGGCTGAACGGCGAGATCGAACGCGACCGCGAAACCGCGCGGCTGCGCAATCTCGACTTCGACGAAGATGCCGAGTTCAAGAAGCGGTTCAGCTATACCGAGCCCTATACGCTCGACGACAGCGGTCGCTTCCTTCCCAGCTTCATCCACCGCGACCGCGTCGGCGATGCCGGCGCGACGGCTTTTGTGGGATCGGGCCGCCGCCTCGAAATCTGGTGGCTGCCCACGCTGGCCGAATGCGCCGAAGCCGATCCGGTGCTTCAGCGTCTTGCGGCGTCGTGGGACCAGGCGAAAGGGAAGGGGCGCAAGTGACCGATCTTTCCCCCGACTTGCCGAGGGACCCCCGCCACGATCCGGTCCTCCGTGAAGAAGTCATCGCCGCTCTCGCCATCGTTCCGGGGGAGTGCCACGTCGATGCGACCTTCGGTGCGGGCGGCTATACCCGCGCGATGCTCGCGGCGGGGGCCGACGTCGTTGCGTGCGACCGCGATCCCGATGCGATTGCCGAGGGGCAGGCGCTGGTCGCTGAAGCGGGCGGCAAGCTGACGCTGATCCACGGGCGCTTCGGTGAAATCGACCGGCTGCTTGCCGAGCGCGGGATCGAAGCGGTCGACGGCATCACGTTCGACATCGGTGTTTCGTCGATGCAGCTCGACCGCGACGAGCGCGGATTTTCGTTCCAGAAGGACGGCCCGCTCGACATGCGCATGGCGCAGGAGGGCGAAAGCGCCGCCGACTGGCTCAACCGTGCCGACGAGACCGAGATCGCCGACGTGCTTTTCCATTATGGGGACGAGCGCCAGTCGCGCCGTGTCGCGCGCGCGATCGTCGCGGCGCGTCCGCTGTCGCGCACGGGCGAGCTGGCAAAAGTGATCCGCAAGGCGCTACGCCACCCGCCCGGCGCGCCCAAGGACCCGTCGACCAAAAGCTTTCAGGCGATCCGCATCCACATCAATGGCGAACTCGACGAGCTGGTCGCGGGGCTCAACGCCGCCGAACGGCTGCTTCGCCCCGGCGGCCGGCTGGCTGTCGTCAGCTTTCACAGCACCGAGGACCGGATCGTGAAGAATTTCCTGCGCGAACGCAGCGGTGGCGATGCCGCGGGTTCGCGTCACCGGCCCGCGCCGACTCCTCTGGCGCGGGCCGCAACTTTCGAGACCCCGGCGCGCAAGGTGCGGCCGGGCAAGGCCGAAGAGGCGCGCAACCCGCGCGCCCGTTCGGCGACGCTGCGCAGCGCGATCCGGACGTCGGCTCCGGCGCATTCGGTCCAGGGCAATTCAGGCAAGGAGATAGTGTCATGCTGATGGCGGCCCGCAAACTCCAGGGAATCGGCCTGGTCCTGCTCGTGCTCATCTTTGCGATGATGCTGTATCCCGTGTCGCTCAAGGTCGCCGCGACGCGCAGCGAACTGACGCGTATCGAACGGCAGATCGACCGGGCGCGCGACAATATCCGCTACCTTGAATCCGAACTCGCGGTGCGCGCGTCGATGCGGCAGCTGGAACAGTGGAATGCCGATACCTTTGGTTATTCGGCGCCCGATGCCGGGCAATATCTCGCCAGCGAGCGCCAGCTTGCCTCGCTTGACCGCCTGCCGCGCGCGCGCGGCGCCAACGACGTCGCGCCGGTGCTGATGGCGATGGTTTCGCCGGTCGGCACGCCGGCGCCGGTCAAGGCCGCCGCCGCGCCCAAGGCTGCCGAAAAGCCGATCGTCATCGCGCAGGCCGATATTCGCAGCGATACGCCGCCGCGGATGGCGCCGACGCGCCGCCGCGAACAGCTCAAGATGATCGAGGACCAGTTGCTCGCGGAATCGACGCTCGCCGACCTGAAGCGCGCGGCCGCGGCCGAGGCGGCAGGAGGGAAGTCCGGCCGATGAACACGCTGGTCGTCCGTCCGACCCGGGTTCGCACCGCTGGTGTGCGGCAGCAGATCCTGCTGACGGCACAGCAGCGGCTGATGATCCTGATGCTTTTGTTCGCGGCGGCCTTTTTCCTGGTTTCGGTGCGGCTTGTCTATTTCGCCCTGTTCGACCCATCGTCGAGCCGCGGCGCCGCGACCGCTTTCATTCCGGCGCGGGCCGACATCGTCGACCGCAACGGCGTGCCGCTGGCGCGCACGATCGACGGATATTCGATCCGCGTCGTTCCGTCGAAGCTGCTCAACAACCGGCAATATCTGGCCGACGAGTTGCACAAGATTTTTCCCGACATGTCGCGCGAGGACCTTTTGGCGAAGCTCAGCGGTTCGCGCCCTACCTATATCCGCCGCCGTGCGCTGCCCGACCAGGTCGCGGCGGTGAACGCGATCGGCGACGTCGGTTTCGATTTTCCGCGCGAGAAGGAACGCCTCTATCCGCAGCTCAGCCTGGCGGCGCATGTGCTGGGCTTCACCAATGCCGAGGGGCATGGCGTCACCGGCGTCGAGGGGGCGTTCGACCAGCGCCTGACCGACAAGGCGACGCGCGGGCAGCCGCTGGCGCTGTCGATCGACGCGCGCGTGCAGGGCGTGCTGGAAAGCGAATTGAGCGCGGCGGTCGCCAACCTGGAAGCGATCGGCGGCGCGGGCGTGATCCTCGACGTCCACACCGGCGAAGTTGCGGCAATGACGTCGCTGCCGACCTTTAACCCCAACAAATTGACCGGCAGCGATCCGGCGACGCGCCGCAACGCCGTGACCTATAATCTCTACGAGCTGGGTTCGACCTTCAAGCCCTTGTCGATTGGCGCGGCGATCGACGATGGCGTGGTGACGAACATGGCGCGCCGTTACGACGCGACGGCGCCGCTACCGATCGCCGGATTCCGCATCCGCGACAGTCATCCCGGCCGCTGGTATAATGTTCCCGAAACGCTGATCGAAAGCTCGAACATCGCGACCGCGCGCATCGCCGACGAACTGGGCCGCGAGAATCTGGAACGCCTGTTTCGCAATCTCGATTTCGACAAGCGGCCCGAAATCGACCTGAAGGAACGGGCCTTCCCGCTGTGGCCGAAGGATTGGGGCCGGGTGACGACGATGACGACCAGCTATGGTCACGGCATCGCGGTCACCCCGATGCATCTTGCCAGCGCCTATGCGGCGCTGGTCAATGGCGGCATCTATCGCCCCGCGACGCTGATGAAGCTTGGCGACAAGGCGCCGCCGCAGGGGCGCCGGGTGTTCAAGGCGACTACGAGCGCGCGGATGCGCCAGCTGCTTCGCCTGATCGTTTCGGACGGCACCGGAAAACAGGCGAACGCGGCGGGATTTCGCGTCGGTGGCAAGACGGGATCGGCCGAAAAGCCGGGCGCGGGCGGCTATCGCCGTCATTCGCTCGTGTCGACCTTCTCGGCGGCTTTTCCGATGGACAATCCGCGCTATGTGGTGATCGTGATGATCGACGAGCCCAAGGGCAATGCCTATAGTTCGGGCCAGCGCACCGCGGGGTGGACTGCCGCGCCGGTGGTGCGCAAGGTCGTCACGCGCGCCGGGCCGATGCTGGGCGTATTCCCCGACGAAAGCCGCGACGTCGATGTCTCCGAACTCACCCCGCTGCTGCGGAAAGGCGAGGAATCGCACTGATGCGTCTCACCGCGCTGCTCGACGATCAGGGGCTGGAGGGCAGCGATCCCGTCGTCACGGGACTCGCGATCGATCATCGCAAGGTTGCGCCGGGCACGATTTTCGGCGCCTTTGTCGGTGAGAAGTTCAACGGCGAGGATTTCATCGCCGCCGCGGTCGCAGCGGGCGCCGTGGCGATCGTCGCGCGGCCCGAGGCGAAGGTGGAGGGCGCGATTCACGTCGCCGACGCCAATCCGCGCCGCGCCTTTGCGCACATCGCCGCGCGCTTCTTTCACCGCTTTCCGGCGACCTGTGTCGCGGTGACGGGCACCAACGGCAAGACATCGACCGTCGAGATGACGCGTCAGCTGTGGCGCATGGCCGGCTTCAACGCCGCCTCGATCGGCACGCTGGGCATCACGACCTCGATCGACAGCGCCTCGACGGGTCTGACCACCCCCGACATCGTCACCTTCCTGTCGAACATGTCGGGTCTGGCCGCCGAGGGTGTGACTCATGCAGCGTTCGAGGCGTCGAGCCATGGTCTGGACCAGTATCGCACCGAGGGCCTGTCGGTGAAGGCGGCGGCCTTCACCAACCTCAGCCACGATCACCTCGACTATCATGGCACGATGGAGGCGTATCTCGCGGCCAAGATCCGGCTTTTTTCCGAAGTCGTCGAAGCGGGCGGCGCGGCGGTGGTGTGGGCCGACGATGGATATTCGGCGCCGGTGATCGACGCGGCGACGACGCGCGGCATCCGCCTGCTGACCGTGGGGGCCGCGGGCGAGGCGCTTCGTCTGGTCTCGCGCGAGCCGACCCAGCTCGGCCAGTCGATCATCGTCGCCGTGGGCGAGGCGACGCACCAGGTCGACCTGCCGTTGATCGGGGCCTACCAGGTTGCGAACGCGCTGGTATCGGCGGGTCTCGTCATCGCGACCGGCGGCGACGCCGCGCAGACGCTTGGCAATCTCGCCCGGCTTCAGCCGGTGCGCGGACGGCTCGAACGCGCTGCGATTACAAGGGCCGGCGCTCCGGTCTATGTCGATTATGCGCACACCCCCGATGCGATCGAAGCCGCGCTCGACGCGCTGCGTCCGCACGCGAGCGGGCGGCTGATCCTGGTGTTCGGTGCGGGCGGCGACCGCGACCAGGCGAAGCGCCCCGCGATGGGCAAGGTTGCCGCGGCAAAGGCCGAGGTGCTGTTCATCACCGACGACAATCCGCGCGGCGAAGATCCGGCGGTGATCCGCGCCGCGATTGCCGCTGGCGC
>NZ_MIAM01000002.1:69634-80814 GCF_001830555.1 Sphingopyxis sp. RIFCSPHIGHO2_12_FULL_65_19 | reverse complement strand
CCACGGTGATCGGCGATCGCCGCGCCGCGATCGCCGCCGCAATCGCCGAGGCGCGCGCAGAGGATATCGTGTGCATCGCGGGCAAGGGTCACGAACAGGGCCAGATCGTCGGCCGCGGCGACGAAATGCGGATCATTCCCTTCGACGATGTGGCCGTCGCGCGCGAGGCGGCGGCATGAACCCGCTGTGGAGCGCGCGCGCCATCGCCGCGGCGACGGGTGGGGCCGCCAGCGCCGACTTCACGGTCGGCGGCGTCGCGTTCGATTCGCGCGAAGTGACGAAGGGCGACCTCTTCATTGCGATGAAAGGTGAGCTTGCCGATGGGCATCAGTTTATCGACAAGGCGATCGCGGCGGGTGCCGCGGGCATCCTGTGCGAAACCGGCATCGACCACCCGCATGTCCGCGTCGCCGACAGCGCCCGCGCGCTGAACGCGCTGGGCGTGGCATCGCGGGCGCGTAGCCATGGTCGGATCATCGGCGTCACCGGATCGGCGGGCAAGACGGGAACCAAGGAGGCGCTGTTCGCTGCGCTCGACCGTTTCCGCCCCGGCAAGGCGCATCGCTCGGTCAAAAGCTATAACAACCATGTCGGCGTGCCGCTCAGCCTCGCGCGGATGCCGTCGACCGCCGATTTCGGCGTGTTCGAGATGGGGATGAACCATGCAGGCGAGCTGGCCGAGCTGACCCGCATGGTGCGCCCGCACGTCGCGCTCGTCAC
Source organism: Sphingopyxis sp. RIFCSPHIGHO2_12_FULL_65_19 (assembly GCF_001830555.1). Lineage (GTDB taxonomy): Bacteria > Pseudomonadota > Alphaproteobacteria > Sphingomonadales > Sphingomonadaceae > Sphingopyxis. The sequence goes on along the minus strand of NZ_MIAM01000002.1, from coordinate 80,094 downwards.
CACGATCGCGCCCGCCCACATGGAGTATTTCGGCAGCGAAGAGGCGATCGCCGACGCGAAGGGCGAGATTTTTGAGGGGCTGGAGCCGGGCGGCACCGCAATCCTGCCGTTCGATAGCCCGCATTATGCGCGCCTCCGCGCGAAAGCCGAGCAGCACGCCGCGCACATCATCAGTTTCGGGCTGGGCGATGGGGCCGATGTGCGCGCGGTCGACTGGCTTTCGGATGGAAAGGGCGGCTCGCTCGTCACCGCACAGGTCCAGGAATCGCTGCTTTGCTTTACGATTGCGCAGGCCGGCGCGCATTGGGTCGCCAATTCGCTCGCCGTGCTGGCTGCGGTGAAAGTGGTCGGCGGCGACCTTCCTGCGGCGGGGCTGGCCTTTGCCGAGATGGCGGGGCTCACCGGGCGGGGCGCCCGCCACCGCGTCGCGGTGCCCGGCGGCCATATCCTGGTTATCGACGAAAGCTATAACGCCAACCCCGCCTCGATGGCGGCGACGATCGGCCAGCTCGGCATCGAATCCGCCGACCGCAAGGTCGCGATTCTCGGCGCGATGAAGGAGCTGGGATCGGACGGCGAGGCCTATCACGCCGCGTTGGCGGCTCCGCTCGTCGCGGCGGGAGTGCAATTCGCCCTGCTTGTCGGCGAAGAGATGGCGCCGCTCGCCAAAGCGCTTGAGGGCTGCATCGATTTCGAGCATGTGCCCGCGCACTCGGCCGCGGTAGGGCGGCTGAAGGACCTGATCCGCCCGGGCGACGCCGTGCTGGTCAAGGGGTCGAACAGCGTCGGCCTGTCGCATGTCGTGACGGCGCTGACCAACGGGGATTATTGATGTTATATTGGCTGGCGGAATGGCTTGGCTTTCCGGGGGCTCTCAACCTCATTCGCTACCTGAGCTTCCGGTCGGGGGCCGCGGTCGCGACCGCGATGATCCTCGGCCTGTGGATCGGCCCGCGCTTCATCCTGATGCTGCGGATGCGGCAGGGGAAGGGGCAGCCGATCCGCGACGACGGCCCGCAGAGCCACCTCGCGAAAAAAGGCACGCCGACGATGGGCGGGCTGATGATCCTCATTTCGCTGATGATTTCTGCCCTGTTGTGGATGGACCTGTCCAATCGCTTCGTCTGGGCATGTCTGTTCGTGACCGGCGGCTTTGCTGCGGTCGGCTTCCTCGACGACCTCGACAAGGTGACGAAGGCCAGCCATCGCGGGATTCCGGGGCGTGTGCGCTTGTTGATCGAGTTCGTGATCGCCGCGGTCGCGGTGCTGCTGATCGTGTCGCGCACCGGCACCGACCTTTATCTGCCTTTCTTCAGTGGCATCGTGATTCCCCTGGGGCCGCTCTATTATGTCTTTGCGATGGTGCTGATCGTCGGGTTCGGCAATGCGGTGAACCTGACCGACGGGCTGGACGGTCTCGCAACCTTTCCGGTGATCATTGCCAGCCTGACCTTCCTCGTCATCGTCTATCTGTCGGGCAACGTGAAGTTCGCCGAATATCTTGGCATCCCGCATGTGCCCGGCGCGGGCGAACTGGCGGTGTTCGCCGCCGCGATCATCGGCGCGTGCCTCGCCTTCCTGTGGTTCAATGCGCCGCCCGCGGCGGTGTTCATGGGCGATACCGGCAGCCTTGCGCTGGGCGGCGCGCTGGCGACGATCGCGGTCACCGCGCAGCATGAACTGGTCCTCGTGCTGGTCGGCGGGTTGTTCGTGGTCGAGGCGCTGTCGGTCATCATCCAGGTTTTCTGGTACAAAAGAACGGGCAAGCGCGTGTTCCGCATGGCGCCGATCCATCATCATTTCGAGCAGCTCGGCTGGCCCGAATCGACCGTCGTCATCCGGTTCTGGATCGTCTCGATCGTCCTCGCGCTCGCGGGGCTCGCGACCTTGAAACTCCGGTGATCACGTCGCGCGTCTTTGCCGGCCGCCGTTACGCGGTGCTGGGACTGGCGCGATCGGGTCTGGCGACCGTCGAGGCGCTGATTGCCAGCGGCGCGGGCGTGACCGCATGGGACGACCGCGAAGACGCGCGCGACGACGCGATGGCATTGGGCGCCGACATAGGCAACCCGATCGAGATCGACCTGGTCGGCTTTGCGGGCGTCGTGGTGTCGCCGGGCGTTCCGCTGAACCGCCACCCGATCGCCGCTCATGCGCGCGAAGCCCATGTGCCGGTGATCGGCGACGTCGAATTGTTCGCCGAGGCGCGCGGCGACCTGCCGCCGCACAAGATCGTCGGCATCACCGGCACCAACGGCAAGTCGACCGTCACCGCGCTGATCGCGCATATGCTCGAATGCGCGGGAGTTCCAGCTTTGATGGGCGGCAATATCGGCCTGCCGATCCTCAGCCGCGACCCGCTGACGCCCGTGGGCGGTCGCGTCGGCGTCTATGTCCTCGAACTGTCGAGTTACCAGATCGACCTGTCGCACAGCCTGGCCTGCGACATTGCGGTACTCACGAACCTCAGCCCCGATCATCTCGACCGTTATGACGGCTTTGCAGGCTATGCGGCGTCGAAAGCGCGGCTCTTTTCGTTCCAGCACCAGGACCAGGTCGCGATCGTCGCGGTCGACGACGACCCGTCGAAAATGATCGCGGGGCGGATCAATCATCGCCTCTATCGCGTATCGGCAAAGGATGTCGATCCGGCCGATCAGCTGCGCTGGCCCGCGCTGCAAGGGCCGCATAACGCCCAGAACGCGGTGTGCGCGATCGCCGTTTGCCGCGTCCTGGGGTTGAATGACGAACAGATCGAGCGGGGGCTGGCGACCTACAAGTCGCTGCCGCACCGTATGGAATTGGTCGGCGAAGTCGGGGGGGTCAGCTGGTTCAACGACAGCAAGGCTACCAATGCGGCTTCCGCTGCACCGGCGCTGGCGGCGGTTCCGCCAGCGCCGGACCAGCGTCTTCACTGGATCGCGGGGGGCAAGGCGAAAGGCGACGGGCTGGCGGCTTGCCGCCCGTGGTTCGGCCATGTCAAACGGGCCTATCTGATCGGCGAGGCGATGGCGCCGTTTGCGGCCGAAATCGGCGACGCGATCCCGCTTGAACGGTCAGGCGACATGGTGACGGCGGTCAGGCAGGCCGCTGCCGCGGCGCAGCCGGGCGACGTCGTGCTGCTGTCGCCGGCGTGCGCGTCGTTCGACCAGTTCAGGGATTATGAGCAGCGCGGCGACGCATTTCGCGCCGCGGTCGAGGCGCTCGGGGCATGAGCGGGGGGGACAATATGGACGCGACGAACGACCGTCCGGTCATTTCGGCGGCGACGCGCACGACAAAGCGGCGGGGGCCACGCCTGAGCCGCGCCGACCGCACCCCGCTGGGTCTGTGGTTCTGGGAAATCGATCGCGTCCTGCTGTTGCTCGTGTCGATCCTGGTGGCGATCGGGCTGGTCGCGGTGGCCGCGGCGTCGCCGGTCGCCGCGCAGAAATTGTCGACCTCGACCGCGTCGCTTGACCCGCTTTATTATTTCTATCGCCAAATGATGTGGGTCATCGTCGGCGTGCCGGTGATGCTGGCGGTGTCGATGCTGCCCAAGCCGCAGGCGCGGCGTTTCGCCATTTATGGCACGATCACCTTTCTGTTCCTGCTGTTCCTCGTGCCGCTGATCGGGACGTCGGTGAACGGCGCGCAGCGGTGGATCGGCAGCGGGGTCTTGCGGCTCCAGCCGTCGGAGTTCCTCAAGCCGTTTTTCGCGGTGTCGCTGGCGTGGATATTGTCGCTGCGATTGCATGACCAGAGCCTGCCCGTCGTGCCGCTCGCCGCGGTGCTGACCGGGATCATCGCGCTGCTCCTGATGGGCCAGCCCGACCTGGGGCAGACGATCATCTTTGCCGCGACCTGGTTCGTGCTGGTGCTGGTCGCCGGCCTGTCGATGCGGATCATGGGGATGCTGACCGGGGCGGGCGTGGCGGGGATGATCCTTGCCTATTTCTTCTACCCCGTCGCGCAGCAGCGCATCAACATCTGGCTGTTCGCCGAGGGCGACAGCTTTCAGGTCGACAAGGCGCATACGACGCTGACCGCCGGCGGCCTGATCGGCACCGGCCCCGGCGCGGGGCTTGCCAAGTTCCAGCTGCCCGAAGCGCACACCGATTATATTTTTTCGGTCATCGGTGAGGAGTTCGGGATGATCGCGTGCATCGCGATCGCGGTGCTCTACCTCGCGATCATCGTGCGGGTGCTGGTGCGCCTGCTCGACGAGGAGGACAGCTTCCTGATTCTCGCGGTCGCCGGCCTGATCGCGCAGTTTGGCGGACAGGCGGTGATCAACATGGCGGTGAACACGCAGATTTTCCCGTCAAAGGGGATGACCTTGCCCTTCATCTCCTATGGCGGATCGTCGTTCATCGCTTTGTCGATCGGCATGGGTTTGCTCTTGTCGCTGACCCGGCGAAACCCCTATGCCGCACGGGTGTCGATGACCCGAAACTGGAACAAGAAATGAGCGCCCAAAAATGACCGCGACGCGCCACTTCCTTCTCGCCGCCGGCGGGACGGGAGGCCATATGTTGCCTGCTTATGCCCTCGCGGGCGAACTGATCGCGCGCGGGCATCGCGTGGCGCTGGTCAGCGACGACCGCGGACTGAAAATCCCCGGCGCGCCGGTCGAGCTTGAAACGCATGTCCTTCCTGCCGGGCGCGTGTCCGGCGGCCCCGTCGGCTGGTTGAAGGCGGCGCTGGCGATCCGCAAGGGACGCCGCCGCGCCATCGACCTGATTCGCGACTTCGACCCGGCGGTCGTCGTCGGCTTTGGCGGCTATCCGTCGCTTCCCAGCCTGCTCGCCGCGGGCGCAACCAAACGGCCCCGCGTGCTTCACGAACAAAATGCCGTGCTGGGCCGCGTCAACCGTCTGATGGCACCGCGCGTCGATGCGGTGGCGGTCGCCTATCACAACATCCAGCGTTATCCCGCCGGGCACGAACTCAAGAAGCATATCACCGGCAATCCCGTCCGCGACGAGATCGTCGCGATCCGCGAAGAGGGTTTCCCGCCGCTGCCCGAGGACGGCATTTTCCGCCTGCTCGTGGTTGGGGGAAGCCTGGGCGCGACGGTGCTGAGCGAGGTCGTTCCTGCTGCAATCGCGATGCTGCCGCGCGCGCTGCTCGATCGGTTGCAGGTCGTGCAGCAATGCCGCGAGGATGATATCGAAGCGGTGCGCGCCAAATATGCCGAACTGGGCGTCGCGGCGGATTGCGCCTCCTATATTCAGGATTTCCCGGAACGGCTGCGCTGGGCGCACATGGTCATCGCGCGCGCAGGGGCCTCGACCGTCGCCGAGCTTGCCTGTGCCGGTCGTCCGGCGATCTTCGTTCCCTATCCGAGTGCGATGGACAATCACCAAAGCTACAATGTCGTCGATCTGGTCGAAGCGGGTGGCGCGATCGCGTTCCAACAGCCTGACTTCACGCCCGCCGAAGTCGCGAAGCATATCCAGCGCATGGCGCTCGAACCCGGCGCGCTCGAAGCTGCGGCCGAACGGGCAGCGAGCTGCGGACTTCCCGATGCGACGCGCGATCTGGCCGACCTTGTCGAGTCGCTGGCGGCGCCGCCGATGATGGATGTCATCCGCGTCGGAACGCCTTCGCGCAGCGCGGCAGTTGCAGGCGGCGTGGCCGCCACGCGCGCGGGGGACCGCTGATGCGCGGCGTCGCGACCGATATCGGCATCATCCACTTCATCGGCATCGGCGGCATCGGCATGTCGGGGATCGCCGAGGTGATGCACAATCTTGGCTATCAGGTGCAGGGCAGCGACATCGCCGACGGCTATGTGATCGAGGGTCTGCGCAAGCGCGGGATCAAGGTCGCGATCGGGCACGAGGCGTCGAACGTCGATGGCGTGGCGGTCGTCGTGACCTCGACCGCGGTCAAGCGCGGCAATCCAGAGGTGGAGGCGGCACTCGCGCAGCGCATCCCGCTGGTCCGCCGGGCTGAAATGCTCGCCGAACTGATGCGGCTGAAATCGACCGTTGCGATCGCGGGAACGCACGGCAAGACGACGACGACCAGCCTGGTCGCGGCGCTGCTCGACGCGGGCGGGATCGACCCGACGGTGATCAACGGCGGCATCATCAACAACTATGGCTCCAACGCCCGGCTTGGCGCGAGCGACTGGATGGTGGTCGAGGCGGACGAGAGCGACGGCAGCTTCCTGCGCCTCGATGGCACGATTGCGGTGGTCACCAACATCGACCCCGAACATCTCGACCATTATGGCAGCTTCGACGCGATCAAGGACGCCTTTGTCGAGTTTATCGAGAATGTGCCTTTCTATGGCGCGGCGATGCTGTGCCTCGATCATCCGGAAGTGCAGGCGATCATTCCGCGTATCCGCGATCGGCGGATTGTTACCTATGGTTTCTCGGCGCAGGCCGACGTGCGCGGGACCAATGTGACGCCGGGCCCCGACGGCAACCGCTTCGACGTCGTCGTGCGCGACCGCGATGGCAACAGCCGGACGATCGAGGGCATTCACCTGCCGATGTCGGGCCGCCACAATGTCCAGAACTCGCTCGCCGCCATCGCCGTCGCGCTGCACATGGGGGTGCCGGACGACAAGATCGTGTCGGGCTTCAACGGCTTTGCCGGGGTCAAACGCCGCTTCACCAAAGTTGGCGAGATCGCGGCGGGTGAGGGCGTCATCACGGTGATCGACGACTATGCCCACCATCCGGTCGAGATCCGCGCCGTGCTGTCGGCCGCGCGTGAAGGGGCCGGGGCGGGGCGCGTCGTCGGGGTCGTCCAGCCGCACCGCTTCACGCGGCTGCGCGATCATATGGACGATTTCCAGCAGGCGTTTAACGACGCCGACATGGTGCTGGCGCTGCCCGTCTATGCCGCGGGCGAGGCGCCGATCGACGGCGTGTCGTCCGACGCACTGACGGAGGGGCTGCGCGATCGCGGCCATCGTCATGCGCATGTGGTCGCCGATGCGGGCGCGCTGGCGGCGAGCATCAAGGCCAGCATCGAGGCCGGCGACCTTGGCGCGGGCGACATCATCATCTGCCTCGGCGCAGGCGACATTACCAAGATGGCGGCGGGTCTGGCGGCGGCGGTGGAGGCGGCATGATGCCCTTGCTTTTCCGCGCTCCCCCAAATCCGTTCGTGTCGAGCGAAGTCGAGACACGCTTCGACCGCGCTCATCGTTCGATAAGCATCTCGACGTCGCTCGATGCGAACGGGGAAGGAAGGACGGTGTGAGCACCCAAATCCTCCCCGCCGTGCGCGGCAAACTCACCCCCAACGCCCCGCTCGCACCGCTCGTCTGGTTCAAGTCGGGCGGCCCTGCCGACTGGCTGTTCGAGCCGAAGGATGCCGACGACCTATCCGATTTCCTCCGCGACCTCGACCCCGGTGTGCCGGTGATGGCGCTGGGGCTGGGGTCGAACCTGATCGTCCGCGATGGCGGCTTTCCTGGCGTCGTCATCCGGCTTGGCAAGGCCTTTGCCAAGGTCGATGCCATCGACGCGACGACGCTCAACTGCGGCGGCGGCGCGTCGGGTATCCTGGTTTCCTCGACCGCGCGCGACGCGGGCATCGCGGGCCTGGAGTTCCTCCGCTCGATCCCCGGCACCGTCGGCGGTTTCGTGCGCATGAACGGCGGCGCCTATGGCGGTGAGGTCAAGGATATCCTGGTCGATTGCGACATCGTCCTGCGCACCGGCGAACGCAAGACGCTGCCGCTCGGCGACCTCGGCTATACCTATCGCCACAGCGAACTGCCCGAAGGAGCCGTCGTCATCGGCGCGACTTTCCGCGGCCAGCCCGGCGAATCCGCTGCCATCCAGGCCGAAATGGACCGCATCTCGGCAAGCCGCGAGGCGTCGCAACCGCTGCGCTCGAAAACCGGCGGTTCGACCTTCAAGAACCCCGACGGCCACAAGGCGTGGCAACTCGTCGACGAAGCCGGTTGCCGCGGTTTCGCCGTCGGCGGCGCGCAGGTCAGCGAAAAGCACACCAATTTCCTGATCAACACGGGTGAAGCGACGAGCGCTGATATCGAGGCGCTCGGCGAAGAAGTCCGCCGCCGCGTGAAAGCCAAGAGCGGCATCGAATTGCAATGGGAGATACAGCGCGTGGGTAAGGCTGAATGAGCCGGGGTCCGTGGCATGTCGCCGTCCTGATGGGCGGCTGGTCGGCCGAACGCGAGGTGTCGTTGATGAGCGGCAACGGCGTCGCCGACGCGCTGGAATCGCGCGGGCACAAGGTCACGCGCATCGACATGGACCGCGATGTCGCGCTGCGGCTTGCCGAAGCCAAGCCCGACGTCGTGTTCAACGCTCTCCACGGCGTCCCGGGCGAGGATGGGACGGTGCAGGGGATGCTCGACCTGATGGGTCTGAAATATACCCACAGCGGCCTCGTCACCTCGGTGATCGCGATCGACAAGGAATTGACGAAGCAGGCGCTGGTGCCGCATGGCATTCCGATGCCGACGGGGACGATGGTCGACAGCGAAAGCCTCTATTCAGTCGACCCCTTGCCGCGCCCCTATGTTCTGAAACCCGTCAACGAAGGATCGTCGGTCGGGGTCGCGATCGTCAGGGACGACAGCAATTACGGCAACCCGATCGCGCGCGAAGCCGTGGGGCCGTGGCAGGAGTTTGACCGCCTGCTCGCCGAACCCTTCATCAAGGGGCGCGAGCTGACCGTCGCGGTGCTCGGCGATCAGGCGCTGGCCGTCACCGAATTGCGCGTCAAATCGGGTTTCTACGATTATGATGCCAAATATACCGACGGGCTGACCGAACATGTCTGTCCGGCCGATGTCTCCGACGATGTGGCGCAGCGGATGAAGGATCTGGCGCTGCAATCGCATCGCCTGCTGGGGTGTAAGGGCGCATCGCGGTCGGATTTCCGATGGGACGACGAACATGGCCTGGCGGGTATTTTCCTGCTTGAAGTCAACACCCAGCCGGGGATGACGCCATTGAGCCTTGTCCCCGAACAGGGGCGCGCGGTCGGCATGGATTATGCCGAACTCGTCGAACGCATCGTGGGGGAAGCGTTGTTATGAGCAAGACACAGATCAAGCGCGGAAAGGCGCCGCCGCGCCGCCCCGCACGGACGCCGAAAAAGCGCAAGACGATCAAGACATCGCGGCTCAACGCGGTGATCAACGCGCTGCCGATCAGCCCGCAGCGGTTGCAGAAGCTTGCCAACTGGACCATCGGGCTGAGCCTGTGCGCGGTCGCCGCGCTCGCGGCCCATGCGACGGGGGTCACCGCCAAGGTGCATGAGGAATATGCCCAGGCGGTCGGCCGTGCGGGGTTCCAGGTCAAAAAGGTCGAGGTCGTCGGTGCCGACCGGATCGACCGATTGAAAGTCTATGACATCGCGCTTGCGCAGAAGGATCGCTCGATGGCGGCGGTCGATCTGGAAGATGTTCGCGGCGACCTGATGCGCTATGGCTGGATCAAGGATGCGCGCGTGTCGCGCCGCCTGCCCGACACGCTGGTGGTCGATATCGTCGAGCGCACCCCGGCGGCGATCTGGCAGCATAATAATCGTCTGTCGCTGATCGACGACAAGGGCGTCGTGCTCGAACCCGTCACCGTCGCGACGATGCCCGACCTGCCGCTGGTCATCGGGCCGAAGGCGAACCAGCGTTCGCAGGATCTGGGCCGGCTGCTGGCCGAGGCGAGCAGCCTCAAGGAATTGCTCGCGGGCGCGACCTGGGTCGGCAACCGCCGCTGGGACCTCCGCTTCCGCAGCGGCGAGACGCTGTCGCTGCCCGAAGGCGAGGCTGAGGCCAAGGCCGCGCTCGCCAAATTCGCGCATATGGACGGCGCGAACCGCCTGCTCGGTCGGGGCATCCTGCGCTTCGACATGCGCGACCCGGAACGCTTTGTGCTGCGCCTGCCGCACGAAGGGCAGGTGGCGCCTGCGAAGCTCGACGAAGCGCGCGCCGCGGTCGATGCGGTCGCCGACGCGTCGGCGGAAAAGGGGTAAGCCATGGCGCCGCCGCGCATCGAAAAGATCATCACCGCGCTCGATGTCGGGTCGTGGAAAGTGTGCGCGCTGATTGCCGGGCAGACCGCCGACGGCCAGCTTCACGTGCTGGGCACCGGCCAGCGCGAAAGCCGCGGCGTCCAGCGCGGCTATGTCGCCGACATGGAACAGACCGAACATATCGTGCGCGAGGCGATCGAACAGGCCGAACGGATCGCGGGCCTCAACATCGATGACGTCTGGGTCGCCTTTTCGGCGGGCGGCCTGATCAGCGACGTCGCGCCGATCGAAAGCGAACTCGGCGGCCACCGGATCGAAAAGGAAGATGTCGACGACCTGCTTGCCGCGGGGCGCGCGGGCATCGATCCCGAAGGCCGGATGATCCTGCATGCGCAGCCCGCGCTGTATACGCTCGACGGGCTCAACGGGGTGAAGAACCCGATCGGGCTCCACGCTGACCGGCTGGGGGTCGATATCCACATCATCATGGCCGACGGCGCGCC
>NZ_MIAM01000002.1:66137-69625 GCF_001830555.1 Sphingopyxis sp. RIFCSPHIGHO2_12_FULL_65_19 | reverse complement strand
TGTCGGACGAGGAGCGCGATCTGGGGGTCGCGCTAGTCGAACTCGGCGCGGCGGTGACCACCGTCTCGCTCTATGCGGGCGGCATGCTCGTCGAAATGGCGTCGCTGCCCTTTGGCGCGAGCGACATCACCGACGATATCGCGTCGGCCTTCGGTATCCGCCGCAGCCAGGCCCAGCGGCTCCAGAGCTTTTACGGTTCGGCATCGGCCAGCCCGCGCGACAATAATGAGATCATCGAGCTGGAACCCGGCGCCCCGACGAACGGCGATTCGCCGCGCATTACCCGTGCGCAGCTGGTGTCGGTGATCCGCCAGCGGCTCGACGCGATGATGGGAGAGATCGGGCGGACGCTCAAAGACCTGCATTTCGTCGGTCCGATCGGCCGCCAGGTCGTGCTTGTCGGCGGCGGCGCCGACCTGAAAGGCATCGCCGATTATACCCAGAGCGCGCTGGGCCGCGCCGCCCGCGTCGGGCGACCGCGCGGCTTGCACGGCCTGCCCGATGCGCATAGCGGGCCCGCTTTCGCGACGCTCGCTGGTCTGGTTCTCTACGCCGCGTCCGACCCGGTCGATCTTCGCGATCTGCCGATGATGGCGCAGGATGTGTACAAGCCAGCGGGGACTTCGATCCTCCACCGCCTTATGGCGGCTCTTAAGAGCAGTTTTTGAATCATGCGCAACGAAAAGGTTAATTTTTTGGGTGATTCCCACGTCACAATAGTGCAATGCGGTGACAGAAAACCGGGCGGACGGACTACCGCCCGGCTGGGTCGCAAGGTTGGGGAAGCGGCACCTGTCCGCCGCTGCAGGGAGACTATTTGATGAGCATCAATATTGGCCCGCCGCAGGTCGACGAGCTGAAGCCGCGCATCGCGGTGATCGGCGTCGGCGGCGCGGGCGGCAATGCCATCGCAAACATGATCGCGGCGCGCGTCGAGGGCGTCGATTTTGTCGTCGCGAATACCGACGCGCAGGCGCTGAACGCCTCGCCGGCCGAACGGCGCATCCAGTTGGGGACGCAGATCACCCAGGGGCTGGGCGCGGGTTCGCGGCCCGAGGTCGGCCGTGCGGCGGCCGAAGAAAGCATCGCGCAGGTCGAAGAGGCGCTGAACGGTGCGCATATGTGCTTCGTCGCCGCCGGCATGGGTGGCGGCACGGGGACCGGCGCGGCCCCCGTCATCGCCAAGGCGGCGCGTGATCGCGGTATCCTGACTGTCGGCGTCGTGACCAAGCCCTTCACCTTCGAGGGCAATCGCCGGATGCGGTCGGCCGAAGCCGGCATTGCGGAATTGCAGGATCATGTCGACACGCTGATCGTCATTCCGAACCAGAATCTTTTTCTCGTCGCCAACCCGAACACGACCTTCAAGGAAGCGTTCACCATGGCCGACGAAGTGCTTCAGCAGGGCGTTCGGGGCATCACCGACCTGATGGTCATGCCCGGCCTGATCAACCTCGACTTCGCCGACGTGCGCAGCGTGATGCGCGAAATGGGCAAGGCGATGATGGGCACGGGCGAAGCCGAAGGCGACGGCCGCGCATTGGAAGCCGCGCAAAAGGCGATCGCGAACCCGCTTCTCGACGGCGTGTCGATGGCCGGCGCCAAGGGGGTCATCATCTCGATCACCGGCGGCGAAGACATGCGCCTGATGGAAGTCGACGAAGCCGCGAACCATATCCGCGAACTGGTCGATCCCGATGCCAACATCATCTGGGGCAGCGCGTTCAACGACAATCTGGACGGCAAGATCCGCGTGTCGGTGGTCGCCACCGGCATCGACGGCAGCGGTGAGGCCGCCGCCCCGGCATCGCCCGCCGCGCGCAGCTTCTCCTTCGCACCTGCGCGTGCCGCAGCGCCCGCGCCGGTGGCCGAAGAGATCGTCGAGCCCGTCGCCGCGGAAGAGCCCTTCGTCGAAGCCCCGGCGCCCGAAAGCCAGGATCCGGCTCCCGGTTTCTCGCTGGGCGATGCGGCGGCACCCGACGCTGCGGCCGCGATTGCCGAAGAAGAGCCGATGGAATTGTCGCAGGTCGCCGCGACCTATGACGATACCGCCGATGAACTCGTGCTCGGCGCTCCTGAAGCGCCGGTCGCCGACTATCGCTCGGCGGCTGCGGCGGATCCCGCACCGGCGGACGAATCGGCTGCAAAGCCGGTTGGCGGCGGCACGTTGTTCGAGCGCATGTCGCGGCTCTCGCGGGGGGCGTCCGCACCCGATAGCGAGAATGGCGGCAAAGAGGACGGGGTCGATATCCCGCGCTTCCTGGGGCGTCAGAACAACCAGTAACGGGGCTATCGAACGGCCCCCCGTCGGGCACGGCAGGCCGGGAATCGGGATGATTTGCCCATGCGGCGATTGAAAATGACGGCGAAGCCGGTGCGCGCACGGCAGATGGCGTGCGCGCTCGGCGCGTTGTTGCTCGCAGGCGCGGTCGCGGCGCCCCTCCAAGCGCAGGTGACGCCGCCCGATGCCGCGACCAAGGCCGCGATGCAAAAACGGACGGCGGCGCGCACGCTGCTTTCGTCGGCGCTCGCGCGGATCGGATCGAACAACAGCGATACCGCCGCGCTGCTCGACGCCGGGCGGGCGTCGATCGACCTGGAAGATTATCGCGCCGCGGTGGGGTTCCTCGTTCGCGCCGAACAGCAAAGGCCGCGCGACGGCGCGGTCAAGGCCGCGCTCGGATCGGCGATGGTCCATATGGAAAACCCGACCCGCGCGCTCGATTATTTCGGCGAGGCGCAGCTGTTGGGGGCCTCGGAACGCCTGTTCCTGTCCGACCGCGGGTTGGCGCGCGACCTGCTCGGCCAGCAGGACGCCGCGCAGCGCGATTATCAGCTGGCCCTGTCGATTTCGCCCAATGACGAACTGACGCGGCGTTATGCGCTGTCGCTCGGGATCAGCGGCGACACCGACCGCGCGATCCAGATGCTCACCCCGCAGCTGCGCGCGCAGGACCGCGGTGCGTGGCGGCTTCGCGCAATGATCCTCGCGATGAACGGGCGCGATGGTGAGGCGACCGAGATCGTCAACGCGACCATGCCGCCCGCGATGGCGCAGAATATCCTGCCCTATCTGACCCAGATGGACCGGCTCAATCCGGCGCAACAGGCGGCCGCTGCGCATTTCGGCCGGTTTCCGAACGGCCAGCTCGGCCCGAAACGCAAACCCGTGCAGGTTGCCGCGGCCTCGCCGCCGCCGCCCGCCGCGTCCGGCAAGCGTCCTGCCGCGGCCGGCAACCGGCAAGCCCTAGCCTCGACGACGGCCGCCCCGGCGACCGCGGCGCGCAAGCCCGACCCCAGTTCTTCGGTGCGCCCGCGCGCTGCCGCCCCCGGCGCATCGGCGCCGACAGCCGCGACCTCCAGCGCGCCGGGTGCTGCCGCGGGTCGGCCTGCGCTCCGTTCGCCGTTCAGGCAGACGATCCGCAGCGCAGCCGCATCGCCGCCGCCGACGCCCACGCCGCCGCCGACGCCATCCCCGGCGGCTTCGG
>NZ_MIAM01000002.1:43608-66125 GCF_001830555.1 Sphingopyxis sp. RIFCSPHIGHO2_12_FULL_65_19 | reverse complement strand
GCCGCTCGTCCGCCGCCGCCGCTGCGCCCGCCGCGTCGGCGCCTGCCGCGGTCGCGCCGGTTCCATCCACGCCGTCGCCCGAAACTGCCGTGGCCGCTCCCGCCACCGCTTCCGCTGCGGCGGCGCCGCTCGCCTCACTCGCCGACATCGTCGGGTCGATCGAAATCCCGGCGGAGGAACTGGCGCGGCCGGACAATGCGGTGGGCGCCGACACGCTGGCGAAACTGCTCGACGACAAGCGCAAGGCCGAAGCCGCCGAAGCGGCAAAGCGCGAGAAGGACGCCGCCGCCGCGAAAGCCAAGGCCGAAGCCGACGCAAAGGCAAAGCAGGAAGCGGCCGAGAAAAAGGCGAATCCCGCGCGCATCTGGGTTCAGATCGCGACCGGCGCGAATGCGAAGGCGCTCGCCACCGATTTCGGCAAATTTGCCAGGAAGCATGCGGCGCTGTTCAAGGGCAAGTCGGGCGCAACCGCCGAGTGGGGCAAGACGCGCCGTCTGCTGCTGGGCCCGTTCAAGGACCGCAAGGCGGCGCAGGACTGGCTTTCCGACTATAAAAAGGCCAGCGGCGACGGCTTCCTGTTCAACAGCGAGGCCGGGCAGGCCGTCGATCCGATCAAATGAGCGTCGCCGCGTGCGCCAGCGATCCCGCCCGCAGCCGTGGGCGCCGTCATGGCGAGCCTGGCCGGGTCGTGCGCGGGCCGCGCGACGATTTCCAGCGCGACCGCGACCGCATCATCCACTCGATCGCCTTTCGCCGCCTGCGCCACAAGACGCAGGTGTTCGTGGCGCCCGACGGCGACCATTATCGCGTCCGGCTGACCCACAGTATCGAGGTGGCCCAGATCGGCCGCGGCATTGCGCGCGCGCTCGGGCTGAACGAGGATCTGACCGAGGCGCTGTGCCTGGCGCACGACATCGGCCATCCCCCGTTCGGCCATGCGGGCGAAGATGCGCTGAAGACTGCCATGGCGGCGCATGGCGGCTTCGATCATAACGGCCATACGCTGCGCACGCTTGCGGCGCTCGAATGCCCCTATCCGCGCTTCGACGGGCTCAACCTGACATGGGAAACGCTGGAAGGGCTTGCCAAACACAATGGCCCGGTCTGCCGTCCCGGCTGGGCGCTCGCCGAAATCGACGGCGATTTCGCGCTCGACCTTGGCAGCCACGCCAGCCTGGAGGCGCAGATTGCGGCGGTGGCCGACGACATTGCCTATGACAATCACGATATCGACGACGGGCTGCGCGCCGGCCTGCTCGACCTGGATCAATTGATGGAGCAGCCGTTTGTTGCAGCCAATTACCGCGCGGTGGAGGGCCGTTTCCCCGGCGCGCCGCGCGATCGTTTGCTGCGCGAACTGGTGCGCGACCAGATCGGCGTGATGGTCAATGATGTCATCGCTGCGACCGCGGCCCAGGTCGCGGACGCGGGCGTTTCCAGCGTCGAAGAGGTTCGGGCCGCGGGGCGGATGCTCGGCGGCTTTTCGGCCGGGCTCGCGGCCGACGAGCGCGAGCTCAAGCGTTTCATGTATGCCAACCTCTATCATCATCCCGAACAACTCGCCGCCGCCGAAGCCGCGAACCAGGTCGTCGGGCGCCTGTTCGCCGCCTATGCCGACGATCCGCGGTTGATGGGCGAAGACTGGTCATCGCGCCTGCCGCAGGAAAATTGCGCGACAGTGCGCCATATCGGTGATTATATCGCGGGCATGACCGATCGCTTTGCCATCGACCGTTATGCCGACATTTTCGGCCGCGATGCGGTCCCCGCCGCGCTGGCTCATGCCTGACGCGCTGATTGTCGGCGCCACGGGGCTCGTCGGGCGCGCGGTGATCGATACTTTTGGCGCGACGCCCATCACAATCCTCGCGCGCCGCGCGGGCGAGGGACTGGCGCCGCATCACAAGGAGTTGGTCGCGCAGCCGGATCGCTGGGGCGACATCATCGCCGCCGAAAAGCCGGCGATCCTCATATCGTGCCTTGGCACCACCATCCGCCAGGCGGGGTCGCAGGCGGCCTTTCGCGCGGTCGACCATGACCTGGTCCTCGCCGCCGCACGCGGGGCGAGGGCGGGCGGCGTGTCGCACATGATCGCGGTCAGTTCGGTTGGGGCTAAGGCGAAAAGCGGCAATTTCTATCTGCGCACCAAAGGCGAGACGGAGGATGGCCTCGGCGCGCTCGGTTTCGCCCGGCTGGACCTGATCCGCCCCGGCCTGCTGCGCGGCGACCGCCCCGGTCCGCAGCGTCTGGGCGAGGGGCTGGCGACGATCGCGGCGCCGCTCACCGACGCGCTGCTGCACGGATCGTTTCGCCGCTATCGTTCGATTTCGGCCGATTGCGTCGCCGCGGCGATCGTCGCGCTCGCGCTAGGCGGCGGTTCGGGCGTGCATATCCACGAAAACGACGCGATCCGTGCGCTGGCCGATTGACTCCGCAAGGGGCCAGCGCCAAGGCTCGCAGCGTCTGTCGAGCCTCCCGCAAAGAGATTCGACCGGCCGCGCGGGAGAGCGTGAGGGCAGGGCAACCGGCGCCTCACCACCGAAGGAGCAACCGCCCCGGAAACTCTCAGGTCAGCAGGACCGCGCAGGCTGGAACGGACACTCTGGAAAGCGTTCCGGCCATCCGCCGGAACCACCGAAGGGGTAACTCCCAGCGCAACCCCGCAGAGGGCGCATGGAGGAAAACTCTCAGGTTCCCGTGACAGAGGGGGCATGGCGACAAGGCGCGGCGATGGGCCGCGCATACGCTATGCAACCGCGGGAGACTGGCATGACCGACACGCAATTCACGGGCGACGAAGCGGCAATCGAGACCGCGACGCTGCCGCTCGACGCCTGGCACCGCGCAAAGGGCGGCCGGATGGTCGAATTTGCCGGATATTGGATGCCGATCCAGTATGAAGGCATCATGGCGGAACATCTGTGGGTTCGCGACCATGCGGGCCTGTTCGACGTCAGCCATATGGGCCAACTCGCGCTGTCCGGTGAGGGCGTCGCCGAGGCGCTTGAAACGCTTGTTCCGGGCGATATTTCGGCGCTGAAGCCGGGCCGGATGCGCTATTCCCTGCTCCTCGACGAAGACGGCGGCATCCTCGACGACCTGATGATCACCAACGAGGGCGACCAGTTCGGCATCGTCGTCAACGGCGCGGTCAAATGGGACGATATCGGTCACCTGCGCGAAAACCTGCCCGACGATATCACGCTCAACCATAATGAAGATTATGGTCTGCTCGCACTGCAAGGACCGAAAGCGGTCGATGCCCTCGCGCGGTTGGTGCCCGAGGCGGCGAACCTCGTCTTCATGCAGGCGATCCGCGCGACCTGGGCAGGCCATGCGATCGCGCTCAGCCGATCGGGCTATACCGGCGAGGACGGGTTCGAGATTTCGCTGCCGAACGAGGCGCTGACCGCCTTTGCCGACGCGCTTTGCGCGATGGACGAGGTAAAGCCGATCGGGCTCGGCGCGCGCGATTCGCTGCGTCTCGAAGCGGGGCTGCCGCTCTACGGCCACGACCTGACCCCCGCGATCGACCCCGCCGAAGCCGACCTTGGCTTCGCCGTCAGCAAGCGCCGCCGGGCCGAGGAAAATTTCCCCGGCGCGGCGCGTATCCTGGGGCACCTCGAAGACGGTCCGCCGCGCAAGCGCGTCGGCCTGCTCGTCGACGGCAAGCTGCCGGTGCGCGAGGGCGCCAAGCTGTTCGACGGCGAGGACGAGATCGGCGTCGTGACCTCGGGCGGCTTCGCCCCCAGCGTCGGGGCGCCGATCGCGATGGGTTATGTCCCGCGCGATCATGCGGTGCCCGGCACGGCGGTCGCGGCCGAAGTGCGCGGCAAGCGGGTGGCCTGCACGGTCGCCGCCATGCCCTTTGTTCCACATAATTATGTTCGTAAAACAGGAGGTTGATCGATGCCGCGTTATTTTACCGAAGAGCATGAGTGGATCGACGTCGACGGCGATGTCGCAACGGTCGGCATCACTGACTTCGCGCAGGGCCAGCTCGGCGACATAGTCTTCGTCGAAGTGCCCGACACCGGCGCCGAACTCAGCAAGGGCGGCGACGCCGCAGTGGTCGAATCGGTAAAGGCGGCAAGCGACGTCTATGCCCCGGTCGACGGCACCGTGACCGAAGGCAACGGCCAGCTGGAAGAAGATCCCGCGCTCGTCAATTCGGACCCCGAAGGCGAAGGCTGGTTTTTCCGCATGACGCTGGGCGACAAGAGCCAGCTCGACGGGCTGATGGACGCGGCCGCCTATAAGGCGTTCTGCGACGCGCTGTAACCGATCGCCCCTCCCGCGGGCGGGAGGGGGAGGGACATGATGACCGACGCCGCACTGACCAACTGCCGCCTGATGGTGGCGACACCCATATATGAAGGCGCGCAGGGCACCTATGTCCGCGCGGCACTCGACCTTGCGCTGCGCGCGCAGGCGATGGGTGTGGCGGTGCGGTTTGAATTCATCCTCTACCAGCCGTCGATCACGCGCGCGCGCAACATGCTGACGGCGATGTTCCTCGCCAGCGATTGCACGCACATGCTGTTCGTCGATGCGGACATTGATTTTTCGCCCGACGATGTTTTTTCGATGGTGCGCGCAATGGAGGCGCATCCGGAAATCGGCGTGCTCGGCGGCGCCTATCCCCGGCGGATGGTCAATTGGGGCAATGTCGCGCGCGCGGTCGAATTGGGGCTGGCAAAGGATAACCCCGCCGACCTGGCGCGCTATGCGGGCGAATTTGCGCTGCATTTCCTGCACCCCGCGCAGAATTTCCGGATGACCGACCTTGTCGAGCTGTCACGGCTTGGCACTGCGATGATGCTGATCCGCCGCGCGGTGTTCGACGGGCTGCGGTCCGCCTTGCCCGAACTTGTGTTCCGGCCCGATCCCGCGGAGCGCCAGACGCATGGCGTGGGGGAGCTTGAGTCGGCCTTTTTCTGCCCGATGATCGAATCCGAAAGCCAGGCGCTGCTGTCGGATGATTACGCCTTTTGCCGCCGCGTTCGCGATGCGGGGTTTCGCATCTGGCTGGCGCCGTGGGTTCGCACGACCCACGCCGGGCCGACCGTCTTTTCGGGCACGCTTGCCGACACCGCCCAGCTTTTTTCTTCCAATCCAGCTTCTTCTCCGGAGTAGTTCATGCGTTACCTCCCTTTGACCAACGATGATCGCGCCGCGATGCTCGCGACCATCGGCGCATTGTCGATCGATGACCTGTTCGTCGATGTTCCTGCCGCGGCGCGGCTCGACGGCCCGATTGCCGACCTGCCAGGCCATGCGAGCGAACTTGCCGTCGAACGTCATATGGGGGCGCTTGCGCGTCGCAGCCGCGCTGCGGGCGACGGGCCGTTCTTCCTGGGTGCCGGCGCCTATCGCCACCATGTGCCCGCCAGCGTCGATCACCTGATCCAGCGCGGCGAGTTTCTGACTGCCTACACCCCCTATCAGCCCGAAATCGCGCAGGGCACGCTCCAGATGCTGTTTGAATTCCAGAGCCAGGTCGCGCGGCTGCTCGGCACCGACGTTGCCAATGCGTCGATGTACGACGGTTCGACCGCCTGCTGGGAAGCGATCGTCATGGCGCGCCGGATCACCAAGCGCACCAAGGCGTTGCTGTCGACGGGGCTGCACCCGCATTATCGCAGCGTCGCACGCACGATGGCGAAATATACCGGCGATGTGCTGGTCGACGGCGACCCGACCCTGGAAGCCGGGACCGACTGGGCGGCGTTGGCGGATAGCGTCGACAAGGAGACGAGCTGTGTCGTCGTCCAATATCCCGACATCCTCGGCCGCATCGACGATATGACGAAACTGGCCGAGACGTGCCAGGCGGCGGGCGCGCTGCTGATTGCGGTCGTGACCGAACCCGTCGCGCTGGGGCTGATCAAGTCGCCCGGCGAAATGGGTGCGGACATCGTGGTCGGCGAGGGGCAGTCGCTCGGCGTCGGGCTTCAGTTCGGCGGGCCTTATGTCGGCCTGTTTGCGTGCAAGACCAAATATGTTCGCCAGATGCCCGGCCGGCTTTGCGGCGAGACCGTCGACGCGAACGGCAAGCGCGGCTTCGTGCTGACGCTGTCGACGCGCGAACAACATATTCGCCGTGAAAAGGCGACCAGCAATATCTGCACCAATTCAGGGCTTTGTGCGCTGGCATTCAGCATTCACATGACATTGCTCGGCGAAGCGGGGCTGCGCCAGCTTGCGGCGATCAACCACGGCCGCGCGAAGCTTGCTGCGGCGGAACTTGCCAGCATCCCCGGCGTGTCGGTGCTCAACGGCAGCTTCTTCAATGAATTCACGCTGTTGTTGCCGACCGCGGCGCGCCCCGTGATCCACAAGCTGGCGGAGATGGATATCCTGGGCGGCGTCTCGCTCGGCCGCCTCTACCCCGACAATGCCGGTCTCGAAAACGGCCTTGTCGTTGCCGTGACCGAAACCGTGACCGAGGCGGATATTGCCGCCTTTGCCGCTGCCCTGAAGGAGGTGCTGGCATGACCGCGCTCAACCGCGCCGGCTGGCGCCCCGAAATGAATGTCGCTGGCGGTGCCGACGACACGACCACCTTCACTGGCAATCGGGCGCTGATGCTCGAGGAAGCCCTGATTTTCGAGATCGGCGGCAGCGAGACGACGGGCGTCGATTTCGACGAGGCTGCGCCCGCCGCCGACCTTGGTGCGCTTGCGCGCACGGCGCCGATCGGCCTTCCGGGCCTCAGCGAATCCGAAACGGTGCGCCACTACACGCGGCTGTCGCGCCAGAATTATGCGATCGACCTTGGCCTGTTCCCGCTCGGGTCGTGCACGATGAAGCACAATCCGCGGCTCAACGAAAAGGTCGCGCGGATGCCGGGTTTTGCCGACGTCCACCCGCTCCAGCCGCAGGAAACGGTGCAGGGCGCCTATGCCGTGATCCATGAGCTTGCCGAATGGCTGATCACGCTGACCGGGATGCACAGCGTTGCGATGTCGCCCAAGGCGGGCGCGCATGGCGAGCTGTGCGGCATCCTGTGCATCAAGGCGGCGCTCGAGGCGCGCGGCGAGGATCGCCGCGTCATTCTCGTCCCCGAAAGCGCGCATGGCACCAATCCGGCGACCGCGGCCTTCGCGGGCTTCACCGTCGAGGATATTCCGGCGACCGAGGAAGGCCGCGTGGACCTCGTAGCATTGAAGGCGCGCCTCGGCCCTGACGTCGCGGGGGTGATGATCACCAATCCCAATACGTGCGGACTGTTCGAGCGCGACATGAAAGCGATTTCCGACGCGGTCCATGCCGCGGGCGGCTATGTTTATTGCGATGGCGCAAACTTCAATGCGATCGTCGGGCGGGTGCGCCCCGGCGACCTGGGCGTCGATGCGATGCATATCAACCTGCACAAGACCTTCTCGACCCCGCACGGCGGCGGCGGTCCGGGTTCGGGCCCGGTGGTGTTGTCCGAAGCCTTGGCTCCGTTCGCGCCACTGCCGTTCGTGACGAAGCAGGGAGAGGTTTTCCGCCTGATCGAGGAGGAGAGCGCCGGCGAGGATCATCCGCAGACCTTTGGCCGCATGACCGCGTTCCACGGCCAGATGGGCATGTTCACCCGCGCGCTGACCTATATCCTCAGCCACGGCGCCGACGGGCTGAAGCAGGTGGCCGAGGATGCGGTGCTCAACGCCAATTATGTGCTGCGCAGCCTCGCGGATGTGCTCGATGCGCCCTTTGCGGCGTCGGGCCCTTGCATGCACGAGGCGCTGTTCAGCGACAAGGGCCTCGCCGAGGGCTTCTCGACGCTCGACATTGCCAAGGGGCTGATCGACGAGGGTTATCATCCGATGACCGTCTATTTCCCGCTTGTCGTCCACGGGGCGATGCTCGTCGAGCCGACCGAAACCGAGAGCAAGGCTGCGCTCGACCAGTTCATCGGCGCGCTGCGCAGCATCGCGATGCGCGCGAAGAACGGTGACCCCGCGCTCAAGGCCGCGCCGCATTTTGCGCCGCGTGCCCGCCTCGACGAAACGCTGGCGGCGCGCAAGCCGGTGCTCGCCTGGGAGGGGTGATGGCCGATCCCGCGCCCGGCCCTGCACGCCCCGAACCGCGCCCGGGCGCCGGGTGCGTGGCGGCGGGCGCGCTGTTCGGGGTCGTGGCGATCCTCGGCTGGCTGATCGCGATCACCGCTTATGGTCTGGTCGTCGAACAGTGGGAGATGATCGCGGTTCGCCGCGATTTCAGTTACGACTGGGTCTTCGTCTGGGCGCCGCTGTTCGCGATCGGGCTGGGCCTGGCGACGGCATTGCTTGCGTCGCGCCGCGCGGCGGCGGCGCGAATGACCTTGCTGATCACCGTCACCGGCGCCATTGCCTTGCTGGCGGGCGTCGTGCTGTTCGGGCTCGGCGGCCTGATCTGACAAGGCGGGGGAGCGCGCGATGAGCTGGGACATGGTCTTTCTGTTGTCGAATTACTGGGCCTTCGCGAGCTGGATCGCGCTGGCCTTCCTGCCGCGCGGCCCGAAAATCCTTGCCGCGATCCTTTACGCCGGGGTGTTCCTGCTTTGCCTGGCCTACACCGTGATGATCGTCGGTTTCCTGACCGGCGGCATCGATCCGGGCGGGCCGGGCGGCGGCGATTTCACCACTTTGAAAGGCGTGATGATGCTGTTCGACAGCCCCGGCGGCGCGACACTCGGCTGGACGCATTATCTGGCGTTCGACTTGTTCACCGGCTTGTGGATCGCGCGCGACGCCGACCAAAAGGGGTTCAGCCGGGCCGCCCAGTTTCCCTTCCTGTTCCTGACGCTGATGGTCGGTCCGGTCGGGCTGCTTGCCTGGCTGATCACGCGCGAGCGCCGCGCGCGGGCACAGGCAAGGGCGAAGGCGTGACGCCGCAACCCTGGATGCCGGGCGACGGCAATCCGGCCGACAAGCGCCACGCCCCCGCGACCTTGCGCAATCGTGACGCCATCGCGGCGGTGCTGGCGGATTGGCTGCCCGCCGTCGGCACTGTGCTCGAAGTCGCAAGCGGGTCGGGCGAGCATGCCGTTCATTTCGCCGCGGCCTTTCCGCATCTCGAATGGCGGCCGAGCGACCCGGACCCCGCGGGGTTGACCTCGATTGCGGCCTATCGCGCCGAATCGGGCCTGGCGAACGTCGCGGCGCCGATCGCGCTCGATGCGGCGGCAATCGTCTGGCCGATCGATCGGGCCGATGCCTTGCTGTGCATCAATATGGTGCATATCAGCCCGTGGGCGGCAAGCCTGGGACTGTTCGCGGGGGCCGCGCGATTGCTTGCGCGCGACGCGCCGCTGATCCTCTACGGCCCTTATATCGAGCCTGACGTCCCGACGGCGGAGAGCAACATCGCCTTCGACGCCAATCTTCGTGCGCGCGACCCGGCATGGGGCCTGCGCGACACCGACAGGGTCAAGGCGGCGGCCGACGCGGCGGGCTTGGCCTTTGCCGAGCGCCGCGCCATGCCGGCGAACAACATCATGCTGCTGTTCCGCCGGACCTGACGGACCTGACAGGATCGACGATCGGCGCTTTACCTCGCGGGCGCAGCCGCTAGCCTTTTCCCAATTGCGCGCAAAAGATGCGATTCGAGGAGAGAGAGCCGATGGGCCGCGACGTTTCGGAGCTGTTTACATTCGACGAATTTCTGACCCATTGGGCCAGCGAACGTCCCGACCGCGTCGGGCTGCGCGAGGAGGACCGCGTCTACAGCTATGCCCAGCTGGACGAACTGACCGCGCGCGCGGCGTCGGCGCTGATCGCGGCCGGGCTGACAAAGGGCGACCGCATCGCGTGGATCGGCAAGAACAGCGACCTTTATTTCACGCTATTTTATGGCGCGGCGCGGGCGGGGATCGTGATGGCACCGATCGGCTGGCGCCTGTCGCCGGCCGAATGGGCGTTCATCGTCAACGACACCCAGGCGAAAATCGTCTTTGCCGGGCCGGGGTTCGAGGGATTGGCGGAACAACTGGCCGGCAAGCTCCAGAATGATCCGGCAATCGTCGGCGCGGCGGACGCCTGGGCGATGATCGAGGGTGCCGGGCGCACGGCGTTCGCGCCGTCTGCGGCGAATGATGCGGTGCTCCAGCTCTATACCTCGGGCACCACCGGCAATCCGAAGGGTGCGGTGCTGTCGAACCGAAACCTCTTCGCGCTTCGCAAGCATTCGAGCACGCTCGACATGCCCTATACCAAATGGGACGATGACGAGGCGGTGCTCGTCGCGATGCCGTGCGCGCATATCGGCGGCACCGGGCTTGGCATCATGGCGCTGGCGGCCGGGCTGCCCGGCATCGTGCTGGCAGAGTTCAACCCGGACGGTGTGTTCGACGCCGTCGAACAGCATGGCGTGACGCGCTTCTTCATGGTTCCGGCGGCGCTTCAGATGCTGCTGATGCATCCGCGCTGCACCAGCGTCGATTACAGCCGCCTCAAATATATCCTCTATGGCGCCGCACCGATTCCGCTCGAACTGTTGCGACAGTGCATCCAGGTTTTTGGTGCGCAGTTCATCCAGGCTTATGGCATGACCGAAACCACGGGCACGATCTCGATGCTGCCGCCCGAGGACCATGATCCGGCGGGCAATGCGCGGATGCGGTCGGCAGGCAAGGCGCTGCCGGGGGTCGAAATCCTGATCCTGGGCCCCGATGGCGATCCGGTGCCGACGGGCGAGGTCGGCGAGGTTGTCACCCGATCGTCGAACAATATGCTGGGATATTGGAACCTGCCCGACGCGACGGCGAACACGATGACTGACGACGGCTGGATACGGACCGGCGACGCGGGCTATCTGGATTCCGAAGGCTATCTGTTCATCCACGACCGGATGAAGGACATGATCATCACCGGCGGCGAAAATGTCTATCCGGCCGAGGTCGAAAGCGCGATTTTCGGGCATCCTGCCGTGCAGGAGGTCGCGGTGATCGGAATCCCCGACGCAAAATGGGGTGAGACGGTAAAGGCGGTGGTTGTCGCCAAGCCCGGCGCCAGCATCGAGGAGGCCGATATCATCGCCTGGGCGCGCGAGCGCATTGCGCCATTCAAATGCCCGCGCAGCATCGATGTGATCGACGCCCTGCCGCGCAATGCCAGTGGCAAGATCCTTCGCAAGGATCTGCGCGCACCCTATTGGCAAGGGTATGAGCGGATGGTCAATTAGGGCCTGCCCGCGCGGTGCGCGATCGTCGGCGCGATCGGCGCGTGAGAATGTGAAAGCCAACCCACTGCGCGCGGCATAAATTGGCCCCACATCCGGCCTTTCGCGCGACCTACACCCCTGAAAGGCCGATGCGCTTTCCTCATGTGCGTCGCAGGACGCGAGGAACATGGAGGGCTCCATCGCAGGGTGGAGCCCTTTTTGCTGGCCGAACCACGTCAAGGCTCAGCCGGACGGCGCATCGCCCGCAATTTCGCCGAGGAGCCAATCGCGGAACCGCTGCATCGCTTCGCTTTCGCTGCGCGACATCAGGCGGGTGAGCCAGTAGCGCCCCGCGTCGATCGTGATCGCAAAGGGCTGGACGAGCGTTTCGGCGGCAAGCTCGCGCGCGAACATCGACGGCGGCGCCAATGCGACCCCCAGGCCGGCGGCCGCGGCCGAGGCCATCAGCGCCGAACTGTCGAAAACCGGGCCGCGCAGCACCGGCGCGGGCAATCCGGCGGCGGCGAACCACAGCGCCCATTCATCTGCGCGGTACGACCGGAGCAAATCTTCGTGGACCAGGTCGGCGGGCGTGGCGAGGCGCGCCGCGATTGCGGGCGCACAGATCGGCGCCATGGGCGCCGCGATCAGCGGCTCGGCCCGCGTGCCGTGCCAGGCGCCGTCGCCAAAACGGACAGCATAATCAAGGGCTTCCCCGGCGAGGTCGACGCGATTGTTGTTCGTCGAGATTCGCAGGTCGATCGCCGGGTGCGCCCGCGCAAAGCGATCGAGGCGCGGAAGCAGCCAGCCGGTTGCGAAGGTGCCGACGACGCCGACTTTCAGCGCCTCGCGAAAGCGGCCATCGGCATATTGACCCAGCGTCGCGGCGATGTGGTCGAACGCGTCGGCGACCACGGGAACCAGCGCATGTCCCTCGTCGGTCAGCGCCAGACCGCGCGGCAGGCGGTGGAAAAGGCGGGTGCCGAGGCGCCGTTCGAGCTGCGCGACCTGATGGCTGACCGCCCCCTGGCTGACGCATAGCTCCAGTCCGGCACGCGTGAAGTTGAGGTGCCGCGCCGCGGCCTCGAATGCGCGGAGAGCGTTGAGCGGGAGTTGGGCGCGGTCCATAGTTTATCATCAATTATTCTCATGGCTTTGTCGAGAAATGATGCTTTGTCGCGCGGGGCGCGGCGCGGCATTCCGGCGCGGAAGGGAGACAGAAATGATCGTGATGATGACTTTTGCCGCGTGGTTGGCCGGGGTGAACCATGTTCCGCTGCCTTTGGCCGACGAGGCGCGCGTGCAGATGGCGGCGGGCGCCGCGACGGCGGCGGCCGACGATCCATTGACGCGGCCGATGGCGGTCGAGCGCGCCAAACAGTGGCTGGCGCCGTTGCCGCCGGAGAAGATTTTCGGGGCGAGCTACCTTGTCGGTTTCGGTGGGCTCAGCGTCGCGTTGATCGACACGGGGGCGGGGCTGGTGCTCGTCGACGGCGCGCTGCCGCAGGGGGCGCCGTTGATCCTGGCGAACGTCCGCAAGCTCGGTTTCGACCCCAAAGACATCAAATTTATTCTGAGCACAGAGCCGCACTACGACCATGGCGGCGGGCTTGCCGCGCTGGCGCGGGACACCGGCGCGACGGTCGTCGCCAGCGCGCGCGGTGCCGAGGGGCTGCGCGCGGGGGCGATGGCAGAGGACGATCCGCAATTGCGCTATGGCGGCACCTGGCCTGCCGTGTCGCGCCTGCGCGTCGTCAAAGATGGCGAGGTGCTGCGGCTTGGCAAGACGGCGATCGCCGCGGTCGCGACGCCGGGCCATACGATGGGCAGCATGAGCTGGCGCTGGCAAGCGTGCGAAGGCAAGACGTGCAAGACGATCGTCTTTGCATCGAGCCTCAATCCCGTGTCCGCCGACGATTATCGCTATACCGCGCCCGCGAGTGCACCGATCGTTGCGGGGTTCGAGGCAAGCTATCGCAAGATGGACGCGATGGCGTGCGACGTGCTGATTTCCGCGCATCCCGACAACGCCGGGCCGGGGCGCTATAACGACGCGCCGGGGGCGTGCCGCGCCTATGCCGACCGATCGCGCAAATTGCTCGCAAAGCGACTGGCGGACGAGCGTTCGCAGGTGGAATAGCCATTTTATCGTCTGTTTTCCAATCTTGTAAGCGTCCGAAACCGCGCTAGGATCGTCGCAGTCCCAGCGCGGTCGAGGATGTTGTTCATGCTGAATATGGGTGTTGTCCTCGGCCTTCTGGCGATGACGATGGATATTTCGATGCCGCCGCCGCGATTTGGACCCGACGGTGGGCCGCCGACGCGCATGTTGTTCGGCTGGACGCCCGGCCAGGCCCAATGCGGCGGGGCGCCGGTCGCCCATGTGACGCTGCGCCGTCCGCTAAGCGAGCTGAGCTGGGGCTTGCCGACAAAGGCGCCGTCGGTTTCCTATCGGTTCGAGATCGATGCCGCGGGACGTCCGCTCTCCATCGTGCGCGACGGGGAGGGCTTTACGGGCTTTTCCGGCGACGTCGCGCCGGCGCTCGCCGCGAGCCGTTTCGCGCCTGGCGTGCGCCAGCATTGCCGCATCAGCTTTGTCGCAAAGGTCGCGCCGCTCGGCGAAGCCGCGGTCGAGGATCTGGTGTCTTATACGATCACGCCGACGTCCGGGCCGTTGCCGACGGAGGGATGGGACCGGATCAAGCGCGCCGGCAATTGCGTCACGGCGCCGTTTCCGCAGCCGCTGCTCCGCGCCTTTCCCGATTTCGACAAAGTGCCCGGAACGCCGGGAGTGAAAGACTGGTCGCTTGTCGGCTATGCCACCGATCGCAGCGGCGCTCCGGTCGCGGTGGAAACGCTGTTCGGGACGGGTAACAAGACGCTCGATGCCGCCGCGCGTAACGCCGTCGCGGCGTCGCGCTTTACCGGCGGGGCGCGGACCGGCTGCCATTATCCATATTGGAAAACGCCGGAGACGCTCGCCGCGCCGCCGGCGCCCGCCGAACAGAGCCTGCGGCCCGAGAATAGCAACTGCCCGGTAAAATCGCGCTGGAGCCGTCCCCTGGCAACGCGTTTTCCCGAACCCTGGCGGCGGCGCGCAATCGAGGGGTGGGCGATCATCACCTATGACGTCGCGCCATGGGGTGCGGTCGGCAATGCAAAGGTGGTGGCGGCGCAGCCTGCCGCCGACTTCGGCCATGCCGCGTTGACGATCGTGCAAAATGCCCGAACCGAGCCGTCGCCGCAGGGCGCAACCGGCTGCGTCGAGACGGTGCGGTTCGCGATGGGGCAACGGACGGCTCCGCTCCCGGTGGAAGATCCCGGCGCGGTCGAGATTTTCTGATCCGCGAGCCCCTGAAGGGGCGCGGTCGCTATTTGTCGACCACCAGGCAGGGCTGGCCGCTCTTGCGCGTCGCCGCGCAGAAGCTTTCGGCTTCGCCCTTGTTCGCAAACCCCCCGGCAAGAAGGCGGGTGAGCTTGCCGCTTTTGACGAAATAGGGCTGGCGGCCCGCAAGCGCGGGGGTCTTTTTTTCGAGCGCCGCCCACAGATTGCGGGCGTTCGCTTCGACGCCGAACGCACCGAGCTGGGCGCGCCATGCGCTGGCCGTGCCGGGCGCGCTGGCGGAGGCTGGGCTGCTGTGGACGCGGGCCGCGGGCGTGGATGCCGCCTTGATCGGCGCGGGACCGGCGGGCGCGGGGCTTTCGGGCGGCGCGCTATAGCTTGTGCCCGGCTGGCCGGTCGCGGCGACAGCATCGGCGGTCGCTTCGGCCGCTGCCGCAGCGGCGGCGCTGGCGACGGGCGACGATGGGGCCGCGGGGCGCGGCGTCGGCGCGGGCGCGATCACCGGCGGCGGGGTGTAGCTGGTGCCCGGCGTCGAAGCGGGCAGGCTGGCGACCTTGACCGCAGAGGCAGGCGCAGGCTTGGGCGCGGGCGGCGCGGCGGCGTTCACCGCGGCCAGGCGCGCCCGCTGTTCGCCCTTTTCGATTTCGGGAATCATCGCCAGCCCACGCTGGCGCTGGTCGAGCGGGATCAGATTGTCGAGCTGGGCGAGGCGCGCCGATGCAATGCCCAGCCCGGCGTCGCTGGCGCGCTTCGTCAGGGCATAGGCGCGCGGCCAATCCTGCTGCGCCAGATCGCCGTTAAAATGCGCGGTGCCCAGCACATATTGCGCCCTCGGTTCGCCGCGCGATGCCGAATTGAGAATGAAGGGCATGGCTTCTTCGCGGCGGTTCGCGGTGAAAAGCACAAGGCCGAGATTGTCCTCCGCCTGAAGATGGCCCTGTTTCGCGGCGCGGCGATACCATGTTTCTGCCTGTGCCAGATCGGCGGGAACGCCGCGGCCCAGCTTATAGGCCTGCCCCAGGTTGAACTGCGCATCGGCGTCGCCGGCCAGCGCGAGCGGGCGCCATTCGGCGACTGCGGCCTGATAATTGCCCGCCTGCCACGCGTCGACACCGTCCTTGACGTCGGCAAAGGCGGGCGCCGCGAACATCGATATCGCGATCAACGGCGAGGCCAGCAGGGCGATGGTGCGGAAAGAACGCATCTTATTCTCCAATGACTTGCGCCGTCGATCACGGCGACAGTCCCCGGAAGCTTCATAGCCCCAATTGGCTAACACGATGTTAGCGACAAAAGCGGTCACGGCGAACTTGATCCGATATGGGACAAGTTCGCGTTGAGCCTTTGTTTACCATAAGCGCGAGGAAGTCGTTCACTCTCTTTTTATCATCGTTAACTCAATTTTAGCGCCCGGCATGGCATCCCTTCGACGATTTTTGGATTTCCGAGGGGGTAACGCAGTGCGCGTATTGGCATTGGCTTCACAGAAAGGCGGGTCGGGCAAGACGACGCTGTCGGGGCACCTGGCGGTGCAGGCGCAGCTTGCCGGCGCCGGCCCGGTCGTTCTGATCGACATCGACCCGCAAGGCTCGCTCGCGGACTGGTGGAACGAGCGCGAAACCGACCTTCCGGCCTTTGCCCAGACCACGGTCGCCCGCCTGGCGTCGGACCTTGAAATCCTGCGCCAACAGGGCTTCAAGCTGGCGGTCATCGATACGCCGCCGGCGATCACCATGGCGATCCAGAGCGTGATTTCGGTCGCCGAACTGATTGTCGTGCCGACGCGCCCCAGCCCGCACGACCTGCGCGCCGTCGGCGCCACCGTCGATCTGTGCGAACGCGCTGGCAAGCCGCTGGTGTTCGTCGTCAACGCCGCGACGCCGAAAGCGAAGATCACCAGCGAAGCCGCGGTCGCGCTGTCGCAGCACGGCACGGTCGCCCCCGTCACGCTTCACCACCGCACCGATTATGCCGCGTCGATGATCGACGGCCGCACGGTGATGGAAGTCGACCCCAACGGCCGCTCGGCCGACGAGATTCGGCAGCTGTGGACCTATATGAACGATCGCCTCGAAAAGAACTTCCGCCGCACCGTTTTTGCCGCGCCGATCCCGACGCAGGGCAATTATGGCGCGGTCCGTCCGATGGGTGGTGGCTTCGGCCGCCGCATCGCTGGTCAGTGACGGGAGCGGGAACCATGGGCGAACCCAAACCCCTCGCATCGCTGAGCGCAGGCCTCCTTGCCCGCAAGGGCGGGGCGCGTCCCGCGATGCGCCGCCAGCCGCTCGGCAGCGGCCCCGCTCCGGTCAACAGCGGTGGCTATGACGATCTTGGCTGGAATGACATGGGCTATGATGTCGATCCCGACCAGTCGGCCGAACCCGCGCGGATGCTCGATCTGAAGCCGTTGCTCACCGGGTCGGTGCTGGCGCATAATGCCGAGGCCGAACATGCGGTCGATGACAGCGTGGGTGCCGAATATGCGCCGACATTTTCGGACGAGGCGCATGGCCTGACCGACGGCTATGGCGCCGAACAGTTCGAGGCCGAGGCTCCCGAAGTCCCCGAAATCGTCCGTCAGCAGGAATCGCTGATCGAGCGCGTCGCCGCGGTGGCGCGCAAGGTGGAGGCGCGTCCCGAACCGAAAGCGAAGAAGGAAAAGGCGCCGCGCGCGCTGCGTGCTCGCGAAAAGGCCGCCTTTACGCTGCGCCTCGACGCCGAACGCCATCTGCGCCTGCGGCTCGCGAGCGCGGTGACGAACCGGTCGTCGCAGGTGATCCTGACCGACCTGCTCGACGAATATCTGTCTTCGCTGCCCGAAATCGACGCGATGGCAAGCCGTCTGCCGGCGGCGCGCCCGTCGCGCCAGACGCAGCGTTAAGCACCAAGAGGGGACCCCGACATGAACCGCAATATGCTGATGAACCTGGCCGTTTCGGGTTTCGTGCTGGGCGTCGCGACCGGATGCAGCGGCATGGGCAAGATGGCCGATGCGCCGTCGCGTGCCGCCGGAAAACCGGCAGTCGCCGCGAAATCGGCCGACCAGGCGCGCGTTGCGCTGGAAGCCGGCAAGGCCAGCAAGGCCGTCGGCCTTGCCGAAGCGGCGGTGGCAGGCAGCCCCCGCGATGCGAATTATCGCGCGCTGCTGGGACAGGCCTATCTGAACGATGGTCGCTTTGCCTCGGCCGCCGCAGCACTTGGCGAGGCGGTCGAACTGGGTGCGACCGACAGCAACACGATCCTGTCGCTGTCGCTGGCGCAGATCGCGCAGGGCAAGAATGCCGACGCGGTCGCGCTGCTGACGCAGCATCGCGACACCGTGCCGGCGTCCGACATCGGGCTGGCGCTTGCGCTGGCGGGCGACAGCGAGGGTGCCATTTATGTGCTCAGCGAAGCCGCACGGGCCGAAGGCGCCAGTGCGCGCACGCGGCAAAATCTGGCGCTCGCCTTTGCGCTGTCGGGGCGTTGGGCGCAGGCGCGCATCCTGGCGTCGCAGGACCTGTCCGCCGCGAAACTCGAAGGGCGAATGGCCGAATGGTCGAAACTGGCCGAACAGCCGAACGCACAGATCCGCGTCGCGAGCCTGGTCGGCACCAAAGCGCAACAGGACGCGGGAATGCCCGTGCGCCTTGCGCTCAGCAATTTCGGCGAAACGCAAATGGCCGCCGCCGAACCCGCAACCGAGCTGGCAAGCGCCGATCCGGCGCCGGTCGCCGCCTATGCGCCGCCGCCGCCGGTTCTGACCCCGGTCCTTGCCGACGCGGGCAATGCGATCCGCAGCATCGAACTCCCGATGCCCGAACGCGGCGCCGATGGCGTGGTGCCCGTAACCGAATTGCCGCAGCCGAAACCGGCGGGCGAAGTCATCCTGGCCGATGCGGCGCCCTATCGCGCCGCGCCGCGCGTCGCGGGCGAGGGCCGTATCCGGCCTGCACAGAAACAGGCGATCGAACTGGCAACGGTGTTGATTCCCAAGGCGATGGGGTTCGATGCGAAAAGGCCCAATGGCTGGGCCGTGCAGCTGGGTGCGTACGACAGCCTGGGCATCGCCAAGGAAAAATGGGGCACGCTGAAGAAACGCAATGCGATGCTGGCAAGCTTCCCGGCGTCAAGCCACGCGGCGAACGTCAAGGGTCGCACCTTCTATCGCCTGACGGTCAATGGCCTTGCCACGCGCGCCGATGCGGCGAGCCTGTGCAGCCAGCTCAAGGCGCAGGGCCAAACCTGCTTCATCCGCGCGATGGGCGGCAGCGAACATATTCAATGGGCGGCAAAAAGCAGCCCGCTGCGTCTCGCTTCGCGTTAAAATCTAATCCGCCGAATTGGGGGGGAGGGGCGTGGTCGCAAGACCGCGCCTCTTTGATTTTTGGCTGGGATTTTTGGCTGGGCGCGAAGGGCGCACGGCTTCGGGAATGAGCGGGGTGGGCGTCAACCCACCCCGGCCCGATTACATGCCGTCGAGACCCTTGCTGACCAGAATGTTCACCGCAACGCGGCGATTCTGGGCCTTGCCTTCGGGGGTGCTGTTGTCCGCCGCCGGGTCGGCTTCGGCCATCCCGGTGGGGGTCAGCATCCGATAGGGTTTCCAGCCGCACGCCTGCTGAAGATGATTGACGACGCGGCTTGCCCGCTTTTCGCTGAGCACCTGGTTCAGTTCCTGGCTGCCGGTGGAGTCGGTGTAGCCGACGACCAGCAACAGGGCGTTGTCCATGCCCTCGGCCTGGCTCGCGGCGCTGCAAAGATCGGCTTTCGCCTGCTCGGTCAGCACGGCCTTGCCCGTGTCGAAGTTCACATTGGTCGTGCCCTTGACATTATATTGGTCGATATCGCCGACCCGGCTGCGCAGCGCTTCGGTGGCCGCCGTCTGTTCGGCGAAACGCTGGTTGGTCCCGGTATGGATCATCGACGCCGTCCGCAGGTCCTTGCTTTTCAGATCGACCTGGCTCGCCACAAGGCCGCCGTCCCACTGCAAGGTATCGACGCTCACGGGCAGGCCGTTGAGCAGCGCGTCGGCCGCAAGCTTGTCGCGGTCGAGGCCCAAAAAGCCGCCGCTGCTCTTGATCTTGGTATAGTCGGCAATGGCGATCGTGGTCGCGCTGCCGTCGGCGGTGGTCACGTCCATCCGGCCATCGCGGCGCGCGGAGATGATCCCTTCGACCTTCGGCCCCTTGGTCATCTGATCGGGCGACGGCAAGGTGCCGACGACCGTCGCCATGACGTCCCCGTCATTCGGGTCCTGCTGCTGCGCGGCCAGGCTGCCCGCGGCCGGACCGGCCAGCACGGCCAGCGCCAACAAGGCGCCCGAGCTTTTGAAAATAACACCCATACGCTACTCCTTCATCTGGAACGGAAGGGCAGCGCATGATCACTGGCCCTTTCAGGCAGAGCGACTCTTGATATGGATGAAGGTTGCGCGGATCGTCGGCCGTAATGCACGGCGTGTCGCGAATGGGCGAAATCAGCCCTTTTGCCGTTCGCGGGCGCGTTTGAACCCCTCACGGTCCATGCAACGCGCCAGCCAGTCCTTCGTTGCGTCGCCCAGCATATCGTCGGCGCCAAGCGTCGTTGCAAGGAAAGCGGCGTAAGCGATTGTGATATCGGCAATCGTAAACCGACCTGCGACCAGCCATTCGCGCCCGTCGGCCAGCGCCGCCTCGATGCTCTTTGCCCGTCCGCCGAAGAAGGCCCTGTAATCCTCGACCGCCTGCGCCAGCCTTCGCTCGGGCACCTCGACCCGCGTATAACGGATCATGATCGCCAGCGGGAAGGTCAGCGTCGCGTCGCTGCGGTGCAGCCAGTTGCGCGACGCCCAATAATCGCCTTCGTCGCGCCGGACTTCCAGCGGCGTGCCTTCGGCGATGCGCTCGCAGATCGCCGCCGATTCGGTCATCAATCGGCCGTCCTCGACCCAGCCGGGGATCGTCATCAACGGGTTTACCGCACGATAATCGGGTTCAAATGCGCGCGGCGGGAATTTCAGCAAGCGCAAGTCGATGTCAATTCCCGCCTCTTCGACCGCCCACAGGCAGCGCAGCGACCGCGCGTCGGGACAGTGGTAGAGGATCGGGCGCGAATTTTCCTGGGTCATGCGGCAACCTCCTTTGGCCGGTCGATATGGCGGCGATGTTCGCGCCAGGCGATGAACAGGCCCGACGCGATGATCAGCGGCGCGCCGACCCAGGTCGTGTCGGCCGGCATGGTGCCAAAGAACCACCAGCCCGCGGCGATCGCCCACAGCAGGCTGGAATAATCCATCGGAATGACGACCGAAACGGGCGCGAGGCGAAGTGCGCCGGTCAGCGACATCTGCACGACCGCTCCCAGGAAGCCGAGGCCGATGAGGAGCAGCCATTCATCGGCGCTGTGCGGGGTGATGACGAAGGGCAGCGCGATGCCGAGCGGGATCATCGACAGCAGGCTGAACCAGAAAACGATCGTCGCGGCATTTTCGGTTCGGCCGAGGTCGCGCACCGCAATGGTGATCAGCGCGGTCATGATCGCGCCGGTCAGCGCGACGATGGTGCCGACGCCGTGTGCGCCGCCGAAGCCGCCCGCAAAGCTGGCGATGGGGTCGAGCACGACAAGCACGCCGACGAAGCCGACGATCACCGCTCCCCACCGCTGCCACCCCGTCGCCTCGCCCAGCAGGATCGCGGCAAAGATGACTGCGAAGATCGGGACCGACAGGCTGATCGTGGTCGCTTCGGCCATCGGCAACAGGATCATCGCGCCGAAATTGCACGCCATGCCCGTCAGGCCCATCAGCATCCGCCGCGCGTGGGCGCCGATCCGCCGCGTCTTCAGCGACGACAATCCCCCCGTTGCCATGACCCAGGCGAGCAGGAAGGGCAGGACCAGCGCCTGACGCCAGAAAAGGCTTTCGACAATATGGATGCCCGCCGCATCGATATATTTGACGAGAACGAACATCAGCGACAGGCTGATCATCGCCAGCAACCGCAAGCCGATGCCGCCGAGATAATTTTGGGGAGGACCGTCGAGCGGGGCAGGGGGCGGAGCGTCGCGCATGCGAAATTGCGCATATCAGCCCGGTTGCAAGGTGCAACCCGTCATCCCTCTTGCCCCGCCTCCGCAATCCGGCTAGTGGCGCACTCCGGCCTAGGGGTATAGCTCAGTTGGTAGAGCATCGGTCTCCAAAACCGAGGGTCGTAGGTTCGAGTCCTACTGCCCCTGCCAGGCCGGCATAAAGAGGCCACGTCCTCGCCCATCCTCCCTTTTTCGGGCGCGGGGGCTTTCAAGTCCGGGACGGCCCGGCGGCCTTTAAGGGAGGCTGTCATGGCCTGGATTTACCTGACGATCGCCGGACTTTTCGAGATCATTTGGGCGTTTTCGATGAAGCAGTCGGAAGGCTTCACGCGCCCGGGTGCAACCGCGGTCACGATTGCCGCGATGATCGCGAGCTTCGCGCTGCTGTCGCTGTCGATGAAATCATTGCCGCTTGGCACCGCTTATACGATCTGGACCGGGATCGGCGCGGTCGGCGCGTTCCTTGTCGGTATCTTCGTGCTCGGCGAACAGGCCAACGCAATGCGCATCGGCGCGGCGGTCCTGATCGTCAGCGGACTGGTGCTGATGAAACTGTCCTCGCCTGCCTGAACCTAGTCCGCCTTCATCACGAAGGCGGGGCCCAGGTCGATCGTCCGCGCCGCGTCGCCCAGTGTCAGCGCGACATTCGCCTTGCCGGCGGGATAGTCGCCGTTCGCAACGCCTTTCACATGCACCAGCCGCCATTCGTTCGACAGCATGACGCGTCCCTGCACGATCGGTGCATGGGGTGCGCTGTTTTGCTGGATCGCCGCGCCAAGGCCGGTCGGAGCCTCGCCCGCATTCCCGGCGACCCGGACCCAGAAAGCGAGGATCAATCGGTCGCCCTTGGCGATGTCGCGCTGGATGGCCGTTCGACGCGCCGCAATATCTGTTGCTGAACCTCGCCGTCGGCGGAGCGATGGGGGGCGCGGTCGACGACGCGATCTTCCCGATCCGTTTCGAGATCGAGCATGTCCGCGTCTATCGGCAACGCTCG
>NZ_MIAM01000002.1:0-43597 GCF_001830555.1 Sphingopyxis sp. RIFCSPHIGHO2_12_FULL_65_19 | reverse complement strand
GCCGCGACCGTCCAAGAGAAGGTCGCGGCGGACGCAAGGGCAAGCGGCGGGAAGGCCGCCGCCCTATGACATCAGGATATGGCAGACGCCGGGCTGCGGGCGCACGATGCCGCGGGTCAATCGGGCGAGCGCGCTTTCGTCGACGCGCGTGGGGTCGGCAAGTTCGACACGATAGCGCCCGTGGAGAGCGTGGACGCCGCGGACATTCCCCTCTCCACCCAGGGCGCCCAGAAGCTCGCCGGGAAGCACGGCGGCGCTGCCGCCTGCCGCGGGCGACGCTGTCTCCGTCCGCGCCGCTCCGCCGCCGGCAAGCGCTCCGCGAATTTCCTCTGCGACCAGGTCGGCGATCGGCCCCAACACGACCTGCGCGGCCTTTTCCGACGGGCGGATGATGCCGCGCGCACCGAGCGCGGACAGCGCGGCGTCGTCGATCGCGCGCTGGTCGGCCACGATCAGTCGCAGGCGCGTCGTGCAGGCATCGACGCTGACCAGATTGGCGGCGCCGCCGAGCGCCCCGACAAAGGCTTCTCCACGCGCGCTTC
The DNA here is from genome assembly GCF_001830555.1 of Sphingopyxis sp. RIFCSPHIGHO2_12_FULL_65_19. Lineage (GTDB taxonomy): Bacteria > Pseudomonadota > Alphaproteobacteria > Sphingomonadales > Sphingomonadaceae > Sphingopyxis. The sequence continues at coordinate 43,055 of NZ_MIAM01000002.1, read as the reverse complement.
CGGCCGTGCGGACGGCGGTCCCGGCGACGTCGCCTTTCTCGCGCCCCGGCGTGGCAAGGTCAAAGCGGCGGATGAAGAAACGGAACAGGCCGTAATAAAGAAGCGCATAAACCGCGCCGATCGGCACCAGCAGCCATGGCCGCGTCGCAAGGCTGAAGTTCAGGACATAGTCGAACAATCCCGCCGAAAAACCGAAGCCCAGCTTGACGTCGAGCGCGTTCATCAGCGCCATCGACGCGCCCGTCAGCAGGGCATGGATCGCGTAGAGCAAAGGCGCGACGAACATGAAGGTGAATTCGATCGGTTCGGTCACCCCGGTCAGGAAGCTGGTGAAGGCGAGGGAAAAGAGCATCCCGCCGACCGCCTTGCGCCGGTCCGGCCGGGCTTCGTGATACATGGCGAGGCACGCGGCGGGCAGGCCGAACATCATCACCGGAAAAAAGCCGGCCATGAAGGCGCCGGCATCGGGATCGCCCGCGAAGAACCGGCGAAGGTCACCCGTCGCCCCTTCAAAGTCGCCGACGACAAACCAGGCGGCATTATTGATGATGTGGTGCAACCCCGTGACGATCAGCAGCCGGTTGAGTGCGCCATAGACGAACAGGCCGATCTCTCCCGACGCCACAACGGCGCGGCTGGCGGTGTCGATCGCGCCGCTGATATGGGCATAGCTGTAACCGACCAGCGCCGCGAGGAGCAGTCCGGCGACCCCGCTGGCAATCGGCACAAAACGGCGGCCGCCAAAAAAGGCGAGATATTCGGGGAGCGCGATCGTCGCGAAGCGATTGTAGAAATGCCCTGCGATCAGGCCGGACACTATGCCCACGGGCACTTCCAGCCGGTCGATCAGCCCGACGGCCCATTGCTTGGCGGTCAGCGCCGCCGCGGCTTCGGGAAGCCCGGCGCCGACGTCGGGCGGCGCCACCATAAAGGTTTGCGCGCCGTTCGTGGTGACGAAATAGCAGACCACCCCGGCCAGCGCCGCAGCCCCATTGCCGTCACGCGCAAAGCCGACCGCGACTCCGATCGCGAACAGGATGCCAAGATTGTCGAAGATCGCGGCGCCCGCGGCCGAGATGAAAGCGATGTCGAGCAGGTCCGGCTGGCCGATGCGCAGCAGCAGGCCGGCGATCGGCAGCACCGCGATCGGCAGCATCAGCGCGCGGCCGAGCGGCTGAAGGGCTTCAAGCATCTTCTTCATCGACGTGTCTCCTCGAACGCGCGGGCGAGCGCGCGAACCTCTGCCGCCGACCGGCATTGCAGCGCGAGTTCGGCGTGCGCGCGCGCCTCGGCCAAGGTCAGGCCGCGCACGATCTGTTTCGCCTCGGCAACGAAGCCGGGGACCGCCGAAAGTTCGGTGACGCCCAGCCCGATCAGGATCGGCAGAGCGGCGGGATCAGAGGCTAGGCCCCCGCACACTCCGACCCAGCGATCATGGACGGCGGCGAGGCGGCAGGTTTCGCCGATCATCCGCAGCACGGCGGGGTGCATGGCATCGACCCCGGCGGCGACCGCCGGATTGCCGCGATCCATCGCGAGAACATATTGCGTCAGGTCGTTGGTGCCGATCGACAGGAAATCGGCTTCGGCGGCGAGCAGGTCGGCGGTCATCGCAGCGGCGGGCGTTTCGACCATCACCCCCACCTCGACCGGCGTCGCAATGCCCAAGTCGCCGCGCAGCCGCTCGACGACTTGGCGCACCTGCCGCACTTCGTCGATGCTTGCGACCATCGGGATCATGATCTTGCACTGGCCGGCCGGGCTGGTGCGCAAGATTGCGCGAAGCTGCGTTTCGAGCAGGTCGGGCCGCGCGAGGGCGACGCGAACGCCTCGTTGACCCAGCGCCGGATTTTCCTCGGTTTCGATCGGGATAAAGGCAGCCGGTTTGTCGCCGCCGATGTCGAGCAGGCGGACGATCACCGGCTGGCCGGGCAACGCGTCGGCGATCGCTTGATAGGCGGCATGTTGCTCGTCTTCCGACGGCGCGGCGTCGCGGCCCAGGAACAAGAATTCGCTGCGCACCAGGCCCGACCCCTCGGCACCCTGTGCGGCCGCCAGTGCCGCGTCCTCGACGCTTCCGATATTGGCGAAAATTTCGATGCGGGTGCCGTCGGCGCTGTGGCACGCATCCTTTGCCGCCGCTTGTGCCGCCGCGCGCCGGGCCGCCCGCTGCGCCAGGCGCGCGGTGAAGGCATCGGCGTCGGCCGCGGACGGGCTTGGGCTGACATGGCCCAGTTCGGCGTCGAGCAACAGGGGGGTGCCGTCCTCCACGGTGCCCAGCGCATCGCCCATCGCCACGAGCGCAGGCAGCCCCATGCTCGCGCACAGGATCGCGACATGCGAGGTCGGTCCGCCGCGTGCAAGGCAGATGCCCGCGGGTTTCGCGGCCGCGATCGTCACAAGTTGCGATGGCAGCAGGTCGTCGGCGACGACGATCGCGCCCGCCGCGACTGCGGCGCCGTCGATCGGCGTGCCGGTGAGCGTCGACAGCAATTGCCGTTCGATGTCGACAAGGTCGTCGACGCGTTCGATCAGATGTTCATTGCCCGTGGCGCGGATCGCGGCGATCTGGTCGTGGGTCGCACCGCGCCAGGCAAAGCCCGCGCTATGGCCCGCGGCGATCCGGCTTTCGGCGGCGGCCAGCAATTCCGGGTCGTCGATCAGCGCCAGATGGGCCTGCATCACCGACGCGATGCTGCCGCTCGCGCTATCGGCGCGTGCCGCAATGCGCGCGCGGACCGCGCCGCGCGCGGCGAGCAGCGCGGCGCCTTCTTCGGCGACCCCCGCGCCTTCGCGCGCAACTGCGATCTCCGCCTGGCGCAGCCGCGCCGCGGGTCCGATGGCAAGGCCGGGGGAGGCGATGACGCCGCCGATCTGTCCAGCACGAAGCGGAACGGTCGCCGTCGGCACGACAGATGCTGCAACGGGTTTGCCTTCGCCCATGTCGGTCGCCAGCAACGCGACGACGGCGGCCAGCGCCGCCTCGGCGTCGTCGCCGCGCGCCTGGACCACCACGTCATCGCCGAAGCCAGTGCCGAGCGCGAGCAATGCGACCGTGCTGCGCGCGTCACCGCGTTTGCCGTCTTTCATCAAATGCACATCGGCCTCGAACCCGCGCGCGACCTCTCCGATCCGCGCCGCAGGGCGGGCGTGGATGCCGTGCGGCAGCGACAGCGTGACCGTCTGTTCGACGATGGTTCCGTCGTCCGACCGGCGGCGCGCCTCGGCCTGCACCGGCACCAGCGTCATCAATGCCTCGCACGCGCCGATCGCGCAGTCGGTGGTGCGGCGGCTGATGGCAAAAGCCTCGGCATTGGTGACGATCACCGGCGTGATCAGGCTGGTTGCGGCCAGCGCGACGGCGTCGAGGTCAAAGCGGATCAGCGGGTCGCCGCGTGATACGCGCTGCCCCGCGGCAACCAGCGCGGTAAAACCTTCACCCTTCAGCATCACCGTGTCGAGCCCGATATGGATCAATATCTCGGCGCCCTCGGCGCTGCGCAGCGACACCGCGTGGCCGGCATCGTGGAGCGTCAGCACCTCGCCGTCGAACGGCGCGACGACCGTGTCGCCAAGGGGGTGGATGGCGACGCCGTCGCCCATCATCCGCTGGGCAAAGACCGGATCGGGAACGCCGTCCAGCGTCGTCGCCCATCCTCTGAGCGGAGAGGTGATGATCAGACTCATCGCTTTAATCCCCAAAACATGGGCCGCGGTTGTCGTGCGGCCTCTATCATTGTGCAGCGTGGGCAAGGTCCGGCGTGGTTTCGGCAACGATCCGTCCGCCGATCCACGTCGCGCGCGGTTCCAGCGCGGCATCCAGCCAGACCCAGTCGGCGCGCCGCCCCGGAGCGATCGCGCCCATGCGATCCTCCATCGACAGGAAGGCGGCGGGCGTCGCACTCGCCATCGTCGATACGTCGAGCACCGGCAGGCCGGTGACCTCGACCGTCTTGCGCAGCGCCGATGCCATGTCGAGGTGCGTGCCCGCGAGCGTGCCGTCCTCGAAAATACACACGCCGTCCTTCACCGCGATGCGCTTGCCTTGCAGGGTGAACTCGCTGACATCGGTTCCGACACTGGGCATGGCGTCGGTAACCAGCATGATGCGCCGTGCGCCCTTCGCCCGGATCGCGAGCCGGACGACTGCCGGGTGGAGGTGGACGTCGTCGACGATCAAGCCGCAATAGCTGTCCGAATCGAACGCTGCCCCGACCGCACCGGGATTGCGGTGGTGGAGCGGCGACATCGCATTGAACAAATGGGTGAATCCCGACAATCCCGCGGCGATCGCGCGCTGTGCCTCGTCATAGGTCGCGTCGCTGTGCCCCGCGCTGACGATCACGCAGTGGCGGACAAGGGTGCGAATATCCTCTTCGTCGCACAGTTCGGGGGCGAGCGTCAGCATGACGCGCCCGCGATGCGGCGCGGTGAGCGTCGCGAGTATGTCGGCGTCGAGGCGGCGGATGCGATGCGCTTCGTGGATGCCGCGCTTCACCTCATTGATGAACGGCCCCTCGATATGAATGCCGACGACCCCCGGCACCCCTTGTTCGATCGCGGTATCGACCGCGGCGAGCGCGGCGGCGATCTGCGCGGGCGTATCGCTGATCAGCGTTGGCAGGAATGCGGTGGTGCCGAAGCGGGCGTGCGCGGCGCCGATCGCACCGATCGCGTCGACGTCGACCTGGTCGTTGAACAGCACCCCGCCGCCGCCATTGACCTGCGTGTCGATGAAGCCCGGCAGCAACCAGCCTCCGCCCAGGTCGATCGCGTGGTCGGCGGGCGCCGTGCCCATGGCGGTCACCGCGGTGACGATGCCGTCGGCGACGACGACATCCGCTGCGCCGACGGCATCGGCGGGCAGGGCGATCCGGCCGTTGTGGAAACGAAAGATCATAGGGTCTCGGTAACCTTGTTGAGATGCGGAGGCGAGTCGGGGTTGTGGCCGCGGGCGAGCGCCAGGGCGCTCGCCATGCGATAGAAGCTCTGGATCATCAGGATCGGCTCGATCGCGGGATGGTCCGCGATCGCGGGTAGCTCGCCGCCTTGCGAATCGGCGAGCAGCACCGTCGCGCCCCGCCCGCGGAACTCCGCCGCAGCGTCGCGCACGCTTGCCGCCGCGCGGTCGGTGCCGCCAAGCGCCAGCACGTGGAACGCGTCGCCGACAATCGCCATCGGACCGTGGCGCACTTCGGCGGCGCTGAAGCTTTCGGCGTGGAGCCCGGAGGTTTCCTTGAACTTGAGCGCGGCTTCCTGCGCGGCGCCAAGGCCATAGCCGCGACCCAGGACGAACAGGTTGTTCGCGCCGCGAAAGGCGGTGATGGCGGGCGACCAGTCGAGCGCAAAGGCGCGTGCGAGCTGAGCGGGAAGGCGCGTGAGCGCGTTTTCGAGCGCCGCGTCCCTGGCCCATGCTGCGACGAGCGCCGCAATCGCGGCGAGCGAGGCGATATAGGATTTCGTCGCCGCGACCGACCGTTCGGTTCCCGCCGACAGCGGGATGACGACGTCGGCCAGCTCGGCAAGCGGCGCGCCTTTGGCATTGACCAGCGCAACGACGAAGGCGCCGGCGCTGCGTTGCTGTTCGACGGCGGCCAGCAGGTCAGGGCTTTTTCCCGACTGCGAAATCGCCAGGCACAGGCGGTTCCCGGCGACGGCCGGTGCGTCATAGAGCGACGCGATCGACAGGGCGGCCGACGCCGTCGGCGTCCCCGTCATCGTCTCGATCAGATATTTCGCATAGGTCGCGGCATGATCCGACGATCCGCGCGCGCAGGTGACGACCGCGACCGGCGGGGCAGCGCGCAGGCGCTCGCCGATCGCCGCAAACGCCGCGCGATTGGCGGCGAGCATCGCCGCGACAGCCGCCGCAGCCTCGCCGGCCTCCCGCTCCATCAGCGTCTGTCGTCCGTCTTCTGCGGCGTTCGGCATCATGGGATATGGTCTCCGGATCGGTGACACGCCGTCACACGATATATTGGTATTATATAGGTTATATATGTCTCATCAAGATGTATGTTCGGGGCGATCAGATTTTGATGATCCAGCCCTTGCGGCGCAGCCATTCCATCGCGCCCCAGATGAGCAGCATATAAAGAAGCACGGGCAGCAGCGAGGCCGCGGGGTCGCCCAGCGTTTCGCGCAGCGCGCGAAACGGCAGCAGCAACAGGTCCCACGTCACGACGCCCGCGGTGACCTGATGCAGCGTGTAGGCCGCGATCGCATTGGCGCCAAAGGCCAGCATCGCGGTGGCGGCGACACCCGGCGTGCGGCCTTCGCGGTCGAGCCGGTGGTGGAGCAGCGCGAGCGCGAGGATCGTGATGCCGCTGGTGACGAGCACGAAGCTGCTCGACCAGATGTCCTTGACGATCGGGAACGCGAAACTCCAGATACCGCCGAGCGCCAGCATGGCAGCGCCGATCACCGCGAGCTGGCGCCCGGCCGGGCCGCTGCGGCGAATCAGAAGCTCACCGATCGCAACCCCGATCAGGCCTTGTGCGATGGCGGGGAAGGTGCCGAAAATCCCTTCGGGATCATAGCCTTCTGGCCCCTTCACATACAGGTGGTTGCCAAGAAGTAGCCGATCGACCGAGGCAATAAAATTATGTCCGCGGACCCACAGGTCGGTTGCGACTCCGTCGAGCGAGGGGAGCAGCGCGAGCGGCCAGTAGGCGACGAGAATCGCTGCCGCGATGACCATCCGCGCCCGCGACCCTGCAAGCAGGAACAGCAGCGCGCAGGCGCCATAGACGAGCCCGATTCGCTGCAAGACCCCGAACAGGCGCCAGTCGCCCGATGCAAAGCTGGTGAACCAGTAAAGATTGCTGAGGATGAAGCCGAGCAGGAGCAGGCGCCCCGTCCGGCCGAGGATGTGGCGGCGCTGTGCGGCATCCAGCTTTGCATCGCGCATCGAAAAGGGGATCGCGATCCCCACCATCGTCAAAAACCCTGGGAAAACAAGGTCGGCAAGCGTCAGGCCGTCCCAACTGACGTGCAGCAGGATCGGCGCGACATTCGCCTCGGCGCCATATTTCATCGCCGCCGCCGAGTTCACCAGGATCATTCCGGCGACCGTCAGCCCCCTGAGCACATCAAGTGAAATCAACCGCATGGCCCTGTCTCCCCCCGTCGCCGCCGCCCCTTCGGACAACATCTTTGCACCGCCATAAATTTGCAATGGACAGCGCGTTGGATTTGTAGTCTATTGGTAATAGTCCAAGGACGCAATTGGTCTTATATAGATTGTGGGAAGGCAATCTGGACCCGGCTGGATGGGGGAAACAAGAATGAACAAGGGGCCTGCTACTACATATCGACTTCGCCGCGGTCTGCTGCAGGGAATCTGTGGCGCTGCGCTGGCGAGCGCGATCACTCTCCCTGCCGCCGCGCAGGACACGGTCGCCCCGGCGCCGGCCGATGAGGAAAGTGCCGATGACATCATCGTCACGGGCATTCGCGCCAACCTCGAATCGGCGCAGAACCGCAAACGCAACGCCGACACCGTGGTCGATTCGATCACCGCCGAGGATATCGGCTCCTTCCCGGATAAATCGGTCGCCGAAGCGTTGCAGCGCGTTCCGGGCATTACCGTGGTCCGGTTTGCCGGAACCGACGACACCTCGCACTTTTCGGCCGAACCCTCGGGCGTCATCGTCCGCGGCCTGAACCAGGTGCGTTCCGAATTCAACGGACGCGACACGTTCAGCGCCAACTCGTCGCGCGGCTTGTCGTGGCAGGATATTTCCCCCGAACTGCTCGGCGGCATCGACACCTACAAGAACCAGACCGCGGATTTGATCGAGGGCGGCATCGCCGGAACGGTCAATTTGCGGACCCGCGTGCCGTTCGATCAGGACGGCCGCCTCATCTCGATCTCGATCAAGAACACCTATGGCGACATCGCCCAGAAATCGACGCCCGAATTCTCCGGGATCATTTCCGATCGCTGGCAGACCGGGATCGGCGAAATCGGGTTGATGCTGAACGGCGCCTATTCGCATGCAAAGACATCGAGCCAGGGCGTCCAGTTCGAGCGCATGGGCATTTTCGACGGCGTGTTTGGGCCGGGCAAGCAATATATCCCGAGCGGCATTTTCATGCGCGAGAATGAATATGACCGCAAACGCTATGGCGCGGCGGCCGCGTTCCAGTGGCGCTCGAACGACGAGACGATGCAACTCACCGGCCAGTATAATCGCTCGCAATATAACAACAGCTGGCGCGAATATGCGGTGTTCTCGGCCACTTTCTATGGCGACCTCTATGGTCAGCCGAGCGATTATACCTTTGGCGATGCGTCGTTGGTCAGCCCGCTTCAGGGTACCGCGCCGTTCACATTCGACGACGACGGCAATTTCCAGAGCGGCTGGTGGTCGGCGATGCGGCCCTATGTCGGCGAGGGCAACGATAACCTCGGCTTGGGCGTGAACGAGAATGGACAGGCCTTTTTCAACCGTTGTTATGCGTGGGAAGGCTGCACCAACGATCGCCGCGCGCCGCAGGTCGATACCGCGGCGAACGCGCTGCGCAACAAGCAGATCACGCAGGATTTCGGGCTGAATTTCCGCTGGGATGTGACCGATCGCGTGCGGCTGACGCTCGACGGGCAATATGTCGATGCCAGCGTCAGCAACTATAACGCGTCGGTCACCTCGCGCAGCTATGCCAATACCTTCGTCGACCTGACGGGGAAATATCCGACGCTGGCCTTCACGCCGAACACCGCCGACAATATCAACTTGTCGGCCGGCGGACTGACCAACCCGAATAATTATCACTTCTATTCGGTCACCGACCATACCGAGGACAGCGACGGCAAGGAAGTCGCGCTGCGCGCCGACCTTGAATATGATGTCGATTCCAGCTGGCTCAGCGCGATCAAGGTGGGGGCACGCTATGCCGACCGCGACCAGACGGTTCGGTGGGGCGCGTATAACTGGGCGAACATCTCGAACACCTGGACCTATACGCAGGCATCCTATTTCAACACCGACAGCCCGGTCTATCCGGCCGGCGCGACGGAAATGCACACATTTGGCAGCGATTTCTTCGCTGGCAACCAGATGAACCACCAGTCCTTCATGTTCTTCAACATGGACAAGCTGGCGAACCGAGAGGATCTGGCGGCGACGCTGGGGCGCCCGTCGATCGGGGTGGGCGATTATTATCCGGTCTGTTCCAACCAGGGCTATCGCGCGGGCGAAACGGTCACCGGCAAATATGGCTGCTATCTGCCGAGCGAGGTGCTGAAGGTCGGCGAGCGGACGATGTCGGCTTATGCCATGGCGAAATTCGGTGGCGACGGCCTGGCGATCGGCAATATCGGCATTTCGGGCAATCTGGGTGTGCGCCTCGTCTGGACGCGCAACGATACCCAGGGGGCGACGACCTTTGCCAACCCGTTCACGGCGTCGCAGCTGACTTGCGATCGCGCCGTGGTCGACGGGCTTCCGACAGCGACATCGGGCTGCGTGGTCACCGCGAATGAACTGGCGTTCAACAATGGCGCGACCGTGGCGGATACGACCAAGGTCAATCATTTCCACGCCTTGCCCAGCTTCAACGTCAAGTTCGACCTCACCGACAAGCTGGTATCGCGCTTTGCCTATTCGCGCGCGATGTCGCGGCCCGATTTCGGGCTGCTCCGCAACTTCCTGACGATCAACCGCCTGTCCCCGAATCTCAACGATTTCTCCGATCCCAATGTGACGCGAAATTCGGCGGGCGAAGCGATTGCCTATGACTGGCAATATACCGGCAAGTCGGGCAATCCGGGGCTGAAACCGATGACCGCGGACCAGTTCGACCTGACGCTCGAATATTATTTCGGCAAGTCGAGTTCGTTCACCGCCACCGGCTTTTACAAGAAGTTCTACAATTATATCCAGGCCGGCCAGTTCAGCCTGGAACTTAACAATGGCGGCGTGACCGAAACGGTTCGGCTGGATCGTCCGGTCAACGGCGACGGCGCGAAAATCTATGGCGCCGAATTTGCGTTCCAGACCTTCTTCGACTTCCTGCCCGCGCCCTTCGATGGCTTCGGCGTTCAGGCGAACTATACTTATGTAAAGAACAACGGGATCGAAACGGTCAATCTGACCAACGAAACCGCGGGCGGCACCGCGGGCGGCGGGATCACTTACGAGGACAGCACGGTCAAGCCCGACGCGCTCGAAGGCATCTCGAAACACAGCTACAACCTGGTCGGCATGTATGAAAAAGGCCCGGTATCGGCGCGCGTCGCTTATAACTGGCGCTCCAAATATCTCGTGACCGCGATCGATTGCTGCGTCGGCTTCCCGATCTGGCAAAAAAGCACGGGTTATCTCGATGCCTCGCTGCGCCTCCGCGCGACCGAGCGGATCGAGTTCATCCTCGAGGCCACGAACCTGCTCGGGACCGACACCGTGCTGATGCAGCAGGTCGATTCCGATGGCCTGCTCAAGCCGAACGCCTGGTTCAAAAATGATCGGCGCTATCAGATGGGCGTGCGGTTGAACTTCTAAAAAAGGGGGAGGCGGCGCCAGCTCCTTTGGGCTGGCGCCCGCTTTCTTCGACGCTAAGCTGGACCCGATATGGGGGATAAGTTCGATCTGGTGATCGTCGGCGGCGGGACCGCCGGCTGGATGTGCGCCGCGGCGTGCGCGGCAAAGCTCGATCCCGCGCGCTTTCGCGTGCGGCTTGTCGAATCGGAAGAGATTGGGACCGTGGGCGTCGGCGAAGCGACGCTGCCGCAGATGAAGGATTTCAACGACTTCCTCGGGCTCGACGAAGTCGAATTTATGAAAGCGACCCAGGCCAGCTTCAAGCTGGGCATCGAATTCGTCAACTGGGGGCGCCGCGGCGATCGCTATATCCACCCCTTCGGCACCTTTGGCCGACCGATCGGCGAGGCCGATTTTTTCAGTTACTGGATTCGCGCGCATCGCGCCGGAACCGCCGCGCCGCTGTTCGATTATTGCTTTCCGATCGTCACCGCGTTGCAGAACCGATTCATGCTACCGAACGGCGATGGCAATGATGTGCGCAGCGCCTTTGCCTATGCCTATCACCTCGACGCGTTTCTTTACGCCCGCTACCTTCGCGCCTGGGCGGAAGCGCGCGGGATCGAGCGCGTCGAGGGGCGGATCGTTGCGGTCGAGAAGGACGGCGAAAGCGGCGATATCGCCGCGGTCACGCTTGCGTCTGGGGCGCAGGTTGCGGGCGACCTGTTCGTCGACTGTTCGGGCTTTCGCTCGCTGTTGTTGGGGACTGCGCTGGGCGTCGAGCTGGAGGATTGGTCGCACTGGCTGCCTTGCGACAGTGCGCAGGCAGTGCCGTCGGCACGCTCGGACGATTTCACCCCCTACACGCGCTCGACGCGGCGCAAGGCGGGGTGGCAGTGGTGCATCCCGCTCCAGCACCGCACCGGCAACGGCTATGTCTATTCCAGCGCCGACATTTCGGACGACGAGGCCGCCGCGACTTTGCTCGCCAATCTCGACGGCGAACCCCTCGCCGACCCGCGGGTGCTGCGGTTCAAGGCCGGAAAGCGCCACCAGGCATGGGCGAAAAACTGTATCGCCATGGGGCTTGCGGGCGGCTTTCTCGAACCGCTGGAATCGACGAGCATCTACCTTGTCCAGATGGCGATCATGCACCTGCTGACGTTGATGCCCGACGGAGCGGCGATCGATCCGGCGCTGCCCGCCGAGTTCAATCGGGTGATGGACGTCGAATATGACCGCATCCGCGACTTCCTGATCCTCCATTATGTCGCGAACGAGGCCGATGCGCCCTTGTGGCAGCGCGTGACGGCGATCGACCTGCCCGACACGCTGGCGGGCAAGATCGATCGATTCCGCCACCGCGGTCATGTGCAGGCCTATCGCGACGGCCTGTTCGGCCCGCCCAGCTGGCAGGCGGTGTTCGTCGGGCAGGGGATTGTGCCGCGCGCAGCCGACCGGCTCGCCGATGCGCTGCCTGCCGACCTGCTCGACGAACGGCTGGCGAAGCTGGCGGCGACGATCGCCGACGCCGCGGCGACCGTGCCGTCGCACGCCGACTTCATCGCCCGCTATTGCCCGGCGCCCGCGCCATGACGAACGCGGTGCAACAGGTCGTGGTCCACGGGGGCGGTGTTGCGGCGGCGATGGCGGCGCTCGCCATCGCCCGCGCTTTTGGCCGGCTGGGGACGCAGGTCAGCTGGGTCGACACCGGCGAAGCGCCCGCACCGCACGCGGCACTGGTCGCTCCGCCGGATATTGCCACCTTTCATCGGCTGCTTGGGCTCGACGATGCGGCCTTGATCGGGGGCGCCGCGGCGACGATCAGCATGGGGCAGCAATTCGCCGGCTGGTCGGGCGGCGACAGTGCCTTTGTTCACGCCTATGGCGACGCCGGAAGCCCCTTTGCATCGCTGCCATTTGTCCAGCACTGGACGCGCGCGCGGCAAGCGGGGCTGCGCGTCGCGCTGGAGGATTTCTCGCTCGCCGCCGCCGCCGCCAAGCAGGGGCGCACCGGCGCCCCGCGCGATGCCGCGACCCGGCAGGCGGTCAAGCAGGGCTGGAACCTCGATGCCGCCGGCTATGCGCGATTGCTGCGTGACTTGTGCGACGGCGCCGGTGTCCGATGGATGCCGGGCACCGCCGTGGTCCCGCGCCCCGGCGGCGGGCGGATCGAACAGATTGATCTTGCGAGCGGCGAGCCGTTGCGCGCGGACCTGTTCATCGATGCCGATGGGGCACTTGTCGCCGCGCTCGATCCCGATGCCGCCGCCCGCCGTCCCGGCTTTTGCGATCGGCTGATCCGCGGCTCGGCTCCGGCATTCGACCCGGTGCCGCTCTACAGCCGCGTCACGGCGCACGCCGCCGGCTGGCTTTCGCTGATCCCGCTGGCGGACCGCACCGCCGTCGAATTTGCCTATGACAGCACGCTGTTGTCCGATGCCGATGCACGCGGCTTGCTGGCCGCCGCGGCGGGGCGTCCGCTCGAAACGGGCGTGCCGATGCCGGTCGGAGCGGCGGCGCGGCTGCGGCCATGGGTCGGCAATGTCGTCGCGGTGGGCCGCGCGGCCGGCGACGCGCCCATGCTCGACGGCGGCGAATTGCTGCTGCTCCAACTGGCGATCGCTCAGCTCGTGCTGCTTTGGCCGATCGACGGCGCGGCGATGCCCGAAGCCGATATCTATAACGAGGAAATGGCAGGTGCCTGGGCGCGCGTCACCGATTTCACCGCGCAGCATTTCCGGCTCAACGCGCGGGATGGCGAGCCGTTTTGGAATGCGGCGCGCGCCGCGTCCGTGTCGACCGAGCTGGCCGCCAAGATCGACCTGTTCGCGGCGCGCGGCATGTTCGCCCATTTCAACCATGAAGCGCATGTCGAGGATAGCTGGGCGCTGGTGATGGCGGGTCATGGCGTCGTGCCGCGCAGTTTCGATCCGCAAGCCCTGCTGACCGACGACGAGGCCCTGATGGCCGAGTTCCAGCGCCAGCTTCGCGCCGTGGCGAGCGATGTCCATGCGATGGAAACGCACGCCGACGCGCTGCGACGGATGCGGGGATGAGCGCGCGCCAGCGTCCGGTCCGGCGCATCGTGATCGTGGGCGGCGGCAGCGCGGGCTGGATGGCCGCGGCGGCACTTGGCCGCGCACTGGCCGGGCAATCGCACACACTGACGCTTGTGGAATCCGAAGCGATCGGCACCGTCGGGGTCGGCGAAGCGACCGTCCCGCCGATCCACGAATTCAACCGCTACCTCGGACTCGACCAGGCGGAGTTCCTGCGGGCGACCCACGGCACGATCAAATTGGGCATCCAGTTCGATGGCTGGGGCGGCGTCGGCCACCGCTATTTCCATCCCTTTGGCTTTTTCGGCGTCGAAATGTCGGGAATCCATTTCCATCATTATTGGCTGCGCCACCTGGCTGCCGGGGGCGATGCCGATGGTGGCCCCTATAATCTGGAAACGATGGCGGCGCGGGCGGGCCGTTTCGCACCGATGACGCGCCACGGGCCGGTTCACCACGCGGTCCATTTCGATGCCGCCGCTTATGCGCAGTATCTGCGCGGCTATGCCGAGGCCAAAGGGGTTGTGCGCGTCGAAGGCCGGGTTGCGGACGTCAGGCTCGATCCCGAAGACGGGTTCATCACCTCGATCGCGATGGCCGACGGGCGCGTCATCGAAGGCGATTTGTTCGTCGACTGCTCGGGCTTTCGCGGGCTGCTGATCGAAGGCGCGCTGGCGACGGGCTATGCCGAATGGAGCCACTGGTTGCCGTGCGACAGCGCGGTCGCGATGCCGTGTGAAAACGACGGCGACCCGGCGCCCTATACCTGCTCGACCGCGCGCGAGGCGGGATGGCAATGGCGCATTCCGCTCCAGCACCGCGACGGCAACGGCTATGTTTATTCGAGCGCGCATCTGGACCATGATGAAGCGGAGCGGCTCCTGCGGTCGCGGCTTCCCGGTGCGGCGCTTGCCGATGCCAACCGGCTTCGCTTCAATGCCGGGCATCGCAAGGCGATCTGGAACCGCAACTGCGTCGCCGTCGGCCTTGCGGGCGGTTTCCTGGAACCGCTTGAATCGACCTCGATCCACCTGATCCAGACGACAATCATCCGCCTGCTCGCGCTCTTGCCGCGCGACGCAATCGACCCCCATGTCGTCGCGCGTTTCAACCGCGACGCGCTCCACGAATATGAAACGATCCGCGATTTCGTGATCGCCCACTACGCGCTCTCCAACCGGGATGACACGTCATTCTGGCGCGATATCGCGGCGGCGGGACTGCCCGACAGCCTGGCCGAACGGATCGAGGCTTTTCGCGCGACCGGCAACATCCTCTTTGAACCCGGCGATCTTTTCGGGCCGACGAACTGGTATGCGGTGCTGACGGGGCAGGGGGTTCGGCCGCAAAGCTGGCATCCGATTGCCGATGGGCTGGCGAACGAAGAGCTGGCCGCGCGCCTCGCAACCCTGCGCAGCCGCGTCAGCGAGCAACTCGCCGAGCTACCGACTCATGGCGAGTTTCTTCGGCGGCTAGGCCGTTAATTTCACCGGCGACGCCGGGCTATGGAGATATCAGCCGTTCAGCTCCGCCACGACGTCATAGGCGTCGCCGCGATAATAGCTTTGCGTGAACTCGGCGGTGCGCCCGTCGGACAGGAATCCGCGCCGTTCGATGAACAGGCCGGGCGTTCCTGCCTCGATCCCAAGCACATCCGCCTGTTCGGAAGTGAAGGCGACCGCGCGCAGCCGCTGGAGCGCGCGCACGGGCAGATGCCCGGCGGCCTCCAATGCTTCGTAAAGCGATGCGCCGACCGTTTCGACCGACGGCAGGCAGTAAGCTGGGATCGTCGCATATTCGAGCGCCATCGACGTGTCGTCGGCGTAGCGGATGCGGTGGAAACGATAGACAAGCGAGCCGGGCGACAGGCCGAGCGAGAGCGCCTCTTCGGGGGTCACCGCGCCTGCGGTCTTGCTGACCCACTTGCTGTGCGGCTTGCGCCCGCGCGACACCATGTCTTCGGAAAAAGAGGTCAGCTTGGAAAAGCTTTTTTCGACGCGTGGCCGGGTGACGAAGGTGCCTGCCCCGCGGCGCCGCGTGACAATGCCGTCGCTGACCAGCCCGTCGATGGCCTTGCGCACCGTGATGCGCGACACGTCGAATTCTTCGGCCAGATCGCGCTCGGTCGGAATTGCCTCTTCGGCCTTCACCACCTGTCCCTCGATCGCGTCGCGCAGGATTTTCTGCAATTGCAGGTAAAGCGGTGTCGGATCGTCCTTCTGGAGCGGACCCACGCGTTCGATCAATGACAAGGACGATGCTCCACTCGATTGCGCCGGCGGGCCGGTCGATAAGACCTGCCATAGCGCAGCATGTGTTGCATTGGTATCCTTACGTCAAGCTTGTTGCGAATTATTCGCGTGAAAGCCCGCGCACGATCGCCTGCGTCAAGCCATGGTCCGGCGTATCCTGCGACAGTTCCCAAACCATTACGCCGCCCGCCTTTTCTGCGGCTAACCGGGCCTTCTTCTCGATCGTCGCGGGGCTGTTGTGCGTGACGTAGCGGCACCCCGGACAATGATCGCCGATGACATCGGTTTTGGTCGCATTTATGCCATGTGCGGCAACGAGATCGCGATAAGACCAATTGGCCTTTTCGCCGCCGAATCCATAGCCATAAAAGGGCAGGCCCAGGACCAGGCGATCGCGCGCGACGCCGCGGGCGATCCACAGGTCCAGATCGCGCGCGGCCATATCGTAACTGCTGTGCTCGGCGCCCGCCGGACCCCAGCTCGGCCCGATCGCATCATAGGACATGACGTTGACGAGATCGAAATAGGGGATGGAGCCGACCGGGACCATGCCGCCTTCATAAGAGGCGGTGGCACAGGTCAACAGCTTGCGCCGCGCTTTCATCGCGTCGGACAGCGCGGCGATGAAGGGCGTATAGTTGCCGGCACGATCGATGTCGGTCAGCAACTGTCCCTCGATATCGATATCGACCCCGTCGAGGCCAAGCGTGTCGGTCAGGTCGACCAGCGCCGCCACCGTCGCGTCTCGGCGGTCGGGGGCAAGCAACGCTTTCCAGTCGCCCGAACAGCCCGGAATCACGCCGCCTGCGGTCGAGATCAGCACCTTTGCGCCGCGCGCCTGTAGACGCGCAATGGTCGTGCGCAGCGTATCGACCGACAGGTTCGTCCCCCGCTCGTCGCCCATGCAGGTCATCCGCCCGTCGCGCACGAACTGCCCATCGGCATCGGGATTGGCAAAGGACAGGTTGTAATGGGTAAAGGCCGCCAGGTCGGTGCGCGCGATCGACAGGTCGAGCCCCTTGAACGCCGCAAGATAGCCGACCACAACGGGCCGCTGCGGCTCCGCTGCGATCACGGCTGACGACAATACTAATGTAAAACCAATCAGGATCTGCGCGATGAAGCGAAAAGCAGGAAAATTCCACATCATGCAGTTTATCCTATCAAATCGGTCGAATCCAAAAGGCGTTGACCCGCTCGCGACTGCATGACAAATTAGATACAAATTGTCGAGCGGGAGAATGGGGCATGCGGGTTGCGGGTTGGACGGCGATGGCAATGGCGGCGCTGGCCGCGTCCCCTGCGCTGGCGGCAGAGGCATCGTCGCAGGCATCGCTCGACCGTCTTGCCGACACGCTCGGCTATCGGCTGACGATGATCGACAATCGCCCGGCCTGTCCCGCAGGGATCGAGGGCTGCTTCCTGTCGACGATCACGCTGACCATGCCTGAAACGCTTCCCGCCGACCTGCCGTCCAAGGGGCTGTCGCTCTATTTCAGCTTCGTCAATCGCCTGCCGCTGGTCGAAAGCGACATCTTCACGCACCGGCTGGTCAATGGCGACGTGCAGCAATTGACGCTGAAACCCGGCGCGGTGCTTCGTCCCGGTGCACGGCATGAAATCCGCCTGTGGGGGCTAGGGGCCAACTTCTCCAAGGCGTTCGCCATGCCCAACGCCTATCTCGTTGCCGATGGGCTGGCGCCGCGCACGATTGCCGCGACGCGCGCCCGGATCGATCCGCAGACGGGCATGGAGGTCTTGCCGTTCGTGGCGCCGATGACCGACGAGGCACGGCTTGCGACCAAAAGCGACGCCGACAAGACGCGCTGGCTGACCGCCGAACGCGCATTCGATGTGCAGGCCGGGCGCTCGGCGCCGGAATCCAAAGCGATCGTGATCCTGCCGAAACCGGCGAATGCGGTGCAGGGCCGCGGCGCGGCGGCCGACCTTGGGCGCGGTATTGCGCTTTCACTGAACGGTGTGGATCGCGCGGCGGTCGCCCCGGCGCTGGCTATGCTCGGAACCAGCGAGGGTGGCGCTTTGCCGCTGACGATCCGCATTGACCCGGCCGCTTCTGCGAAGCCCGAATCCTATAAGCTTGAGGTCAAGGCTGCGGGCATCGCGATCACCGCACATGATGCGGCGGGGGCCAGCCACGCGCTCCGGTCGCTCGCGCAGCAGGCGGCGTTCGAGAAGGGCAGGGTGACACCGCTCCGCGTCGAAGATGCCCCCGAATATGGTTTTCGGGGTCTCCACATCGACCTGGGCCGCAATTTCCACAGCCGGGACGAGATTTTGAAGCTTGTCGAGGCGATGGCGACTTATAAGCTGAACAAGCTTCACCTCCATCTTGCCGAGGACGAGGGCTGGCGCATCGAAATCCCGGCGCTGCCCGAATTGGCCGAGATCGGCTCCAGGCGTTGTCACGATCCGGCCGAGACGAGGTGCCTGCTGCCGCAACTCGGTGCGGGGCCCGATGGTGGGGGCAGCGTCAACGGTTATCTGACCACCGCCGACTATATCGCGATCGTCGAGGCCGCGGCAGCCCGCCAGATCGAAGTCATTCCGTCGATCGACATGCCCGGCCACAGCCGGGCCGCGATCAAGGCGATGGAGGTTCGCCATGCCCGCCTGACCGCGGCGGGCAAAATGGCCGAGGCCGCCGAATATCGCCTGATCGACCCCGCCGACACGACCGAATATCGCAGCATCCAGAATTACAGCGACAACACGCTCAATGTTTGCCTGCCCGCGACCTATCGTTTCGTCGACACGGTCGTCGATGCGCTCGCCGCGATGCACCGGCAGGCCGGCGCGCCGCTCAAAACCTTTCATCTCGGCGCGGACGAAACGGCGGGCGCATGGATCAAGTCGCCTGCGTGCACGGCGATGATTGCCGAAAATGGCGGGGACGCCAGCAAGCTGACCCCGCGCTTTATCGAGCGTGTGACGGCCGGACTTGCTGCCAAGGGGCTCCGCGCGGGCGGCTGGAGCGATGGAATGGGGCACACCGAAACCGCGAACATGCCGAACCGGCCGGGGCAGGTGCAGACCAATATCTGGGGCGTGCTCCACACCGGGGCCATCCGCGAGGCACATGACCAGCTCAATCGCGGTTGGGATGTCGTGCTGTCGATCCCCGACCTCGGCTATTTCGACATGCCCTATGCCCCGCATCCTGACGAGGGCGGCTATGACTGGGCCTCGCGCGGGGTCGATCCGTATCAGGTCTATGCCTTCATGCCCGATAACCTGCCCGCCAACGCCGCGACGATCCGCAATATCCATGCCGAGGGCGCGGCCATCGAGGACAAGCCCGCGCTCCAGTCCGGACACCGCATCGCGGGCCTTCAGGCGCAGTTGTGGAGCGAGACGATCCGGACCGACGCGCAGGTCGACTATATGCTTTTCCCGCGGCTGCTGGCACTCGCCGAACGCGCGTGGGCGCCGGCACCCTGGACCCCGGCTTACCAGCCGGGCGCCAGCTATGAATGGGGCGACCGCCGCGTCGATGCGGCGACGCTGAAAGCCGGGTGGCAGGATTTTGCCGGCCGCACCGCGGCGCAATTCCCGATGCTCGATAAAATCGGCATCGCCTATCGCGTCGCGCCGCCCGGCGCGCGGATTATGAACGGCAAGCTTGAAGCGAACAGCATGTTCCCCGGCACCGCGATCGAATATCGGGTCGAGGGCGGCGCGTGGACGCGCTATGCGGGGCCGGTGGCGGTCAGCGGCGCGGCGGAATTGCGCAGCCGCTCCGCCGATGGCAAGCGCGCCAGCCGGACGGTTCGGGTCGAACCGGCCCGCTAGCGGCTGGGGAGGCGATGTGAGCGGGACTTTGGAGGAAATCGACGGCCGCGACCATGCGGCGGTCGCGCGCGCGATCGAGGCCGCCGATCGCCCGGCCATTTTTCGCGGCATCGCCGCCGACTGGCCGGCGGTAGCGGCCGCCGGCGCGGGTGACGAGGCGATCGCGGCCTATCTGGCGGCGCGCGATAGCGGCCGGCCGCTGACCGTGCTCGTCGGACCGCCCGAAGCCGCCGGCCGCTATTTCTATTCGGACGATATGCGCGGGGTGAATTTCGGCAACGAACAAATGCCGATGGCGACCCTTGTCGATCGATTGCTCGCGCTGCGCGGCACCACCGACGCCCCAGGTCTTTACGCGGGATCGACCCCCACTCCCGACAGCGTCGCGAGCTTCGGCGCCGAAAACCCGCTGCCCTTCGATACGGGGGTCGATCCCCGCATCTGGGTCGGCAACGCCAGCCGGATCGCTCCGCATTACGACATGGCGGCCAATATCGCGGTCGTCGTTGCCGGCCGCCGCCGCTTCACCCTGTTTCCGCCCGACCAGATTGCGAATCTTTATGTCGGGCCGGTCGAACGTACGATCGCCGGGCAGCCGACCAGCATGGTCGATCCCGATCACCCCGATCATGCGCGTTACCCGCTCTATATCGAGGCCGAACGGCACAAACTGGTCGCCGACCTGGTGCCCGGCGACGCCCTGCATATTCCGCCGATGTGGTGGCACCATGTGCGCAGCAAGGGGGCGCTCAACGTCCTCGTCAATTACTGGTTCGGCCAGCGGCAGGATCGTTTCCCCTTTGCAGCGCTGATGCTCGCGATGCATTCGATCCGCGAGCTTCCCGACAGCGAACGCGCGGCGTGGCGGACATGGTTCGACCATTATGTCTTTGGCGAGGGGGCCCGCCGCGCGGTCGATCACCTGCCGCCGCACGCGCAAGGCGTGCTCGGCCCACCGTCGCCCCAGCGCGACCGGATGATCATCGATTATGTCGTCGGCTTTTGTCGCAGCGGCGGGAACGGCTGAACCGATGCGCGGCCGAACAGCGTGATTGTCGGCCATTGCCCGCCCGTCTCGACCGCTGCGTCGATCCCGTAAACAGCGCGCAGCCGGTCGGCGGTCAGCACCTCTGCGGGTGTCCCGTCGGCGATGATCCGCCCCGCGTCGATCAACAATAATCGGTCGCAGTAACGCGCCGCAAGCGTCAGGTCGTGGAGCACCGCCAGCACCAGCCCGCCGCCCGCCGCTTCGGCGCGCAGCATGTCCATCACGTCGATCTGGTGCCCCGGATCGAGGCTGGCGAGCGGTTCGTCGGCGATCAGTGCCGGGGCCTCGACCGCCAGCGCGCGCGCAAACAACACCCGCGCGCGTTCGCCGCCCGACAGTTCGGTCGCGATCCGGTCGCGCAAATCGAGGACGTCGGCGCGGGCCATCGCGCGCTCGATCGCGGCCGTGTCGGCGTCGGTGATCCGCGACATCGGCGCCAGGTGGGGCAGGCGCCCAAGCCCGACGAGGCGCTCGACGGTCAGCGGCCAATGCAATGTCTGCCCCTGCGGCACATAAGCGATGCGCCGGGCCAGGTCGGCGCGCGGCATCGCGGTGACATCGACGCCGTCGATGCACACCGACCCGCTTGCCGGCACCAGGGCCAGCATCGCGCGCGCCAGCGTCGACTTGCCGGCGCCATTGGGACCGACGATGCCGGTCAGCGTGCCGCGATGGAATGCGGCGCTGACATGCTGGACGACGGCGCGGCGGCCGAGCGTCACGCCGACTTGGTCGAGGACAAGGCTCACCATATCCGTCGCTCCCGCATCAGGTGGATCAGAAAGACCGGCACGCCGAGAAAGGCGGTGACGACCCCCAGCTTCAGCTCGTTCGTCGTCGGGACCATCCGCACGCCCAGGTCCGCGAGGGTCAGCAGCGCCGCCCCGCCGATCGCCGAGGGCAGCAGGATCGCCGAAGGGCTGCGGTCGGTCAGCGGGCGGATGAGGTGCGGCACGATCAGCCCGACGAAACCGATCGCGCCCGCCACCGCGACCGCGCCGCCGACCCCGATCGCGGTGCCGATCAACAGCCGCATCCGCGTGCGGCGAAGATCGGTGCCGAGCGCCTGCGCCGCATCCTCGCCGAGTGTCAGCGCATCGAGCGCCCGGCCGTCCCACAGCAGCATCGCGGTGCCGATGGCAATGCACGGCAGCGCGATCCACACATGGTCGAACGAGCGGTTTTCCAGGCTGCCGAGCAGCCAGGTCATGATTTCCATCGCGGCGAAGGGATTGGGCGAAAGGTTGAGCGCGAGGCTTGTCCCCGCGACCGCCAGCGTGCCGACAGCGATGCCGGCGAGGATCAGGGTCAGCGGGCTTTCGGCTTTTCCCGCCAGCAGGAAAAGCAGGCCGAGCGACGCCAGCGCACCCCCCGTGGCGAGGAGCGGCAGCACCGCGGGATGGAGTTCGGCCAGCCCGAAATAGATTGCCGCGACCCCGCCGAGCGCGGCGGCGTTCGACGTGCCGAGCACCGAAGGTTCGGCGAGCGGGTTGCGCAAATAGCCTTGCAGCGCCGCACCCGCGAGTCCGAGCATCGCGCCGACCGCCAGTGCAAGCAGGGTGCGCGGCAGGCGAAGGTCGAACAGGATGACCCGCGCCACCATGTCGCCGTCCCCCGTCGCCGCGGCGATCAATCGGGCGATCGACAAATCGACCGAGCCGAACAAGAGCGACGCGATCGCGGCAGCCAGCGTCAGCGCCGCCAGCGCCGCGATCAGCGACCAGCGGGGGAGGGCAAGGCGGCTCATGTGCGGTTTCCGTCGATATGTGCGATCTGCGCCGCCATGCTGCGCGCCGCCTGCGTGTAGGCGGGGCTTCCGCACACCGTCCACGCCTGCGGCACGCTGATCCGCGGGATGTCCTGCAATGCCGGGTGGTGCAGCATTTCGCTCCCCTGGTCGGTCACCGTGTCGGTCGCGCTTTCGACGATCAGGAAGTCGGGGCGCGCGGCGACCATTTCCTCCAGGCTCAATTGCGACAGCGGCGGCTTGCCCAGCTCGCCCGCGAGGTTGACCAGTCCGATGCGCGTCATCAGATCGTCGATCAGCGTGCCCGTGCCGGTCATATAGCCGCGCCGCTGGTAATAGGCGGCGACCCGGCCGTTGCCGGGTTTCGGCAGTCCCGCCAGCTCCT
The DNA here is from genome assembly GCF_001830555.1 of Sphingopyxis sp. RIFCSPHIGHO2_12_FULL_65_19. Taxonomy (GTDB): domain Bacteria; phylum Pseudomonadota; class Alphaproteobacteria; order Sphingomonadales; family Sphingomonadaceae; genus Sphingopyxis. Next base: position 20,267 of record NZ_MIAM01000002.1, on the reverse strand, counting down.
CCTCCATCTGCGCGATCAACCTTGTGCCGCGATCGGGATGGCCGACGGCGGCGGCCGTCTGGCGGATCGACATATGGATTTCATCGAGCGTGTTTGCGGTGGCGAGGTCGATCAGCGGATAGCTCTGGCTGGGCAGCGCACGAAGCGCCGCGCTGCGGCTCGCGGGCATACCGATGATCAGATCGGGTTCGATCGCCAAAATCTGTTCGGCAGAATTGCTGAGCAACGGGATGCCCTGCGCCTTTGCCGCCTCGCCCGACATTTCGGTATCGGTCGCGTTTTTCGTCAGCCCGGCGATCTGCCCCCGGTCGGCGAGTGCGAGCACCAGCTGGTCGGCGCAGAGATTGATCGACACAATCCGCTGCGGGACGGCGGGCCGCTTTGTCGGCATCGCCGGACTGGCCGCCCACAGCGCGCCCGCACCACCGAGCAGCAGCGCAAGGACAAGGGGCAAGGTGCCGTTGACTCGGCCCACCCTGCACCCCCGCGAAGGCGGGGGCCCATCTCCCGCCCCATCGTCTCCAGCACCGCCCGCGAAACGGCCATGCGCCGGGCGACGGGCCCCCGCCTTCGCGGGGGAACGCAAGGGAGGCAGGCTACTCAAATTCGCCATGGCTTAGAACTCAACTCCCCGCTGCGCCTTCACATTCTGCTCGCGGAAGGGATGTTTCACCTGCGCCATTTCGGTCACGAGATCCGCGGCGTCGATCAGCACTTGCGGGGCGTTGCGGCCGGTGATGATGACATGCGTCATATGCGGCTTGCCGTCGATCGCGTCGAGCACTTCAACCACCGGCAGATAGTCGTAGCGCAGCACGATGTTGAGCTCGTCGGCGATGACCATCGCATAGCTTGGGTCGGCGATCATCCGCTTGACCTCCTCCCACGCTGTGCGCGCCACCGCGATGTCGCGGCTGCGGTCCTGCGTGTCCCAGGTAAAGCCTTCGCCCATCGGCTTGAACTCGATCAGGTCGGGGAAGCGGTCGAACACGGCCTTTTCGCCGGTCGCCATCGCGCCCTTCACAAATTGCACGACGCCGACCTTCATCCCGTGCCCGATCGCGCGCACCGCCATACCCAGTGCCGCGGACGTCTTGCCCTTGCCGGGGCCGGTGTGGACGATGACGAGGCCCTTTTCGACGGTCTTCGCGGCGACCTTCTTGTTTTGCGCCGCCTGGATCTTCTTCATCTTCGCCGCATGTTCGGCGTCGGTGCGCGCCGTCATCAGAAGCGCGCCCGCACGCCGCCATAGGCCGCACGGCCATAGGTGCCATAGCCCGCCGCGGTCGCGTAATCGGCGTCGAACAGATTGTCGACGCGGCCATAAATCTCGAAATTTCGTGCGACGGGGAAGGATGCGCGGATCCCGGCGAGCGCATAGCCGTCGAGCGGCACGGCGTTCGCCGCATCGTCGAAACTGTCGCCGACCATCGTGATCGTCGCGCCGGTCGACAGGCCGAACGACCAGTCGAAATCGGCCGACAGGCTGATGGCCTGTTCGGCGCGGCGGGGCAGGCGCTTGCCGTCGAACGCCGGACGCCCCGACCGGTCGCGCGCGTCGATATAGCTATAGGACGCGGAGACGTTCAGCGCATCGACGGGCTTCAGCGCCAGCGTTGCCTCTACGCCCTTGGCGCGCGTGCGGTCGATATTGCCATAGGTGAAGGTCGCATTGTCGTAATTGATCTGGTCGGTGGTGTTGCGCAGGAAGGCGGTCAGCGAGACCAGCGCGCGCCCGTCCGCAAGGCTCTGGTCGATGCCGATGTCATAGCTTTTCGACCGTTCGGGGCGCAGCGCCGCATTGCCGCTGAACATGTCGTAAAGCTGATAGAGCGACGGCGCCTTGAACCCTTCGCCATAGCTCAGCCGGACATTGGTTGCGCCCGCATTGGGTGAATAATTGGCGTTCGCGCCGAATGTCGTCGCGCCGCCGAACTGGCTGTGATCGTCGTGGCGCAGCCCGCCGGTTACCGACAGGCCGGCGAACGGCTGGACGATCCCCAGCGCATAGACGCTGTCGATGTCGGCCTTCTGGCTGTCGGTCGAGCCGAAGCCGAAGAAATCATAATCAGGGCGCTCATGCTCGTAACCGAAAATCAGCTTTGCCTGCTCCGCGGGCGTCACCACGCCCTGATATTCAAAGCGCAAATTGGTGCCCGAATAGCCGTAATCGGGCGCAGTCCCGCGCACGAAATAATAATCGCGTTCGTTGCGCATCCACGTCACCGCCGCCCGGCTGGCGAAGCGGCCATCGAACAGCCCCAGGTTCAGGCCCGCATAGCCGACATATTGATCGAGCTTGGCGACGTCGGCGCTGTCGGCGGGGGCGCCGAAGAAGCTGTCATAATCCAGGTCGGCGTTGATATAATAACCGCGCAGGTCGAGGCTTATCGCGTCGCTGAACGCGACTTTCAGCCGCGCGTTGCCCGCGAAATTCTTGTAACCGTCCTTTTCGGTGCCGACCGCCGCCGACGAAATGCCGTCGGTGCGAAAGTAAGCCCCGCCGATCCCGCCCGAAATGCGCCCGGCGGTGCCCGACACATCGGCCTTGGCGCTGATCGTATCGCTGTAACCATATTCGGCCGACGCGGCGGCACCGAAACCTTCGGCCGGGGTGGCCGTCATCACGCTGACCACGCCGCCGATCGCCTGGCTGCCATGGACAACCGAGTTCGACCCGCGAAGCACCTCGATGCGGTTGATGTTGCCGGTCAGCAGATGGCCGAAATCATATCCGTCGCCGATGCCGCTCGGATCATTGACCTTGACCCCGTCGATCAGGACCAGCGTCTGCGTCGTTTCCGCGCCGCGCAGCGATATGCCCGCCGCCGAACCCATGCTGCCAGTGCGGCTAAAGCGGACGCCGGGCGTCGTCGCGAGCAGGTCGACGATATCGACCGACTGGCGCGTCGCAATCGTGTCGGCGTCGATGATCGTGATCGCCTGCCCGACCTCGTCGCGCGATTGTTCGATGCCCGATGCGGTAACGACGATCATGTCGTCACTTTGCGCAAATGCGGGGGTCGCCGCCGTCAACAGGGTCAAGGATAGGGTCGTAAGTTTCAACATGGGAAGGCCCCCGCACGCCAGCAACGAAGGTGGAACCTGTCGAAACGCGTGGGCGATCGACCAATGCCGACGTCGCAAGGGGCGTAAAAGCCTGCAACCCCGGCACCAAAGCGGCTCCACCGCTTGGTCGTCGCTCGACGGAATCCTCCGTGCCGCGGCCTTTCCCTGGGCCATGGCATTGAGCGACCCACGCCGGCAGGTCTCCTGGCTCGCGGGTCAAGGCTCGATGCACGCCTTCCCAGGTTGCCCCAGTGGCTGTTCGGGCCTTGGGCCCGAACGGTGCATCTCGCTCGCCGCTTACAGTTGCAGGGACAGCCTCGGTTGCGATGCGCTTTCGCGCGCACCCACCGCGTTCCCTATTAAGCCCTTTCGGGCACCGGCGCGATCATATGCGGGGACAGCCCCGCACCGGGCGCCCATAGCGGAATGCGGCGCTGGTGCAATGGGGATTTGTCGGGAACGGCTCGACCTTCCCCCTTGATGGGGGAAGGATACGCAGCCTTATCGCCAAGCGATTAGGCGGAGTCGGATGGGAGTGATGGTGCGTCCTTGCACCCTGGTTTCGGACCGAGAGCGCACCCCTACCGCTGCGACTAAGCCAGCAAGCTGGCAAGCCTCGCTGCCTCCCCCATCAATGGGGAGGAAACTTGGACTCACACGATTGGAATCGCAACAAGCGTTGCGCCTTCCATCCGCTCGACCACCATCGCCGCGCCGACCCCCATCGCGCCGGTCAACACGACCAGGCCATAGCGCCCACTGCACGCATCGAGCGCATCGAGCAGCGTCGAGGTCAGGATCGCGCCGCTCGCGCCCATCGGATGCCCCTTGGCGAGATGGCCGCCCGACACGTTGACCCGCGCCGGATCGGCATCGCGGTCGCCCAGGAATTTCGCGATGGTCACGGCAAAAGCCTCCATGAACTCGATCCGGTCGATGTCGCGAAGCGTCAGCCCGGCGCGCGCCAGCACCCTGTCCATTGCGGCGAAGCCGGCGGTCAGCGATGCGGCGGGATCGCCGCCGCTCTCGGCATAGGCCACCACGCGCGCGCGGGGAGGGGGGCCAAGCCCGCTGCCGCCGACCAGTGCAAGTCCCGCGCCGTCACAGATTGGCGGCGCATGGGCGACGCTGTGCAGCGGCTCGAACGTCGCGCCGCCAAGAGCGTCGGCATATCGGGTTTGCAACTCCCCGAAAGCGGGCGTCGCCGCGGCGAGCGTTCCGGCGGTCGTTTGCGGCCGCACGCACTCCTCGCGGGTCAACGGGCCGGTGGCGATGCGCGACTTTTGGAGCGCGGGGTCCGTGTCGGTCGCGCCGGCCCTCTGTTGCGAGGCGAGCGCGACCGCATCGAGATCGGCGCGGGTCATGCCTTCGGCATGGGCAAGGCGGTCGGCGGCCAGAACGGGCGGGATGAAGCGTGCGCGCGGGGGCAATTCGTCGTTCGTATAAAATCCCGCCCGGTCGTCGAGGAACGGCGCGCTGCTCATCGACTCGACCCCGCCCGCCAAGATGTGCGTCGCCTCACCGCTGGCGATCTTCGCGACCGCTTGCCCGATCGCCGAGAGACCCGACGCGCAATAATTGTTGATGCTGTGCGCGGCGGTCGCATCGGGGAGCGCAGCGTGCAGCTTCGATACCAGCGCAATATGCCCGCCCTGCGTGCCGCTCTGCGTAACGCAGCCGAGGAGCAGGGCATCGGGCGTCGCCGCCAGATCGCCGCAGCGGGCAGCGAGGGCCGCCGCCTGCTGTCGGACCAATTCTTGCGGGCTCAGCGCCGCGAGGCCGCCGTCGGGGCGTGCCTTGCCGCGCGGCGTGCGCACGGCGTCGTATAGATAGACGGGGTGCGGCAAATCAGGTGCCGACGACGAAGCTGACCGCCGTCGTCGCGCTGCCGCCCACATTGAAGGTTGCGAAGTTGCGCGCGCCTTCGACCTGATAATCGCCTGCATTTCCGGTGACCTGCCGCCAGCCGTCGAGCAGCATCCGCACCCCGGTGGCACCTACGGGGTGCCCCAGCCCGATCAGGCCGCCCGACGGATTGACGGGCAGCCTGCCGCCCAGGGCAATCGTCCCGTCCTCGACCGCGCGCCAGCTTTCGCCGGGCTTGGTGATCCCGAAATGGTCGATCGCCATATATTCGGTGATCGAGAAGCAATCATGCACCTCGACGCCGTCACACGCGTAAATATCGGGCATTTCGGCGCGGCGCAGCGCGTCCATCATCGCTTTGCGAACGCTTGGAAAAACAAAATCTTGGCCGCGGCTGTCGGCAACCTTGGTCGAATATAGGAGGGGTGCGGTGGCATGGCCCCACCCCTTGATCCGCGGGATGCTGTCAATCGAAATCCCCCGACGCTGCGCGTAACGTTCGGCAACTTCGCGCGACGCGAGAAACACCGCAGCGGCGCCATCAGTAACCTGTCCGCAATCCGATTTGCGCAGGCTCCCCTCGATCAACGGATTGACCTCGTCATTCTCGCCCAGATGGTCGTCGGTCACCGCCCAGCCGCGCGTCTGCGAATTGGGATTGCGCTTCGCATTGGCGAAATTATTCGCCGAAATGCCGCGCAGATGCGCGCGGTCGAGCCCGAAGCGTTCCTCATATTCTTCGGCGACGCGCGCGAACATATACGGCCAGAGGTAGCGGGCTTCCTGCGCCTCACGCCCCGCCCATGCGGCGGCTCCGAGATATTCGGCCGCACGCTGGCCCGGGACGTTGCGCATCAGCTCGATGCCGAGCACCAGTGCGAGGCCGTAGCGCTCGGCCTCGATCTCGGCCGCGGCGGCGAGGATCGCGATGCTGCCCGATGCGCAGGCGGCCTCATGCCGCGACGCAGGGATGCCTGCGAGGTCGGGGTGGACATGGCCGAAAAAGCCGCCGAGTTGGCCTTGCCCCGCGAACAATTCGCCGACGAAATTGCCGACGTGCGCGGTTTCGACCTCCCCGGGTTCGATCCCCGTCGCGGCGAACGCCGCTTCGGCAACGTCGCGAAACAGCTCGAACAGCCCGCCGCCCTCGCGTTCCATGTTGCGCGCGAAATCGCTCTGCGCGCCGCCGAGGATGAAGACATCTTTCGCCATGTCAGGCTTCCTTTTCGAGAGTGGCGAGCGCCTGTTCGCGCACTTCGCTGCGCATCACCTTGTTCGTGACGTTGCGCGGCAAGGCGTCGAAGCGGAACAGGCGTTCGGGCAGCTTGAACACCGCGAGATCTTTTTCGCGGAGATAGTCGGTCACGTCGAACAGGCTGACATCGTCGGCGCCGCGCGGGACATAGGCGAGGCCGATCCGCTCGCCCATCGTGGGGTCGGGTAGCGAGAAGACGCAGGCTTCGGCGAGCAGCGGATGTCCGCCGAGCAGTTGGTCAATCTCCTCCGGGGAAATATTCACCCCGCCGCGGATGATCAGGTCCTTGCAGCGCCCGACAAAGCGATAGAAGTCGCCGCCATCGGCGATCTCGAACAGGTCGCCGGTGCGAAACCAGCCGTCGTCGGTAAAGGCTTCGGCGGTGCGATCGGGCGCGTTGTGATAGCCCTCAAACACGGTTGGTCCGCGGATCTGGAGCTCGCCCGCGACGCCATCGTGCTCAATGGGGTCACCGCCATCGGGGGAGACGAGGCGGCTTTCGATATTGGGCGCACGGCCCTCGCCATAGGGAAGCGGATACATACCGCGCCGAGGGAACAGGCTGGCGCGCTTGTCGGGGTCGGGCATGTCGCCTTCGCCGGTGATGAAGCTCATGCCCTCGTTCGACCCGAAAACATTGACGATGATGATGCCGAGCTTTTCCTGAAAGCCGCGCACCATCGCGGGCGCGAGCGGCGCCGAGCCCGAGGCGATCACGCGCAGGCTGGAGACATCGACAGAGGCGAGCAAAGCCTCGTTCTGGAGCAGCATGTTGAGCACCGCGGGCGGCGCGATGGTCAGGCTCGGCCGCTCGGCCGCGACCTGTTTGAGATAGATGCCCGGATCGAAGGGGTGGTGCAGCACCATCGTCCCCGCGCTGGTCAGCCAGCACATGGTGATACCGCCGATGCTCGCCATGTTGATGAGCGGGAAGGGGTTGAGCAGCACGTCGCCCGGTCCAACCTTCATCGCTTCATAACCCGCGGCGGCAACCGCGATCCAGTGGTTGTGGCTGCGCGGCACGCCCTTGGGCACGCCGGTGGTGCCCGAGGTCCAGCAGATGGTGAAGATATCGTCGGCGTCGACCGGGTTTGCCGCGACATGCGCGGCGAGGGCTTGCGGGTCGCCCGCCGCAGTCGACAGGTCGAGAGCACTCTCAGGCGCATCGGGGCCAAAGGTCATCAGTGCGATGCCGTCCAGCAACGGTGCTGCAACGCCGACATGGTCGCAGCCCTTGACCTGCGTGGCGCAGACAAAGGCTTTGGGCTCAACGACGCGGATCATGCCTTTCAGTTCATGGCTGCGATATTGCACCGCCGCGGGGCTGACGATCGCGCCGATCTTGGCCGCCGCGAAATAGAGCGCAACGAACTCGCTGATGTTGGGAAGCTGGACCAGCAGCACGTCGTCCTTGCCGATCCCCGCCTTGACGAGCGCACCCGCGAGCCGGTCGATCTCGCCCACCAATTTGGCGTAGGTCAGCCGCTGCGGTTCACCGAACGCGAAATCGCTGCGGTTCGGCGCGTCGACGAGCGCCAGCCGATCAGGGTGCGCCGCCGCATTGGCCGCGAACAGGTCGGCGAAGGTTTGGTCGCCCCACCATCCGCTCTCCCGATATTGCCGCCTTTTTTCCTCTCCCGCGACGATCATCTCAGGCCGCCAGCACGCTGTTTTCGCCCATGCCGATATCGTCGCCGCTCGCCCAGACGCTATGCGTTCCCGAACAGATGCGTTCGGGCAGGATGATCCGGCACACTGGGCCTGCCGCGATATTCTTGGCGTCGATCAGCACGCATTCGGATTTGTCGGTTTCGAGGTCGGCGATGAAGGAGACGAGATAGCCGTCATCCTCGTCCTTCGCGTTGATCCGCGGCGCGAACGGTGCCTCGCTGCCGAACCGGCCGGGGCCGAACTCATATTCCTCGCTCGTCCGCGCATTGAGGTCATGTTTGACCAACCCGCGGAACAGGAACCAGCCCGGCTCGGGGATCGCGCTATAGGCATAGCGATAGGGCTTTCCCGCATAGCGGTGGTTGAACATGCCGAATTCGAGGTCGCGGTCGTCGAGCCGCTCTTCCTTCGTTTCGCCCGTTTTCAGATTAAAGCGCCAGCGGTGGAGCCGCGGCTTTAGCAGCCCTTGATCGAGATAGGCCATCATCCGTTCGAGTCCCTCGGGCGCATTCGGATAGGATTTGGGCATCGGCTCTTCTTGATAATAGCCGTCGAGAATGATCTCGTCGCCTTCCTCCCATGCGTTCAGCCAGTGGAGCGTGTAGGTCGGCTCGGCCTCGAACCAGCGGATGTCTTCGGGCTGGCCGTGCCGCGGCATGATCGCAAAGCGCGTTTTCTGGTCGGGGTGAAACTGAACGACATGCAGCCGCTTTTCGAGCAGTTCCTCGTTCCAATAGAGCGGCATGTCGTTGAGGATCGTATAGTTTTCGGTGAACGCCATGTCGTGCGGCAGGCGCGGTCCGGGCAGCGGCACCGGGATATAATGCTTCAGCCTGTTGTCCGGCCCGACGACGCCATAATGCATATAAGGTGCGTGCTTCGAGTAATTGAAAAACATCAATTCTCCGGTCGCGAGATCGACCTTGCAATGCGCCGAAATGCCGTCGAGCGGGACCCAGCTTTCGGTGCCATACTGTTCAAGCGTGAACGGGTCGAGGCGATAGGCCTCGCCGCACTGGTAGAAGGTCGAGATGATCTTGCCCGCGTGGATCGCGACGTCTGTCGAGCTGCTATCCTTGAGCCACTCCTGCGCGCCCCAGCCGTGGCGGGTCGATTTGTGCGGGGGCTCCATCAGTCCCGCCCACAGCGAGCGCCCCGCTTCCTTCTCCGCCTCGAAGCCCTTGGTCCGCACGAAGCGGCTGCGATAGCCTGCGCGGCCATCCTTGAACGAGATGGCGTGGATGAAGCCGTCGCCGTCGAAGGGGTGATAGCGCCCGATCGGCTCGTGGATCTGGTTCTCGCCGGTCCGGACATAAACCCCGTCGATATCGGTAGGGATATTGCCGATCACCTCGGCATCGCCATTGGCGAAGATCGCGTTCCATTCGTTATAAGTCGGACGCCAGGCGTCTTTCATATAGGGATGGTCGTTCGGCTGGATCGTCGTTTTGATCGTATCGACAAGCTGGGCGGTCATGCGAGGGCTCCTTCGGCAGCAGCAAAGCGCGGCCTTGCGGCGGCGACATCATATTCTTTCACAAGGCGGTCGACGATGGTCGCGACGGGTTCGACCGCGCGGACCGCGCCGACGCCCTGTCCGGCGGACCAGACATTTTTCCACGCCTTGGCATCGTCCTGTGCGTCCGCGAAGTTCGGGCGTTTGTCCTCTGGCATGTTCGCCGGGTCATATCCGGCGGCGATCAGGCTGGGTTTCAGCCAGTTGGCGGTGACGCCCGTGATGCCCTTTGAAGGCACGATATCCTCGGCGCCCGCGGCAACGACCATGTCCTTGTAAGGCTGCACTGCCATGCTTTCGGCGCACGCGATCAGCGAGGTGCCGAGATAGGCGAGGTCGGCGCCCAATATCTCCGCCGCGCGCACCGCATGGCCCGTCGAGATCGCGCCGCCGAGCACCAGCGGCCCGTCCCAGAACCGCCGCACTTCCTCGACGAACGCGAAGCCCGCGGTCGCGCCGGTGTGCCCACCCGCGCCCGCTGCGACGAGCACGAGCCCATCGACTCCCGCCGCAGCCGCCTTGCGCGCGAAGCCGACCGAGTTGACGTCGGCAAAGACCAGACCGCCATAGCTGTGGATATCCTCGACCACGCGCGCGGGGCTACCGAGTGCGGTGATGACGAGCGGCACCCGGTGGCGCACGACGCAGGCTAGGTCTTCGGGCAGGCGGCTGTTCGACGGATGCACAACCAGATTGACCGCCCAGGCGGCGGCATCGGGGTCATTGGACAGCGCCGCGTCGATGCGGCTGACCCAGTCTTCAAGATCGGCCGACGTGCGCGCATTGGGGGCAGGGAAGCTGCCGATCACACCAGCGCGCGATGCGGCGATCACCATGTCGGGGCCCGAGACAAGGAACATCGGCGCGGCAATTGCGGGCAGTCGCAGATTGCGCATCAACGCCGATGGAAGGCCGTGTTTTGGCACGCTTCATCCTCTCTCAAATTATCTGACTTGCATAACGATACTTAAAGACGATAAGAGTCGCAAGGCCAGAAAAACATCGCGGGGCCAACCCGACGATGGTGGGAGGGAGAGACATTATGAAGAAGCCTTTCGTTGCGCTGCTCGCTGCATCGGCGCTTGCCGCGCCTGCCGCCGCCCTTGCGCAAAACGCGCCGGCTGCACCCGAATCGACGGACGATCAGGGCGGGCTGGAGGAAATTATCGTCACCGCGCAAAAGCGCGCCGAAGGCCTCTCGGACGTACCGATCTCGATCTCGGCCGTCAGTGGCAAGCAGGTCGAAAGTTACGGTCAGACCAACCTCGAACAGATTTCGTCGTCGGTCCCGAACTTGAAAATCACCCAGACCGCGATTGCCAACCGCATAGCGATCCGCGGCATCGCGTCGGGCGACAACAAGGGTTTCGAGCAATCCGTCGCGATGTTCGTCGACGGCGTTTATTACGGCCGCGACCAGCTTTCTCGCCTGCCGCTGATCGACATGGAGCGCGTCGAAGTGCTGCGCGGGCCGCAGCCCACGCTGTTTGGCAAAAATGCGATTGCGGGTGCAGTCAACATCACGACCCGCAGCCCGACCGACGAGTTTGAAGGGTCGGTCAGCGGCCTCTATGAATTCAACCATAAGGAATTCCAGCTGACCGGCGTCGTGTCGGGGCCCTTAAGCGACGGGGTCGAGGCGCGGGTGGTCGGTTATCACCGCTCGATGGACGGTTATTTCTATAACCAGAAGCTCGACCGCGACGAACCCAACGTCGACGAATATTATTTCCGCGGCAAGCTGGAGTTCGACAGGGGCGGCCCCTTCGCGGCCGAGTTGAAACTGGAATATGCCGATTTTGAAATGAAGGGGCAGCCACGCGACGTGTTCGGTGCCGTCGGCAATTATAACACGGTCTTCCAGGGCCCATTTTTTGTCAGCACCGACCCCGATTATGTCCGCGAGGATAATGGATATGAAAGCAGAAACAAGGTGTTCGGCGCAACGCTTAACGCCGATCTTGAACTGGGTGATCACACGCTGACGTCGGTCAGTTCGCTGCTCGATTACAAGACGCGCGAGATCGTCGATGTCGATTTTTCGGGCATCAGTTTCCTCGACGGCACCAATTTGCGCGAGGATTACCGCCAGTTTTCGCAAGAACTCCGCCTGGCTTCGCCGGGGGGCGAGACATTCAACTATATCGCGGGCGTCTATTACCAGCATGCGAAGCTTGACGTGCAGGATTGTTCAATCCAACCTTCCTCGCGCTTGGCGCGCCGTTCAACGCGCTCGGCGACACGCGCAACGACCGCGATTATGCGCAGAAATCCGACCTAATCTCGGGATTTGCGCAGGGCGAATTTTCGGTCACCGACCGGCTGCGTATAACCGCGGGCGCGCGTTTTAACCATGAGAAAAAGAGCGGCAGCCGGACGCTCGCTGTGGTGCAGGGGCCGCTCAGCACCGCTCCGGCGGCGGTCGTCGCGGCGGTGTTCCGCGCGCTCAACATCGAATCGCACAGCATTTCGGGCAAGATCAGCGAGGACAGCTTCAACCCGATGGTCAACGTCCAGTATGACGTGACCGACGATCTGATGCTCTATGCCTCTTATGCCAAGGGGACAAAGGCGGGCGGCTTCGACATTCGCTCCAACTCGCTGCCCACCTCAACCACCGTAGCCAAACCCGGCGCCTTTGAATTTGAGGACGAAAGCGCCGACAATTTCGAGGCAGGGCTGAAATACAAGGGGCGGAACGTTGCGCTCAACCTCTCGCTCTACCGCACCGATTACCAGGATCTTCAGGTCAACATCTTTGACGGCACGCTGAATTTTAACGTTCGCAACGCCGCCGAGGCGCGCACCCAGGGGGTCGAGGCCGATTTCCGCGCCGCACTTGCGGACGGGCTGACGGTCAGCGGCGCAATCGCCTATCTCGACTTCAAATTCACCAACTTCACGGACGGCCAATGCTATTATCTGCAAGTGCCTGGCGCGAACGGCTTTTGTGATTATTCGGGCAAGCGCAATGCGCTCAGCCCCAAATGGTCGGGGAATCTCAACGTCGACTATACGACGCCGGTGACCGCCGGGGTGAAGGTCGCGTTCAACGTCAATGCGGACTTTTCCTCGTCCTATATTGCGGCGGCGAACCTTGATCCGCGTACGCACCAGGACGGCTATGTGAAGCTCGGCGCGCGACTGGCGCTGGCTGAGGTCGACGATCGCTGGGAAGTGGCACTGATCGGCCGCAACTTGACGAACCAGCGCATCCTGCAAACCGCAAGTTCGATGCCGCTGGCGACGACGATCACACGCAATGCGGGCAATGCCTATAACGGCATCGTCGACCGGCCGCGGACGATTGCGGTGCAACTGACCGGGCGTTTCTGACGATGCTGTTTCAATTCAGGCCCGCCTTGTTTTAGAGACGTCGTCCCGGCACCTGCCGGGATGATGATCTTGGTTAGGGAAGCGTTTGAAACACGACCGCACGATCAGGGCCTGTTCGATCTGGCGCGCGCTCGATGTGGTCGGCGACGTTCCCGTGCTGCTGTTGATGGAACAGGCATTCCTCGGCACGCACAGCTTCGACGAATTTGTCGTGCGGACCGGACTTGCCCGCTCTGTCGTGAACGGCCGCCTGAAGAAGCTGGTCGACGAGGAATGCCTTGCCAAAGTGCCCAAAAAGGGCGGGCGGGGCTTTCACTATGTCCTGACCCAAAAGGGCCGCGATCAGTTCCCCAACGCGCTGATGATGCTGCGTTGGCAGCACAAGTGGGAATCGGGCAGCCGCGATTTCCGGGTGCAGCTTCACCACAGGGCGTGCGGCCACGCGACCGAGCCGGTGCCGGCGTGCCGCCATTGTCACGCGGAAATCGACCCGCGCGACGTCGACTGGCGCGAAGGGCCGGGGCTGGCGCAGGTCGTCCCGCATTACGAACGCCGCCGCTTCAACGGCGACGTCGGCGGGCGGCGCCCGGGCGGTCGGCCGCTCGTTGACACGATGATCGAATTGTTTGGCGACCGCTGGGCGACGCTCGTCGTTCGCGCCATGTTCACCCGAATCAACCGTTTCGACGACATTCAGCGCGACACGCTGATGGCGACCAACATCCTGACCGGACGGCTCGAACGGCTCGTGCGGCAGGGGATTTTGAAGACGGTCCCCTATTCGTCGCATTCGGATCGCGTGGAGTATCGCCTGACCGCCAAGGGGCGCGACCTTTATCCCGTGCTGCTAGCGCTATTGCAATGGGGCGATCGCTGGTTCGCCGACGAACGCGGCCCGCCCTTGCTGCTCACCCACCGCCCGTGCGGCCATGATCTGCACATGGTCGCGGCGTGCAGCCATTGCAGCGACGAACTGCAACTGTCGAACAGCGGCTTTGCGATCGAGACAGTCGGGGGGGCGGATTACCCGCGCATTTAGGGCAGCAGCCTGCCTTCATCGCGCCGCGGCATCGGCGCGACGAAGCGCAGGATCAGCGCCGTCAGCACAAGCCAGACGATAGAGACGATAATCGCTGTCGGCAGCGACGACAGGTCGGCGATCAGGCCAAGCGCATAGGCGCCGAGCGCCATCGCGCCGAAGGTCACAGCCTGATAGATCGACAGGCATCGGCCCAGAATCTCCTCGGGCGAGCGGAGTTGCATCGCGACGTTGAGCGTCGTCAGCATCGACACCCACGCAGCCCCGGCGACAAAGGCCGCCACGATCAGCGACGCCAGGCTTGCGGTCAGCGCGACGGGCAGCATCGCGGCGGCAAAGATCAGCGAGGCGCCGGTGACCACCCTGTCGCTGCCCCAGCGGTGCCGCGCCGCGCCGACGCACAAGGCGCCGAAAATCGACCCTGCGCCAAAGGCGGCCAGGCACAGCCCATAGATGATCTCGGTTCCGTGCAAGCGGTCGCGGACCAGCGATGGCAACAGTGCCTGAAACCCCGCGGCGCCGAAACCGAAGGCAAAGCCGCGGGTCAGGACGCGGCGCACCGGGTCCGATTGCGCGCAGAAACGGATACCCGCCGCGATCGCGGTCAGCATCGACGTCCGACGCCTCGGCGTGGTTTCGGGATGCCAGCGCAGCAACACGATAATGAGCACGATATAGCTGATCGCATTGAGGCCAAAGGCGGCCGCGGTGCCGACGATGGATATCAGCAGTCCGCCGAGTGCAGGGCCGACGCTGCGTGCCAGATTATAGGCGATGGTGTTGAGCGCAATCGCCTGCGGCAGGTCGCGTGGGCCGACTTGCAGCCGCACCGACGCCTGCCACGCCGGGCCGTTTAGTGCGGTGCCGCATCCGACGGCAAGGGTGAAGAACAGCAGCGACAGTGGCGTGATCGCGTCGAGCCAGGTCGTCAACGTCAGCGCCGCCGAAACCAGCAGCATCCCGGTTTGCGCTGCCAGCATGACGCGCCGCCGATCGAAATTGTCGGCGATCGCCCCTGCAAAAATCCCCAGCAGCAGGATCGGGATCGTTGCCCCCGCCTGGACCAGCGCGATCAACAGGTGCGAATTCGTCAGTTCCGTCATCAGCCACGCCGCCGCGACCGACTGGATCATCGACCCCATGTTCGACGCCAGGTTCGCGATCCAGATCGCGCGAAACGCCGGGTAGCGGAACGGCGCGAGCGCGGAGGGCGGGGCGGGCGGGTCGGGACTCACCTGTCTGCGCGTAACCCTGTCGGCGCGCTGCGGCAAGTCATGGCGCCGTGATGGGCGGGCCGCTATCGTCCTGATATTGGCGGCGGAGTTCGACGAGCTTTTGCTTCATCGCCTGAATTGGCCCCGCCATCGCAGGATCGTCGATGCGGTTGCGCATTTCTGCCGGGTCGGTCTTCAGGTCGTAAAATTCCCACGTGTCGATATCGGCGCCGTAAAAGCGGACGAGCTTATAGCGGTCGCCGCGCACGCCATAATGCGCGCGCACGGCATGAAAGCCGGGATATTCATAATAATGGTAATAGACATGCTTGCGCCAGTCGGCGGGCGGGCGGGTGGCGAACAGCGGGCGCATCGACCGCCCCTGAACCGTGTCCGGGCCCTGCACGCCAGCGAAGTCGAGAAAGGTGGGGGCATAGTCGATATTCTGGATCGATGCCGCCACGCGCGTGCCAGCGCGGATGTGGCCTGGATACTGGATCAGGAAGGGCGTCCGCATCGATTCTTCATAGATGAACCGCTTGTCGAACCACCCATGTTCGCCCAGGTAAAAGCCTTGGTCCGAGGTGTAGACGACGATCGTGTTGCGATCGAGGCCGCTGTCTTCCAGATAGTCGAGCACGGCCCCTACGCCCTCGTCGACCGCGGCGATCGTGCCGAGATATTGTTGCATATACCGCTGATATTTCCAGCGTGCCATGCCTTCGCCAGCAAGCTTTGCGTTGTTCATCCGGTCATTGTCGGCCTGCATCAGCGCGTCCCACTCGGCCTGTTGCTTCTGGGTCATCCGATCGAACGCGCCCGGCCAGCGGTTGTAGCGAAGCTGCGATGATCCCGCCGCGACCGTCATCTTGAGGTCGTGCCCTTCATACATGTCGCGATAGATGTTCATTTCCTGCGCCGCCGCCGCCTGCCGCCCGGCATAATCATCGAAATAATTGGCGGGCACCGGGAAGCTTGTCCCCTGATATTTCTGCACATGGCGCAGCGCAGGCATGAAATTGCGGTGCGGCGCCTTGTGATGGATCAGGATGGCAAAGGGTTTCGATTTGTCGCGGCCGTTCTTCAACCAGTCGAGGCTGTATTGGGTGATCAGGTCCGTGGCATAACCTTCGACAACGCGACGCCCCTTGGGCGTGATGATGTCGGGATTATAATATTCGCCCTGGTCGTCGAGCACTTTCCAGTCGTCGAAACCGATGCCCGCGGGCGAATGGTTGATGTGCCATTTCCCGAACATGGCGGTCGCATAGCCTGCTTGCCCCAGCGCGCGCGGCCAAACCCAGACATTATTGTCGAACCTTTGGCCGTTCTGGGTAAAGCCGTGGGCATGGCTTTGGCGGCCGGTGAGCAATGTCGCCCGGCTGGGCCCGCAGAGCGAATTGCCCACGAAGCTGTTGGTAAAGATCGCGCCGTTTCGCGCGATCCGGTCGATATTCGGGGTCGGTGCGAGTTTCGAGACCGCCGATCCATAGGCCGAAATCGCCTGATAGGCGTGATCGTCGGACATGATGTAGACGATGTTCGGCCGTTTCTCATGCGCCGCCGACGCCTCGCGCGCCGGTGCGGGCAAGGCGGCGACCATCGACACAAGGCCGAGGGCTCCAATCAGCTTTTGAGGCATCGCCGCGCTCCTATTCGGTCAGCTCGAAATTCGCCTCCGACCCTTCGGCCGACGACGGCCCGACCCACAGTTTGAACTGGCCGGGTTCGCTGCCCCAACTCATGTCCTGGCGCGTGAAGGCCAGGTCGGCGTCGGTGAGCGTGAAGCGGATCGTGCGTTTCTCACCCTTTTTGAGCATCACTTTCTCGAAGCCCTTCAATTCCTTCACAGGGCGGGTCACCGACCCAACCAGATCGCGGACATAGAGCTGCACCACCTCCTCGCCGTCGCGCGCGCCGCTGTTGGTTACGGTGACGCTCGCGGTCAGCTTTTCGCCGCGACGCAGCTTCGTCTTGTCAATCGTCACCGGCGAATAGGTGAAGCTGGTATAGCTGAGCCCATAGCCGAAGGGGTAGAGCGGGGTGTTTGGCGTATCGAGATAGCGTGAGACATATTTCGCGCCCGGCGCCCCGAGCTCGATCGGCCGGCCAGTGTTCTTCATGTCATAGTGGATCGGCACCTGCCCGACGTTGCGCGGAAAGGTGACGGGCAATTTGGCCGACGGGTTGTAATCGCCGTACAGGACATCGGCGATCGCGTGGCCGCCCATCGTGCCCGGATACCAGGCCTCCAGGATGGCATCGGCGTGGGCGTCGGCCCAGCCGATGCTGTTCGGCCGCCCGCTCATCAGCACGACGATGATCGGCTTGCCGGTCTTCTTGAGCTCCTCAAGCAGCGCCTGCTGGTTGCCGGGCAGGTCGAGCGATGTGCGGCTCGCGGCCTCCCCGGTCATGTTCCAATGTTCGCCGACCGCGGCGATGATGACGTCCGATTTCTGGGCCAGCGCGATCGCCTCGGCAAAACCGTCGGTTTTGCCCTCGGCCGCGAAATCATAGCTGGCACCCTTTGCAAAGGCGACGCTCGTCCCCTTCGGCGCGCGCGCCTGCAATCCTTCGAGTAAGGTCACCGGCCGCGTCTTGCGGTCGCCTGCCGCCGACCAGCTGCCGATCATGTCCTCCTTGCTGTTGCCGAGCGGGCCGATCACCGCGATCGATTTTGCGGAGGCGGCGAGGGGGAGGGCGTTGTCCTTGTTCTTCAGGAGCACGATCGACTTGCGCGCGACGTCGCGTGCAGCTTCGAGGAATTCGGGTTTGTAGAGCGTCGCCTTTTCGCGCGCCGTATCGGCATAACGATACGGGTCATCGAACAGGCCGAGCCGATATTTCATCTCGAGGATCGCCTTGACCGCGGCATCGACGCGCTGGACATCGACCTTGCCCTCGGTGACCGATTTGGCGAGATTTTCCATATAGACCGCGCCTTGCATGTCCATGTCGACACCGGCATTGATAGCCTGCTCTCCGGCCTGTTTCAGATCCTTGGAATAGCCGTGCGGGACCATTTCGTTGATCGACGTGTAATCGGTTACGACAAATCCCTTGAACCCCCATTTGTCGCGCAGAACGTCGGTCAGCAGATAGTGATTGCCCGACGCGGGCACGCCATCGACTTCGTTGAACGACGTCATAAAGGTGGCGGCACCCGCATCGGCCGCCGCCTTGAATGGCGGCAGATAGACGTCGCGCAGTGTCCGTTCCGAAATGTCCACCGTGTGATAATCGCGCCCGGCCTGCGCCGCGCCATAGGCGGCAAAATGCTTGGCGGTCGCCAGGATCGTGTCGGGGCGCGACAGGTCGTCACCCTGATATCCGCGGACGCGCGCCTTGGCGATCAGGCTGCCGAGATAGACATCTTCGCCTGCACCTTCGGAAACGCGCCCCCAGCGCGCATCGCGCGCGATGTCCACCATCGGCGAAAAGGTCCAGTGAATGCCCTCCGCCGAGGCTTCGATTGCGGAGACTCGCGCAGATTTTTCAATGGCTTGCATATCCCAGCTCGCAGCCTCGCCCAGCGAGATCGGAAAAATGGTGCGATGGCCGTGGATGACGTCATAGCCAAAGATCAGCGGGATTTTCAGCCGCGTCCCCTCGACCGCGAGCGCCTGCAGTTCGCGCGTATATTTGGCGGTATAGGCATTGAAGATGGCGCCGACGCGGCCCGCGCGGACATCTTCCTTGTAACTGTCGCGCATCGTCGGGCCGGTCGATTCCCAGTTGCTGGTTAACAGGTTCAGCTGGCCGACCTTTTCGTCGAGCGTCATCTTCGCCATCAGGTCGGCGACGAAGCGATCCATTTTGGGATCGGCGCGCATCCAGCCGGTCGAATCGACCGGGGCTTTCGGGCTGGTGCTGGTCGCAGGTTTGGCGAGCAGCGGTGCGGGGGCAAGCGGCGCGACCACCATGAAGGCGGCCAGCGTCAGGCATGTCAGGTTGCGCGTCATCGGCGGCATGATTCGTCCTTCCCAATCGGATTTGCTTATACATTATCCCAAGGATCGGCCGAAATCGGCCGAATACCGGCTGGTCCCCGATTGCATCCTTGCGTGTCGCTTCCCCCTATACAGTCATCGTGAAACCGGTTACAAATCAAAAAAACAACGACGCAATTTCTTGCGATTCGTCGCTGCACCGGAGGCAAGGTCGGCCAGCGCATGAGGCGAACGCAGGGAGTGTCGGGGCCAAAAAGGGAGGATGCCGTGAAGTTTTCGCATGAAATTCAGATCGTTTCCGCGCGCCGGTCGCGTGCTCGTACGCTTGCAGCGGCGCTGGCATGGAGCAGCGCAGGCGCAGCGCTTGCGGTCGCAGTCGCGACACCTGCCCACGCGCAGGTCGGCGGCGCCTCGCTGCGCGGCACTGTGAAAGCTGAAGGCGGCGTGTCGCAGGTTACCGCGATCAACGTGAACACCGGCCTGACGCGTACCGCCACGGTGGGTGAGAGTGGCAGCTACAATATCGCATCGCTTCCCGTTGGCACCTATCGCCTCGAACTGACGACCCCCGGCGGTGTTCGCCGTACCGACGAGTTTACCCTGTCGGTGGGCCAGAGCGCGGTTCTGGATTTCGACTTTTCGCAGCCCGACATCGCGGCGGCCGATGACGGCGCGATCATCGTCACGGGCAGCCGCATCCGCTCGATGGAGGGCGGCGAAGTTGGCACCAACATCTCGCAGCGTCAGATCGAGGTGTTGCCGCAGAACAACCGCAACTTCCTGGCCTTTGCCGACCTTGCGCCCGGCGTCCAGTTCGTCACCGGCGGCAATGGACAGTCGCGCCTCCAGGGTGGGGCGCAGGACAGCCGCAGCGTCAATATCTTCATCGATGGTGTCGGGCAAAAGGACTATGTGCTCAAGAACGGCATCACCGGGCAGGATTCGACGCAGGGCAACCCGTTTCCGCAGCTTGCCGTGGGCGAATATCGCGTCATTTCGTCCAACTATAAGGCCGAATTCGACCAGGTCAGTTCGGTCGCGATTTCGGCGGTGACCAAGTCGGGAACGAACGAGTTTCACGGTGAAGCGTTCGTCGACTACACCGATCAGAGCTTCCGCGACCGTATCCCGTCCGAACTGACTGGGTCCAAAGTCAAGACGAAGGATTTCCAGTTTGGCGGTGCGCTGGGCGGTCCGATCATCAAGGACATGCTGCATTTCTTCGTGACCTATGAAGGCAAGCGTCAGGAAAACCCGATCGAGATCCGGCCCGGACTTTCCTTGCCGGTCACCTATTTCCCTTCGGAATATCAGGGGGTCTTCGGACCGACGAACGCGACCTTCAACGAGG
>NZ_MIAM01000001.1:32750-39954 GCF_001830555.1 Sphingopyxis sp. RIFCSPHIGHO2_12_FULL_65_19 | reverse complement strand
AGATCGAGATGCACTTCCTGCCCGACGTCTATGTGACGTGCGAGACGTGCCACGGCAAACGATACAATCGCGAAACGCTGGAGGTGAAGTTCAAGGGCCACAGCATCGCCGACGTGCTCGACATGACGGTCGAGGACGCGGCGGAGTTCTTCAAGGCGGTGCCCTCGATCCGCGAGAAGATGGCGATGCTGGTGCGCGTCGGTCTTGGCTATATCAAGGTCGGGCAGCAGGCGACGACGCTGTCGGGGGGCGAGGCGCAGCGCGTCAAGCTCGCCAAGGAATTGTCGCGCCGTTCGACCGGGCAGACGCTCTATATCCTCGACGAGCCGACCACCGGGCTGCATTTCGAGGATGTGCGCAAGCTGCTCGAAGTGCTGCAACAGCTCGTCGACCAGGGCAACAGCGTCGTGGTGATCGAGCATAATCTGGATGTCATCAAGACCGCCGACTATATCCTCGACCTCGGTCCCGAAGGCGGGGTCAAGGGCGGCGAGATCGTTGCCGCGGGGACGCCCGAGCAGGTGGTGAAGGAACAGCGCAGCTTCACCGGGCAATATCTGGCGCCGTTGTTGGGGAAATAGCGCCCCCGTGTCATCGTCACCCCGGACTTGATCCGGGGTCCATTCAGCCATGTCGCAAATGGACCCCGGATCAAGTCCGGGGTGACGAATATGGGTAGATTAATGCCACACCGCCGATAGCGGATAGAGGGCGATGAGCCAGGCGAGGCACGCGCCGATGATGCGCCGGTCGTTGGCCCAGATCGCCAGCGCGGCGACGGGAAAGAAGCTCCAGGTGATGACGATGTTGCGGATGTCGAGCGGCGGAAAGGCCGCGAGCGCGGCGACGCTGGACAGCAGCGCGATATTGCAGAGCAGGACGCCGCCGATCACCTTGCGCCGATGCTGGTCGAAATGGGCGTTGAGGTCGTCCCACGCCTCTGGATCGTCGGGAAAGACCAGGCTCGCCGCGACGAAATAGGTGGCGGTGACGAGGAAGCCGCCGAACAGCACCGGCCAGTTCAACGGCAGCAGCTCGCGGAGCGACCAGCCATACATCCAGAAGGTAACGACGTCGCACGACACGAACAGGCCGAGCAGCGCGGTCGGCCAGCCGATCCGCACCTTGTGGCTGGCCTTGAGCGCGCGCGCCAGCCCGCCCAGCCCCTCGGCCAGCGCCAGGCCGAGGATCAGCCCGAACAGCGAAAAGATGAATTCAAACCCGCTCATAGGCCCCCTGCCCCTTCGGCGCTGTCAGGATCAGAGCGAAGGCGTGACTTCGAGCGCCGCGATATAGACGATCGTCAGCAGGCCGACGAACAACGCGATCCGCGCCGCGCCGCCGAAGCGCAGCGGCGGCAGTTTGCGGTTGAGCCACCACACGGCGCCGACCAGTCCGACCGACCAGGGGATCAGGAAGGATTGCAGTCCGCTGTGTACGACATAATGCCCCGTCCCTTCGTCCAGATATAGTTTCTGCACCGCGGGCATCCATGTCAGATCTTCGTGCCCGACCAGCCATTGCGTGCCGCCGACGACGATCACCGACGCCGCAAGGATGATCAGATAGGCGACCGTCGAACTGCCCAGCGCCAGCCCCCAGCCGGGCCGCGGTCCGGCGGTGGGCAGCGCGAAGCGAAAGATCGCGGCCAATATGACGATCGCGACCATCATCGCGGTCAGAAAATCCTTCAGCAGGATGACCAGCGCGCCGATCGCAATCAGTCCGAGCAGAAGGACGACGCCCATGCCGGCGGCGGCACCGCCGCCATCGCCGCCCCCGGAACCGCCGCCACCGCCCGGCGCCCGGCGCTGCGCCTCCTCCGCCGCGCGCTGTTCGGCGCCCGCCTGATGCCCATGGCTGCCCGTGCCGGTGCCGTAATAGCCCTGCTGAAAATCCTTGTTGTAATCGCTCATGCCCCAGCCCCTTTGGCGCGGAGTGAACCGAGTTCGTCCCGCCTTGTCAATATCCTGCGCCGCGCGGGACCGGCCGGAGGCGGCGGCGCGCCGGGTGCTTCGACCATTACAGCGGCGAGCCGGTCAGCCCATCAGCGTCGCGGTGATATCCTGTGCTTCATAGATGCGGATCACCGGCGGCTGCGGCGACAGCGCGCGCATGTCAGCGACGAAGGCGCGTGAGGCGGGCACCGCGAAATGGGCGCGCACCGCCTCGATATCCGCCCACTCCTCGACAAAGACGAGGCGGTCGGGGTTTTCGACATCGACATGGCAGTTATGCGCCAGACACCCCGGTTCGGAACGCGACCGCGCGCTATGCTCGGCACCGAGCGCGATCATGCGCTCGCGATGCTCGGGAGTCAGGATGATGTGGCCGGTGATGAGGATCATCGACTTGATCAAGTCGCGATACCCTCATCGCGAATGAGCCGTTCCGCAATCGAAGCCACACTGTGATCAGAGATTACTCCGATGTCTCTGTTTCGACCTTCGTCTTTCAGATTGTCGACCACCAACATTATGTTCTCCAATTGACGCTCGGATATAGTCGGATCATCTTCCGCCGGATGGTACAAAAACATCTCATGCTTTTGCTTCAGAAATGAGCCATTATTAGATTCTCGATGCTGCTCCAAATCCCACATCAGACGTTTCGACACGTCGACCGAAACGCGATTTCGGCCAGCTTTTAGAGTACTAAAATTGGCTGCGACTTTTTGACCGTCAAAAGCCACGAAAGCTCGGTGCGTCAACAGACGAGCCCTCTGCGCCTTTTCCATTCGATGGATATGCGGATCAAACATCCTTCGAGCTTCAGGCGCAATTTCGGTGATCCGCTCCATTACCAGCACAGGCAGCCGGTCGCGCGAGATACGACGATCCAAAGCATCGACGGCTTCATTAGCTCCTAGGCTAACATAGTCGACCCCTCTTGCCTCTCTGCGCGGGTCATGCAGCGAAGAGATCATCCTAATCCATCGTCGTGCGATTGATTCAGAGTCAAAACCTTCTGCGGCTCGACGTTCGCCTGCCACGATCCCAGAAACGTTTAAGGGCACTGCGTCATCTTGGCCGAAAGTCCCTAGTCGAGAATCAAGGTATCCCAATCCATAATCGAGAGCTTCCAACGCAACTAAAGCATCATTTCCGTACAAGCATTTGAGCCGATCCAAAGCCGACGCTCGACACAGACTCCATCGCCCGCCCGCATAGGCAAGCACCGCCACAACTAATCGCTCCGGCGTATCAAAATTTGGCTTGAAATAAAGCGGCTGCCAGAAACCGCTTTGCAGATGCCCAGCGTCTGGAAATTGGATGTCGGAAAAATCGGTCATAGCGTGTGAAGCGCTTTGGCGCTCAACGAAAGAACGTGAGAAACGCGGCTTTCTAAAAAGCCAACGACCGCATCGCTATCGTTTGCTCCATACAATTTATCTGCCAAACACTCCTCAATTATAAGTTGAACATCGGTTCCCACCATACCCGACGTTAGAATTTTAATCTCAGCCATCGCCCTATCTTTATCTGAAGAATTCAAATTCGGCGTGAGCCAAAGCTTCAATTTACTGATATATTCCTTAGATGAATTTAGATCGCTTGCCATCCAAGAAGGCCCTGTGAAGCAATGACCGTGGTCGATCAGATAGAATGAACCATCTCCCGAAAGTATCAAATTATTCCTGTGGCGGTCTATGTTGGCGACCCATGCGTCAAATCCATAGATTTTCCCGAGAAGGGGCGAGGATTTTAATCTCGGAATCGCGTCACTGGCAGGATCCGCTGCAAGAATCTGGGCGATCGTCGATCCATTGGCATCCATCGAGCAAAATGCCACGAATGCGCCACTCTTACCGTGCGGGATCTTCTTGAAGGCCATGCTGACGTCAGGCTCAACGATTACTAGAGCCGCATCGGGAACCGAAACACCTAGCGATTTTGCCAAGGTTGCTACGAGAAGCTCGTTGCCAAGCTGGCGAGGGTCGAGGTCTTTTATAAAGGCTCGACGAATTTCGCCGCTAGAAAGGTAGACGTCGCCCCGAAAAACTGCGTTTGCAGAACTTTGGGTATGTGGCACAAGGCCTTTTAGAACCTTCCCGGTAGATATCATCAGGCACCCCCTATTTGGGGACTTATTACAATTGATTCAAAAATTGAAAATTTATTTTGAGAGTATAGCACTCACGTCCAATGACACTTATATGACAGTCCCTGTCACAAACACGTCACACAACTCCCCCAAATGGCCCTCAGCGAGTCGCCGCGGGGGTGGCGGCTTGGTTCGGTAACGACCCCCGACAGGATTACCCCATGTTCCAGAAATTTGCTCCCAAGATGCTTGGCGTCGCTGGCGCCGCGACGTGCGCTCTCGCGCTTTCCGCGTGCCAGGATCAGGCGTCTTCGGGTGGCGGCGCGCGCGATTATATCAGCGCGGTCGGTTCCTCGACCGTCTATCCCTTTGCCACTGCGGTCGGCGAGAAGTTCGCCGAAGCGACGGGCAACAAGACGCCGAAGATCGACAGCACGGGCACCGGCGGCGGTTTCGAGCGTTTCTGCGCCGGCGTCGGCGGCGACACCCCCGACATCGCGAACGCATCGCGCCGCATCAAGAAGAAGGAATTCGACAGCTGCGCCGCGAACGGCGTCAAGGAGATCGTCGAAATCCAGATCGGCATCGACGGCATCGCGCTGGGCGAAGCGTCGCGCGGCCCCGGCTTCAAGCTGACCGAAGAAGATGTCTACAAGGCGCTCGCGGCGAACCCCTATGGCAAGCCGAACACCGCGAAGACGTGGAAAGACGTGAACCCCGCCCTGCCCGCGGTCGCGATCTCGGTATTCGGGCCGCCGTCGACCAGCGGCACTTACGATGCGTTCAAGGAGCTGATCCTCGGCACCGGATGCGACGCCAATCCCGAAATGAAGGCGCTGAAAGCCAGCGATGCCGACAAGCATGAAGCGACCTGCACCGCGCTGCGCGGCGCGCCCTATTATGTCGAGCAGGGCGAGAATGATAACCTCATCATCTCGAAGCTCGACAAGAACCCGACCAGCCTGGGCATTTTTGGCTTCAGCTATCTCGACGCCAACAAGGACAAGATCAAGGCGGTGCCGATCCAGGGCGTCGCGCCGACCTATGCGGCGATCGCCGACGGCAGCTACCCCGGTTCGCGCCCGCTGTTCATCTATGTCAAGAAGGCGCATGTCGGCGTCGTCCCCGGCCTGGCCGAGTTCGTCGCGGAGTTCCTGAAGGGTGCGGGCGACGGCGGTTACCTCAACACCAAGGGCCTGATCGTGTCGCCGAAGGATGTCGCCGACAAGGCGGCCGCCGCGGGCACCGGCATGACCGCGCTGAACGGCGCCGAGCTGAAGTAAGCGTCTTTCCATCTTTCGGTGTTCCCCCGCGAAGGCGGGGGCCCATCACCTGCCCTTACCATCTCCAGCAACCGTTGCGGAAACACGATAGTGCTGGAGATGGGCCCCCGTCTTCGCGGGGGAACAGCAAGGGACAAGCATCGAGCAAGGCGCCGATGCAACGAGTTCGACGAACGGGGACCAAGTGACCTTCAACGCCGCCGCCCTTTTGCTTTTGATCGCGGGCCTTGCGCTGATCGGCTGGCTGGCCGGGCGCGCGCGGTCGAACCTGCTTGCCGGCCGCGCGGGCACCAAGCTGCATTCGCGCCCGCAATATCATGGCTGGTATGTCGCGCTGTGGCTGTTCGCCCCCGCGGCGCTGTTCCTTGCCGTCTGGGCGTCGGTGTCGCCCGCGCTGGTCACCAACCAGGTGCTCGCGACCGAGGCGGCGCAATCGCTCCCCTCCTTCGGGTTCGAGCGCGGCGCGATCCTGTCCGACGCGCGCAGCGTCGCCGCGGGCAAGCAGGACGCGGTGCGGCTGCCCGCCGCGGCGCCGCTGGTCAAACCTTACGCCGACGCCGCCCACAAATATGCGTGGATCGGCATCGCCGCGATGCTGGCGCTGGCGCTGGCGGGCGGGCTGTACGCCTTCACGCGGATCAAGCCCGATTTCCGTGCGCGGACGCGGGTCGAGCGGATCGTGATGGCGTTCCTGCTGCTCGCGTCGCTCGTCGCGATCCTCACGACCTTTGGCATCGTGCTGTCGCTGCTGTTTGAATCGATCCGCTTTTTCCGGCTCGTCTCGCCCGCCGAATTGCTGTTCGGGACCGACTGGGCGCCCACCAGCGGCGCGCCGCAGCCCGACACCTTTGGCGGCATCCCGCTGTTCTGGGGCACGATCCTGATCGGGGCGATCATCGCGATGATCGTCGCCATCCCGATCGGCATGATGACCGCCGTCTACCTGACCCAATATGCCGCGCCGACGGTGCGCAAATGGGTCAAGCCGTGCCTCGAGATCCTCGCGGGCGTGCCGACCGTCGTCTATGGCTATTTCGCGGCGTTGACGGTGGCCCCGGCGCTGCGCGAATTTGCGGTGATGCTGGGCATCCCGAACGCCAGCACAGAAAGCGCGCTGGCCGCGGGTATCGTGATGGGGGTGATGATCATCCCGTTCGTCTCATCCATGGCCGACGACAGCATCAACGCGGTGCCGCAGGCGATGCGCGACGGATCGCTGGCGCTGGGCGCGACCCCGAACGAGACGATCCGCCAGGTGCTGATCCCCGCCGCGCTTCCGGGCGTGATGGGCGGCATCCTGCTCGCGGTCAGCCGCGCGATCGGGGAAACCATGATCGTGGTGATGGCCGCCGGCCTGTCGGCGAACCTGACCGCCAACCCCTTTGCCAGCGTCACCACGGTGACCGCGCAGATCGTCAAGCTGCTGACCGGCGACCAGGAATTCGACAGCGCCAAGACGCTCGCCGCCTTTGCGCTGGGGCTGGTGCTGTTCATCGTCACCCTGCTGCTCAACATCGCCGCGCTGCGGATCGTCAAAAAGTATCGCGAAGCTTATGAATAGGGACACCGCCCCCACCGACTGGAAGGGCCAGGCGATGCAAAAACGCATCGCGGGCCGCTACGCCGCCGAACGCCGGTTCCGGCTGATGGGGCTGGGCGCCGTGCTGCTCTCGGGCGCGTTCCTGGCATTCCTGCTGTTCGTGATGGTCGGCAATGGCGCGCGCGGGTTCACTTACACCCATGTCGCGGTGCCGATCGATTTCAAGGCGATGCCGCTGACCATCGACACCGCGCGGCTGTCTGACGCCGACGCCGACCAGGTGATCGCGAACGCGGGGCTGGCCGATATCGTCGCCTTTGCCGCCGACGAGGCGCTG
>NZ_MIAM01000001.1:0-32716 GCF_001830555.1 Sphingopyxis sp. RIFCSPHIGHO2_12_FULL_65_19 | reverse complement strand
CGTGGAAAGAGGTTCGCTCACAGATCAAGGACGACCCGGACTTGCTGAACGGCAAGACGGTGTTCGACCTGCCCGCCTCGTCCGAAGTCGACATCATGGCGAAAGAAGGCGCGCGCGGCGCGCTGGGCGCCAAGGTCGATGCGCTGGAAGCCGAAGGGAAGCTGGGAACCGGCATTCACTGGCCCTTCTTCAAAAATGCCGACGCGACCGATCCCGCGGTCGCAGGCATCTGGGGCGCGCTCAAGGGATCGGTGCTGACGATCTTCATCGCCTTCCTCATCGCCTTTCCCACGGGCGTACTCGCGGCGCTGTATCTCGAAGAATATGCGCCGAAGAACCGCTGGACCGACCTCATCGAAGTGTCGATCAACAATCTGGCCGCGGTGCCCTCGATCATCTTTGGCCTGCTGGCGCTGGCGGTGTTCATCAACTGGTTCGGCATCTGCCAGGCCAGCCCGCTCGTCGGCGGGCTGACGCTGGCGCTGATGACGATGCCGGTGATCGTGATCGCCAGCCGCAACGCCATCAAATCGGTGCCGCCGTCGATCCGCGACGCGGCGCTGGGTGTCGGCGCCAGCCCGGTGCAGGTGGTGTTCCACCACGTCCTTCCGCTTGCCCTGCCCGGCATCCTGACCGGCACGATCATCGGCATGGCGCGCGCGCTGGGCGAAACGGCGCCGCTGCTCCTGATCGGGATGCGCGCCTTTATCGGCGACGTTCCGGGCGGCATCTGTTCGCCCTCGACCGTGTTGCCGATGCAGATATTCCTCTGGTCGGACGAAGTCGACCGGGGCTTTGTCGAAAAAACCTCCGCCGCGATCATCGTGCTGCTTTTCGTGCTGCTGTCGATGAACGCCTTTGCGATCTATCTTCGCAACAAATTTGAAAAACGCTGGTGATCATGACCCAAGAAGACCTGACCATTACCGACCCCAAGATGAAGGCGCACGGCGTCAACGTCTTTTACGGCGAGAAGCAGGCGATCAACGACGTGTCGATCGACGTCGGCACCGACCTGGTCACCGCCTTCATCGGCCCGTCGGGTTGCGGCAAGTCGACCTTCCTGCGTTCGCTCAACCGGATGAACGACACGGTCGCCAGCGCCAAGGTGACGGGCCGTATCGAACTCGACGGCGAAGATATCTACGCGCCGTCGATGGACGTGGTGCAACTGCGCGCGCGCGTCGGCATGGTGTTCCAGAAACCGAACCCCTTTCCCAAGTCGATTTACGACAATGTCGGTTATGGCCCGCGCATCCACGGACTGGCGCCGAACAAGGCCGACCTCGACATCATCGTCGAGCGCGCTCTGGTGCGCGCCGGGCTGTGGGACGAGGTCAAGGACCGGCTCAATGAAAGCGGCACCGCGCTGTCGGGCGGCCAGCAGCAGCGGCTGTGCATCGCGCGGGCGATCGCGGTCGACCCCGAAGTCATCCTGATGGACGAGCCCTGTTCGGCGCTCGACCCGATCGCGACGGCGAAGATCGAGGAACTGATCCACGAACTGCGCGGCAAATATGCCATCGTGATCGTCACGCACAACATGCAGCAGGCGGCCCGCGTGTCGCAGCGCACCGCCTTTTTCCACCTCGGGACGCTGGTCGAATATGGCAAGACCACCGACATCTTCACCAACCCGAAGCAGGAACGCACCAAGGATTATATCACCGGCCGTTACGGTTGACCCGTAGCGCAACAGGACAGTGAAGATGGCACTAACGAACGATCATACGGTCAAAGCCTTCGACGAAGACCTCAACCGCCTGCGCGGCCTGATCAGCGAAATGGGCGGCCGCGCCGAACAGGCGCTGCTCCAGGCGATGACGGCGCTCAGCAAGGGCGACCTCGACCTGGCGGCGCAGGTCGTGCGCGACGACAAAAAGATCGACGCACTGGAAGCCGAGGTCGAACAGCTGGCGGTGCAGACGATCGCGCTGCGCGCGCCGATGGCGGACGATTTGCGCGAGATGATCGCGGCGCTGAAAATCGTGTCGGTGGTCGAACGGATCGGCGACTATGGCAAGAATATCGCCAAGCGCGTCGCGTTGATGGACCAGACGCGGTCGATCGAGGCGATCCCGCTGCTGATGTCGATGTCGAACATCGTCGTCGAACTGATCCATGATGCGCTCGACAGCTTCGCCGCGCGCGACGCCGAACTGGCGATCCGCGTCACCGTCCGCGACAAGAATGTCGACGATTTCTACAACAGCATCTTCCGCACGCTCGTCACCTTCATGATGGAAAATCCGAAATATATTTCGGAAAGCGCGCATTTGCTGTTCGTCGCCAAGAACCTCGAGCGCATGGGCGACCATGCGACGAACATCGCCGAGATGGTCTATTATGTCGTCACCGGCGAGCGGATGGAGGAACGCGAGCGCGGCGAACAGCCCGAAGATGGCGCCGCGGAGCAGGAGCAAGGCTGATGCCGCAGCCCGACCTGTTGCTGATCGAGGATGACGAGGCGATCGCCGAACTCATCGTCTGGCATTTCGCACGCGAAGGTTTTTCGGTCCGGCAGACGCCCGACGGCGAACAGGCGCTGGTGCTTGTCGAAGAGCGCGTCCCCGACATCGTCCTGCTCGACTGGATGATCGAAAGCCTGCCCGGCATCGAGGTTTGCCGGCGCCTGCGCCGCAACCCCAAATCGGCGAATGTCCCGATCATCATGCTCACCGCGCGCGGCGAAGAGGAAGATCGCATTCGCGGGCTGGAGACCGGCGCCGACGATTATGTCACCAAGCCGTTCAGCCCGCGCGAACTGGTCGCGCGCGTGCAGGCGGTGCTCCGCCGCCTTCGCCCTGCGCTGGCCGGCGAAATGCTGACCTATGCCGACATCGAGCTCGATTCGGTCGCGCACAAGGTGGTGCGAAACGGCCAGATCGTCGCGATGGGACCGACCGAATTTCGCTTGCTGCGCCATTTCATGGAGCATCCGGGCCGCGTGTTTTCGCGTGGTCAATTGCTCGACAGCGTGTGGGGCCAGGACAGCGACATCGAATTGCGCACCGTCGACGTCCATATCCGGCGGCTGCGCAAGGCGATCAACCTGGCGGGCACGACGGACATCATTCGCACCGTGCGTTCGGCGGGTTATGCGCTGGATTCGGGCAAGAGCGTCTGATCCAGGCGACCGGAAGCGACCGGAGGCGGCCCTGTCCCTCATCGTCATCCCGGACTTGATCCGGGATCCGTAACCGCGCCGTCGTCGTGGATCCCGGATCAAGTCCGGGATGACGAAAGGAAGCTAACGACCGGAAGTGGACGTAAGCTATTTCCTCTCTCCCCTTGCGGGAGAGATACGAAGGCTTGGCAGCTTGCTGCCTAGTCGCAGTTGAGAGGGGGCTACGCCCTGCGTGCGGCGCCCCCCTCTCCAAGCTTCGCGAGCTCCTGACGGAGCAAGCTGCGCTATCCTCTCCCGCAAGGGGAGAGGAGTTTACGCTTCCCACCGCCAAAACCGACGTTCGTCAGAAAACGATCTGCGCGCGCGCGCCGATGCTGTCGACGCCGTAGTTGCGGTCGCCGCCGGCGGGGATGACCGCGTCGTGGTATTGCAGCCGGGCATAATTGACCATGAAACGCACATAGTCGATCGGCGTCCAGATCAGCGACGCCATATAGCCGTCCTGCCGCCCGCCGACGATCCCCGCGTCGTTGAGGTCGAGATGGTCGTAGCGCAGGTTGATCTGCCACGCGCCGATGCCGCCGTCGCTGACGGGATTCTTCACGTGGATTTCCTTGAATATGCCGTCCTTGTAAGCGCGGGTGTCGTCGGTCAGGAACAGGCCGGCCTCGACCGAGCCGCCGAAGAATTGCGGGTCGGCCAGGCCCGGCCGGTCCACCGACTGCCAAAAGGCCTCCGCCGCGCCATGCAGGCGCCCGCGGATGAAGGCGGCCTCGGTGCCAAAGCCCGTCTCCGCCTCGGCGTTCATATTCGGGCTTGCGACGAAGCGGATGTCGGCGCTGTGGACCAGCGGGCGCTGGCGATACCGCACGGTGGGCACGGTATCGCCCAGTTTGCGCCAGTGCGCCGAACCGCCGAAGTGCAATTGGGTCTTGCCGACCTTGGGTGCATAAACGACGCGGCCGTCAAAGCTGTAGCCGTCGTTCCCGCTGTCGAGCGCGGTGAAATTGTCGGTGAAGACGCCGCCCTGCAACAGCAGCGCCCCGGTCGAATATTCGGCCGAAATGCCTGCGCGTCGGATGAAATTGAAGGCGTCGGTGAAGGCGGCCCGCTCGATGAAGCTGGTGTCGTTGCTGCTCGACAATTCTTCGAGCCCCTGGAAGGTGTTATGCTGGCCGACGGTCAGCTTCAGAGGCCCGTCCTGATAGGTCATCAACGCATCGAGCAGCACGACGTCGCTTTCGGCGAAATCGGCCTCAACCTTATATCCGAAGCCGCCCGGTATCGTTCCGCCGAAGCCCATGCGAATGCGGCGCAATTCGTTGGAAAATCCCAGCGCGGGGTCGGCAATCGCGCCCGGCGCACCGACATGGGCGGCATCGACCTGGACCCGGCCGCGCGGCTTGAAGCTCCAGCCGTCGGCAGTCTTGATCTCGGGCGCGCCCTTCCATTTGATCTGCGTCGCGGACGGTTCGGGAGCAGGAGCCGGAGCAGGAACCGGCGCCGCTGTCCCGGCGGACGGCGGCGCGCCCTGGTCGAGGCGCGCTTCCAACATTTCGACCTTGTTGCGGAGCGACGCCAGTTCGGCACGCAACGCCGCCGCCTCTTCGGCGCTCATGGCCTGCGCATACGCCGTCGTCGGCAGGCTGAACATCGACGTCGCCAACAGGGCGGCGGCCAAGGCGTGGCGCATGAACGAAGCTCCATTACGAAAATATGACTGTCCGGCGGCGCTATTATTGCCGGTATATGACAATCTGGCGTCACTGAAATGACAAATTGGCGACAATCGACGTTTTCCCCAGGCTGCGCATCCCCCTTGCCTGACCGTGATGAACGGCTAAGGACGGTCCAGTTTTTTCGGGCAACCTATCTTTGGGTGGCCCTTTCCGGGAGACCATCATGACGATCAAATTTGACGGCCGCGTTGCCATTGTCACCGGCGCGGGCGGCGGCCTTGGGCGCGCCTATGCGCTTGAACTCGCGCGGCGCGGTGCAAAGGTCGTTGTCAACGACCTCGGCGGATCGCGCGATGGCACCGGCCATTCGGACGCCGCGTTGCAGGTGGTCGAGGAAATCAAGGCGTTCGGCGGCACCGCCATGTCGAACGGCGGCAGCGTCACCGAATATGAGCAGATGGTCGAAATGGTCGCCAAAGCCAAGGAAGAATGGGGCGGCGTCCACGTCCTGATCAACAACGCGGGCATCCTGCGCGACAAGAGCTTCGCCAAGATGGAGCCCGCCGATTTCGACCTGGTGCTGAAAGTGCATGTGAGCGGCAGCGCCAATGTCACCAAGGCGTGCTGGGACCTGATGCGCGAACAAGCTTATGGCCGCATCCTTATGACCGCATCGTCGACCGGCCTCTACGGCAACTTCGGCCAGGCCAATTATGGCGCGGCGAAGCTGGGTCTTGCGGGGCTCACCAAGACGCTGCACCTTGAAGGCGCGAAATATAATATCCGCTGCAACACGATCGCGCCGGTCGCGGGCACGCGCATGACCGAGGACATTTTCCCCGCCGAATTGTTCGAGAAGTTCACGCCCGAAAATGTCGTCCCCGCCGCACTCTATCTGGTCAGCGAGGATGCGCCGACCAACATGATCGTCGGCGCGGGCGCGGGCGCATTCCACGCCGCCTATGTCACCATGACCCCCGGCGTCGCGCTGCCCGAAGGCGAGCGCACCCCCGAAGGCGTGGCCGCAGCGTGGGAGAAGATCATCGACCGTTCGGGCGAAACCGTCCCGCAATCGGGCAGCGAACAGTCGATGAACGTGATGAAAGCGTTGATGGCGCTGGGCTGAAGCTGATAGCATCCTCTGGTTGGGGGCGCCGGGGCGGCGCCCCCCATCAGGGGAATGCCGCATGGCGAACATGGGCTTGGCCGAGGGTATCGACCTGCTGCATCAGCGGGCGAAGCTTCTGAAGATATTGCTGGTCGCCGGCTTCGCGGTGGTCGGGGCGACGCTGGTCGGCCAGATTGCCGAGTTGCAGGGCCATCTCTCGCTCGACGAGAGCGCCGAACTGACGGGCGCGGCGGCGCTTTATGTGGCCGTCGGCCTGACCGACGTGCTCCTGTCTATCGTCACGATCGTCGTCTTCAGCCTGTGGATATACCGCGCCGCCGCCAATATCGTCGCGGCGGGGACCGTCGGATTCGATTACACGCCGGGCTGGGCAGTCGGATGGTATTTTGTCCCGATCGCCAACCTGTTCAAACCCTATGCCGTGATGCGGCAGATCTGGAACGCAAGCCACGGCGGTCAAGGCGACCAGCTCGAACGACCCGAAGGCTTGCTGGCGATCTGGTGGGGATGCTGGCTGCTCGCCAATATCGCGTCGAACATCTCGCTCCGCCTGACCTTCAACCCCGCCTCTGCCGAAGAGCTCGAAACCGGGATGCAGATCGGCGTTTTCGCCGCGCTGGTCAGTCTGGCGCTCTATCCTGCCGCATTTCGCCTGGTCGATCGCATCACGACGGCGCAGCGCGAGCGGCTGACATCGGCGCAGATTTTCGCCTGACTTATTGTATTGCATCAGCAACACAGCCCTGCTAGAAGCGTTGCGGGGCAAGGGGATCGGACAGAAGGACGACCCCGATGTATAGTGAAAGCGACCTGCAAGCCGCGGTCGATGCAAAAGTCTTGACGCCGGAGGCCGCGCTGGCTTTCCGGTCACATATCGCATCGGTGCGCGCCGCCCCCGGAGCGGATGAGGAATCATTCCGCCTGATCACCGGCTTCAACGATATTTTCGTCAGCATCGCGGCGGTCATCCTGCTCGTCGCGGTCGGCTGGATCGGTGCGTCGATCCATCCCGCGCTCGGCGGCGCGTTCGTCGCCGCGTCGGCGTGGTTTCTCGCCGAATATTTCACCCGCAAACGCCGCATGGCGCTGCCCAGCATCGTGCTTGTCCTCGCCTTTTCCGGCGGTGTCTTTGCCACGATGGTCGGCTTCCTCGTCAAGCATGGCGAGGCGATCTTTGGCAATGATCCCGGCGAAACGATCGGCGCGATCCTGATCGGGTCGATGGCGCTGATCACCGCCGCGGCAACATGGGCGCACTGGAAGCGGTTCATGGTGCCGATCACCGTCGCCGCCGGTACGGCCGCGCTCGCCGCCACCGCGGTCGCTCTGGTGCTGGCGATCACCGGAATGCCCAGCCCCGACGGCGCGTTGCCGATGCTGCTCGTCCTCATTGCCGGGCTCGGCGTCTTCACGCTCGCCATGTGGTGGGACCGCAGCGACCGGGTGCGACAGACGCGCCGCAGCGACGTCGCCTTCTGGCTTCACCTGCTCGCCGCGCCGATGATCGCGCATCCGGTCTTCCACTTGCTGGGCGTGACCCGCGGCGACGACATCGGCAGCGGCGCCGCGATGATGGTCGTCGGCATCTATGTGGTGTTTGGACTGATCGCGCTCGCGATCGACCGCCGCGCCTTGCTCGTTTCGGCGCTCGCTTATGTGCTGTTCGCGATGACCCAGCTGTTCAACACCTTTGGCGCGGTCGAACTCAATGTCGCGCTGACGGCGTTCGTGATCGGCTCGGCGCTTCTGCTGCTTTCGGCTTTCTGGCAGAACGCCCGCGCCGTGGTCGTCGGCTTCTTGCCCGACCATCTGGCGAGCCAACTGCCCGCGACGACCCGCGCTGCCAGCGTGACTGCGCACGGATAGGGCGATCGTAACGACGTTCGGCTTCGCCAAGCGACGCCGGTCTATCGGGGCCCCGGCCAAACGGCCGGGGCCCCTTTTTCGTTCTATCCGCGCGCGCGCCGAAGCGCCGGAGAAATGATTCGCCCCCTTGCCTGAACGGTCAGGCGCGATAAGAGGGGCCCGGATCTGCAGGGCGACGCATCCTGTGGACCGCTTTTTCGCCTTGCCCGGACCGGCAAGGCGTTGCCGAACTGTTTCTACACGGCGCGGACGGGCGGGTCCGGGTCTACCAATATGAAGCCCCTCTCCCAGGTGAAGCAATGACACCGCCGAACATATTGATGGTCGAGGATGATCCTCCGATCCGAACCCTGACCGCGCGCGCGTTGCAGGAACATGGCTATATCGTCCGCACCGCCGGCACCGCGCCACAAATGTGGGACGCGTTGCGATCGGCGCCGGCCGACCTGCTGCTGCTCGACATCATGCTGCCCGGAACGTCGGGAATCGACATCTGCCGTGAAGTCCGGCGGACCAGCGACGTCCCGATCATCTTCCTGTCCGCGAAAGGCACCGAGACCGACCGCATCGTCGGCCTCGAGCTGGGCGCCGACGATTATCTCGCCAAGCCGTTCGGCGTCCGCGAACTTGTCGCGCGCGTCCGCGCGGTGCTGCGGCGGCACGCGATCGAACGGCCGCTGACCGACCGCGATCGCGGCCTGATCCGTTTCGACGGCTGGACCGCCGACCTGCCCCGACGCCAGTTGACCTCTCCCGCCGGCGCGGCGGTCGAACTGACCGGGGCCGAATTCGACCTGCTCGTCAGCCTGTGCGACAATGCCCAGCGCGTCATCGCGCGCGAGCGGTTGATCGAATTGTCGCGCACCCGCCTTGGCGACAGTTCGGACCGCAGCATCGACGTGCTGATCAGCCGCCTGCGGCGCAAATTGTCGAACCCCGACCAGCCCGCCCCGATCGTGACCGTTCGCGGCATCGGCTACATGCTGAACGTTCCGGTGGAGCGGCTTTGAACCTGTTTGAAAAACGCGGCTTCGGCCTGTTCGGGCAGATCGTCGCGATCCTTTTTGCCGCGGTGCTGCTGGAAAGCGCCGCGAGCATGTTCCTGTATGAACGGGCCAGCCAGTTTTCGATCAATGGCGACAAGGCGCGGCGCCTGGCCGAACATCTTGTCCTGTCGGGCAAGCTGATCGAAGAGGCGCCGCGATCGGAGCGCGATACGGTGGCGTCCGAACTGACGACGACGCGCTATCACCTCGTGTGGCAGGAACGGCTGACCAATCCGCCGCCGGTCTCTCCGAAACTGAACCAGATCACGCGCCAGATCCTGGCCTGGGAACCCGACATACAGGCACGCGACCTGCGGCTCTATCTCCAGTCGCCGGGGCTGCACAGCACCATATCGGGCGCGATCCGGCTCAACGACGGCAGCTGGGTCAGCTTCAGCGCGCGCGACCATGTCCGCCAGCTCGACCTGACGCTGGGGCGCATGGTCCAGACGCTGGTTCCGGCGGTGGCGCTCGTGCTGCTCGCCAGCCTGTTGATCCGGCACACGCTGCGGCCGCTACGCGACTTGCAGCGCGCCGCCGAAACGATCGGCCAGCAGGCGTTCGTCGATGTCCCGATGCGTGGCCCCGCCGAGGTGCGAAGCGTCATCGGCGCGTTCAACGACATGCAGCACCGCATCACCGCGATGATCGCCGACCGCACCCAGGCGCTGGCGGCCGTGGGACATGATTTTCGCACCCCGCTTGCGCGGTTGCGGCTGCGAGCGGACAGCATTGCCGACCCGTCGGTCGAGGCGGCGATGGAACAGGATATCGGCGAGATGGAGCGGATGATCGATTCGCTGCTCGCCTATCTTTCCGGCGACATCGACAATCCCGCCGAGCCGGTAGCGCCGACCGACATTGCCGTCATGTGCGCCACCGCCGCCGACGACGCCGGCGATCGCGGGCACCGGGTTCGCTATGTCGGGCCCGACCATCTGGTCCTGCCGGTTCACGGCATCGCCATCAAACGGGCGCTGCTCAACCTGCTGGGCAACGCGCTGCGGTTCGGTACCGAAATCGAGGTGCGGCTGCGCGTCGCACAGCAGCGGATCGAAATCGAGGTGGCCGATAACGGCCCCGGCATTCCGGGCCATCTGCGCGAGGAAGCGGTCCAGCCCTTTGCCCGGCTGGATGTTGCGCGCGCACGCGACACCGGGGGATTCGGGCTGGGACTGTCGATCGTCGATCGCATCGCCCGGATGCACGGCGGCGCTCTCGAGCTGGGGCAGAGTCATCTCGGCGGTTTGGCCGCCCGGTTGCAACTGCCCGCCGCCTGAGAAACATTTCGTTACATTAACGCTGCACCGCAGCAAAGTTCGATCGCCATGTGCGTGAAACCAGCCAGCAAGGAGTGGTTTCATGAACGATTTGATCGGACGCGTGTTTGATTTTGAAAAGCGCGTCTTTCCCAGCCGCAACGACCTGTTCGCAAAGCTTGTCGCCGATGGGCAAAGCCCGAAGGCGCTGATGATATCCTGCGCGGACAGCCGCATCGTGCCCGAACATATCATGCAAGCGGAACCCGGCGACCTGTTCGTCTGTCGCAACGCGGGCAACATCGTGCCCCCCTTCGCGACCCAGAATGGCGGCGTATCGTCGACGGTCGAATATGCCGTCGCCGCGCTTGGCGTCCGCGACATCATCGTGTGCGGCCATTCGGACTGCGGCGCGATGAAGGCGCTGATGAACCCGCATATGACCGAGGGAATGCCGAACGTTGCGGCATGGCTTCGTCACAGCCACGCCGCCGAACATGTCGTGCGCTCGGGCTATACCGACCTCGACGACGCCGGGCTTGTCCGCGCTGCCAGCCTTGAAAATATCGTTGTCCAGCTCGCGCACCTGCGCACCCATCCGTCGGTTGCCGCCGGAATCGCGCGCGGCGAAATCTCGCTGCACGGATGGTTTATCGACATTCACCAGGGGGTCGTGATGGGCCTCGACGGCGCCACCGGCCAGTTCCAGCCAATCCGCGCCGAAGATCCCCTGCCCGTCGCGCTGGCCGCTGCGCAGCGTCTCGCGATGCATGCCAATCCGGCGAAAGCCGCCTGATCATGGCAAGCCAGGCTCTCCCCGCCGGCTCGGCCAGTGGTCTTTCGCGCGATTTCGCGGCGTCGATCGTCGTGTTTCTCGTCGCGATGCCATTGTGCATGGGCATCGCCGTCGCATCGGGACTCCCGCCGGAAAAAGGCCTGATCACAGGCATTATCGGCGGCATCGTGGTCGGTGCGATCGCCGGTTCACCGCTCCAGGTCAGCGGCCCCGCCGCCGGGCTGGCGGTGATCGTTTTTGAACTGATCCGCACTCAAGGGATCGAGGCGCTCGGCCCCATCCTGCTCATCGCAGGTGCCGTCCAGTTGATCGCCGGCGTCATGAAACTCGGCGGCTGGTTCCGCGCGATTTCGCCCGCGGTCGTCCACGGGATGCTCGCCGGCATCGGTGTGCTGATCGTCATCGGCCAGTTCCACGTCCTGTTCGACGCCAAACCCCTGGCAAGCGGGCTGGAGAATATCGCCGCCATGCCGGGGCGCCTGTTCGGCCTTGATCCTGCCAGTCCCGGCGGCGCCGAACTGGCGCTGCTGATCGCCGGTATCACCATCGGCGTCATGGTCGCTTGGGAAAAATGGCGCCCGGAATCGCTTCGGCTGGTGCCCGGCGCGCTGTTGGGCGTCGTGGCGGGCACGGTCGTGTCGCTGGTGCTGGCGATGGACGTCGCGCGTGTCGAAGTCCCCGATTCGATCCTGGCCGCGATCACGCCGCCGACATCCTTCGCCAGCTGGCTGACGCCGGAGATCATCGCCGCCGCCATCGCGGTCGCCTTCATCGCCAGCGCCGAAACCTTGCTGTCGGCCGCGGCGGTAGACAAGATGCACGACGGCCCGCGCAGCGATTTCAACAAGGAATTGCGGGCGCAGGGCGTCGGCAACATGTTGTGCGGCGGCGCCGGCGCGCTGCCGATGACGGGCGTGATCGTACGCAGTTCGGCAAATGTTCAGGCCGGAGCGGTGTCGCGCCGCTCGACGATCCTGCACGGCGTATGGATATTGGCCTTTGTCGCCCTGTTGCCGTCGGTGATGCGGGCCATGCCGATGGCGACGCTCGGCGCCGTGCTCGTCGTGACGGGCTGGCGACTGGTCAAGCTCGACCATGCGCGCGAACTGCTCAAGCATCACGGTGTGCTGCCCGTGCTGATCTGGGCCACGACGCTGGTTCTCGTGGTGGCGGTCGACCTGCTGACCGGCGTGATCGTCGGCATCCTCTTCTCGCTCGTCGAACTCATTCCCCATGTCCGCCGCCTGCGGCTCAAGGTGGATCATTCGGACAATGAGGAGGAAAGCCGCGTCCGCCTGTCGGGGGCCGCGACCTTTGTCCAGTTGCCTAAGCTGGAGGATGCCCTGGGCACGATTCCCCGCGACAAGCCGGTCACGATCGACTGCGGCCAATTGGCGGGACTCGACCACAGCTGTGCCGAATTGCTTCGCGACTGGGTCGAACGGCGGAAGGCGCATGGCAGTCCGACGGTGCTGCTGGGTGACGAAAAACGGCTCAGGCGTCTCGCGGCGGCCTGACGAACAGGGCTCCCCTTCGGGCGGAGGAACGGGTGTGGGTCAAGCGGACAAAGAGACGCTTGATCCACATTCGCCGTTCGGGCCACACGGGCCTCTTCGACCGAATTTGGCTGTGCGCCCCCGCGAACTTTCAAATGCCCGGGGAACCGTCAGTCGCCCACCAGCTTCATCAGTTTGCGTTCGACGGGGGCGAGCACATTGGCAAGCTCATCCCCGCGTTTCAGTATCGCCCCGGCTTCGGACACAAGGGCCCACATGCCCTGTCGGCTCCGCAAGGCGGGGCGTTTTTCTATGCGATATTCGGGGCGTTCGGCGGCGCGGCGAAAGGCCGAGAAAATCGCGGCGTCGCGGTGGAAATCCATCGCATAGTCGCGCCAATGCCCCGCCGCGACCATCCGGCCATAAAGGTCGAGGATGCGCATGAGTTCAGGACGCTCGAAGCCGGTCTGCTGCGGTGCCGCCCTGGTGGCGAACGGCAGGGGGGTCACGGTGCCCATCAGGCGCCGGTCCGGCCCCCCTTGCGCCGCGGCGCTTCAACCTCGGCGGCAGCATCCCTCTCGTCGAGCAGCGCCTTGAGCTGTTTCTGCATCAGGTCGAGCTGGCATTGCAGCAGTTCGACCTTTTGCGTCGCGGGGTCGAACGTCTCGCTGCACGGCGTGCCATAGGGCACGAATTCGCGCGCATATTCGGTCGCATCGAGCAGCGTCGAACGGGCGGGGATGCCCACCATCACCGCGCCTTCCGGCACATCGCGCGTCACCACGGCGTTCGCACCGACGCGCGCGCGGGCGTTCACCGTCACGGGGCCGAGGATCTGGGCGCCCGAACCGACAATCACATCGTCGGACAGCGTCGGATGGCGCTTGCCGCCGATGCCGTTCGCGGGATCGGTGCCGCCCAGCGTCACCCCCTGATAGATAGAGACATTATCGCCGATTTCGGCGGTCTCGCCGATCACGACGCCAAAGCCATGGTCGATGAACAGGTGGCGGCCGATCGTCGCTCCCGGATGGATATCGATCGCGGTCAGGAAGCGCGACAAATGATTGACGAAGCGCGCGAGGAAGAACAGCCGCGCCTCGAACAGCCAGTGCGCGATGCGGTGCATACCGACCGCGAGCAGGCCCGGATAAAGCAGAATTTCCCAGCGCGACCGTGGCGCAGGGTCGCGCGCCTTGATCGAATCGAGATAGGCGACCAGCCCATTGAACATCGCATTGTCCCCTGCGACCCCGTTTATTCTGAGCAAGATAGATGCTCGGGCGGGCCATTTCCACCCCCGCACGCGTTTTAATCGTCAGCGGCCGAAAAGGCCGATGCGCAGCAGGAGCAGGCCTTCGCTGCGCAGGTCCCGCTCGCCGTCGCGGCGGGCGATCGCCGCGGCCCAGCGGTCGAGCATCAGGAGCGACCGATTTCCGGCGAAAAGGGCGCGGGGCGGAGGCGCGCTGGATTTGGCGCGGCCAAGCAAGGTTCGCGCGGCGCTTTCGCCCACATCGACCCCGGCACCCCACAGTAGACCCCAGCGCCTTCCACCTGCCGCATCGCCCCCCGACAGCGCGAAAAGCGCCGCGCCAAAGCTTTCCGCCGCGGCATATTTTCCCTCGGCGGTTTCCGCGAGCAGCACCGCTTCGGCGCCATCGACCAGCGCATCGAGCCCGCCCTGCCCCGCCCAGGTCGCTTGAAGCTCGGCCAGCAGCGGTTCGCCCTTTGGCAGTGCGCCGGGATCGCTTGCGATCATCGCGGCCATGTCGCGCCACCAGGCGAGCTTGATCTGGCCGATCAGCGGCTCGCGCGCGTCGATGAGGAGCTTGGTCAGCCGTGCCGCCAATCCCCAGAGCGCCGACATCGCGGCGCGCCGCGCGTGCGGAACGGAGACCAGCACGCGCGGATCGCGCATATCGGGATAGAAAACCGTCTCTTGATCGTCAGGCGCGATTGCGGACCGCCTTCACGGCTGCAACCACACGCGCCGTATCGACCAGCGCCGCCTTTTCGAGATTGGCGGCATAGGGTAACGGCACATCCTCGTTGCACACGCGCATCACCGGCGCGTCGAGATCGTCAAAGCCCTGCTCCATCGCGACCATCGCCAGTTCGCTGGCGATCGAACAGACCGGCCAGCCTTCCTCGACGACGACCAGATGGTTGGTCTTTTTCAGGCTGGCGAGCACCGTCGCGGTGTCGAGCGGGCGCAGCGTGCGCAGGTCGATCACCTCGGCGTCGATCCCCTCGCCCGCAAGTTGATCGGCGGCTTCGAGCGCAAGTCCCACGCCGATCGAATAGCTGACGATCGTCACGTCGCTGCCCGTCCGCATCACGCGCGCCTTGCCGATCGGCAAGACATGGTCGGCAAGGTCGGGCACATCGAAGCTGCGACCGTAAAGCAATTCGTTTTCGAGGAAGACGACAGGGTCTTCGGTGCGGATCGCGGCCTTCATCAATCCCTTGGCATCGGCCGCGTCATAGGGCGCGATCACGATCAGGCCGGGGACGCTGGCATACCAGGGCGCAAAATTCTGGCTGTGCTGCGCACCGACGCGCGCGGCGGCGCCGTTCGGGCCGCGGAACACGATCGGGCAGCGCATCTGGCCGCCCGACATATAATTGGTCTTCGCCGCCGAGTTGATGATGTGGTCGATCGCCTGCATCGCGAAGTTGAACGTCATGAATTCGATGATCGGCTTGAGCCCGCCCATCGCGGCCCCGGCGCCCAGACCGGCGAAACCATATTCGGTGATCGGCGTATCGACGACGCGCTGTGCGCCAAACTCTTCGAGCAGCCCCTGCGTGACCTTATACGCGCCCTGATATTCGGCGACTTCCTCGCCCATCACAAAGACGCGGTCGTCGGCGCGCATTTCCTCGGCCATCGCATCGCGCAGCGCTTCGCGGACCGTCAGGCGGACCATTGTGGTGCCTTCGGGAATCGCGGGGTCCGATGCGCGCTCGGCTGCGGCCGGAGCGG
Source organism: Sphingopyxis sp. RIFCSPHIGHO2_12_FULL_65_19 (assembly GCF_001830555.1). GTDB lineage: Bacteria > Pseudomonadota > Alphaproteobacteria > Sphingomonadales > Sphingomonadaceae > Sphingopyxis. The sequence continues at coordinate 17,332 of NZ_MIAM01000001.1, read as the reverse complement.
CAGCGGGCGCCGGTGCTGGTGTCGGTGCCGGTGTCGGTGCTTCTGCCTTCGGCTCGGCTGCCGCGGCGGGAGCGGGCGCCGCTGCGGCCGCTTCTTCCCCCTCGCCCGTGATCGTCGCGATCACAGTGCCGACCTTCACATTGTCGGTGCCTTCGGCGACCAGGATCTGGCCGATCGTGCCTTCGTCGATCGCCTCGAACTCCATCGTCGCCTTGTCGGTCTCGATCTCGGCCAGGATGTCGCCCGACTTCACCGTGTCGCCCTCCTTGACGAGCCACTTGGCGAGCGTGCCTTCTTCCATCGTCGGCGACAGCGCCGGCATCTTCAATTCGACGGCCATCTCAATATTGCTCCACCAACACGTCGGTATACAGGTCATGCAGTTCGGGTTCGGGCGCGCTTTCCGCAAAATCCGCGGACTCGGCAACGACCTGACGGATTTCCTTGTCGATGTCCTTGATCTTGTCCTCGCTGATCCCGGCGTCCTGCATCAGTTTCTTCAGATGTTCGATCGCGTCGCTCTTGTCGCGCACCGCCTGCACTTCCTCGCGGCTGCGATATTTGGCGGGGTCGGACATCGAATGGCCGCGGTAGCGATAGGTTTTGAGCTCCATCAGCACCGGCCCCTTGCCCGCGCGCACCCATTCGAGCGCGGCTTCGGCGGCGCCGCGCACCGCAAGCACGTCCATGCCGTCGACCTGCATTCCGGGGATGCGAAAGCTTTCGCCGCGACGATAGAGCTGATCCTCGGCCGACGAGCGATTGACGCTGGTGCCCATCGCATATTGGTTGTTCTCGATCACAAAGATGATCGGCAGCTTCCACAGCTCGGCCATGTTGAAGCTTTCATAGACCTGGCCCTGGTTCGATGCGCCGTCACCGAAATAGGCCATCGCCACCCCGCCGTCGCCGCGATATTTGTGGGCAAAGGCGAGTCCCGTACCGAGCGACACCTGCGCACCGACAATGCCGTGGCCGCCATAGAATTTATGCTCGACGCTGAACATGTGCATCGACCCGCCCTTGCCGCGCGAAATCCCCGCGGCGCGGCCGGTCAGTTCGGCCATGATCACCTTGGGATCGATGCCGTAAGCGAGCATATGCCCATGGTCGCGGTATCCGGTGATGACGCTGTCCTTGTCGCCATCCAGCGCCGACTGGAGGCCCACCGCCACGGCTTCCTGGCCGATATAAAGATGGCAAAAGCCCCCGATCAGGCCGAGGCCGTAAAGCTGCCCTGCCTTTTCCTCGAAACGGCGGATCAGCAGCATTTCGCGATAGAATTTTTCCAGCTCGTCCGGCGTCGCGTCATAGGGAACGGGATCGCGCGGCCCTTCGCGATTGGTCGCGGCGGCCGGTGTGGATGCAGTCTTTTTCGGCGCGGCGGAGGCGCGCGCGGGTGCTTTAGCCAAGACGGGTTCCTTTGCATTTAGCCGTTACGGCAAGGCACCCTATAGGAGAGCCGCGCCGCACTTGGCAACGCCCACCATCGGCGGTGCCACGGCTAACTTACGTATGCAGCAATTGGCTTCGCTCGTTCGTCGGCGGCTGCGTGGGCGGCCATGACGAAAGGCGGGTTATTTCGCCGCCGGTTCCATCGGAATGATCACCTCGTCGGGGTGATAGGCGCCCAGCTTCTCGCGCACATATTCCTCGGCCAGGTCGGGATCGACGCGGCGACGGTCGAGCAAGTTGACGCGATTCTGAAGCTCCCGCTCCTTCTTCGCCAGTTCGCTCAGCACGACGCGCTTTTTTTCGACCGACTGGCCGTATTCGCCCCAGGCATACAGGCCGGTCGGACCGAAAATCGCATAGCCAAGCATCGCCAGCACCGCGATCACGGCGAGCGCCGGGCCGGTGGCCCGGCTCATCGATTTGCGAAATTTATGGCGCTGCGTCATTCCGGCCCTTGAATCAGAGTTGATTCATGGCGTCAAGCCGTCAGCGCCCAGTTTTCCGCAGCTTTGCGATCAGCCGAAAATCGACGCACCCGGATAGCGCGCCATGTCGCCGAGTTCTTCCTCGATACGGATCAGCTGGTTGTATTTCGCCAGCCGGTCCGACCGTGCCAGGCTGCCGGTCTTGATCTGGCCGCAGTTGGTCGCGACCGCGAGGTCGGCGATCGTCGAATCCTCGGTCTCGCCCGAACGGTGGGACATCACGGCGGTGTAGCGCGCGCGGTGCGCCATATCGACCGCGTCCAGCGTTTCGGACAGCGTGCCGATCTGGTTGACCTTGACGAGCAGCGAGTTGGCGAGGCCGTCCTTGATCCCCTGTTCGAGGCGCAGCGGATTGGTGACGAACAGGTCGTCGCCGACAAGCTGGCACTTGTCGCCGATCAGGTCGGTGAGCGCTTTCCAGCCCACGAAATCGTCTTCGCCCATCCCGTCCTCGATCGACAGAATCGGGTAATCCTTGACGAGCGCGGCGAGATATTCGGCCATCTGTTCGGGGCTGAGCGACAGACCTTCGCCGCTGATCTCATATTTGCCGTTCTTGAAGAATTCGGTCGCGGCGCAATCGAGCGCGAGCACGACGTCGGTGCCGAGCTTGAAACCCGCCTGATCGACCGACGCCGCGATGAAGTCGAGCGCGGCGCGGGTCGAGGCGAGGTTCGGGGCGAAGCCGCCTTCGTCGCCGACCGCGGTCGCGAGGCCCTTGGCGGAGAGGCCTTTCTTCAGCGTGTGGAAAATCTCGCTGCCCCAGCGCACGGCTTCGGCGATGCTGCCGGCGCCGACGGGCATGATCATGAATTCCTGCACGTCGATCGGGTTGTCGGCATGTTCGCCGCCGTTGATGATGTTCATCATCGGCACGGGAAGGGTGCGTGCCGAGACGCCGCCGACATAACGGTAAAGCGGCAGACCGCGCGCGTCGGCGGCGGCTTTCGCAGCGGCAAGGCTGACGCCGAGGATCGCGTTGGCGCCCAGGCGGCTCTTGTTCGGGGTGCCGTCAAGGTCGATCATCGCCATGTCGAGTTCGCGCTGATCCTCGGCATCAAGACCGATCAGCGCCTCGGCGATGTCGCCGTTGACCGCAGCGACCGCCTTGATCACGCCCTTGCCCAGATAGCGGCTCTTGTCGCCATCGCGCAGTTCGACCGCTTCATGCGCGCCGGTCGAGGCGCCCGACGGCACCGCGGCGCGGCCGAAGCTGCCGTCTTCGAGCAGGACATCGACTTCGACGGTCGGATTGCCACGGCTGTCGAGGATTTCGCGGCCGTGGATATCGATGATGGCGGTCATGGATTTTGTCCTGCTGAAGCCCTGTCGGCAGGGCGGTAGGGAAAGGCGCCCGCCTGTTATCGGCAGGGTGCCCTTAGTGCAACCGCTGCATAGGAATTTTGCTCGCCTATGGAACCATTCGGCCCGCCTTGCTATATATTCACGTAGGACCAAAGGGGATGTTCGCCAACGCGGCGCCCGACAAAAGAAGAAGAGGACAGTGCCGATGGCTAAAGCCGCTACCCCTGCGACGAAGAAAGTTGCCGCTCCCCGTCCCAAGGCGCCCGCAAAGGCCGCCGCCACCAAGGCTGCGCCCGCGCGCAAGCCCGCGACCGTGAAGGCCGCCGCCAAGGATCATCCGATCCGCGACCAGCTCGCCGCCACGCGCGATACCATCAAGTCCGAAGCCTCGAAAAAGGCCGCCTCGTTGAAGGACGAAGCAACGACGCTGAAGAACCAGGCCTCTGCCAAGGCACGCGACGCCGCGACCAAGGGCAAGGACAAGGCCGCCGAAGCCGTCGGCAGCCTCGCCAAGCTGCTTGAGGACAGCGCCGGCACCGTCGATACCAAGTTCGGCAAGCAATATGGCGATTATGCCCGTTCGGCGGCAACGACCGTTGCCGGTCTCGCGACGTCGCTCGACAAGAAGGATCTCGACGAGCTTGCCGCCTCGACCCGCGACATGGTCAAGAAGAACCCGGCGATCGCGGTCGGCGCCGCCACGGTGATCGGTTTCGTGCTCGCCCGTATGCTCAAAGGCAGCTCGAACGATTGACCGGACCTTGCCATCTGCCGATCCGAACACCCCGCCGACGCCCGACGCGCGCAGCTTTGACGGAGTAAGTCACGGCTACGCGCCCGACGGGCGCTCGGCTGGCCCGCCGCCCGAGCCGCTGTCCCGGATCGTCGGCGATGTCGTCGATAATTTTTCAGCGACCGCAAAGGCCGAACTGGCGTTGCTCGAAGCGCGGAGCGAACTGGCGCTTCATGGTGCAAGCCGCGCGGCCATCTGGGGCGGCGTCGCGGCGACCGCCGCGGGTGTCGCGCTGCTGGCGCTGGCATTCGGGGCGATATTGGTGCTCTCGCCGCATATCGGTCCGTTGCTGGCGACGATCGTGGTCGTTGCGGTTTTGCTAGCCATCGCGGCGGTCGCCGCGTGGCGCGCGCAGTTGGGTTATGGCGATATCCGCACCGCGCTGCGCAGTGACCTTACCAACGAGGGGTTGGACGATGCCGCGGACGCGTAACCGCCTGATCGCCGCGGCGCGCCGGTCGATGCTCCAGCGCGCCGAACTTCACCGGCGGCTCGACGTGGCGCGCGCGGCGCTGAAACCCGGCGCGCTGGTCGATCGCGGCAAATACCGCATCGGTGAAAAGCTCGACGACACCGCCTATGCAGTGCAGGAGCAGTTCCGCGCCAATAAATTGCCGATCGCGCTTGCCGCTGCGGCTGGCCTCGCCTGGCTGATGCGCGAACCGATCAAGCAATATGCGCCCAAGCTGGTGAACCGCATTCAGGACCTGGCGACCGACGTCGCCGATCATTTTCGCACCGCCGACGACGCGGCGAACGAAGATGAAATCGACACTTTGGAGGAAGAAGAAAATGAAGCCGTTCGGTGAAACCGCCCGCGAAACGCGTGCAAAAGCGAGTGAACTTGCAGAGAAAACCGCCGAAAATGCTCGCCTGACCGCCGAAGCGGCAAAAGCGCGTATCCAGGACGGTTATGGCCGTGCGCGCGCCGCGACCGAAGATTTCGCAGCCAAGGCCAGCGAACAGGCTGGCGTCGCGCGCGAGGCCGCCGGCGAGGCGTATGAAAAGGGCAAGGCGCAGGCCAAGCGCGCGAACGGCAAGCTGAAAAACGCCGCCGAGAAGCAGCCGCTGGCTTTGGTCGCGGGCGCGGTTGCGATTGGCGCGCTGCTCGGTTCGCTGCTCCCGAAATCCATTTCGAGAGGTCGCAAGGACGACACCGAAGCCTGAGTCCGGCCCTGAGGGACAGCCGACTTGCTTATTTGGCCGTTGCGGAATAGGGGGCTGCGCGTCCCCTCCCCAAGACTTTTACCGGCAGGAATCCCAAGATGAGCAAGCTCCACCTGGTTTTCGGCGGACGCGTCAACGACCCGCAGGGTCTCGACTTCGTCGACCTCCACAACCTCGATGTCGTCGGGCTGTTTCCCGATTACAAATCGGCCGAAAAGGCCTGGCGAAGCGCCGCGCAGCGCACCGTCGACGATGCCGAGATGAAATATGTCGTCGTCCACCTGCACAAGCTGTTGCAGCCCGACGCGGAATGAACGCCGACGCCTGAACGGCATCGGTGGCCCCGCGAAGGCGGGCGTCCTTCACGGGCCCGCGTCTTCAGGAACTGGCGGGAGATGAGTTCCCGCCGTCGCGGGGACTCAGGCGTTCAACGAAAATTGTCGGCGTAGGCCTGGATCTTCAGCGTCCTCACGGGGGTCGGCACGACCTCGACCGCAATCCCGTTCTTCTCCGCATAAGCGACCGCCTCGTCGCGGCTGGCGAAGCCGAGGCGCAACTGGCGCTGCGTGTCGCCGCTGCCCGCCCATCCCATCAGCGGGTCGGCCTTGCGCGCTTCGGTGGGCGCAAATTCCAGCACCCAGCGCTGCGTCCCGGCGCGCCCCGACTGCATGGCATTCTTGGGCTTCTGGAAGATACGCGCTTTCATCGGGGTCGTCCTGTATAACCGGGGCCTGAGCCGCCGCCTTAGCGCCAAGCGGCGCCCGCGAAAAGAGGCCTATTGCGCATCGCGCCGCGCCTGCGCCGCTTTCGTCATCAGGGTGGGGCGCGCGTTGGCGGGATCATCGGGCCAGCTGTGTTTGGGATAACGGCCGCGCATCTCGCGCGCCACGTCATGCCAGCTGCCGCCCCAGAAACTGGCAAGATCGCGTGTTGTCTGGATCGGCCGATGCGCGGGCGAGGTCAGCGCAAGGACAAGCGGCACCGGCGGGTCGCCGATGGTAGGATGGCGCGACAGCCCGAACAGTTCCTGGACCCGCACGCTGACCGTCGGCCCGCCGTCGGCGCCATAATCGATCGGGTGGCGGCTGCCCGCGGGTGTGGCATAGTCGGCCGGCGCGTGCTTTTCGAGCAACTGGCGGGCCGGCCAATCGAGCAAGCCCGTCAGCGCATCGGCCAGCTTGCGGTCACCGATATCGCGCAGCCCCCGGCACGCGGGCAGCAGCGGTTCGAGCCAGATTTCGAGACTGTCGGCGAGCGCCGCTGTCGACAGCGTGTCGATACCGGCGAAAGACGCACGTTGGCGCAGCGCCTGCGACGCCGGTCCCCAGCCGACCAGCCCCAACCCCTTGTCGCGGACCGCCGCCATGCGCACCGCCACATCGTCGTCGGCATGTTCGCTGCGCCCGGCCTGTCCGCTCGCCAGCGCGATCGCACCGAGCCGCCGCTCGCGGCGATGATCGACCCGGTCGTTCGCGCCGTCGTACCGGCTCGCCGAATGCTGGACGATACGGTCCTCGAACAACGCCTCGACCTCGACCTGTTCGATCGGTGCAGCGGCAAGGATGCGCACGCCGGCGGCGTGCCCCTGCGCATCGGCGATTGCCAGCCATTCGCTGCCCGCGAGCGGATCGGTCGCGTCGATGCGATAGGCGCGGCCGCCGACGCTGAGATATTCGCCGCGCTGCCCCGCGCGCTGGCGCGCCACACGGTCCGGCCAGGCGGTCGCAATCCAGCCGCCGATCGAGCGCGGCCCCAGGTCGCCCGCCGCGGTCGCCAGCCTCTCACCGATCGTCGCCAGCCGCCGCGCGAGCCGCCACGCGCCTTCCGACCGATCGCCCTTTTGCCCGCGCCAGCGACCCAGCCGCGCCTCGACATCGACGCCGCGCCCGCCGAGCCCCGGTTCGGTGAGCACCACTGCGAGCCGCCCCGCCATCTCGCCCTCCCCGGCCCGCGCCGCATCGAGCAACATATGCGCCAGCGGCACCGGCAACGGGATCGCCGCAAGCGCCTTGCCATGCGCGGTGATGCGGCCGTCGTCTGTCAGCGCGCCGATTGCCTGCAATCGACCCTTCGCCTCCGAAATTGCGGCGGGCGACGGCGGATCGAGCCAGCCAAGCTGACGCGGATCGATTATGCCCCAACTGGCACAGTCGAGCACGACCGGCATCAGGTCGTTTTCGTGGATTTCGGGCGGGTCGAACGGCGGCATTCCCGCCGTCGCTGCGGCTTCCCACAATCGATAGGCGGTGCCCGGCCCCTGCCTGGCCGCACGGCCCGCGCGCTGCGTCGCCGACGCCTGGCTCGCGCGTTCGGTGACAAGGCGGGCGATTCCCGCCGCCTTGTCGAAGCGTGGGCGGCGCGACAGCCCGGCGTCGATCACGATACGCACGCCATCGATCGTCAGGCTGGTTTCAGCGATGCTCGTCGCGAGGATCAGCTTGCGCCGTCCATCGGGATCCCGGACGAGCGCCTTGCGCTGGAGCGTCGGGTCGATCTGCCCGTGCAGGCGGTGGACGACGAGCGGCAGGCGCGCATCCTCGACCGCCGCGGCGGCGCGTTCGATGTCCGCGGCGCCGGGAAGGAAGGCAAGCATATCGCCCTCGGCCCCGTCGGCGAAGACCTGCCGCACCGCGCCCAGCACCGACGCCTCCAGCCGATCCTCGGCACGGCGACCGATATGACGCAGATCCAGCGGGAAAATCTTGCCTTCACTTTTTATGACCGGCGCGTTGCCCAGCAAGGCGCCGAAACGCGCGCCATCGAGCGTGGCCGACATCGCCACCAGGCGGATATCGTCGCGCAGGCCCTGTTGCGCATCAATCGCGAGCGCCAGCGCAAAATCGCCATCGAGGCTGCGTTCGTGAACCTCGTCGAACAGCACCGCCGACACGCCTGCCAGTTCGGGGTCGGCGAGGATGCGGTTGCGGAACAGGCCTGGGGTCATCACCAACAGGCGCGTCGCCGCCGACTGCTTGCTGTCGAGCCGCGTCGCATAGCCGACCTTGCCGCCGACGGCCTCGCCCATCTCCTCGGCAATCCGTTCCGCCGCTGCGCGCGCTGCGAGCCGCCGCGGCGACAGCAACCAAACGGCCCCCTTGCACCACGGCTGGTCCAGGATGGCCGGTGCGACGCGCGTCGTCTTGCCGGCGCCCGGCGGCGCGACGACCACGGCGTTGGGTTTCAGCAGCAGCGCCGCCATGATGTCGGGCAGCACGGGATCGATCGGCAGCGAAACGGTCATCGGATCGCTCCTGCCCGGCGAAAGGTCAATAAGCGCGCGCGACCGCGAAGGCGACCGCCTCGGTCAGCGCCGATTTCGCCTGGCTGGCACGAAATCCGCCGATCGCATCGACCGCGCGCTGGCCGTAATGGCGCGCCCGCGCCAGCGTGTCGTCGATCGTGTCATGCTTGCGAAGCAGCGACGTCGCATAGGCGAGGTCCTCGTCCGACGTCTTGTGGCCCGTGATCGCCAGCTTCCAGAACTCGCGCTCCTCCGCCGATCCGCGCGCATAGGCGAGGATCACGGGCAGCGTCACCTTGCCGTCGCGAAAATCGTCACCGACGCCCTTCCCCATCGTTTCGGCATCCGAAACATAATCGATCGCATCGTCGACCAGCTGGAACGCGATCCCAAGGTTGCGGCCATAGGCGTCGAGCGCGGCTTCGGTCGCATCGTCGCGTTCGGCGACAACCGCGGCGATCTTGCACGCCGCCGCAAACAGCTCGGCGGTCTTGGCGTTGATGATCGCGAGATACTGGTCCTCGCTTGTTTCGATCCGGCGCTGCGCCGACAGCTGGTTGACCTCGCCCTCCGCGATGACCGCCGAGGCGCGGCTGAGGATCTTGAGCACCTTCAGCGACCCATCCTCGACCATCACCTCGAACGCGCGGCTGAACAGGAAATCGCCGACCAGCACCGACGCACTGTTGCCCCAGATCATGTTCGCGGTCTTGCGCCCGCGGCGCAGGTCCGATTTGTCGACGACATCGTCGTGCAGCAGGGTCGCGGTGTGGATGAATTCGACCGCGGCGGCGAGTTTGCAATGGCGGCGGCCCGGATAGTCGAGCAGCTTGCCGCAGGCGAGTGTCAGCATCGGGCGCATCCGCTTGCCCCCGCCCGCGATCAGATGCCCGGCGAGTTCGGGGATCAGCGGCACTTCGGATTGCATCCGGTCGAGGATGACTGCGTTCACCTCGTTCATATCGGCGGCGACGAGCGCCATCATCGGGTCGAGCGAGGGCGGCGTCTGGCCGTGAAGCTGGTGGATTTCGGCAGTCATAACGCGGCGAGCCTTGGCGCCGCGGTCACGATTTTGCAACGACTTTCGGCTTGCCAGCGCCCCCCGCACGGTGCCAAGCGTGCCGGGCACGAGAGGAGCCGCGCATCCATGGACGACCAACTGAGCCGCTTTCGCCAGAGCATCGACAATATCGACGCGGCGCTGGTCTATATGCTGGCCGAACGGTTCAAGGTGACCAAGGCCGTCGGCGAACTCAAGGCGCGAGAGGGCTTGCCCCCCGCCGATCCGGGCCGCGAGGAACGGCAGATCGAAAGGCTGCGAGACCTGGCGCGTGACGCCGACCTCGACCCCGACTTTACCGAGAAATTCCTGCGCTTCATTATCGACGAGGTGATCCGCCACCATCAGCAGGCGAAGCGCGAGCAAGGTGCATGATGCACCCGATCTTCGCCAGATGGCCCGCCGAACACCCCGACCGGCTCCAGCTTTTCTCCGCCCCGACGCCCAATGGCGTGAAGGTCGGGATCATGCTCGAGGAAACGGGCCTGCCCTATGAGCCGCACCGGATCGACATCATGGCGAACGAGAGCCACGACCCGGCCTTCCTCGCGCTCAACCCGAACGGCAAGATTCCCGCGATCTACGATCCCGACGGACCGGACGGCAAGCCGCTCGCGCTGTTCGAATCGGGCGCGATCCTGATCTATCTCGCGGACAAGTCGGGCCAATATCTCTCGGCCGATCCCGCGACGCGCTACGAAACGATCCAGTGGCTGATGTGGCAGATGGGCGGCGTGGGGCCGATGTTCGGCCAGCTTGGCTTCTTCCACAAATTCGCCGGCAAGGATTATGACGACAAGCGCCCGCGCGATCGCTACGCGGCCGAATCGGCACGGCTGCTGGGCGTGCTCGACGAGCGGCTGGCGGACCGCAACTGGGTGATGGGCGCCGATTACAGCATCGCCGATATTTCGCTGCTCGGCTGGGTGCGGAACCTGATCGGCTTCTACGACGCGGCACAGATCGTCGGGTTCGAGCGGTTCGGTCATGTGCAGCGCTGGCTCGATGCCGGGCTGGCGCGGCCGGGGGTGCAGCGCGGGCTGGTGGTGACCGCAGCTTAAAGCCACAAAAGCCCCGTATGCGCGACGCCAGATTATGTCCTTTGTGGCTTTAGGGGTTCGGTTCGAGAGCGGCAGGAAGCGATCGGTTGCGGACCTATCCATCCTCGTCACCCCGGACTTGATCCGGGGTCCATGACGACGGTTCAGCTATGGATCCCGGATCAAGTCCGGGATGACGAAAGCCAGCCAGCGAATGCCCGCTCTCCCCCCAAAACCGACACGGCTCCTAGCCCGCTGGCAGGCGCAATCGCACCAGCAGGCCGCCCAGATCCTCGCTCTCTTCGAGCGTGATGCCGCCGCCGTAGATTTCGGCCACGTCGCGCACGATTGCCAGACCCAGCCCCGTGCCCGGCTTGCCGCTGTCGAGCCGGACGCCGCGGTCGATGACGCGGTCGCGGTCGGCGGGCGAAATCCCGGCGCCATCATCCTCGATCAGGATTTCCGCCATATTGCCGTCGCGCTGGATCGTGACGAACACGCTGCCACCGCCATATTTCGCCGCATTTTCGAGCAGGTTGCCGACAAGTTCGTCGAGATCCTGCCGCTCGACCCGCACGACGAGCGTCTTGTCGCCCGCCGCATCGAGCCGCGCGTCGGGGTGAAGCGCCGCCACGGCGCGCAGCACGCTGCCCACGCTGTCCCACACCACGGCGCGCGCCTGCGCCGCACCGCGGCGCCCGACGGCGCGCGCGCGCGCCAGATGGTGATCGACCTGGCGCTGCATCGTCGCCGCCTCGCGCCGCACCGTTTCCGCCAGTTCCGAATCCGAACTCGTCGCGCTGTTGACGAGCACGGTCAGCGGGGTCTTGAGCGCATGCGCCAGATTGCCCGCGTGCAGCCGCGCTTCCTCCGCCTGTTTCTCGTTATGCGCCAGCAGGGCGTTCAGCTCGTCGACCATCGGCTGCACCTCCAGCGGCAGAGGCGCGGTGACGCGGCGGTGCTGCCCGCCGCGCATCGCGGCAATTGCCCGCCGGATGTGACGCAGCGGCCACAGCCCGTAAAAAGTCTGGAGCGCCGCGAGGATGATCAGGCCGAGGCCTAGCAGCGCGAGGCTGGGGATCAATGTTTGCCGCACCGCGCCGACCTGCGCATCGAGCGCCTCGCGCGATTGCGCAATCTGGTATCGCCAGCTGACCCTGCTGCCCGGCAGGATGACATTGCGTTCGAGCACGCGCAGTTCCTCGTCGGGAAACTGGTTGCTGTCATAGGTATGGATCTGGTTGTCGATGTGCGGCGTCGGCGCCTTCAGCGAGCGTTCCCACAGCGAACGCGAACGATAGGGTTCCTGATTGCCGCCGCTGATCTGCCAATAGAGGCCGCTATAGGGTTCGAGGAAACGCTGGTCGCCCAGCGGCTCGACCAGGCGCACCTCGCCGTCGGGGCCGATTTCGGACGATCGGATCATCGCAATCAGCACATATTCGAGGCTGGAATCGAAATTGCGCGTGATCGCCCCGGTCAGCACCCGATCGAGCGCGAAGCCGCCGCCGATCAGCAGGACCGATATCCACAGCGCCGCAATCGCGATCATGCGCCGCGCCAGCGAGCCGGTGATCCGGCTGGTCAGCGCGGCGGGCTTGACCGGATCGTCCGCGCCAGCGCCGTCAGCGGGCGGGATGTCCGCTTCGGCCATGCCGGATGTCCCTAACCCTGCGGATCGTCGAGCTGATAGCCAAGGCCGCGGATCGTCGTGATGATGTCGGCGCCAAGCTTTTTGCGGATCCGCGTCACGAAAACCTCGATCGTATTGGAATCGCGGTCGAAGTCCTGATCATAGATATGCTCGATCAGTTCGGTCCGCGACACGACCTTGCCCTTGTGATGGAGCAGATAGGACAGGAGTTTATATTCCTGCGCGGTCAGCTTCACCGGCTCACCGGCCAGCGTGACGCGCCCCGATCGCGTGTCGAGCCGCACCGTGCCCGCGATCAGCTCGCTCGACGCATTGCCCGCCGCGCGGCGGATCAGCGCGCGAAGCCGTGCGATCAGTTCCTCGGTCTGGAACGGCTTGGCAAGATAGTCGTCGGCACCGGCGTCGAGGCCCGCGACCTTGTCGGACCAGCTATCGCGTGCCGTCAGGACCAGCACCGGGAAATTGCGCTTTTCGCGGCGCCAGCGGTCGAGCACCGTCAGCCCGTCGATTTCGGGCAGACCGAGATCGAGGATCGCGGCGTCGTAATTTTCGGTCGAGCCAAGGAAATGCCCATCCTCGCCGTCGGTCGCGAGATCGACGGCATAACCCGCCCCCTCCAGCGTCGCCTTCAACTGCGGTCCCAGCGTGGGTTCGTCTTCGACAATCAAAATCCGCATTCAGGCGCCTTTCCGTTGCGCACCGGACAGGGCCGGTCGCATGTTTCGACTATGTATCAAGTCCGAACGATCATCGCAAAATCTCGTTGCGACGAAAGGCCGGATTACAGGAATGTCAGGGCTTGCGTCCGACGATCCGCCCGGTGCGGGCATCGACATAGACGACGACAACCTGGCTGCCGTCCATGAATTTCAGCGCATAGATCATGCGGCCCGCGTTGAACTGGGGACCGCCAAGATAGGTCATGTCGCTATAGGGCGGGCGCGACCGAATATCGGCGACCAGCCGGTTGAGCGGAATAACCTGCCCCTGCGCTGCGGCTTCGCGCAGATTATCCTGGTCGCGGTCGTTGCGCGCGGTCGCGGGGGTCGCTGCCGAGAACAGCAGGGCGGGACCGAGGAAAAGGATCAAAGTGCGGATCATGGCCGTTCTCTAACGCGAAAGCATTGAATAGGCGATGAATGGCCGGGTCAGCCCCCGTATTGGTTCCAGGCGTTCGGTTCCAGTCATGGCCGGTGGGCCATGGTGGGCGCGACAGGGATTGAACCTGTGACCCCACCCGTGTGAAGGGTGTGCTCTACCGCTGAGCTACGCGCCCGTTCCGGTGCGGACCGAAGACCCGGCGTCCGAAAGCTGGACGTCCATAGCCGTTGCGACGATGATTGCAACGGACATTTCATCGAAATTATCAGCTTATGCAAATCGGGCCGCAGCTTGCGCCACGGCCCGAGATGTTTTTACCAAAAGGTGCGGGCCAACTTAGTTGACGGCGTCCTTGAGGGCCTTGCCGGCCTTGAACTTCGGCTGGTTCGACGCCGCGATGGTCATCGTTTCGCCGGTGCGCGGGTTGCGGCCGGTCGATGCCTTGCGCTTGCTGACGGCAAAGGTGCCGAAGCCAACGAGACGGACTTCGCCGCCCTTCTTCAGCGAACCCGTGATCGCGTCGAAAACGGCTTCAACCGCCTTGCTCGCGTCACCCTTGGTCAGGCCGCTCGAGTCAGCGACGGCGGCGATCAGGTCTTGTTTGTTCATGCCTAAGGAACCCCTGCAATATGGTTGGTTTAAATGATTCTCATGGCCCGAAGCCATGGCGCGCCACTAACGATGTTTAACCCCGGCTTGTCAAAGCAAAAAAGGCCGAAAAACGCCCCAAAACGTCGATTTTGCGACGAATTTGGGGCGAATTGCCGGGAACAAGCTTCGACTCAGTGACGAATCGTCGTTTCGGGGTCGCTTCCGGGTGCCATCGGGGGGGAAGCGGCCAACTCGTCGGCTTCGGTCCATTCGATCGGCACAACCGGCGACACCAGCGCTTCGGCCAGCACCTGGTCGACATGGCTGACCGGGATAATCTTCAGCCCGCTTGTGATATTCGCCGGAATTTCAACGAGGTCCTTCTCATTCTCTTCCGGAATAAGCACCGTCTTGATGCCGCCGCGCAGCGCCGCAAGCAGCTTTTCCTTCAGGCCGCCAATGGCAAGGACGCGACCGCGCAGCGTGACTTCGCCGGTCATCGCGACATCGCGGCGCACCGCAATGCCGGTCAGCGTCGAAATCATCGCGGTGACCATGCCGACACCCGCCGACGGCCCATCCTTTGGCACCGCCCCTTCGGGAAGATGGATGTGGATGTCCTTGCGCGCGAACAGGCTGGGCTTGATGCCATAGGCGGGCGCGCGCGCCTTCACGAACGACAGCGCGGCCTGAACCGACTCGGTCATCACTTCGCCCAGCTTGCCGGTGGTGCGCACCTGGCCCTTGCCCGACGCGGTCACGGCCTCGATCGTCAGCAATTCGCCGCCGACCTCGGTCCACGCAAGGCCGGTGACGGCACCGACCTGGTCTTCCAGATCGCCCATGCCGTGACGGAATTTGCGCACGCCCGCAAATTCGGAGAGGTTTTCCGGCGTCACGACGACACTTTCCGCCTTGCCTTCCAGAATACGGCGCAGCGCCTTGCGCGCCAGGCGCGCAATCTCACGCTCAAGCGTGCGGACGCCGGCTTCGCGGGTGTAATAGCGGATAAGGTCGCGCAACCCCTCTTCGGTCAGCTCGAACTCGCCGTCTTTCAGTCCATGCGCCTCGACCTGCTTGGCGATCAGGTGCAGCTTGGCGATCTCGACCTTCTCGTCCTCGGTATAGCCTTCGAGCCGGATGATCTCCATGCGGTCGAGCAGCGGCTGCGGCAGGTTCAGCGAATTGGCCGTGGTCACGAACATCACGTCCGAAAGGTCGACATCGACCTCCAGATAATGGTCCTGGAATTTGCCATTCTGTTCGGGGTCTAGCACTTCGAGCAGCGCCGATGCCGGATCGCCGCGGAAATCCTGGCCCAGCTTGTCGATTTCGTCGAGCAGGAACAGCGGGTTCATCGTGCCGGCCTTTTTGAGGTTGGTCACGATCTTGCCCGGCAGCGAGCCGATATAGGTGCGGCGGTGGCCGCGGATTTCGGCTTCGTCGCGCACGCCGCCCAGCGACTGGCGCACAAACTCGCGGCCCGTGGCTTTCGCGATCGACCGGCCGAGCGACGTCTTCCCGACGCCCGGAGGGCCGACGAGGCACAAAATCGGACCCTTCAGCTTGTTGGTGCGCGCCTGCACCGCCAGATATTCGACGATCCGGTCCTTGACCTTTTCGAGCGCATAATGGTCGTCGTCGAGGACGGCCTGTGCCTTGGCGATGTCTTTTTTCAGCTTCGACTTCTTGCCCCACGGCAGGCCGATCAGCGTGTCGAGATAGTTGCGCACGACGGTGGCCTCGGCCGACATCGGTGCCATCGCGCGCAGCTTCTTAAGCTCGGCGTTCGCCTTGGCCTTGGCCTCCTTCGACATTTTGAGGCTGTCGATCTTGATCTGCAACTCGGCGAGATCGTCGCCGCCCTCGCCATTGTCGTTGCCGAGTTCGCGCTGGATCGCCTTCAGCTGCTCGTTCAGATAATATTCGCGCTGGCTCTTTTCCATCTGGCGCTTCACGCGGCCGCGGATCTTCTTTTCGACCTGCAGCACGCCCAGTTCGCCTTCCATGAAGGCGAACACCATTTCGAGCCGTTTCGACGGCGCATCCTCGACGAGCAGGGCCTGCTTGTCGGACACTTTGATGTTGAGATTGCCGGCAACCGAGTCCGCGAGGCGCGAAGCGTCCTCGATCTGCGACAGCTGGACCGCGGTTTCGGCCGGCATTTTCTTGTTGAGCTTGGCGTAATTTTCAAACTGGTCGACGACCGAGCGCATCAGTGCGGCGGTGTCGACGCTGTCATCGACCGTGTCGCCGATCGGCTTCACGCTCGCCATCACCGTCTTGTCTTCGTTCGTGAGCGCCAGCAGCTTGGCGCGCTCCTTGCCCTCGACCAGCACGCGGACGGTGCCGTCGGGCAGCTTGAGCAACTGAAGAACGGTCGCGATCACGCCGACATCGTACAGATCGTCGCGCTGCGGGTCGTCCTCACCCGGATCGAGCTGCGCGACGAGGAAGATTTCCTTGTCGCTTTCCATCGCGGTTTCGAGCGCGGCGACCGAACGGTCGCGGCCGACGAACAGCGGCACGATCATGTGCGGGAAAACGACGATGTCACGCAGCGGAAGAAGGGGATAAGATTGCGTCATTACGGCTCCTGGACGGGCGCCGCGACCGGGCGCGCCGTCCTTCTTTTTGGGTGGTCAACGCTAATATGGCGTAACTTCGCACGCATTCAATGTCGTTGCGCTGAACAGCGCCGCCAAAGCCCGCTCAGAACGGCAGCTTGAAACCCGGCGGCAATGGCAGGCCGCTGGTCATCCTGCCCATTTCCTCGTTGCTCGCCGCATCGGCCTTTTCCCGCGCGTCGTTGAACGCCGCGGCGAGCAGGTCTTCCAGCATCTGCTTGTCGGCGGGGACGATCAGGCTGTCGTCGATGTGGATCGCCTTGATCCGGCCCTTGGCGGTCGCGGTGATCTTGACCAACCCGCCGCCCGAAACGCCCTCGACCTCGACGCTGTCGAGCTTCGCCTGCGCCTCCTGCATCTGGGCCTGGACGGTGGCGGCGGCTTCCTGCGCCGCCTTCATCATTTCTTCGATCGATTTCATGGGTTCAACCTATGGCGATTGTCGTCGTCTTCGACAAGCCTTGCATCGGGAAAAGCCGCCAGGGCGGCCTTCACCACCGGCAGTTCGCGGATGCGCGCGTCATTGTCGGCGAGCGTCGCGGCGCGGATATTGCCAAGGCTCGGCCGTCCCTCGCCCTCGCCCGCTCGCACCTGCCAGCGACTGCCCGTCGCGGCGAGCAGCGCATCGCCCAGATCGCGCGCGAACGACGCCCCAAGCGCCGCCACCGAGGCAAAAACCAGCGTCCCGGGTTCGAGCGTGATGATCCGCAAATGGTCGTAAACATCGACAGCAAGCCGATGATTTCCCGTGCTTTCCAGCAATTGGTGGATCTGCGCCACCGTCAGCGCGGCGGTCGGCGCGTCGGGGTCGGC